>JAVBLO010000016.1:0-122479 GCA_031553415.1 Bacteroidales bacterium | reverse complement strand
GAGTTATTCAATAAAATTAAACAGATGAGGAAAGCCTATATCAATATGATTTGTTTAGATAATCCGGATAATCGCAAATTTAAGAAAGAGTGGCTAAAGCAATTGGACTTTAACAAATTCAAACCGGGCCCTATTTGAACTCTTTTTGGGTCCGAGGTACACGATGTACGGGATTAAATTGCCGTTGGTCTTAACCGTTATCAGGCGAAGCGTTCGGCGTAGTTTTTAACTACGTCGTTGTTAGAAGCAAGCCTCCCGGCTTGCCATTTGCAAAGAAACGCTTTGCTTTTCGATACGACTTAGTTAAAAAATACGCCGAACGCTTACGCCTGATTCCATTTTGCAAAATAGCTCGAATCGTTCCCTAATCGAAACATTTATTTAATTTGTTAAAGTAGAATTATCATGCACCAACAATATTAATCCCATTTTTCTCTTTCCAATAAATCCGCTCATCCCATGACTTTTTCTTAGATTCAGAACGGCGGTCAAAAATAACTAAGTAAGAAGAGGCCTGTGGCGCTATTTTATCACGATACCTGCAAATTTGTTCCAAGCCCTCGGCTTCTACCGTTTCCGGAGAATCATAATCATGGACAATTTTGATTTCTATAATATTCCAGATGCTTTTATATTCTATTGCCAAATCAGTTCTTCCTCTTCCTGCGGCATATTCCCGTTCAATACGTCCTCCGCCATTGATAATCCGTTGCAGGAAAGCCATTAATAGCAAATGAGGAAAAGCTTCTGTGTAATCGGATTTTTGTTCCCACACTTCAGAATTTCTTCTCCAAAATGTCTGGAATTCTTTCAGCAGGCTATCCATATCCAAAGTTCCGTCAACTCTTTGCCATTTCCAGTTACTTGGGCCCGGAAGG
Organism: Bacteroidales bacterium; assembly: GCA_031553415.1. Taxonomy (GTDB): domain Bacteria; phylum Bacteroidota; class Bacteroidia; order Bacteroidales; family Azobacteroidaceae; genus JAIRVZ01. Next base: position 121,601 of record JAVBLO010000016.1, on the reverse strand, counting down.
TTATCATGATATGGGCTATTGAGACTCCGGGTGAGAATATCAGCATATATCGGATTGGCGATTGAAAAACCTTCGGAAGAAGTCCAGGTAATTAATCCCAAATCCATGGCTAACATTACATCCGGATCATCGCGGTTAATACTTAAATCAGTTCCTCCCATAATGATAGGTTCAATAATACGTTTGATGCGTGGATCTTTCAACCGCTCGCTTAATGCATCCAAATGTGTTTCCCGTGCTATAATCATTTGTTGGCGGGCTTCCATTACATGTTTTAATGTAACAGTTTCTATACTTTCCGGATCTAATATACGCATAGTAGCACGCATAAACAAGTTATTAACAATCCAGGGTTGTCCATTAGATTGTTCGCAAACATAATCCATAGCTTCCTGGGTTATTTGCTGTCCGGTTTCTTTGGTTCTTTGGGCAAACAACTTAATGATATCAGGCTTATGAAAGTTTGAAAGTACAGCCGAGTCAGCTTTAATATTAAATGGAGAACCCGGATTCGGTGATATGCCTCCTTTTGATTTGGTAATATAATCTTTCAGGTCGCGCATGCCAACCAAAGCCACAGATACAGGAAAGTTTCCAACTCCACGGCCGGCAAAACCCTCACGCAATTGTCGCAAAAAACTAATCAAAGCTTCTCCCTCCAACACATCTACTTCATCAAAAAGCACAACTAAAGGTTTAGGAACAACTAATTTAGACCAATTGCTCAATATAGTATTCAACAGGGAGAATGGGCTTTCTTCTAATGTTATTTCAGGTACAGGAAGACCATTCTTTTCCGCCGCCATCCGGATGGCATCGCAAAGAGCCGGCATCGCCCGCTCCACTTCTACAATTCCCTGGCAACGTTCCACACTTACATAACAAGCTACTGCCTCAGTTCCTGCATTAATCTCACGCATCCAACTTTGCAGGAAAGTTGTTTTCCCTGTCTGACGGGGAGCATGGAGCACCCAATACAACTGGTCGCTGATATATCTGTGCAGTTGAGCTCCCACCAAACGGTCTTCCGGTGGAAGCATGTAGTGCATTTCAGGGTTGCACGGTCCTGTTGTATTAAAAAAATGATTGCGGTGTTTATTTGTCAAATTCATGCTGTTTTCTTTTAGATTTATAAAGGCTTTACATAATAAACAACTTCGCTGTCCAATATCAAATTTTTAAAATCTTCATGAGAAACTGCTAATACCATTGCATCAAACTTACTTTCCGGCATTTGCGACAAAATATCCAATCCATATTCCTGTTTTACTACTTCCGGATTTGCCCAGGGATCATAAATAGTTACATTGGCGTCATAATCTTTTAATGTATTTACGATATCCACGACTTTAGTATTCCGTACATCCGTACAATTTTCCTTAAATGTAATACCTAAAACAAGGATATTCGAATCTTTTACCCGGATTCCCTTCTTTATCATTTGTTTGATGACCTGTAAGGCTGCATATTCCCCCATACTGTCATTCAACCGGCGCCCGGCCAGAATTATTTCAGGGTGATAACCATATTCCTGCGCTTTCTGAGCTAAATAATAAGGGTCGACACCAATGCAATGACCTCCTACCAAACCGGGTTTAAAATGCAGGAAATTCCATTTAGTTCCTGCTGCTTCCAAAACGGCATTGACATCAATATCCATTTTATCGAATATCTTCTTCAATTCATTGACAAAAGCGATATTGATATCCCGTTGGCAATTTTCAATCACTTTAGATGCTTCGGCAACCCTGATTGTTGGCGCTAAATGAGTTCCGACACGAATAACAGACCGGTAAACAGCATCTATTTTTTCAGCGACTTCAGGAGTCGAACCCGAAGTCACTTTCTTGATTTTTTCTACAGTATGTTCTTTATCTCCCGGGTTAATACGTTCAGGAGAATATCCGGCAAAGAAATCTTCATTGAACTTCAATCCTGATATTTTTTCTATAACAGGGATGCAATCTTCTTCGGTAGCGCCCGGGTATACGGTTGATTCGTAAACAACAATATCGTTTTTTGATATAACTTTCCCAACTATTTCACTTGCAACTTTTAGAGGAGTAAGGTCCGGGCGATTGTTTTTATCTACCGGAGTAGGGACGGTTACAATGTAGAAGTTGCAATCGCGGATGTCGTTTATATCACTGGAGCAATACAATCCTCCCCCGGCCCCCTCCAGAGGGGGATAGGGTAATAAGACCGATTGGAGCGCTTCATCTGACACTTCGAGGGTATAATCGTGCCCGCCCATCAACTCTTTTACCTTGGCTTGATTTACTTCAAAACCAATTACCGGATATTTTGTAGCAAATAAACGGGCCAAAGGCAATCCAACGTATCCCAAACCTATTACAGCTATTTTTATGTTATTCATGAGACTGCCTGATTATCTTTCTTACCTCCTTCATAAATCCTTGCAGATGAAGTTTCCAAGGCTTTCAGGGCAATATCTTTCACACTGTTTTCCGCACTAACCGACTTATCTGTCAATTGCTTCACTTGCATTTCTAATTCTTTAATCTTTTGATTGAGGGAAACTATGAGCTGATCTTTCAGTTTTAATTCTCCGCTTATTTTTTCCTGAGCCAGTTCCCGTTCATACTTGTATTGTGTTTGCAATACAGAAGTAACGTTTTCCCTGGCTTGCTGAACAGCAACTTCTAATTTTGCAGGAAATTCAGAACTTAACTGACGTAAATTTTCCAGTTCTTTTTCTGCAGAAGCTATTTGGGTCTCCCGTTGTTTTATTTCATTTTCAAATGCAAATTTCCGTTCTTCCAATTCTTTATCAAGCTTTTGCTTTTGTTCCTGATAAGTATCGGCTTCCTTTTTACGGGTGATTTTCAAGTTGTATGCATATTCCTCTTCTTCCCGTTTTCGATCATTTTTCAGTCGTTCTGATTGCTCCTTTTGACTTTGCTCAAATGAAACCTGTTCTTTTTGCCAGGTTAATTTCTTTTCAGCAATTTCTTTTTCAAATGCTTCTTTCTTAGAAGTAATTTCTTCTTCAAAACGGGCTTTCTGTTCCCGCTGTGCAGCCATTAGTGCAGATAAAGAATCAGCGCAAGTGTTGATTTGATATAATTCCTGTAAATTCTTTTGCTGTATATCAATAGCTTCCTGTAAAAGAGTCAGTTGTTTTTGTTTTTCAATCATTGCATCTTCTATTTTATCTAAAGAAGATGACAGATTCATTTTCAATTCGGAAACTCCTTTTACAATCGATTCATAAGAGGAACCGGAAGCTTTTGTTATAGTTTGTTCCTGTAACTTTACTTCCTGACGCTTTTGAGGACTCTCTTCCTTTGTAGTCTGAACTTTTTTTAGAAGTTCTGCATAAGCGTCTAATATTTCATTCTTTGTACTTTTGACATTGACTTGCTTTTCCATGACTTATTATTGTATTACTAATTATCAATTGTATCTTACTTAAAATCATCTTGACTTTTTGATTCAAATCGGGCTCTAATTGAACTGTTTTTGCAATGTAATCTGGCGTAAGCGCTCGGCGAAGTCTCTGACTTCGTCGCTGCTGAAAGCAAGCCTCCCGGCTTGCCAAATGCAAAGCAGAGCTTTGCTTCTTAAACGACGAAGTCAGAGACTTCGCCGAGCGCTTACGCCTATAACACTATAATTGCAATATTCTAAAAATAGTTCAAATCGTGCCCTAATCGAGTCATAAATAAAAGTTAAAAAATCCTTAAGTTAAATTTGCTCAAGAGCTTTATCAATTAAAAAATCTTTTATTTCTTTCTCATTCACCGCAAAACCATCCAAGAATTCAACTTCTTCACGATAATCAATATCTTTATGATAGGCCAACTGTTCCCGAAATAATTTTTCAGAAAACAATTCTCCAAATATTGCCTCAGCTTCTTTAGCAATATTTTGTATTGAAAAAAAATCCCTGAGAATAAAATGTAAGTCTACATAATCTTTCCATTTCGCCCTTCGACCTAAAGCAAAAGCTTTCATCGCAGCCAAAGAAAGAAGTGAGGGTATAGTTATTATATTGTTAAATTTTACGCTATGAGGAACAAAATATGGATAATTAAAAAAGGTAAGTTTCACTTCATTGAGGATGAAATGTAATTGGTCCATATCTTCTCCAATCAAATGTTTATTGTATTTAATTTCTCCAACTTTATGTTTTATTTTTATTTTATTTAACCTTGAAAAAGTGAATAAATCAAAGTCAATAGACTTGCGATGACCAATATGTAAAGCAATGGCAGTACCTCCAACCAAATAAAAATTTCTTTTAAACTGAGATATAAAAGGTAATAATGCGGCTTGTTTATCAGATAATATTTCAGTGTGCATAACGATTAAACAATAATGTAAAATAATTTACAGTCAATTCATTGTAATTATTTTTCCGACGTTCACTCTTACTTATACTATTAAAAAAAATATCAGCTATATTTTTTTTTCCTACAATTTTAAACAACTCTTTTATATCGCTTAGTTGACCATAATTCAAAATAGTTTCCACCAACAATTCATCACTTACATTCTTCCCTTTAGGGGCAGGCGTATACCAAAACAAAGCTTGATGCTCTTCAATGTATTTTTTTAATTCGGGGGAACGTTCCATTATTTTTTTATTTACACATTTAGGATTTCACAAAGATACGATTTTTACTTAATCCGTTAATATAAACCGCCAATTAGAAATCCAGTATAATTTTAAAACAAAAAAGCACGAAGCATGTATTCCCATCCCCCGTGCCTTTTTAATAAAAAAATCCTTTCAATCCTGTAAATCCTGTCGTGATTTAGACGACTTACGATTCTTTCCCGATAATGTCTTCAAGCCCTCAATTCCCATGGCCTGATATCTCCTCACCCAAGACATAACAAGTACATTAGACAAACCTGTAATATACCTGATTTCTTTACTGGTTTTACCCTCCGACTTCAACAAAACTGAGTGACAACGAACCCTGAAACGGGGACAATCACCGGCTTTCATGTAAAACATCAATTCGCGGCGTTGTTCCCTGGTAAATTCAGGCACTATAACTCTGCCCATAATTATTTAGCTTCATGGTAATAGCCGGAAGTTCCATGTCCGTATTTTTTCGACTTGGGAACACCATTAATAATACAAGACATATTATGCAATTTCTTTCCTTCATATAATTCACGGACTTCTTTCAAAGCCTCTTTATGCGTATAATCTTCCCGTGTTACATAAACAGAAGCATTCGCAAACTGGTTAATCCTGAAAACATCGGCAACCAAACCAACCGGAGGAGTATCCACAATAATATAGTCATACTTATCCTTTACAAAAGCAAACAGGTTATCCAATCTTTTGGATGCCAACAATTCTGCCGGATTCGGTGGAAAAACCCTTGTAGGTATAATATGCAAATTTTTACTCCAGTCTCCACTTGTTTCAATAATATCGCTAATCTGGATTTCCGGATCTGCGAGATATTGCGCCAATCCCTTATCCGTATGAAAATTAACCAAGCTGTCCAATTTAGATTTCCGGATATCTGCATCAACCAACAATGTTTTATTACCGGATGTAGCTAAACTCAATGCCAGATTCCTTGCAAAAAAACTTTTTCCTTCACCCGGAACCGTAGATGTAACCAATATCACCCGGCTACTTTCTTCACCCAAAAGGAAGCTTAAATTGGCAGCAACAATCCTGAATTTTTCAGCCGCACGTGATCTCAATTCTTTCACAGGAAAGGGATCCGTACTTTTAGACATTGGGATTTCCCCCAAAAACGGCGCTTTAACAACAGTAATTAATTCTTCTTTGCTTCCTAACCTGAATTTAAATAAATCCATTAAATAAATCACACAAATTGGCAGAATCAAACCCACCAAAAACGCAGCTAATAATATTATATTCCGTTTGGGTTTAACCGGAGACTTGCCTGCAGAAGCTTTATCTATCACTTTTGCATTAGGAGTCGCTAAAGCCAACGACAACCCTGTTTCCTCACGTTTTTGCAATAAATAAATAAACAAAGTTTCTTTTATTTCCTTTTGGCGGTATAATTCACGGGATTCACGTTCCTGAGTAGATAATCCACGTATTTTACTGGAATACAGACCTTCTTGTTTAGCCAATTCCGAACGGACAGACCTAAGCCTGGATTCTTCAATTCCAATCCCTTTTAATAAATTTTCTTTAAGAGAAGTGATACGTTCTTCATATTCCTGCAATATCGGGTTTTCAGGCTTCATTCCACCTGTTGTACGCTTTTTATCCAACAGCAATTCATTATAAGTTCCTATTAAACCAATAATTGTCGGGTCGGTAAGGCCCACATTGGCAGGAACAACAGTACCACTGTTCTTAGATACAAAATCCTTTATCGAACGTAAAATACTAATCTGAACATCTACTTCTGATATCTTTTTATCATATTCCGTATTGGCAGCAAGTAACAGGCTACCCTCTGTCTGCAAATCAGTAATATTCCTTTCTTTTTTATATGTTTCTACATCTTTTTCCGCACTTTCCAATTCTTTGGAAATAGTACCCAACCGATCATTGATAAAGCGGATGGTGCTGTTTGCCACAAAGTTTTTATCCTCAATTACCTGCTTATTATAAATATCAACCAAAGTATTAATAATATCCTTTCCTTTTTCCGCATTAGGCAAAACCATGGAAATCTCCACAACATTGGAGTTTTTATTGATAGGATTGATTTCTACTTTAGGTAAAGCCTCCGGATCTAAGACAGAAATAATAACAGGATACTTTTCTGTTCCCATTGCATTTTTATTAACAGTAAGCGTACCCATTGGAGAATCAAAGGCCTCCCCAAAGAAAATTTTCCTGGTAAATGCCGTGTCTTTTGCAGTTATTGTTAATGAATTTTCATCTGTCTTTTCAACAATTAAACTGCCCGCTTTTTTAAACTCATTAACATTTACCCAAAAAGGAGATTTTTTATATATTTCCCTTTTTTTGAAAAACCCGTCTTTATAATAAACTACATTAGTCTTTAAACTATCAACCACACTCTGCATTAAAGTCTTGGATTTCAGTATTTCAATCTCATTATCAATATTCCCACCCTGGGAAATAATACCCAAATCACTAAATACAGTCATTTCAACGCTTGAAGGCCCTTTTTTACCATCCCTTACAACAGCAGAGGAAACCACCTTATATTGAGAAACAGAATATTGCAGGTATACAAAGGCTAATAATACACATATAATTACAGAAGCAACAAAATACTTCCAATATTTCACATACCGGAAGACTATCTCAGCCAACGAAATTTCATTTTCGTTCTCATTATTCGGATTAACCTGATTATTGAAATCTTGCATGATAAAAAAATATATGGACTTAATTAGTTTTTGAAAAATAAGGCAACAGTTAACAACAAGGAAATAACAGAAATTCCAAGGGAGAAGTTCTGAATGTAATTGGTAGAATTCCTGACTTTGGCTTTATTGGGTTCAACATAAACAATATCGTTTTGCTGTAAATAATAAACCGGAGAATTAAAAATATCGGGAGAAGTGATATCAACCCTGTAGAATTTTTTCTGACCTGCAACTTCACGGCAAACCATTATATCATGACGGTTGCCATAAATGGTCAAGTCACCGGCAAGGCCGAGTGATTGCACAATGGTTAATTTTTCATCATCAATAGTATAAGCTCCCGGCCTGGTAACTTCACCCAACACAGTAACTTTGTAATTCATGAAACGGATATTGACAACTGGGTCTTCGATATAGGAAGAAATTTTATCCTGTAAAATTTTCTCAGCCTGGGCTTTAGTCAAGCCTCCCAAATGTATTTGCCCTATCAAAGGAAAATTAATATTACCAGATTGATCTACTAAATATCCCTGCCACTTAAGTACATTGTCTGAGACAGAACGATCTAACTTCAATATATTAAAAATCTCCGTTGCCTGAGGATTTTTAGAAGTAACTGTGATTAATAAGTTATCATTATTGGTTATATGTACTTCATACTTTGAAGCATCTTTAGTTGCATTATATTCTGATTCCGCCTTTTGAAAATAGATGATATCTTTGGAAGAACCACAGGAAGCAAATAAAACAAGCATAAAGAAAAAAAGCAAACAGCTTGCTAATCTCAAAAAAATACGACCCATAAATTATAATTTTTAGTGTGGGGGCAAAGGTAAGATAAAAAAATGAAAAATGAAAAATGAAAAATGAAAAAGAGAGGTAAACAGATAAAAAAAGAGACGATTATAAAAACCGTCTCTTTTTTATTATATTTTGAAATAGAGATTATTGCGCACTCATGATAACTACACGATTCCACAAGTTTTCTCCATAAGGTTGTTCGTTAGCGCCTTTCCACTCAACAACAATCTTATCAGAAGAAATTCCATATTTGGAAGTTAATTCTTTAGCAACAGCTTTAGCACGTTGTTCTGAAAGTTTGAGGTTATAAGCAGCAGTACCTGTTTTCTTATCAGCATAACCAACCACTTTGATTTTTTCTCCGCTGTTTTTAACAAACTGAGCAGTATTGTAGATACCTACATGTTGGTTAGCATCAACAACAGCACTGTTTATACGGAAAAGAACAACATTAGAAACGAAAGTATTTTCTGTAACAGCAGCCGGAGCTGGTTTTACTTCAGGACATGGGTCACATTTAACAGGGCGTTTAGATAACAAATCGTTTTCAGCACGCAAATCATTGATTTTTTTGTTCAAATCATTGATCAAACCATAATCCATCGGTTGAACAGTTTCGAAATAAGTTTTACCTAAGTTAAATGTAAAACCGGCAGTAGCAGAAGCAACACCTTCATAACGACCTAATGAACGTTCTTGGGCTTCAATACCATTGAATTGGTCATCAACAAGAGAACCTGCTAAATCAATATGGAAACCCACATGATTACTCAAACGGAATTGGAACAATAAACCCCCATTTAAAGTAATACCATTCATAGCTTTAGATCTATAAGCACCTCCAAACAAACCAGCAAGTTGTGCAGCTTGATCATCATTTTTTTCTCTGAAATAACCACCTATACCAATATAAGGAATAAAACTGAATACACGTTTAGCATTGTATTTACCCCAATAATTAGACATATTCCACATCAAGTCAAAATGACCGGCATAGTACATATCTTTTTGCATAAACTCATATTCAGAATGAACTGCATCAGGAAAACTATGCAAAGAACCGCCTTCACCTTTCAAACGGAATCCTAACCATGGGCTGAACCATTTACCTACAGCAAATGTGGGAGCTAAAGTCAATTGACTTGTCGAGAAAAACGCTTTGTCAAAACCTTCTGCACCTAACATCTGAACACCAGCGCCCAATTGAATGAACCAGTTACTTCCGGCACTGTTGTGCATGAAAGAATTTTTAAAACCAGCCGTTTCAGTATACGTTCTTGGCCCTTCCTGAGCGAACGTAACCATAACAAAAGTCAGTAATAAACTAACCAAAGAAATTTTTAGTTTCATATTCAAAAAAATTAATTAATGTTTTTAATTGTGTTTATTGTGTTTTTATCCTCGCAAATTAAATCGAATACAGATGCAAATATATGAATATTTGGAGAAAAAAAAAACAAAATCCCAATTTTTTAGAACAAAATTGTTAAAAACCTCAAGAAAACTTCACTTTTAGCAAAAATTCCCTCCTCCATGCTAATACAAACAATCAGTATGTATTTTTGTTCAAAAAAATCTCCTGATTCTTCAAATATCTTTTTGAAATTAATAATTACAGAGCCGCGGAAAGAAGGGGATTCGAACCCCTGATACCCTTTTGGGGTATACACGCTTTCCAGGCGTGCCTCTTCAACCACTCGAGCACCTTTCCAAATCGGGTGCAATATTACGACATTTTAATGAATGAAACAATAATCATTGATAAAAAAGAGGCAAATTCATCTCTTTTTATTAAAAATATTTAAATATAATATTATGTATTGCATAGTACTGAAATTAACACATATCTTTGCATTGTCAAAAATATAATTATAATGAAAGATGATAATGTAAAATCCCAAATGAGAAAAGGGGTGCTGGAATACTGTATACTTCTTATCTTGCAAAAAGAACCGGCTTATGCAACTGATATTATCCAGGAATTACAAAAAGCGCAGTTAATAGTTGTGGAAGGTACCCTATATCCATTATTAACAAGGTTAAAAAACTCCGGATTGCTCAAATATGAATGGATAGAGTCTACTCAAGGGCCCCCCCGGAAATATTATGCGCTAACCCAAGACGGCATCTTATTCCTGACTGAACTTGAAATTGCCTGGGCGGATATAAACAATACGATTAATCAGTTAAAAAAATAACATAGTCATGAAAAAAACATTGAGTATCAATTTAAACGGCAGGGCCTTCAATATAGATGAAGATGCTTATGAACTATTGGAAAATTACCTGCATAACCTGAAATCATATTTCAGAAAAGAAAAGGATTCTGCTGAAATCATAAGGGATTTTGAAGCCCGTATTGAAGAACTTTTCCAGGAAAGAATCCGGTTGGGCTATAATGTCATTTCAATCGAGCAGGTAGAAACTATTATTGAACGGATGGGTAAACCGGAAGATTTCGGAGACAGGGAACAGGATTCTGAAGAAGCCGTCAACAATAATATAAATAAGGAACAATCTGCCGCAGAAGAAAAACCGAAAAAAAGATTCTACCGGAATATCGATGATAAAATGCTGGGTGGAGTTTGTTCCGGGATTGCTGCTTATTTTGGTTGGGACACGCTACCTGTGCGTATTATTTTCTTTATCCTGATTTTTTTCACCCAACTTTTTATGATACCGGTTTATTTGTTTCTTTGGATTTTCATGCCGGCGGCCGTTAGTGCAAGCCAGAAGTTAGAAATGAGAGGAGAAGCCATTACTTTAGAGAACATCGGTAAAACTGTTTCAGAAACAACAGCTACTGCAAACAAAAACAATGATGGGTTCTTACAGACATCATTAAAATTGGGGTTAGGATGCTTTGGATGTCTCATTGCACTTCCTTTGCTCTTCGCCCTTTTTATAGTGATTGTCGTATTAATATCTTTAATTTTTGGTTTCAGTAGCGCATTATTCTTTCCACTTGATTTTTTAGGCTTTGATTGGAATGGAGTGGCAACAACACATCCTATTATAAGCTCTGTTGCATTGATTTTAGTATTGGGAATCCCTCTGTTTTCAATCATATATGCACTACTTTCTTCTAATAAAAAAGTCAAGCCATTAAATAAAACAACCAAATGGATTGGATTTCTTGTCTGGATTATCGCACTGATAGCATTGATACTTTCAGGTATTCAATTAAGCAAGGAATTTAATTTCACTAACAAACATAAAGATTGGAATATCACTTATAACACAGGAAGTAATGCGATAGAAGGTTCCGGAGCCATAGCTGACCGGACAGAAGAATTACCTTCTTTCTCGCAATTAAAAATAGATGATGATCTGATTGCAACTGTAAGAATCAGGCAAGGAGCAAATTCCAATATATTAATTAATGGAGATGACAATATTATCAATAAAATAAAATGGGAATCGGAAGGTGAAGAGTTAGAATTAGGAATTTCAGATCATGCAAACTTACAATTCAAAAGTAATTTGATCATTATTGTAACCACTCCTAAAATCAGCGAAGTAAAAATGGGCGCTTTAAGCAAGGTGTCTGTTGATAATAAAGTAGAAACTCCTGATTTCAGGCTTAGAGTAGAAGGGGCAGGAAGTTTTATTGCAGATAGTTTATATGTTCAGAATCTTGATTGCAGCATGGAAGGCATCGGAAAAATTACTCTCGGAGGAAAGGCAAACCGGGCTTCCATGAAACTCGAAGGTGCGGGAAAAATAGAGGCATCCGAATTGAAAACCGATTCGCTGACAGCTAAATTGCAAGGAGTCGGTTCTATCAAATGTAATCCCATTGCCTTTTTAGATGCTTCATTGGATGGTGTGGGAAAAATCACTTATAAAGAGGAACCTAAAACAAAAAAGACATCTATTAATGGGATGGGGAAATTAGGGAAAGAATAAAAAAAGTTAAGAGTTAAGAATTAAGAGTTAAGAATTGGTTGTTATATTTGTAGAAAAATATAGTTAGAACATGGATATAAAAATTGTAATTGTAATTGCAGGTTTGCTTCTTGCTTTTACTCTTCATGGACAAACATCATCTTCTTCCGGGATGTGCGAAGACAAACAAATTTTTGACTCATTCATAAATAAAAACCTGGGTAAAAAACAAAACAGTTTAAATTCGCAGTTAATCCAGACTGCAACCTATTTTTTAGATACACCTTATGTAGCATATACCCTGGAAGGCAATGACGAAGAAAAGCTGGCCATAAACCTGCATGCTTTCGATTGCATGACATTTGTCGAAAATTGTCTGGCTTTAAGCCGGACTATCCATGCCGGAAAGCCTGATTTCAATACATTTGAAAAAGAATTGCAAACAATCAGATACAGAAATGGAGTTATTGATGGCTATACCTCACGCCTGCATTATACTTCCGATTGGATTGTTGATAATAATAAAAAAGGTATTATAGAAGATAGGACACAAGCTTCCGGTGGAATTGTTTTGCCGTTACATGTTGATTTTATGTCAACACATCCTCAATCATATCCTTACTTATCGAAGCATCCTGAAGACATAGAAAAAATAAAACAAGTTGAAGACTCAATCAATAACCGCACCTATTATTATATACCCAAAGAAAAAATTAAGGATTGCGAAAAATATATCAAATCCGGAGATATTATCTGCTTCGTGACTTCTATTGCGGGATTAGATATTTCTCATTTGGGAATAGCTTATCGCAAAAATAATATGTTGACATTCATCCATGCTTCAACCAAAGCTCAAAAAGTAATTGTAAATCCGGTATCGATCGCCGAATATTGTAAAAATATCAAAAACAACAAAGGGATTATGGTGTTGAAGTTAAGAGTTAAGAATTAAGAGTTAAGAGTTGGTTTTACACTCGCATTCCAACTCTTAACTCTTAACTCTTAACTTATTTGATAACACTTGATAACACTAAGTAGTATTCCGGAAACACAGTTTTTTTGAAATATCTTCTTCATTTGCAGTATGAACAATAAACTGCAAACATCTAAATTTTTAAGATTATGAAGAAAGATATTTTTTTGAGTATGTTGATGATGGTTTTCATGGCATACTCGTGCGGAAAAAGTTCCGGACAACAAGTCGTAGACTATGAACACGAACCTTCGGAAGATGTACGTCATGTGATTCCCGGTGATGGTACAAAATCATGCTCTCCTTACTTTTTTGTTAAAAGCAACCATCCTTCACGGACTCCTTTATTTTTAAAATCAACAAGCGCGGATGTCAAAATCACAGGACCGATTGCCAATGTGAAAGTTCAGCAGGTTTATGTAAACACGAGTCAAAAGATATATGACGCCATTTACATTTTCCCCGGCTCAACACGCGCTGCCGTTTACGGATTAGATATGACTATCGGCAAACGGGTTATCCATGCACAGGTAAAAGAACGGGAAGAAGCCCGGCAGGAATTTGAAGAAGCCCGGAAAGAAGGGAAAAGAGCAACCCTGCTGGAACAAGACCGTCCAAATGTTTTTAAAATGGAAGTCGCTAACATTTGTCCGGGAGATACCATTAAGGTTGATATGTTTTATACAGAATTATTGGAATACAGGGATGGAGAATATGAGTTTGCATATCCTACAGCTGTAGGGCCACGTTATTCCAACCAGGAAGAGGGTTTTGTAACCCAATCATTGGCTCAAATGATGTTCCAACAGCAACCGAAATTTGATGTCAATGTAACCATCGAAGGGTCTATTCCTGTTCAGACCATGTCGGCTTCGCATCAGGTGAAAGTCGTGAGGGAATCCAACACTGTCATGAAAATTGCGTTGAATGATCCAAAGGGAACACAAGTTGGTTCCGATTTTATATTGAAATATGGATTGCAAGGAGGTGCAGTAGAAAGCGGTTTGACACTCTATGAGCACAACGATGAAAAGTTTTTTCTGATGATGATGCAACCACCGAAAAAACCGGCCGAAACCGAAGTTTTACCGAGGGAATATATCTTTATTGTTGATGTTTCCGGCTCCATGTCGGGATTCCCTTTGGAAATAAGTAAAACAATTTTGAGGAAACTGATTTCATCCTTAAAACCAACCGACCGTTTCAATGTATTATTGTTTGAAAGCAGTAATTCAATGCTTTCCAATTCTTCCCTGCCGGCAACTAAAGAAAATATCAACAAAGCCATAAAAGTAATTGATAATCAATATGGAAGTGGTGGAACAGAACTTTATCCGGCATTAAAAAAGGCATTCACATATAAAGACCCTAAACTGGAAAATTATGCACGCACTTTTATTATTGCGACAGACGGATATGTTACTATCGAATCTAAAGCCTTCCAATTGATTGCCGATAATATAGACAAAGCTAATTTTGTGCCTTTAGGCATAGGAGAATCTGTTAATCGCTATCTAATTGAAGGTATGGCTTATGCAGGCGCTTCCGAACCGTTTATTATCGAAAATATGACGGAAGCCGAAAAAGTCGGGGATCGGTTAATTAAAACCATTACACAGCCACTATTATCAGATATTAGTATTGATTGGGGAGAATTTGAAGTATACGACACTTATCCACAAAAAGTTCCCAATATTTTCACTGAACGCCCGATTGTTGTTTTCGGGAAATATAAAGGGGAACCTAAAAGCAATATAACCATCAAAGGGAAAGCTGTACAAGGCAATTATCAGAAAATTCTCAACCCTAAAGAAATTATCAAGACAAAAAATGAAGCTTTACGCTACTTATGGGCAAGGAATAAAATCAAATACTTAAGCGATTATGCCTCTTGTTTTGAAGTTGGATCCGGAGGTTGGGATTATCCTCAGGAAGCCTCAGAAAAAAACAGACAGGAAATCACCCAACTCGGATTGAAATACAATTTATTGACTGCATATACCTCTTTCTTAGCTATTGATAATGACTTTCAGGAAGAAACTGAATATACTACACTTTACCCATCCGGTTTCGTTTATAAACAAATTTTGAAATATTGCTTTGTCTTTCACGCAGCGTTTCCATGTTCTTAACGTTTATAAATGATAGAATGCTTATAAATAAAAGATATGGAAAAACATCTTTGGGAAATAATTTCTGTAATTATTCTTTTTATGTCATGCGATAGAAATAATGACTCTTCAGAAAATGAATCATTAATTTTTAGTTGTCATCGTAGCGGCGGTTGGTCCGGATTAAATGAGAATTTAAAGATTACATCAAAAACTATGCAATACTCTATTAGTTTTCGTGATTTGCAAACATTAGAACTTACAAGCTACGAAAACCAGGTTCAAACTCCGGATGAATTATGGAGCAATTTGATAAAATCTTTTGACTTGGTAACTTTCATAAAAATCCAGGACGGAGATTGCCGGGCTTGTGTAGATGGAATTGATGTAAAGTTTTCTGTCATAAAAGATGGCAAAGATTACACATTTTCTAATGGAGAAGACTCGGAATATTATAAAGTAATGAAGATATTTTTCGATGCAATTTTAATGCAGTCAGATACTTTAAATATTTATTTCAGATAGCACTTTGTCGAGCGATTAAAAATAAGAAGGATTAAAATATCGACTGAAAGAAGTTTCAGTAGTGAGGGCGTGTCGTTTTGTTATCGGCACGCCCTTCTTATTTTATCCTTCCCTGATAACACTTGATAACACTAAGTAGCATTACGGAAACACAGTTTCTCTCAAATAACCACTTTATTTGCAATATGAAAACGATGTATAATTATCGGATTCAATAAAAAACTATTAACAACTTTAAACTTAAAGTCATGGCACGGGCAATTGATTTAACTTCACAAGAATGGCGTGATTTGGTTTTTGCCAATAAAAACCAGGCTTACGGGGCTTATGAAATCCGCAAAACGTCATCACAAAGACACTTGATGTCTTTAGGTATTGTAATCCTGTTTGGAGTAACATTTTCAGTACTTCCAATGATCGTAAATAAACTGTTTCCTGCAGAAAACACACAAACAGTTGTAGGTACTGAAGGAAAAATAACACTGGCTGAATATGATCTTACAGAGAAAGACAAGGAAGTTATCAATATGATTAAACAGGCAGAAATTGTTGTAGATCTGAAATCTACCGTAAAGTTCACTCCTCCGGTTGTTAAACCTGATGAACAGGTCAAAGAAGCTGATGAAATGCTTACACAAGATGCTTTATCTGATACGAAAGTTACTATTTCAGTAGCAACAGTAGAAGGAACTAAAAATGGGACAGAAGACATTGCCGATCATATTGAAAAAGATGTGATAGTAGGTAAGCCTACTACCGAAACTGCTCCGATTTCTTTTGCAGAACAAATGCCAACATTTCTTGGCGGCGACAAAGAATTGATGAGTTATTTAAGCAAAAATATCAAATATCCGGTCATTGCACAAGAAACCGGCGTGCAGGGAACAGTACTGTTGCGTTTTGTTGTTGGCAAAGATGGGAATATTAAAGATGTAACTATATTGCGCTCGCTTGACCCAAGTTGTGATAAAGAAGCTGTCAGGGTTGTTAAATCCATGCCACAATGGATTCCTGGCAGACAAAACGGAGTTCCGGTTGCAGTTTATTACACATTGCCGGTTAAATTTAAGCTGAGTAATTAACTCGATTAGGGCACGAATTGAGCTATTTTTCGACAGGATTTACGGGATTGAAAGGATAACCACGTAGCGGTTTGATTTTTGTGACCGTGTGGCATCAGCCCACGGTCAATAAATGCCATCCATGCCGTGATGCAATGCGCGTTATAGGCGTAAGCGCTCGGCGTAGTTTTCAACTACGTCGTTGTTAGAAGCAAGCCTCCCGGCTTGCCATTTGCAAAGCAGAGCTTTGCTTTTAGATACGACGTAGTTAAAAACTACGCCGAGCGCTTACGCCAGAAAACACTGTATCTCAGAAATCTTGTGTAAGGTTAAAACCCGCGGTTACAAAAATCAAACTGCTACACAGTTATCCTTTCAATCCCGTAAATCCTGTCGAAAAAATAGTTCAAATAGGGCTCGATTTGAGCTGTTTCAAAAAGTTGAGACGACGAATTCATTGATTTGCGGTCAGGACGTTCTGATTGCCTGTATGTTATACCTTATTTTATTGAAGATTTTTTTGTTGCTTAATAAAATTCCACCGATAATTAATGACAATCCGGCTATAGTAGCCCAGTGAATTTGTTCGCCTAAAATAAAATGGATTAAAATTAAAGAAAGAAAAGGAGCAAGGTAAGTTAACTGGCTCAACATTGCTGTATTGTTCGAAAGTTTTAATGCCCTGGCCCAACACAGGAATGCAAGTCCCATTTCAAAAATTCCAATATAAATTCCCGCCGAAAGTCCTTTCAATGATAGTGTTTCAATACCTTTAAAGCAGAAATATGTAATTAACACGAAGGATGACATCAGAAAACTCAGGAATAATTCAACAGTTGTGTCGACGTTGCTTTTGATTTTCAATGTCCAGAAAAAAGCCCAGAAGAAAGCGCAGGATAATGCCAGTATAACACCGGTAGTGGAATTAAATTTGATTCCTGAAAAATTTCCCTGGGTTGAGATAATGAAAATTCCTGAAAAGCTGATAATTAAGCCTAACCATTGAAAGTTTGAAATTTTCTTTTTCAGGAAGAAGAAAGCAAAAACAGGCAATAAAATTTGCCAGGAACAAGTGAGTGGTTGCGCAATTTGCGCCGGAAGTAAACTATAAGATTTGAACAATAATAAATAGTATGTCAACGGATTGATTAATCCCAAAATAATTGTTTGGAATATTAATTTTTTATTACTGAAACATTGTATCAGGAGGTTACATTTTTTTTCCGTAATAATTGAAATAAGATAAACAATTGTGGCCGTAATGGAGGATATCAGTAGCAGTTGTGTGTAAGTCAGTTCTGATAATGCTATTTTAAATGCAGTTGCAACCGTACTCCAGCAAAGGATGACAAAACTTGCGTATAACAATGCTTTTGTTTGATTTTTCATTATTCACAGCTTATAAAGATTTGAGGCTTAATAATAGTAGTGTGTGTGAAACCTGCTTTCCGGTAGTTTCAACCGGAAAGCAGGTTTTGTAATTTATCAGTTTGTTAATAAAACCTTGATTGTTTTAGACTTATTTCCCAAACTCAATTGAACCAAATATACTCCTTTGGATAGGTTGTTATTAAACAAAACATGATTATATGTCCTGTCGCCTAATTTTTCTTCCAAACTTTTCTTTCCCAATACATCGTAAACTCTGACAATTGTTTCAGGGTTCATAAAATAATCTAATGAAACATCGGCTATACTACTGGCATCCTTTTCTATTCTTAACGAGTTGATAACCCAGTTATCATCGCCTCCGTCATCTGTAAGTTTAAACTCAAGATAATCGACCGTTGTGGTAACATTAAATGTTATAGTTGTGTATGCTCCTTTGGCGCTATTAATATTGGTGGCTTTGCGTACACCATTTACATCAATATTCATTTTGTCATGAAGATATTCGTTGTCACCGTGTTTAGTGGTGATTTTGTAAGATCCCGGGATGACAAACACTTTGAAAACGCCCTCCTGGCTTTTTCCCGGAGCAATGCAGAAGTCCCTTAATTCCGGATCCGAAACGGAGGATTTATCCCTGCCCCTGACACCTGTACTTAACCAGCCGAAAGAATCACCCAACATAGTTGTTTCTGTTACCTGGATTGCTCCGGGAGCAACAGGAGATGTGGAGATTCCGAAGTCGAAAAATGCATTTTCAAGATAATTAGGTTCGATAACTTCGACAGTGCAATAAGTTGTGTTTCCGGTAGAATTGGTTGCTGAAATGACAGCTGTTCCTTTTCCTTTGGATGTTACCAATCCTGAGGAAGATACTGTAGCTACATTTTCGTCGGAAGACTTCCATGTAATCGTTTTATCTCCTGAATTTGGATAGAATGTAACACTGAGTTGCCTCGTATTGTCGAGTGTTAATTTGAGCGATTCCGTATTCATCAGGATATCCTGCATTTCTCCATTTGCACGAAGGATAAAATCATTCCTGTTCCAGATAGCGTCAAAAAGGCCATCTTTATGATTGAACGGAACAAAGGCGCTTATATTGGTAAGTGCAGACAAGGTAGCTTCCTGAATACCAGTTTCTATCCAACTGTCTCCGTTATTGGAAGTCGTATATTGGTAAAAAGCGCCCGCTTTAGATAAATAAACGGCAGAAAGGTCGCTGTAATCCAATGTGATTCCTCCTGCTGTCTGAGTGATTTCAGCTCCTGTAGTGATTCGTTTTTCTTCCCATGCATTTCCGTTCCATCTGATATATTTACAATCATGGTCGGTATCGTTTGTGAAAGAAGAACATACAATAACCGGTTTTCCGGAGTTGTCGGTAAGAAAGTCTCCGATTCTGCATTTGCCGGAAGGTGATAAAACCGCTTCCGCTTCATTCAGGGCAATATCCAATGCTGTTGTTGTTCCTGTATAAGTTTTTATTAAAGAACCGTCGGATTTATAAAAATTTCCGTTTTTGAAACATGCATAGAATATTTTATTGGCAGATTCACTTTGTGGATTTCCTTTTGTGAATGCCATGTGAAGGGCTCCGGTCGGGTCGAGGCAATATCGAACCTGTGGCTCTGAACTTCCGCCCTGAATCAATTTTTGAGATGCCCCGAAAGTTTCTCCTTCATCAGAAGATGAGATGATTTCCGGATATCCGCCGGCGCCACAGTAGAGGATACAAATCTGATTATCCGACCGGAATGGAAACGCACAAGGCATTGTGTTCCCGAAAGTATAATCGGTTTCCCATGAAGAAATGTCTTCCGCTTTTTTCGAAATAAGTTTGTGCAAAGGGCTTTCTGCATTCTTGGCATAAAAAACGATTAATTTCCCGTCTTTACGAACAAGAATGGTGGGATTCGCCGGTTGCTCTCCCTGTATCGTGCTGTTAATCTTTTTTTCGAAATAAACTCCTGTGTTGTAATTCATGGATGAAACCATCAATTCGCCGTTTTGATTGATCCATGAAAAATAAGTTTGTTCATTGGTTCCTTTATAATAAGTTGCAGAAGGTGATGCAAAAGGATACCATGTTCCTCCGGTATTTAATGTTCCTCCTTTTGTTTGGGAGAAACTTGCCAAACTGCAAAATAAGAAAACTGCAATTGTAAGATATAATTGTTTCATAATGATAATTGATGTGTTAATTTATTTTGCTGTGAGTGTGATTTCCGCATTCGCCGGCATATAGCAAGAGTAACATCCCGGAGCAACTTTCTTGATGGTTAGTCCGGCGACTGTCGACTCAAAGTCGAAATTTTCCCCGAGGTTGGGTTCTATCATTAAGTCTCCGCCTGCGAGGCTTTTCACTTTTACTCTGGTATTAACTCCCTCTATGCGTTCCGCACTTACAAGAAACGCGCCTTCCGTGCGGAAGTTATCAAAACGCACGTTTTTCCAGTCGGCCGGAATTGCCGGGAAGACCTGGATGAAAGGAGACCAACTTTGAATCATCATATCTTGCAAACTGGATGCGGCAGCCAAAGGAGTTTCGATTACAGGACCGGATTCCAGGTACATGGAGTTGGGTTTTACGTAATTATTTAATAACCTGTTCAAAGCATCGCGGGCTTCCGCGCCCTGTCCCATCATGGCGCACATGGCTGCATTTCCGGAAAATGAATAACCCTGTAACGCTCCGGTCATACTTTGCCAATGGTCTTTTGAACGTTGAATTAGCGATCTGTTTTTCAGTTGTGTCCAATTGACATCATAATACGGATAAATCATCATCAGGTGAGAATAGTGGCGGTGGGAGCCGTCTAATGCTTTACTTTCATGAACCATATAGCCATCTTCGTTTTCGGGATAAGGTATCAGGTTATCAAGAATGTCTTGCCATTGAGTTTCCTGAGTATCCTGATAATTTTGTTCTTTATTCACCCTCAACAAAGTTTTCAGTCCCCAGCGTAAAGCGGAGAGGTCGTAATTGGTATTTCGCCCCGAAGCATATTCGGGAGAGTGTGTGACTGCATCAATTTCCCATTGTCCTTTCTCATTTTTACCCAAGAGGTTGATATAGTAGTTGATACTTCTTTTCAATAACGGATAAAACTTGTCTAACAAAGAAGCATCCATCGAATAACGGTATTGTTGCCAATAGTACAACATCAACCAGGTCAGGTTGGCGGCTTCATAATTTTGTGCGGGACTTCCTACCGTATTGCCTTTTACCGTAAAAACAGGACTGTCCATATCGGGAGGACCTACCCGTCCGAGCGCGGCAGAATTATGCCTGTAAGCAGCGGGAACATTATTTATTAATGCTTGTTCATTGTCTGTCAACATCTTGATGACCGGTTTGAACAGTTCCAAACGGTTTGCCGTGAAAACGGGAGAATAGGTGAGTTGTATGTTGAGATTGAACCAATAAAGAGGCCAGGGAGTTTCTACATTGGTCCAGGGTCCTTGCAAGTCAATTGCCGGTTTTCCTTCCCTTGTTGCCGACCCTAATTTATATTGTTGCATCCAGTAGAATTTTAACAATTTTGCATCCGGGATGGATAAATAACTTTGTGGCAGATAAGAGTGCCACCAATTGCGGTGTGTATCTTTTATTGTTGCGATTTGAGCAGATGCAACAGCGTTAAGCTGGTCAACTGCTTGTGTTTTTGTAAGGTTATTGTCTGTCTGGGAATATTGTACGGTAACGAATAAATTACGTTTGCCATTGTCTGTTTCTTCTTTCCATGCAGTGGTATATCCGCCTCCGGCTTTCATAACCTGGTTGCAGATGTCAATATTTCCGGTTTTGGATAAAACGTGCGCAGGATTCCCGGAATAAGTGGCCGGCTTCGAACTTGTCCTGGTTGTTATTGATGCAAAAGGAGTCCATGACCAGGTAAAGGCCGACTCTTCTCCTGTTGTTTCTGCTTCAGCGAAAATGACATTGGTGTCGGAAGCCGTAAATACAGTCAGGTTAATGATTCCTTTGTTTGTGGTGATTTTACAACGTGATTCGGCATTCCAGATATCAATCCTTCCATCAATGGATTGAATAGTTCCGGCGGGATTCAGTTGAAAATAACCGATTCTCAGACGGGCTTTGAAAAAAGCGCGGTCCATGACAGCTACACTGCCCGGTTGATGATCAAAAATATCCGTGCGGCCAACATCCATCCTGATGGTATTGCCTGATTTGAAGAGCATAGTCCCCATCAATCCGTTTCCGGTAAATAAGCCTGATTGCCAGTTATCCATCGTTGTGGATGTATAATCCTGGGCTTTCATAAATGTTTCCCAATCAATTGCCGCGAATTGGGCGGAAACCGGTTGGAACAACAAAGAAAAAAGGATTGAAAGAGAGTAAATAAACTTTTTCATGTGCATCAAATAATTAAAAAATGTTTTTATGGTTTATAAGATATATAAGAGGCTGTGGTAAAACCTGTACCACAACCTCTTAATTTTGTGGCTATGCTATGGCGTGAACCATAACGATATATGCTCTTATTTTACTAAAATCTTGCTTTCTTCAGAAGATTTATCATTGTAAACACGGATGATATAAGTGCCTTTTGTTGCAGGAGCTGTTAAGCTTGTTGTGTTACTAACAGAATTAACAATTTTTCCTTGCAAGTCGATGATACTGATGGTTGCATTTTCCAAACCGGTGGTAACTGTCAATGTTGCAGAAGGAGCTACCGGGTTAGGATAAACTGCAAATTGAGAAGCGTTTGCTGTTTTTACGGATGTACCTATATCATCTGCTACTGTAAGTTTCAGTTCATTTCCAACAGAAGTAAGAGTGAATTTCTTTCCTGAAGGAGCGCCTGTTGCAGTAATTTCATCTGCCGTGGTTGCTTTTAAAGTTCCTGTTACATTCAATGTTGTTGCAGATAACAATGTGTATTGTCCATTGGCAAGACTTCCTGCTCCGGCAATATTGATTGTTCCTGAAGTTAAATTCAACGTTCCGAAAGTAGGAGCAGATGCGTTGTAAGTAACTTTTAATGTACCGCCATTTAAAGCAACTGTTCCGCCGACAGTTGAAACAGTATTCATATCGAATGTTCCACCTGAAATAATGTCAATTGTACCGGTATTATTCAAAACAGCTGAATTTGTGATTGTACCGGCATTATTAATAGTACCGGTATTGTTGAATGTTCCTTCGGTGAGATTGAATGTTCCGCTGTTGTCGATTGTTCCGTTAGCACTAACTGTTCCTTTTGCTAACTTGAATTCTTTACCTGATGCAACGGCAATAGTGCTGCCATTTTCAAGTGTAGCTATAGCTGATGTAGATGTAATATTCCATCCTCCATCAGCTGCAGATTGGTTTCCTTGTACTGTTAAGTTAGCACCCGACAATTTAGTTATCCCTTTATAAGAATTTGCTCCGGAAAGTGTTATTTTTCCAGTATTAAAATTCAAATCTGCAGTTTCACCTCCTGTTATGTTTCCAGAAAGGGTTGCTGGATAAGAACTACTTTCAATTGTGCTTGAAGCATTCAAAGAAATATTGGCTCCACACGCAATACTACTTACGCCGCTATAAAATTTCAATTTTCCACCATTGAGCGTTGTTGTCACACCAGATCCGAATGTAACAGCTCCACTGTTTGATTGAAAATGTAATACTCCTCCTGTATTAACAGTGTAATCTACATTTGTAGATGTAGTAATTCTTGAATTTCCTCCTTGTATGATTAACGTACCTCCGGATACAACGACCGCTCCATCTTTTAACGTAAATCCACTAGTAATTTGGAGTATGCCTGTACCGGTTTTTGTAAGAGTATTGTTTTTTAAATCAAATGGAGTACCTGCTGTATTAGTTTGTATTTGCATATTATTTGCCGCAGTAGAGGAACTGGATGAATTCCATGTTTGGTCATTCATTATATTCACGCCTCCAAAAGTAAAATTGAACTGGGCGGCTCCATCAATATTCATCGCTATACCCTCAACTCCATACAGATTCAAAATTTTTGTACCTCCATTAATAGTATGCATGTATGCTTCATCATTTTTTAAATGAATACGTCCCCAATAAAGGTCAGAACCCGTAGTGAAATCTGTAGGGCCAGATAAATGGTTGTCATCTAATACTGCAATGTCTTTATTGCTAGGAACTGTATCATCACCTGGAGTTTCTGTTTCATCTTCTTGCCATGCCCAGCTTATTTGACTGTCAAGAGCTGTTGAACCCTCAATTATTTTCATTGTTTTGCTTGGAACATCAGCAGCTGCAATAATTTTAAGGATAACAGTTTTTTGGTCTGTTGAAAGTCCTAATTGAGCTACATAATTTGTAAGACCACCCACTCCGGTTACGGTTATTTTAGCAAGATCTGCTGATGTAAATGTACCGGATGTTTTTGTCAATAACGGATAATTAGCTGCTGTTGTCGGAATAGAGGTTACATTTAGAGTGGTCGGATTAATTATTGAAATTTCATTTGCAGTTAATTCCTTATTGCAAGGCACACTAAGCGTACCTCCATTTAATGTTATACTACCTGTTGAACTCGATAATGTTGCTGTTGCGTCAATTGTTAGAGTACCTCCCGCTAAATTAATTGTTCCCGAGTTGATAATCGTTCCATTTGCATTTACAGTTCCGCTGTTAACTTTAAATTCTTTATTTTCAGCAATTGCTATTTTACTTCCACTTATTAAATTGAGTGTTGCTAATGAAACATCCCAGCCTCCATTGGCGAGTGGACTTATACCGCTTACGCTGAAAGCTCTTCCGGCGGCACCGGTTAAAATTGTTTTTCCTGTGTGAGTGTTGACTGCTGTACTGTTGTATGTTCCAGTTCCTGGTAAATTAATAGTTAAATCAGCAGAGCCGGAAATTGGGGAATTCAGGGTAGCAGAACTACTTCCATTGAATATTATCGTACTTGCAGCTCCTAAAACAATATTGTTACCAAATGAAATACCACCAGAAGCCTGAAAAGAAAGTGTTCCTCCGTTTAAAGTGGTAGTTCCTCCGGAAATTGTAACAGTCTTAGTATTTGCCTGTATCAAAAGAGTACCTGTAGAGTTAATTTCATGATCAACTCTAGTACTGGTAGTATTTTTACTATTTCCTGATTGCTGACACAAACCTCCTGCTAAAATTATAAATTTTCCATCTTTTACATCAAAGCCACCACTAATTTGAGCGTATCCTGTTCCTGTTTTAGTAATAGTATAGTTGCTTAAATTGAATCCGGCTGCAGCTCCTCCATAAAAGGAGGTATTATCTTTAGTAGCATTTGTAGAATGCCATACTTGATTATTCTTAATTACAACCGCTCCAATTTCAGAATAAGTAGCAGTACTGCCAAAGTCTGTACGTCCAAATCTCATACTTCCTCCAGTCAGGTTAAGCGCAACATTGTTTGTTCCATCAGATACTCCATATAGATTTAATGTACATCCAGACATTGCTATTGCGGCTATTCCGCTTGTTGATTTAAGTTGACCAAGTTCAAAAACTGTACCAGCAGCGGCTGTTGCAAGAAGTGTATTAGTACTAAAACTTATTATATCTCCACTTCCAGGCAAAGTCCCTCCCGACCAAGTAGACGGAATGTTCCAAGCACCTGGAGTAGCCACTGTAATCTCCGCCATCGTAGCACTTGGCGCTTTTTGTTTTTTTACCGGTTCACCGGCCAATTGAGTAACAGCCCAAGCTGTAGAAAGCAAGATGCTGCAACATATAAAGATAAAAAGTTTTTTCATGAATTATAATTTTTTTTATTTCTTAATTAGTAGTGTTAGTTATTTTGTAAAAACCGGTGCAGATTTTGTCTGCACCGGTTTTCAAATTATTTTACATACACTTTTTTAGAAGTGTTGCCAACTTTTACGATGTAGATTCCGTTTGCTTGTTTAGCAGCAGGGTTAACTTCAACACCACAAATTGTATAAACTTTATAAGTATCGGTTGTTCCGCTTACTGTAATATAACCGTTTTCAGCAGAAACTTCGAAAGAATCAACAGAAGTTCCTTTAATACTGTTGCCGGTAGATACAAAGTTCAAATGAAATGCATAAGCAGAGCCATATCCGAATCCTGCAGAGTTGGTAGCATTAGATACTTTTACAGCTTCTGTTTCGGCCAATACAGCACATGCATTAGCGGTGCCGGTTATAGAGAATCCTCCACTTATTCTGAATTGTATAGTGTTGTCTGTACGCAATAAATCCTGAAGGGTGCATTGCGAATCAAATGGTGCGGTAAGCAAACCTGCGTTGTTTGTTAAGCCCGGATTCTGAATGTAAGTTCCTTTTGATTTATTGACGATATACACATTACCCCCACCGGTAGTTGATGTTGTTGGCATAAACTTCCACAATTGAGTGTTATCTGCATTGTCTTTATCTTTTACAGCTACAACACCATCGTTTTCATATAACACTTTACCCGGATAAAGTACAGATTCTATTTGGTACCATTTAGTTTCAGTAGCTGTAGACATAACATTGTAACGGTTATCCACTTCACTTTGCGGAATGAACATCCAGGCGCGTGCAGTGTGCGGAGGTAGAGTCGGATCTGATGGAGGATTGTTAGTTCCTGAAGCATCTTGAAGTCCACCTTTATCATTTTGAGCTGCCAGGAAATTTGCCGATTGTCCATAGATAATAGCACAAGGATAATCTGTTCCCTGGAATGTTTCAATCTTAAAAGAAGTGTTTGTTGTTGCAGAAGTATAATAGCGGTCTGTATAATTTCCACTGCCGTTATCATCATTACTGGGGAGATTTCTAACGCTAGTTGTGGCTAATTCAGCTGCTTTTTCTGTACCGGTTCCTAAACTCAATTTAAAACCTGTTGCTTTGTTGATAATGAAAAAACGATCGCTGCCGTTTGCTGCGTCAGCTTCAATTTTCCATAATTGCAAGTCGCGTTGTCCTTCAGAATATAAACTGAATGTTAAAGCTTGTTTTTCTGCGCCCTGAGAAGTGAGGTAACGGCCAATTCTATTGGCTTCAGAGATAGAGGTACCGGCTGACATTGAACTTTGTATATAATACCATTCACCGGGTTGAACACCTATTCCTGCAGGAAATGCACCTTTATCTTCTGCTTTTGTTTGCAAACTGAAAAATGAGAAACATACAACGAAAATACTTATTAATAATAGATATTTTTTTTTCATGAGATATAAATTTTAATTCCACTACATCTTAAACCCGGAACAATATTTGCTGTAATTGTTTTACATGGTGTTTAAGAATAATAGGAAAATCAGAATACAATAATGTTATATTTGTAATAAAAGCATATCATTGTCTTATTATAAAATTGAAAATCAGACAAGATAGTTTGGAATTTAGATTGTTAAAAGCGCCGGAAAACGGCATTTAACGGGGGCCTGACAAAATTATTTGATTTAAGACCAAAACAAAACCCTTGGTTGTTTAGGTTACAACCTTAAAATTTCAGGAAAGAAATAATACTCTATACAGGTGCAAATATAAGGTATTTTTTAATAAAGAACCAATTTCCATATTAATAAATATTAAAAAACAAATAAAAATGAAAACAGATATTCTTCCGGACATAGGAGAAGAATTAAAGTAAAAACACACTTACAGGGTATGCTATTGCAATCCTTGCCAAACAATTTTGTGTGACGGATTCTCTTTTTATCTAAGTGTAATTGTATAAAATGAAAAAAATCTCTTTAATTTATCATATCTTTGCCGAATGCTTTGGTTCATGAGAAAGAGATTCACTATCTGAAGTTTTAGTAACTTTGATCATAAAAATTAATCTATTGCTTAACTTAGTATGAGGCAATTAATACCTTCTTTGTGGAATGATTTTGTTCTTGGCAATGAGGACGCTTTCACTACTCTGTATAAATCTTGTTATCCTGAATTATATGATTATGGCATTAATTTGGGATTCTCAGATTCTGAAGTCAAAGATTGTATCCAAGACATGTTTTTGAAATTATATGCAAAACCACAAATGATCACAGAATCACAAACTTCAAAGGCTTTTTTATTCAAAGCATTAAAAAATAAACTGTTAAATGTTTATAAAAAAAATGTTTTCTCATCTCCGCTTCAAGATAATTCATATTCATTCAAATTTGATTACACCATAGAAGATAAACTTGTGGAAGAAGAAGATAGACAACAAGTCAAAAAGAAGATAGATGAAATGTTGTCTGTACTTACTACCCGCCAAAGAGAAATAGTGTATTTACGTTTTTTCAGAGAAATGACTTTTGAAGAAATTTCCCTTACTATGGATATTACGGAACAAACTGCGCGTAATCTTTTATCTCAGAGCTTTCAAAAAATAAGAGACAAAGGATTTACCAATACTTTTATTCTTCTGATACTTTTATTTGTAAACATTCCGTCCAGTGCGTCATAATCTTTACCATCTGGTCAGAGCATCTTAATCTTTCTACACAAAGCCGGAAGAAAATCATATTTTCTATGAAAATAATATGATTTTTATTCATTTTGCTGGTTATCAGCCCGATGCGACCTCCTATGTAGTAATGTATCCATTTGAAATAAATCCTCCTGAATAAAAAAATGCACGAATTATATTTTATTAACATTTAAAAGCATTATAAAAATGACTTTCGATTGTATTAGGGGGTATCGTTTTGATAATTAATACTAATTCGGAAAAATTTATGAATATTGTTTTTTATGAATAATACCAGATATAGTTACAATCATATAGGAGATTTTATTCAGGATGAATCATTTATCGCCGTGGCCAAAAACAGGTTCCTGTTGGCGGATGAATGGGAGAAGTTGATATGTGCCAATCCGGATAAACAGGCATTAATGGAAGATGCCAGTTTGTTAGTAAATTTTTTGAAATTGAAACCGGCTCAGATTACAGAAGAGACTATAGCAGACGAACTATTAAAATTGCAAAACAAAATAAAATTTGCAAAAAGAAGAAAATTTGTTGTTTCCTGGTTTTCCATAGCAGCTTCTCTGCTATTAGCTTTTTTAGGCGGGAAATTTTTAATTTCAGATAAGAATATTTCTATAAACGATAATGAAAAAATAGAACTCCTGTCCCAAATGGAGTTAGATGAAAGGCTTATCATGTTGAATATCGGTGACGGACAATTGATATGTATTGATAAAAACCGGACAATAATCAAACAACAGGAAGATGGGGGAATATCTGTTAACAATGGAAAAATCCAAATTAGCAGCAACGATATTGCCGCCAATAATATCAGCCTGTCAGTTCCTTATGGTAAGTTGTTGCAACTCTGTCTGAACGACGGTTCCTCAGTTTGGGTGAATTCAGGAACCAAATTGATTTTTCCAAAGAAATTTGATGATAAAGAGAGGAAACTTTATGTTGAAGGGGAAGTGTATGCCGAAGTTAAACCCGATGAATCGCGACCTTTTTTTGTAAAGACAGACAGAGTAGAAGTTAAAGTATTGGGAACTTCATTTAATCTGAATTCTTATCAGGATAATACTTTTTCGGAAGTAGTATTGGTAAATGGAAAAGTTGAAGTAAATGTGAACAATAAAATAAACGAGCTTGCTCCGGGCGAGTATCTGAAAGCGGAATCCAATCATATTTCCATCAGCCAAGGAGTAGATGCAGATGTTTATACCTGTTGGAAAGATGATGTGATCAGATTAAACGGGGAACCATTATCTGTCTTATTGAAAAAAATAGCCCGGCGTTATAACACCAATCTGCTTTTCGAAGGGAAAGATGTTGCAACTAATTCCGGTGGAAAGATCGTATTGACTGATAGCGTGACCGATGTATTGAACGCCTTATCCCTGATAGATCCGGTTGTTTTCAAAGTAAAAAAAGATTCCATAATAGTATCATGTAAAAACATTAAAAAATAAATGCCTATGAAACATACCTTCTAATAATAACTCTAAACACAATTTTAAAATTTTTGGAAAGAAAAAGATACTCTGTAGCAATTACTATTAAAAAACGAAAAACATTTTATATGAAGAAACAAAAAAAATCTAATGCCTTTACTTTATCATTGACAATAAGGTTATTCATTGGCCTTTTCTTTGTCGGGATAAATTCGGCTTTTGCCGGAACATTGCATTCCCAATCGGCCAGATTTACTCTTAATTTAGACAATGTCAGCATCAAAGAATTTTGTTCTAGTGTAGAAAAAAACAGTAATTATGTTTTTTTGTATAAAAACAAGAACGAAGCAAATGTAAAGGTATCTGTTAACGCAAAAAATGAAACATTAGAAGAGATATTAGACAAAACTCTGCCAGCTCATTCATTGGCTTATAAAATTAATGACAGGCAGGTTGTTATATATGAAAAAGAATCTAATCAACAAGTTAAAACCCAGGATGCAGGAAAAATTATCGTTAAGGGAAATGTTTCAGATGCTAAGGGAGAGGTGTTGATAGGGGTAAATGTAAGTGTAGATAAAACATCTGTCGGTACAGTAACCGATATAGATGGAAACTACTCGATAGCCATTCCGAATACAAGTTCAACTTTAGTATTTACTTACTTAGGATACACTACACAAAAACAACAGCCCGGAAACCGGAAAATTGTGAATGTCACCATGATTGAAGGAGATCAGGAATTAGCTGAGGTTGTAGTAACAGGTTATACTACTCAGAAAAAAGCAAGTGTGGTAGGCGCTGTGCAAACAATCCAACCCGGAGAATTGAAAGTGCCTTCCGCTCAGTTGTCTACAGGATTTGCCGGACGATTGGCTGGTGTGATTGCTGTTCAAAGGTCAGGACAACCTGGAGCTGACGCTGCCGATTTTTGGATTCGTGGTGTTTCAACCTTTAATGAAGGAGCAACAGCTCCACTTATTATTCTTGATGGTGTGCAGATTACCATGGACGACCTTAATGCGATTGACCCGGAAGTAATTGATCAATTTTCTATATTAAAAGATGCAACCACATCGGCTCTTTACGGTACCAGGGGAGCAAATGGCGTTATGATTATAACTACCAAAACAGGTAGGGATCAGTTAAAACCAAGTATCAGTGCGAGATTCGAAACTACAATCAATACTCCTACAAAAGTTCCTCAGATAGTAGGAGGGGTAGATTATATGAATTTGTATAATGAGGCTGTCAAATACAGGCAAGAGTCTGCTACTTTGTACTCGGATGAAAAAATAACCAGAACACGCGATGGCTGGGATCCCTTATTATATCCTAATGTTGACTGGTATAAAGAATTGTTCAATAACTATTCTTATTATCAAAATGCGAATTTGAATGTTCGAGGAGGAAGTTCAAGTATTACATATTTTCTAAGTGCCACTATCAATCATGAGAGTGGCATGTTAAAAAACAGAAGTAAAGAATTTTTCTCTTTCGATAATAATATAGATGTTTGGCGGTTTTCATTCCAGAATAACCTCACTGCTAAGTTATCCAACACAACAAAAGTAGGGTTAAAAATGAATGCACGTATGAACAAAGTTCAAGGCCCTTCGGTTAGTGTTGGTAGTGTGTTTAGTAATGTAATGAATTCTAATCCCGTGGATTTTCCTGCTTTTTTCCCCAATGATGATCCACGCGAACCAAACGAAAGAGAATGGACAGCATGGGGAGCCAGAGAAGGACAAACCGATGCAAATCCTAACCCGCTTGCCCAGTTGGTGAAAGGATATAACAGTGAATTTGAAACCAATCTCATTATTAACATGGACTTGGATCAGGATCTTAAAATGGTTACTCCGGGACTTTCCGCTAAATTGATGGCTTCTTTTAGGAGTAATGCAGTCGGAGGTTTTAAAAGAGAGGCCGGAGCCAATAGATATTACATCTCTCCTGCAAATTCTGCCGGTTACACTTTTGATTCAAACAACATGTTGGAAAGTTATGCCTTGGCTCCTTACAAAGCACCAGCGCCTATAGTTTTGGCACCTGCTGCTGTTACTGCTGATGGTGGTCGTACAATATATTTGCAGGCCTCATTAAATTATGAAAGGACATTCAATAAACGCCATGGCGTTTCAGGTTTATTGCTATACAACCAGGAAGAGTATGAGATGAACTTTCCCCGGGCCAACGAAAATACAAGTGAAGGAACAGGTAATACTATGTCTATCAATCTTTTGCCAAAGAGAAAATTAGGTTGGGCCGGACGTGCGACTTATTCGTTGGATTCCAAGTATTTAGTTGAATTCAATGCCGGTTACAATGGTAGTGAAAACTTTGCTCCTGGTCACCGTTTTGGTTTTTTCCCGTCCGTAGGCTTGGGTTATATCATAAGTGAAGAAGGGTATTGGAAAAATTTGAAACATATTATTTCCAACCTGAAATTGCGCGGATCATGGGGCAAAGTCGGTAATGACCAGATTGGTGCTGCCTTTAGCGCTGAGCAAAAG
This sequence comes from Bacteroidales bacterium, assembly GCA_031553415.1. Classification (GTDB taxonomy): domain Bacteria; phylum Bacteroidota; class Bacteroidia; order Bacteroidales; family Azobacteroidaceae; genus JAIRVZ01. The sequence continues at coordinate 89,170 of JAVBLO010000016.1, read as the reverse complement.
CGTTTCGTGTATATGGCGATAGTACAGTTGCAACAATCTCCTGAATTTGTAACAGGTTTAACAGAAGATGGTAAATTGACGATGAAAGGTCCGACTTATGACCGTTTTCAGAATAATAATATTACCTGGGAAGTCGGAACTAAAATTAATGTAGGTTTAGATATGGAAATTCTTCATAATCTTTCATTGGTTGTTGATGTATTTAAAGAACACAGGGAAAATATTTTTATGAAGAGGCGAACTATTCCGGCATTTTTCGGAACAAGTAAGACTGATGTGTATGGTAATCTTGGGGAAGTTGAAAATAAAGGGTTGGATTTATCTCTTACTTTCGATAAAAAATTGAATAAAGATTTATTTATTTCTGCAAGAGGTACATTTACATACGCTAAAAATAAAATTTTAGCCCAAGACGAATCTCCTTATGCATTATATCCGAATTTATCCCAAGTGGGATATCCGGTGAATCAAATACAGATGTATATAGCGGAACGCCTTTTTATTGACTATGCCGATATTAAACATAGTCCGGAGCAATCCGGTACGATACTACCGGGAGATATCAAATATAAAGATATAGAGGACGTAAATGGAGTTAAAAACAGAAAAATCGGAAGTGAAGACAAGGTATATGATATAGGATACCCGACGAAGCCACAAATTGTATATGGATTTGGAGCCAATGCGCAATATAAAAAATTTGATTTTGGGTTCTTCTTTCAGGGAGTCGGACAAACTTCATTGATGATGTCGGGTTTCCATCCATTTGGTACTTCTACAACGAGATCTGTCTTGCAATTCGTGGCGGATAGTCGTTATAATCCTGATAATCAGGATATTTATGCTTCTTATCCGGCGTTGACCAAGCAAGATAGAGCTAATACCACCAATGCATCTACCTATTGGTTGAGAGATGCTTCATTTTTGAAATTGAAAAATGCTGAAATTGGCTATACCTATAAGAAATGCAGATTCTATGTGAATGGTTCCAATTTACTTACTATTTCCAAATTTAAGTTATGGGATCCGGAACAAGGTGGCGGTGCGGGATTCAAATATCCTACTCAAATTATGTTTAATTTGGGTGCTCAAATAAAAATATAAGTACTCATATAAAAAAAAATATTGAATATGAAATTAAAATATTATATATTTCTTTTATTCATTTTGCCACTTTTCAGTGCTTGTGAAGATTATTTGGATATAGTACCTGATGAATTGGCAACAGAAGAAGATGCTTTCAAAACTCCGGAAACCACTAAACGGTATTTATATTCTTGCTATGGTTACCTGCCTAATTTCCGTTTGGGTAATTCGCTGGATATGCTTAGTAATGATGAAACTCTTTCTCTCCTTTCCCAGCAAAAGACTATGACAGAGGGTAATTATACCCCGACTTCGCCGGGTGTGACTTATTGGAATCAGCTTTATCAGGGGCTCAGGCAGAGTTATTTGCTTCTTGAAAATATAGACAAGACGCCTAATATGAATCTGGATGAAAGACAACAATATAAAGCAGAAGCTACTTTTTTGGTGGGCTATTACCATTATTTAGTATTGAGGATTTATGGACCTGCGATTCTTTTTAATTCACTTCCGGCTTTAGATTTGCCAATGGAAGAGTGGCCGGAGCGTAGTACGTATGATGAATGTGTTGCATTTATTTCTGCAAAATTTGATGAAGCGTTAAGTTATAAATTAGCTTCAGATCCGCAAAAACAAGCGCTTCCCAGAGAGCAAAGCAATTTGAATTTGGGTCGCATCAACAGTGTAGCTGTTGAGGCTATCCGGGCAAGGATGTATTTGTATGCGGCGTCTCCTTTATTTAATGGAGGTAAACCTCTACCAGTAGGCGATGGAGCCGGCGTGGTTGAAGGAGATGATGTTTCAAATGAATACAAAGCATTCCGAAATTTAAATGGCGAAGAGTTGATAAGCACTACTTTCAGTCAGGAAAAATGGGTAAAAGCCGCAGAAGCATGTAAAAACGCTATTGATGTAGCAGAAAGTGGGAGTCCTAAATATACTTTATATACTAAATACACTAGCAATGTTGATGGTTTTCCTATAAAAAATGAGGTATATAAAGCTACCCGGATGACTTTTTGTGATATATATAACAAAGAACTTATCTGGCAGGAAACAAGGCGGGAAGTGGCAGACGGAGGTTTTCAAAGAGCTTCGGCCCCCAGAGCTTCTGCCGGTCGTCCATGGAATGCCATTGCCCCGACTCTGGCTATTGTTGAAGCATTTTATACGGAAAATGGATTGCCGATAGATGAGGATCCTGCTTTCAACTATTCCGATAGGTACTTATTTTCTGCCATGCCTGCAGATTATAATGTTGCTAACCTTGAAATAGGAGAAGGTGTTACCATGAATTTACACATGCACCGGGAACCTCGTTTTTATTCATGGATTTCGTTCCATAACGGATATTATGAAATGGATAGAAATTCGAACCCGGAAACTGATAAAACTGCAAATACTTATGTGGATGGTTGGAGAATTAAAACGCAATACAGGATGAATGATTTCCATGGATTCAAAGGCCGCTCCGATAACTATTCTTTAACGGGTTATCTGAATAAAAAAGGAGTTTCATATATGTATAAATGGGTGAGTACATCAGCTAATACAGATAACCGTCCGGTATATCACTGGCCCATTATCCGTTTAGCTGAGTTGTATTTGAATTATGCAGAAGCTTTGATTGAATGTAACCAATTAGAGGAAGCCAAAGTGTGGATCAATAAAGTAAGAAGTCGTGCGGGCGTGCCTGACATTGATACAGCGTGGGCTCCTACCGGAAAAACTCTGACACAAGCAAAGATGCGTCAGATTGTTCGTCAGGAAAGAACTATTGAATTTTATATGGAAAATCAGCGTTTTTATGATGTACGCAGGTGGTTATTGGGTACTAAATATTTCAATGTTTCACTTTACGGCATGAACATATCAGGAGTTGATGATGCTAATTTTTTCAAAAAGACAATATTAGTAAGTCCCCGTAAGTTTCTTAAGCCGGCGCATTATTTGATGCCTATTCCTCAGAATGATGTTGATAACAGCCCTTCTTTGAAGCAAAACCCCGGTTATTTCTAATAAACTCATATATAAATTCAAAAAGAAATAAAGATGAAAAAAGTTTTGAATATATTTTTTATATTGTTGGTCGCTTGTGTTTTTTATTGTTGTGAAGACAAAGGAGAAACTGTTGTTCCAAGTGATATATTAAATCCTACAATTGACAATTCACAAGCGGGTAAATTACTGCTTCATTGGGAGGTTCCTCAGGATTCTGCCTATTTATATGTCAGGATTAAATATTATGATCCTAATAAGCAAAAGGATATGGTTCAGTTAGTCAGTGTTTATGCCAATACGTTCCAGATTCCCAGGATTGATGATAAAGGTTCAACTCTGGCTTATGGCGATGTGGTTAATGCCGGTGATGAATATAAGTTTACTTTACAAACGGTAAGTAGTACGGAAACGGTTAATCCGAATGTTCATACATTAGATTCTGTTGTTCAATAGAATTTCTTAAGTATCCGGTTGGATTTTCCAACCGGATACTTCCTTTTTTTAATTTTTCTCATTTATTTTAATGATGGTGAGATGTTAAATAATAAAGTCTTAATTAATACCCGATGAAACAATTAAGTAAATTTTTGCATTTTTGCATATTGTTTGTATGCATGTTTTTTCTTTCTTTCTTCAGTGTGCAGGCAGCTTCAAAGGCTACCAATGAGTATGTGCCTGCATTTACAAAAAATGTAAGCGCCTCAACTCAAATTCCTGATGTTTTTACAGATAACGTATGTTCAGGATTAAAAGATGGAGTAACTCTTAGCCAAATCCAAAATATAGAGAATGATTTTTTTAGAAACATGGCCTTGGCTATGCATGATAAGACCTATGAAACTGAGTTCAGGGTTCAGTTTTATGATCCATATCTGACTCCTCAAATCAAATCTGCGGAAAATAAAATCAGTTCTTACAATTGGCTTGATAATGTTACCGGCATGTATGCCAATGTAGGTGATACTTTGGTGGTGTTGGTCGGTGATACAAAGGGAGAAACCGTTTTTTTACGCCAGATTAATTTAGATAAAGAAGCCGAAAAAAAAGATGGTTATGGAGATAATATTGACTATCCTTTATCAACAGGAATAAATAAATTCAGAGCATCCAAACAAGGTTTGATATATGTGATGTATCATCTTGCCAGCCAACGTGCAGTGATGCCGGCTCCTATTCAGATAAATTTTGCTTCAGGAGCTGTCAATGGATATTTTGATATCAATCGTCATAAAAATAATGATTGGATAAAGTTGTTAGACAATGCTAAAAGTAAGTTTCTGGATATCAGGGGCAATTATTCACAGGCGACATTTCCGGTTGCTTCATATAAAACTTATTGTCCGACAGATGGAGAAGGTTTGATTTCAGCATTGGACTCTATTTCTTATTTGGAAAGAGAATTGATGGGGCATTTTAAATATACTAACCGTCAAACGGGAAGCAGGCAATATTTTTGTGTTGTATACCAGAACTATATGTATGCAGCAACGGATCATACGGGTTATCATGTGAGTACATTGGGTTCTTTGTGTAGTTTAAGTAATTTGAGAGGTAAAAAAGTATGGGGACCGGCTCATGAACTTGGGCATCAAAACCAAACCAGGCCAGGTTTTAAATGGGCGGCTTTGGCAGAGGTTTCCAATAACTTATTTTCAGCATACGTGCAGACAAAGATGTTTGGAGAATGCCAGTTGTTTACGGATAAACCAAGTACCGGTCGTAATAACCATTATGAAAATGCCTATAACATGATTATGGTTCCTACGAAAAAAGGTAATAATGATTATAAAGTCCCTCACATGTTAGCTGCCGGAGAATTTAACAGGTTGACACCTTTCTGGCAGTTGTATTTATATTCGACTTTTGTAAAAAATCAACCTGATTTTTATTATGATCTTTTTGAAAAAATACGAGTAGAGCCTAACATGGATGGAGCTACTTCCAGCGGCCAGATTTCTTTGATGTTTACGAATTATTGTTCTCAGGTTATGCATGAAGATCTCTCGGATTTTTTTGCTGCATGGAATTTTTATGAACCAATGGAAAATGTTCATATTGGTGATTATTCAAGTTATACAGTGAACTTAACTAATAGTTGGGCTAATTCCATTAAAACGCTTAACGCCGGATGTGGAACAAAACCTGTATATGCAATTAAATATATGGATGAAGGTAACCTTGACATATACATCAATAAAAAAGCGATAGAACCGGGAACAGCCACAAGGAGTGGAAATATGTTTTCTTTGAAAGGTTGGAAAAACGCGGTAGCTTATGAAGTTTATGACAATGGCAAGTTGGTATTCATTGCTTCAAAACCGGAGTTTAAACTCATTCGCCAGGTGCCGACAGGTAAACTTAATGAAAGTGGAAACCCCGAATATAAGCAAGAGGCTTTTGATGTTGCAAATCCTGAAGTTTATGCAATTGCATGGGATGGTACTAAAGTAAAAGTTGAAATAAAAATTTCTGATTTACCGGGAGGATTAAATGTCAGTGAGGGAGATGATGTATATTGGTATTACATTCAAAATGCAATTAATTATGTTGCTTCTGCCGCAGGAGAAGGTCTTCGTGTCGGTTCTTTTATTTCTTCAACAGGAACAACTGACCAGGCAAAAGTATGGAACCTTTATACAAGTGGAAACAGAGATTATCAATTGTGGAAAGTTATTGAAGCACCGATAAAAGGGCAATACTACTTGGTGAATAAAGCCAATGATTTCAAGTTGGGGTTTGGTTCTACTGCTGCTTCTCAAGATCCGACACGCTATTATACAACACTGGAATCGGCAACACCTTTTACAATTAATAAATGTGAGCAGTCTAATTATTATGTAACATTGAAATCAAATGGAGGTACATATTTGTTAGGAGGTTGGGCAAGCGGAGGATTATATAACGGAAGTGGTAATTATAATACTGTTCCTCTTGCTCCAGAGAATCCATTACTGCCTGTAAAAGGTCCTCGTGGTTGGATTTTTATTCCTGAAGCAGATATGGATATTTATTATCCGGAATTTAGCGATGCGAATAAAGAAGTTTGGTATTACATTGAGGCTGCAGTACAGGGAAGAGTATTGTATGATGATGTTTCTGCTTCCAACGTTTTAAAAATTGATTATAAAACCACAGATGCAGATGCTCAATTATGGAAGATTGTAAAACAAACGAATGCTACTTCGTTCTGTGATAGTGTTTATATTATTAACAAGGCTACCAAACGTTATATTGCCGGTGTTTCAACTATAGCTGAACCCAGGGGAATTGTGCTTCAACACTTGTTGCGTAATGATGACAATCAATTCCGTATATCTCGGGAAAGTTTGAAACCGGCTTTAAGAGCCAAAGCAGATGGTTCTATAACAGAAGAGGATATTCTTCCATGTGGATGGGGTACAGATAATGCTTTCCGCATTTTGAAATATGAACAAAATGAAAATGCCATTAAGAAAACTTTCCCGGATGGTTGTTTTGCTTATTCCGAAAATGGATATATCAAAGTAAAAGGTACTGATAAACCATTTAAGGTTTATACTATCTATGGTGTTGAGGTAAATGTTGGCACAAGACAGTTACCCGGCGTTTATATTGTGAAAATAGGTAATGCTTCAGCTAAAGTTTTAGTTAAGTAAAATCAATCTAATATATTGTACGGGATTAAACACTTCTATCAGGAGTTTTAAGGTTTAATCCCGTTCTTTTCCTGAATCTTAATATCAAATTAACATATATCTTCTTTTTAAATGGAAAAAACAAATACTCTTTTTACTCTGATTATCATTCTTTTAATTTATATTTTATTTCCGGTATCTAACATTCATGCGGCTTCCATGTCGATAAATGAATATAAGCCCGGAAATACAAGTTTAATTTCGTCAACAACTCCTATTCCTGATGTTTTTACAGATAACGTATGTTCAGGATTAAAACCGGATGTGACGGTTAATCAAATCCAAGATATAGAAAATGAATTTTTCAGGAATATGGCATTAGCCATGTTCAACAAAGAATATCCTTTTGAATTTAGAGTTCAATCATATAAAGCTTATCTGAAGCCTAATGTCATGGCTTTGGAAAATAAAACCAATGGTTATAACTGGCTTGATAATGTAACCGGTATGTATGCCAATGCAGGTGATACTTTGGTGGTGTTGGTCGGTGATACAAAGGGAGAGACCGTTTATTTACGCCAGATTAATTTAGATAAAGAAGCCGAAAAGCAAGATGGATATGGCGATAAAATTGACTATCCTTTATCAACAGGAATAAATAAATTCAGGGTATCCAAACAAGGTTTGATATATGTAATGTATCATCTTAACAGCAAACGTGAGCAGATGCCTTCTCCCATTGATATTCACTTTGCTACGGGTTATGTGAACGGATATTTTGATGGCGCCCGCCACTCGAATCAAGATTGGCAGAAATTATTGAATGGAGCCAAAAGTAAATTTATGGATATTGTCGGAATCTACAGCCATGCGACATTTCCGGTTGCTTCATATAAAACTTTTTGTCCGAAAGATGGAAAAGGTTTGGTTTCGGTACTGGATTCTATTTCTTATCTGGAACGGGAACTGCTGGGCTTTTTTAAATATCCTGATCGTAATCCTGCAAACAGGCACTACCTTAGTGTTTCTTATTCACCCAGTTATATGTATGCAGCAGGTGATCATACCGGTTACAATATAAAGACAATGGAAACATTGTGCAGTGTGAAGTCATTGAGAGGCAAAGAAGTTTGGGGACCTGCACATGAATTGGGGCATCAGAACCAAACTCGTCCGGGATTTAAATGGGCGGCTCTGGCAGAGGTTTCCAATAACTTATTTTCAATATATGTGCAAACCAAATTATGGAAACAAAGTCAATTATATACAGACAGGCCTAGCAATAACAGGAATAATCATTATGAAAATGCCTATAATATGATTATTCTTCCGTCTGAAGGATATAAAATACCTTTTATGTTAGCCCCCGGAGAATTTAACAGGTTGGTACCTTTCTGGCAGTTGTATTTATATTCGACTTATGTAAAAAATTACCCGGATTTTTATAATGATCTTTTTGAAAAAATCAGAGAACGTCCGGATTTAGATTCATCTACTCAAAGCGGGCAAATTTCGTTACAATTCACAAGTCTTTGCTGTGAATTGTTGAAAGAAGATTTATCTGATTTTTTTAAAGCATGGGGTTTTTATGAGCCGATGAATAATGTTCATATTGGCGATTATTCAAATTTCACAGTGAATTTAACCAACAGTTGGGTTAATACAACCACTTCTATTAATGCGGGACATGGAGCAAAACCTGTATACAAGTGCCTTGAATACATAGATGATTCCAATTGGGAAATATTTGCAAACAGAAAGCCGATAGAAGCAGGTGTTGCAATGAGAGGAGGGAATTTCTTCTCTATGAGGGGTTGGAAAAATGTTGTTGCCTATGAAGTGTTTGATGATAAAGGCAACCTGGTATTTGTTGCGTCTAAACCCGATTTCAGGTTAATACGCCAAGTACCCGATGGTGTAAATTCATCGGGTAATCCGACTTATAAACAAGAAAGTTTTGAAGTCGAAAATCCTCAGGTATATGGTGTTGGTTATGATGGTACCAGAATAAAAGCAGAAATACAAATTTCAGAATTGCCTGTCAATTTGAAGTTTAGTGATGAGAATAAGGAATATTGGTATTATATTCAGAATGCTTCTAATTATCTGGCAAATTCTACAAACCTGATGGAGGCATCATCAATCGGGCTATACCTTTCTGTCAAGAATACAGGATCTGATAATCGCGCGTATGCATGGAATTTATATTTGAGTGGTAATACGGAATATCAATTGTGGAAAATTGTTGCCTCTGAAACGAAAGGACAATACTATCTTGTCAATAAGGCCACCGGTTATAGGTTAGGATATGATATCAATAAGGATAATTATAATTTATACTTAAACCCTCAAACAGCCGGTACTAGTTTTGGATTGAGTAAATGTAGCGGAAGTGATAGTTTTGTAGTATTGAATGTGAATGGAACCTCAAATTACCTTATTGCTAAAGGAAATGGGGCTGTTTTTTGTGATGAAGTAAATACGATTCCTGAAGCTTCCGAATCTCCGGAACTTCCGGTGAAAAGTAATGCTGCCTGGGTTTTCATATCTCAGGAAGACATGGAAGGGCGTTATCCGTTATTGAGTACAGATTATCCTGAACATTGGTATCAAATAGAATCGGCTACAAGGCCGGGAAAGGTGATCATAGATGATGTGGCTGATGAAAATAAATTGAAATTGGCAAATCAATCCGATGATGATATACAATGTTGGAAATTTATCAAGCAGCCTGGTGCATCTTCATTCTGTGATAGTATTTATATAGTGAACAAAGCAACAGGCAGATATATTTGTACTGCGAAAATGGCAGGCGGAGTCACATCTGTAACGCCGGTAAAATATGTTCTCCAACATTTATTACGTTCGGATGATAATCAATTCAGAATAGAACCGGGCGCCATGCAAACAGGATTATATGTTGCAGCAAATGATGTGATTACTTCCATGATAATCGGACAATCTCCTTGGGGATGGGGTTCTGATTATGCGTTCAGAATATTAAAAAAAGAAATAAACGATGAAAATGCAGTAAACAAAATTCAGGCTGATAAGTATTTTGTCTATGCTGAAGATGGAGTAATTTATGTGAAAGGAACCGAACAGCCATATAGAGTGTATACTATTTATGGAATTGAAGTAAATCCCAGGGAAAGGCAAGCATCAGGTATTTATATCGTAAAAATAGGAGATGTTCTTGAAAAAATTTATGTAAAATAATGAGAGGTTTTTATGAGAAATAATCTGTTAAGTTTAATTTTTTGTCTTATTGGTGCCGGCTTTTTACCTATAGGCTGCCTGCAATTTTTAGCTCCGGAAGCAGTTGCTGCATCTAAATTGCCTGTAGAATTGAAAATTAGCACTGATGAGGTAAATGAATATTGGTATTACATTCAGAATTCGTTGAATTATCTGGCTGATTCTAATGATAACGAACCTCATAGGGTTGGATATTATATATCTTCCCGTGGAAATAGTAATGAATATGTAAAGGCATTACATTTATATATAAGTGGAGATAAGGCTCTCCAATTATGGAAAATTGTACAGTCTCCTGTTTCCGGACAATACTTTCTAGTCAACAAGGCTACCAAAAATAAATTGGGATTGGGAAGTGGAACGGGTTATAAAACAGACCGTTATTATACAACATCAGTAAGTGGGACACCATTTGCTATCAATTTATGTGAAGGCAGTAATGATTATGTGACATTAACCGGTAATGGTGGTTCTGCTTTACTTGGAGCATGGGTGGGTGGAGAGTTTTATAATGGAACAGCCCCTTACAATACTCCCCCTATTGTATCGGAATTTCCTGAATTACCTGTTTTGGGGCCCAGGGGTTGGATTTTCATTCCGGAAACAGAAGTGAATGAACGTTATCCATCTTTAAGTACGGAAACGGAGGCTCATTGGTATCATATTAAGTCTGTAACAAAGCAAGGCCAATCCATAACAGATAATGCTGCCGGAAATACCTTAATTTTAACAGAAGAGGCAGATATTGATTCTCAGTGGTGGAAATTTGTAAAAAAAGCGGGAGCTTCTGCCATTTGTGATAGCGTGTATATTATTAATAAGGCGACAGGAAGATATCTTAACGGGACAAAAACGTCCACAGAACCGATGTGTTATGTTTTGCAACATTTGTTGCGTAGTGATGTGAATCAGTTTCGTCTGATTCCTTCTTTAGGAAAGCAAGGTATCTCCGTTACAGCCGAAGGTATGATAAGTGCCACTTCAACCAGGTTGCCGGGAGGTTGGAATTCTGATTATGCATTCCGCATTACTAAACAAACCAAAGAAGAATACCCCGAAGAAACAGAAAAATCATTTTTTGAACGGAATATTGATTTTGCCGCAAAACAAACCAAACTGATGGTTTCCGGTATTACTTCTGTTGGTTGGAATCTGAGTTGTCATCCGGTTTCTGGTAATGCTTCCGGAGGCAGGGTTCTTGGCGGACCTTATGATTGGAGAAGCGGATTTTTTTCCGGCAATTTGTGGTATTTGTATGAATTAACCGGTAATAGTTATTGGAAAAATAATGCATTGAAATGGACTCATTCTCTGGAAGGGTTAAAAACATTTACCGGTAATCATGATTTAGGATTTATGGTTTATTGCAGCTTTGGTAATGCCAACAGGTTGGATCCCAGTGATAGAATGTGGTATGAGAGCGTGTTGGTTGAAAGCGCCCAATCGTTATCCAGACGATATAATTCGGTTACACAATGTATTGAATCATGGAACTCCAGGGATTCATGGCATGTGCCGAAAACTACATGGCAATTTCCGGTAATTATTGATAATATGATGAATTTGGAATTGTTATTTGCGGCATCTAAAATTTCCGGGAATTCAGCTTATTATGATATAGCTGTTAATCACGCCAATAAGACAATGGAAAATCATGTCAGGGCAGACTATGGTTCTTATCATGTGGTGGATTATGATACTTCTACAGGCGCAGTAAAAGATAGGGCTACGTGTCAGGGATATAGTGATAATTCAACATGGGCGCGCGGGCAAGCATGGGGCATTTATGGCTTTACTATGGTCTATAGGGAAACAAAGGATCCGAAATATTTAACCACTGCCTGTGGAATGGTTGATTACTTTTTGAATCATCCAAATCTCCCGGAAGATATGATACCTTATTGGGATTTCAATGTCGGACAACCGGGTTATGTCAATGAATGGCCAGTCAAAGAAGCCAATTTTCCCAAAAGTTTGAGTGAATTTCCGATGTCAAAATATCGGGATGCTTCTGCCGGGGCAATTGTTGCTTCAGCTTTGTTTGAATTATATGAATTTACAAAAAAAGAAGAATATTTAGCCTCTGCAATCAAAATGATTGAAAGTTTGGCATCTCCTGAATATCAAGCGACTTATGGGCAAAATGGTAATTTCATACTTAAACATTCAGTAGGAAGCATTCCTCATGGAGGAGAAATAGATGTTCCTTTGGTCTATGCCGATTATTATTTCCTTGAAGCATTGTTGAGATATCAAAAAGTATTGCAACAATCTAATGAAGTAAAAAATCCTTTGAAGGATGATTATGATGTGTGGGTTGAGCATGGCAGGGAAATACATTTACGAGGAGATTTTTTTGATACAGAAGTGTCGGTTTATGATATTCAAGGAACTAAGGTTTATTCTAATAAATTTACAGGAGGTTCTTTGCAAATAGGCATGTTATCCAAAGGTATGTATATATTGAAAATAGGAAATAAAACACAGAAAATTATAATTTAAGAAATAATGAAGACAACATTTTTAACCTTGTTTTTTGTTTTTTGCGGGGTATGTTTTGTTCCGGTAATGGAAGTTCATGCTGCTGATAATGTTTTTGAAACTATTAGGGAAAGAGTACGGCAAGTGTTCTGGGAAGATGCCCCGGAAAAGGAGATACTAGACTCTTATGTAGCTGATTATATCTCTGATATTGGTGCTGACGGTTCCTGGGCTGATATCAATTATGCGAATTCCCAATATACGGATTGGCAACCGATGTATCATTTAGACCGGGTTATGTTGATGGCTTTAGCTTATTCAAAGGAAGGAAGCGCTCTTTATAATGACGCTGCATTGGGAAGTCATATTGATAAAGCATTGGCTTTTTGGCATACAAAATGGGCGGCAGGAATGAAATCTCCCGATTGGTATGCACACCAAGTTTCTGCGGCTCAAAAAATGGGAGTTATTCTTATTTTAATGAGGGTAGGGGATACTCCTTTATCTGAAGTAACTGAAAATAAAATCCTTTCTATTATGGCGGATACCTCTGCAAAAGGAGGCGGAAATTATAATCAGAGTGGTTCTCAGGGACAAGCATATAACAGGGTTGCCATTTCTACTCATTTTGTGTATCGGGCTGCGCTTACTGAAAATGCAAATATGATGAAGGATGCGGTAGAAAAGGGAGTTTATTACCATCTTCCTAATAATATGAATTCAAACGGTAAGATAGAAGGTTTGAAAGAAGATGACTGTTTTTCACAACATTCTCCACAGCTATATATACAAGGTTACGGAACCGGTTTACTGAATGATGTTACCAATGTGGCAACGTTTACGGCGGGAACTCCTTATGCAATTCCTGATGCAAAATTAACTATCATTGATACTTTTGCAAGAAGTGCATATTTTAAAACATTTAGAGGAAAAACCGGTATTTATAATGCGACAGGTCGTTTCCTGAGTCGTCCGGGTGAAATTACTTATGATTGGAATTATTTAAAAAATCCTCGTAAATTATCGGCTAACCTTCGTTTATTCGGGCTTCCGACACGTATTGCTAAAAACTTTAAAGCATTGAAACCGGAGCATGCAGATTTCTATGATGGCGCTCTGAAACGCTTAACAGGTGAAATTGAACCCGACCAGAAAATAACGACTTCACACAGGCATTTTTTTCGCAATGAATATTCTATTTTCGAATCTTCAAAGTATACTGTAGATGTGAGAATGACCTCTCCGAGAGTAAACCGTTGTGAAAATGGTAACTCTGAAAATATATATGGTTACTTCCTTTCTGATGGAGGAACGAGTATACATGTTGACGGAGATGAATATGTAGATGCATTTGCGGTTTGGGAATGGAGCCGCATGCCCGGAGTAACAGCTCCGGTAAAAGCATTGTCAGGTATTCCTAAACCGGTACAATGGAGTACTCCCGGCGCTTCTGTCTATGCAGGGGGTGTTTCTGACAGTATTTGTGGTGTGACTGCTTTCCTTGCAACAGACCCGCAAGTTTCTACGACAGCCAAAAAATCATGGTTCTTTTTTGATAATGAAGTTGTTTGTCTTGGTTCAGGAATACAATCTTCAGCAACAGAGCAAATTAATACGACAGTTAACCAATGTATTTCGAAGGGAGACGTAACTATATCTACTAATGGAAATAAAACTACTTTGGCTAAAAACGGAACAGATTTATCAAGTATTTCTCCTCAATGGGTGTGGCAAAATAAGGTGGCTTATATTTTCCCACAGGGTGGAAACATCAATATTTCCAATAAAGCAACCACAGGAAAATGGACAACAAATAATACGACACTCATATCTTCCATATATGGAGAAAATATAAGTAGGGATATATTTAAACTTTGGTTTAATCATGGAGTTAAACCTACTGATGAATCCTATGCTTATATCATCGCCGGAGGAAGAAGTTTACAGGATATGGAAACTTACAATGCCAATCATTTGAAAATTCATGTCAATAGTGATACTGTTCAGGTTGTGGAAAATACAAAATCGGGTCTTTGGGGTGTGGTATTCTTTGAGGCTGCCAGGTTTAATACCGCTGACTTTTCTATAAGAGCAGATCATCCATGTATTTTAATGTTACGTGATGTGGATAAAACACAAGTTAAAGTTCAAATCGCAGACCCTACCCAACTTGAAGATTCTGTAGTTATTTGTTATACTAACAATGTATTGACCGGAAAACGAGGTTTGGTTTGTAAATTACCTCAGGGTAATTATGCCGGATCTTCACAAAAGTATGTGATTTCTCAAAGTACTCCTGATTACATAGAACCTCCCGTGAAAAATGATATTTTAATTTATCCGGAAGCAGATGCTTTTGTCAGAAATGGAACGAATGGAAGCACTACTTATGGAACGACAAGCGCTCAATTGCTGGAAGTGAAGTATGATAGCGAGAACTATGCCAGGGAAACATACATTAGATTTAGTTGGGCAGAACTAGGAATTACTCCTGATGATATTAATAATGTAAGTCTGGTTTTCTATTCCTGTGGAGGAGGTACGGCTGCTAATCAGGCGACCTTACAATTAAGGCAGGTTGAAAATGTAACATGGAATGAAAACACTCTTTGTTGGAATAATAAACCAACAGTTTTGTCTGCAATAATAGATCAACAACAAGGGTCTAATACCGGTTCTGTTACTTTTGATATCACATCATTTATGAAACAACAATTAACAGAAGGAAAAACTGCACTATCTTTTAATCTGTCTATTCCTTCACCCAAGAAAAGTAATGAGGCTTTTGTATATTTTTATTCAAAAGAATCTTCTGCTGTGAAATATCGCCCCAGGATTGTTATTGAGAAAAAAGTTGCCAATTCTATTTCATATAAATCATATCCTAATACTGATGTAAAGGTTTATCCTGTTCCTTTAAAACAAGGCTCTCCTTTATTTGTGGATTTAAAGGTTTCTTCCGGTCAAACTATGAAACTCGTAGTAACAGATATGGTAGGAAGAATAATAGAAACTACTTCTGTAAAAGTTGATCCGGGCAATAATCAATTGATTCAAAGTACGGGAAATATGAAACAGGGATTTTATATTATTTCTTTGTATGATGAAAAAGGTGCATTATTAGCAGATAAAAAAATTTTAGTAATAGATTAATTAAAAATTGGTTCTATAACTTACCGGAAACTTTTTATCTAAAGAATAATATTCATGTTTAAAAAATAATATACATGAAAGCAAAATTGCAAATTATTATTTTGAGTTTTATTTTTTTGTTTCCTTTTTTCAATGTATTTTCAAAGTCGCAGGTAACCACAGTTCAAAGCGATTTCGAGATCATAATGGAACGAATAAAAAACACTCAACAAGATGAAATGATTGGTAATATTTCCGATTTTAATGCGGAAGTTTCTACATTGCTGACAACAATGGCTGCAGATGGCTCATGGTCTGACATTGATTATGCCAGTAGAAGTCAAACTAACTGGTTTCCTGTTACTCACTTAGACAGGATAAAGAAAATGGCGTTAGCTTATATAACGGAGAACGCAACTTATTATCAAAATTCAACAATTCAAACTGCTATTGAAAAAGGATTGCAATGTTGGTATGACAAAAACCCGACCAGTACGAACTGGTGGTATCAACAAATAGCATCACCCCAACGGGTAGGTCTTATCCTGATCATTATGCGTCACGGGCAACAACCTGTTAATACAACTATAGAAAATTTATTGTTCAGTCGTATGGTAAGTTCAGGAGGCGATCCGGCTAATCAGGATGGAGCAAACAAGTTGGATGTGGCTATGCATTGGGTGTACCGCGGTTGTTTAACAAAAAACGTTTCTGTTTTGACAAAAGGGGTAAATGAATGTTTTTATCCGATATTTTTAACAACAGCACAAGGTATTCAACATGATTATTCTTATTTTCAGCACGGACAGCAATTATATATCGGAGGTTATGGAAACGTACTTATCGGCGGAACTGCCCGTATTGCTTTATATACCAAAGGAACGTCTTATGCCATGTCTCAGGATAAATTGGATATGTTGAGCAAATATACCCGTGAAACTTATTTCTCTGTAATACGCGGACAGAATTTCCATTTCAATGTCACCGGTCGCGGTATTGCCCGTCAAGGAGCATTGAATCAATCGGGTTTTGTTACGATAGTCGAAATTATGAAAGAGTTAGACTCTACTCATGCGGCAGAATATGACGAAGTAATCAGCCGGTTATCAGGAGCAGAGGGAGCTGGTTATGGATTATCTCCAAAACACAAACATTTCTGGCGTGCCGATTATTCGTTATATACATCTCCCCAATACAGTTTCGACGTTAGGATGGTTTCTAACCGCACAGCAAGGAATGAAAACGGTAACGGAGAAAACACCAAAGGTTATTTTCTTGCCGATGGAGCAACTAACATCGGAATGACAGGTGAAGAATATGCCAATATATCTGCAATCTGGCAATGGACGCGGATACCGGGTGTAACTGCTCCACAACTGACAACTATCCCTCAACCCGCACAATGGGAAGTGAAAGGAACTTCAAGATATGCCGGAGGTGTTTCCGATGGCTTGTATGGAGTAACATCTTATTTTTATGAAGATAAAGCTTATGCTTCTCTTGGTGGAATCAGTGCAAAAAAGTCATGGTTCTTTTTCGGAGATGAAGTGGTGTGTTTGGGTAACTCCATTAAATCAACCGCCGCGGCCGCTGTCAATACAACAGTCAACCAATGCTGGTTAAAAGGAGATATAACTGTTTCTTCCGGCGGTTCTGCATCTACTCCGGCCAAAGGAGATCATCAGCTATCTTCAGTCGATTGGGTTTGGCACGACAACATTGCTTATATGTTTCCACAGGGTGGAAATGTGCAAATGAGCAACAAACAACAAACCGGGAACTGGAAATCAATTAATTCTACAGAAAACGATGCTACGGTTTCGGGAGACGTGTTTACTTTATGGTTCAACCATGGAACTCAGCCACAAAATGCGACCTACGCTTATGTTGTAGCTCCCGGTAAAACGCTCGCTGATATGAGCGTTTACAATGCCGGCCATATTAAAATTCATGTAAATAGCGATAGTATTCAGGTTGTGGAAAATACCAATACCGGTCATTTCGGTATGGTTTTTTACCGGGGAGCACGGTATGAAGGTGAAAATTTTACCGTCAGAGCTAATAAGTCTTCTGTTTTGTTGCTGAAGAATGCAAATACGCCGGAAGTAACAGTGCATATTGCAGATCCTACACAATTAAGCGATAATGTGGTTAAACTTCAATTTATCTCTGATGTGATTACAACCAAAAAAGAATTGGCATGCCAATTGAGAAATCTTCCTTATGCCGGTTCTTCGATGGAATACATCATCAATGCGAATACTCCCGATTATGTACAACCTACAGAGGAAGAACGCGATCCTAACGGAACTACAATTATAGCAATCAGCGATGGCAGGTGGGATTCTGAAGTGCCATGGGAAGATGGTTATGTTCCCCGTCCTGTTGATATTGCTCAGTTTAATTCAGGATTATCAATCTCTGCTCCGGAGGGAGATGCCGATTTAGGCCGTCTTGAAGTTACTGCCGGAATTCCTACCATTGCATTGGAAGGAAAAACTTTTAATCTGTATGGAGTGGAAGGCATCGGTATTGATGCGGAAGCTTCAGGAACAGGGTTCAAACTTCAAGGTTTTGGATCTGCTAATATAAAAGGAGATCAGGAATGGATTTCCAATCAAGGAGGTAAAGATAATGCTTTGTTTAGCGCTTATCTTTCTTCTTCTGTTTTTGATCTCGGTTCGTTTAACGTTACGAAGAAGGGAAACGGATTTGTGCAATTAGCTTCCGGTATTGTAAAAAACGGAACATTTGACATAAAAGAAGGAACCTTACAACTGGCGGCTTCCGGTAATAAAACTTTTTCTTCCGAAAATGTGAATTACTTGGTTAATACAGGCGGGACAATGCACATAATAACAAATTCAGCGGGAGCTTCTTTCTCAGGAGGACGGCTTTTATTAAATGGAGGTACATTATACTTTCAAGGCAGTTCAAATCTAATTGATTTTAGCGGTGATATGGAGTTACAAGCTGCAAGTACTGTTAAATTGGACGGTTCTAAAGGTGTAACCATCAGTGGAAATTTTGTCGATTCCGAAACAATGCCCGGTTCAGAAATAACACTTAATGTTGCTGGCGCCGGGCCTTATACGGTTTCAGGAACGCACAGTTATACCGGAATTACAAAAGTTACCGGGGCAGGAACATTAAATGTGACAAGCGATATATATGGAGCAACCGGAGGTTGGAATATTACAAACGGTACTGTTAATTTCAAAAGTAATACTACAATTGAAGTTGGTTCTGACAAAGAATTAAAACTTTCGGGAGGAACTCTGAATGCAGAAGGAACAGTTAACAACAATGGAACGATTAATGTGGTAAACGGAATATTAAATCTTAAAAACCAAATTAACGGAACGGGTTCTATTGCTCTTGCAGGAGGAACCTTAATTGTCAGTGCAACCACCCCTCAGATAAACAACGATATGGTTTTAGATGGTGGAGCGATAAGTACGCCTTATGATCACACGGTTGTTGTTAACGGATCAATTTCTATCAATAATCTTTCAACAATCAATGTATCTACAGTACCGCCTGTTCAAACAGGAGAATATCCCGTATTAACTCAAACAACGGGTATATTTACTATTTCTGATATTGAAAATCTAACGGCGAGTGGCATTGAATCTTTAGTGCTGGATGATTTAGTCGGAACTTTTGCTATTTCAGAAAATGGTAAAACTATTCTTCTTAAGATTATCCGCAATGTTGTTCCTCCTAAAAAATTTACAATAAAAACAGATCAAACAGATCTTAATGGTGCAAGTAGTTGGGATTGGGCAGAGATAGCAAATCCTTTGAATACAGGCACTGGTGGAATACCCGGAGCTAAAGATATTCTTGTGTTAGACGATAGTTTCCAACCGGCAGCAAAGACTTTCTCAATTGGTGGCACAGTAGATTGGGGTTGCGTTTATGCTAATCATTCATCAAGTAATCATTTTCATAAAATAACATCTGGTGGTAAAACTATAAACTTGCATGGTGTTGCAAATTCAGGAATTACAGGCGCCGGTTTACCTGAAGATATCGAAAATCTAAAAGTAGGACTCGTTCTAAAAGGAAAAATTTGGTTCAACATTGGGGCAGGTGGAAGCGGAAATGGTCTTAAAAACTTAAATATCATGGACGACCAAATTTGGCATTCAGAATGTTCTTATGGCTCTACTACCAATAATTTAGCTTTTTATGGCAGCAATACTGCTACATTCAACCTAAATAATCATACTGTTACTAAAACAGGAACAGGTGCGGTTGTCTTCGCAGGGAACTGGCTTATTAAAGATGGAACTCTGCATGTTAAAAGCGGACTTTTGCATATAATGAACTCCAGTTCCACAGGGCAGGTTACTACTTCAAATGTAAATTATAAAATTGAATCGGGAGCAACTATTTGTCATTTTGGAAATGCCAGCGGTACTCCAACACTCGCAGGAGGAGGAACAACTACTTTGAATGGAGGGACATTGAAATTTGGATATGCCAGTGGCGGCGGATTCAATTATAACAACAATCTTCTTTTAACAGCAACCAGTATAGTAGAAACGGTATCCGGAAAACTTGTAACTTTCAATGGTATAATAAGGGGTAATGAAGGATGTGATTTGAATCTGACAGCAGGTCCTTATACCCTTGTTGGTATAAATGAGTACAAAGGAAAGACCGTAATACCAGGTCCAAATAATATAACGGTAAAAAACAATCAATCATCAGCTGATGGAGGTTGGAAAATATCTAATACTTCTACCATTACATTTGATGCTACAAGTACGGTTGCCATTGCTTCAGGCAAAGAATTTAATCTTGTGCTGGGAGCTGTAAATGCCGGAGGTATCATTGATAATACGGGAATATTCATTCTGACAAGTGGTTCTTTAAATAACACCGGTACAATCAATAATACCGGTACAATCACAAACTCTGCTGTTTTGAACAATACAGGTACGATTAATTTACTCTCCGGGGGTACTTTCGACATGACTGCCAAAGCTTCTCTTGGAGGAATTCTTAATCTGAAAGGAGGAACTCTTAAAGTTGCTTACGATGCAACGACTCCTGTTAGTTTCGGAACATTGAATCTGACCTCAGGTACAATTGAAATAGAGGGAGCAGGTGATCTCAATGTGGGTGGTGATTATACTTTGTGTACTACTGCAACAGGTTTAACGGTAGATGATATCGAATCTATCATTGTAACAGGAGCTCCTGCTCAACAAGTATTTAAACTTGCAAAAGTTGGTAATGCTATTAAACTTGTAGTTGAAACATCAACTGCCATCAAAACGGCAAAAATATCTGATTTCACGGTTTATCCTAATCCGGTACAGGCGAATGAAATATTATCAATTACAACAAATATCGAAGATGCAATAATTGATATTATGGATTTACAAGGAAAAGTAGTTAATACAAGTGTTACTTCTGAAATTGTTGCTCCTGTTGTTAAAGGAACTTACATTATCCGTGTTTATAATAGTAATAATTCAGAGGAAGCAAAAATTATTGTAAAATAATTTTAGAAAAGTATTAAGTTATATAATATCTAAAATGATAAATATTATGAAAAAGTATTCAAATTTTATTGCTTTTTTATTGGTTTTGGTATTGATTCCAAGTGTGAAAGCCGGAGAAAAAGTTGAATTAGAGAAAAGAGATTTTAGAACTGTGCAACTTGCCGGGAATGCATATTTGACAAAAAAAGGAGTAAATGGCACAGAAAAATTAGGGAAAAATGGTATTGAAGGCTGGAGTAATCCTGACGCTGTTTTCAGTTCCTATTTCAGGATAGGGAAAAAGGGTAGTTTGATGTTATATCTTCAGTATGATGCTGTAAATGATGGAATTATTAATGTATCCCTTTGCAAAAAAACATTTAAAGTGTCTTTACCCAAAGGTAAAGGTATGAAAGCTTTTATAGGAAAGATAAATGAAGTGGATACCGGTTATGTTTGTGTGAATTTTCAAGGGGTCAAACGTTCCGGAAATACTTATGCAGAAGTCACTTCTTTACTTCTTGAAGGTACCGCTGTTTCTGAACAATTGAATTATGTGGATGACTTCTCGTTTTATTGGGGGCGCCGCGGCCCATCAGTTCATTTGAATTTTCCGGTTCCGGAAAATGAAAAGATAGAATGGTTCTATAATGAACTTACAGTTCCGGAGGGATGTGATCCGGAAGGTTCTTATTTTATGGCTAATGGATTTGCTCAGGGATATTTCGGTATACAAGTTAATTCTCCTTCCGAAAGACGAATTTTGTTTTCTGTTTGGAGTCCTTTCAAAACAGATAATCCTAATGAAATACCTGATTCTCACAAAATTAAATTATTGAAAAAAGGCGAAAATGTCAAAATTGGTGAATTTGGAAATGAAGGTTCAGGAGGGCAAAGCTATTTGGTATATCCCTGGAAAGCAGGAAATACCTATAAATTCCTGACAAGAATAAAACCCGACGGGAATGGTTCTACAGAATTCACAGCATATTTTTATGCTCCGGAAGAAAGAAAATGGCTTTTGATTGCCTCTTTCTTACGCCCATTGACTGATACATATTATAGTAGGGCGCATTCTTTTTTAGAGAATTTTAAACCTGAAAGCGGATATTTAAAGAGAAAAGGTTTATATGCTAATCAATGGTTTAGAACAACAGATGAACATTGGATTTGTGTTGAAAAAGATGTCCGTTTTACAGCTGATGAAACTGCAAGAAAAGGGGCAAGAATGGATTATAAAGGAGGTGTTGAAAATGGTAAATTTTTCCTGCAAAATGGTGGCTTCTTTGACGATTATACTCAAATTGGAACACTATTTCCTTCTTTAATGCAAAATACTGTTCCGACGATTAATTTCAGTAAACTTTTGTAAACTTAATGTCGGAAAACGAAATTGTGTTGAAATGCATGAAAAAAAATAGAATTTGATGAAACAAAAATTAAATCTAAAAAAGCTTTTTATAGCCTTGGTATTATTTTTTCCTGCCGGCCTGATTTTTTCTCAGGAAGGAAATAATATTCCTATTAATAAAAATCTATCTCCTGATTGGATAAAGTCATTATATCAGAGAGGAAAAGTAACAACCTATTTTAAGTCTAAAGATGAACTCAAATATATTGGTATGCCTGTAGGAGGTATTAATGCCGGAGGTGTTTATTTGGGGGGCGATGGACGTTTGTGGTTGTGGGATATTTTTAATGAAAAAAAAGAGGGAATTGAACCGAAAATCGTATCAATGAAGGATGTTTTTCCCGATTGGAATGGTGTTACGACTGCTCGTTCGAGAGATGGGGCTTCATATGTGGAACCTTCCAAAGATATGCGTCCTTTACAACAGGGATTTTTTCTCAAATTTGAATATAGAGGAAAAATAATATATAAAACATTAGAAGAGAAAGATTGGGATGAGATAGCCTTTGAAGCAGCTTATCCGATAGGAACAATTCATTACACCGATAAATCTCTTCCGGCAACACTTACTTTACAAGCTTATTCTCCCTTTATTCCTTTGAATGAAGATGAGTCAAGTTTTCCGGCAACCATTCTTTCTTTTTCCGTAAAAAATACCGGTACTGAAGATATGAAGGTCGCTTTAGTCGGGTATTTGGAAAATAAAACAGGAATCCGTTCTGCAACCTACAATACTTCTCGCAGACTTAATGAAACAATTAAACAAGATGGATTTGTTGCTATATCTGAAACATGGCAGTTAGTGAAAGGAAAAATTGAAGATTTTTCCGATAAACCTGATTATGGGAATATGTGTATTGCAGCATTGAATTCTAATGCAAAAGCGTATCCCGATATATATACCGGAGAAATTGAATCTTGTTTTGATAAGACGGAAACCGGAAAGCTTGGAAAACCACTGCAAGAACCTTTGATTGGTGCGGTACAAACGGATTTGATGGTTGCGGCTAAAACAACAAAAAATGCGGATTTTATTATCAGCTGGTATTTCCCAAATTTGAAAATCAGTGATAAAATCAAAGATACCGGACGTTATTACCAAAATAGATTTTCTTCGTCTGTTGATGTTGCGAAATATGTTGGAATAAATTTTGATAAATTGTCTTCCGATACCAAATTATGGTTAGCTACCTGGCAAGAATCTACTTTGCCTCATTGGTTTTTGGAACGCACACTATTGACTGTCAATACATTAGCCACAACAAACTGTCATCGCTTCAGTAGCGGCCGTTTTTGGGCTTGGGAAGGAGTGGGAACCTGTGAAGGAAACTGCACACATGTTTGGCAATATGCACAAGCGATGGGACGTTTGTTTCCTGCATTAGAACGCGATTGCCGTGAACGTTCGGAATTTGGAATAGCAATGCAACCTGACGGAGGAATATTTTTCAGGGCGGAAATGTCGAATCGCCCGGCAATTGACGGACAAGCCGGATGTGTATTACGCTGTTACAGAGAACATCAGATGAGTATTGATGATTCTTTTCTGAAAAGAAATTGGCCTAATATCAAACGAGCTATAGAGTTTATACTTAAACAAGATAAAAATGGCGATGGAATGGAAGATACTCCTATGGAAAATACATTGGATGCTATTTGGGATGGCGAAATTGCATGGATTGTAGGACTTTGTATTTCTAGTGTAAAGGCGGGAGAAGAAATGGCAATAGAAGTTGGAGACACCGGATTTGCTGAAATTTGTGCCGATTATGTGCAGAAAGGAAGCAAAAACATGGATAAATATCTATTTAACGGAGAATATTACATCCATCGTCCCGATAAAGAAAAAGGAAGAGAAAAATTAGGTTCATACAATACTTGTCATATTGATCAGGTTTTTGGACAATCCTGGGCTTACCAAGTCGGATTAGGCCGCATTCAGGATCAAAAGAAAACACTTTCCGCTTTGAGAGCATTGTGGAAGTATAATTATACTCCGGATGTGGGCCCTTACATTAAAGTTCATAAAGGAGGGCGTCCGTATGCATTGCCGGGAGAAGGAGGAATGGTTATGAACACCAACCCTAAAAATGAGCCTAAACCATACGGAGAAAAAGTAACATGGCAACTCGGATATTTTCATGAATGTATGAGCGGATTTGAATATCAGGTAGCTGCTCACATGATTGCCGAAGGTATGACAGACGAAGGATTAGTGCTTGTCCATTCGATACATGATCGTTACCATGCTGCAAAACGAAATCCTTTCAATGAAATAGAATGTAGCGATCATTATGCCAGAGCAATGGCAAGTTACGGAGCATTCATAACTGCTTGTGGTTTCGAATATCACGGACCTAAAGGGTATATGAAGTTCGCCCCAAAATGGAATCAGGAAAATTTCAAAGCTCCTTTTACTGCTGCGGAAGGTTGGGGTACGTATGCACAACAACAAACAGGAGGAAAAATGTTCTGCTCATTGCAACCTAAATACGGAAAACTACAATTGAAAACTCTTGGATTGGAAGCTCCAAAGGGAAAAGGGTATAAGTCTGTGAATGTAAAACTAAACGGAACAAAAATTTCTGCTTCAGTTAAGCAAAAAGGACAAAATGTGCTGATTTCATTTAATGATCGGGTTGTTATTCCTGCAAATCAATTATTGGAAATAACATTGGACTGATAAGAAAGTCAAGATGAAAAGAAAATCGGTTTACATACCACTTTGCGGAATTGCAGCTTGCATGGGGGTTCAGTCGGGTTATGGAAAAATGCCGGATAAACCTAATATAGTTGTAATTCTTGCCGACGATATTGGTTACGGGGATTTGGAAGCTTATGGAGCCACCAAAGTTAAAACTCCGAACGTAAACCGGTTGGCTTCCGGAGGCATCCGTTTTCTTAATGCTTATGCAACGGCTGCAACGAGCACTCCATCGCGTTATTCGTTATTGACAGGACAATATGCTTTCAGACGGAATGATACGGGTGTTGCTGCCGGAAATGCTTTTACTATCATAAAACCCGAACAGGAAACGATGCCGAAAATGATGCAACAGGCAGGTTACACAACCGGAGTTGTCGGAAAATGGCATTTAGGTATGGGCGATAAAAACAGTCAGGATTGGAACGGTTACATAACACCCGGCCCCAAGCAACTTGGGTTTGATTATTCTTATATCATGGCTGCAACAGCAGATCGAACCCCTTGTGTATATGTAGAAAATCAAAGGGTGGTGAATCTTGATCCAAATGATCCGATAGAAGTTAGCTATAAAAGTCCATTCGCGGGAGAACCAACAGGAAAGGATAATCCTGAAATGTTGAAAATGAAACCAAGTCATGGACATGACATGGCTATCATCAATGGAATTAGTCGTATCGGTTACATGAAGGGAGGAAAATCCGCCTTATGGATAGATGAAAATTTAGCTGATAGTATCACTGCTAAAGCAGTTGCTTTTATTGAAAAAAATAATCAACATCCTTTTTTCCTTTACTTCGGTACAAATGATATTCATGTGCCAAGAGCGCCGCATCCTCGTTTTGTCGGTCAAACAGGAATGGGACCAAGAGGCGATGCCATTGCCGAATTTGATTGGTCTGTTGGCCAGGTCATTCAAGCTTTAGAAAGAAACGGATTATTAGAAAACACAATCATTATCCTTACGAGTGACAATGGCCCCGTTGTTGATGACGGCTATCAAGACCAAGCTGTTGAATTGCTGGGAGATCATAAGCCATGGGGACCTCTCCGAGGAGGAAAATACAGCGCTTTTGAAGCCGGAACAAGAGTCCCTTTTATTGTTCATTGGCCCAAAAAGATAAAATCCAAAGATTCTAAAGCATTAGTTTCTCAGGTAGATATGTATGCTACATTAGCTGCTTTAACCGGACAAACTCTTCCTGAAAACGCAGCTCCCGATAGTTTTGATCAACTGAAAGCCTGGATTGGGAAGGATAAAAAAGGTAGGAAATACATTGTTGAACAGTCAGGTACCCGTTCCATCGTGAAAGATAATTGGAAGTATATTATTCCTAATAAAGGTAGTTCATATTGGTCCTGGACAAACACAGAAACAGGGTTGGATGTAAAACCTCAGCTTTATGATTTATCAAAGGATATGGATGAAAAAAATAATGTAGCAGACTTATATCCGCAAAAAGTAACTGAACTCTCTGCTATTTTAGAAGGAATAAATAATAATCCCAAAACAAGATAAGTAAGAAATTATAAAATATCCTTGAAAAAGGAACATAATATAAATAAAATATTGATTACAGATTTATAAACTATTAGTATCATGAATTACTACATTGATTTAGTCAACAGATTTGAAATTGAAGGAACGCCACAAAGCGCTCGCCCTTTGGGAGCCGGTCATATCAATGATTCTTTTTTAGTGGAAACAAAAGAAAATGACAGACCTGATTATTTGTTACAGCGTATCAATCATAACATTTTCAAGGATGTTGATTTATTGCAGTCCAATATTCTTAAAGTAACAAAACACATTAATAAGAAATTAAAGGAAAAAGGAGAAGTTAATATTGAACGTAAAGTTTTGACAATTATCCCTGCAAAAGATGGTAATCTGTATTATTTTGATGGGAATTCATACTGGAGAGTATATTTATTTATAAAGGATGGTAAAAGTTATGATGCGATAACTCCTGAATTAGCCTTTGAAGCCGGAAAAGCATTTGGGGAATTTCAAAGCTATTTGGCTGACATCCCTGAAAAAATAGGAGAAACAATACCTAATTTTCACAATATGGAATTTCGTCTGGAACAATTCCGCGATGCATTGGCTAAAGATGCAGCCGGAAGGGTTGCCGCTAACCGTGGAATTATAGAAGAAATAGAAAAGAGGGCGGAAGAAATGTGCCGGGCGGAACGTTTAGGATGTGAAGGAAAATTACCTAAACGGATTAACCATTGCGATACAAAAGTAAATAATGTTTTGTTTGACTCTGATGGACATATTTTATGTGTGGTTGATTTAGATACAGTTATGCCGGGTTATGTTTTATCTGATTTTGGAGATTTTATCCGCACAGGAGCGAATACCGCTACTGAAGATGAAGCAGATCTTAGCAAAATTAGTGTTGATTTGGACATTTTTGAAGCTTATGCCAAAGGATATGCTGAAACTGCAAAGAAATTTTTATTGCCAATTGAAATACAAAATTTACCTTTTGGAGCAAAATTATTAACCTATATGCAAACAGTGCGATTTTTTACAGATTATTTGAATGGAGATACTTATTATAAAATTCATTCTCCGGAACATAACCTTCAACGCACTAAAGCTCAATTGAAGTTATTGAAAAGTTTAGAAGATAATGAAGAAAAAATGAATAATATTATCCAACAGGCATTTTGTTGAAAAAATTATTAAATTAAAAATAAATAGTATATGAAACAATTTAAATCAGTTACAATGTTATTGTGTTTAATGGTATTGAGCACAATGCTTGTCTTTGGAAAGAAAAAAGCTCCTTTTAATGTCGCGAAAAAATACCAGGCTATTACATTGAAAGAACCCGTTCGCCCTGCAGGGCAGGAAGATGTATTACTGTTGAAATGTGATCCTATACCCACTGTACGTGTTGCCTTTATAGGATTAGGCATGCGTGGACCCGGAGCTGTGACTCGCATGGCTCAAATAGATGGTGTCGAGGTTGTTGCTTTGTGTGACATCAGGGAAGATCGTGTAAAAAAAGCTAATTCTACACTTGAAAAATACGGCCGGCCTAAGGCATTGGAATTTTATGGAAGTGATTCCGTTTGGGAAAAAGTTACGGAATTGCCGAATGTTGATTTGGTGTATGTTGCTACAGATTGGAAAAGCCATGCACAAATAGGTATCAAAGCCATGAAGGATGGCAAACATGTAGCAATTGAAGTGCCGGCAGCATTGACTATGCCAGAAATCTGGGATTTGATAAATGTTTCTGAACAAACTCGCAAGCATTGTATGCAGTTGGAAAATTGTGTTTATGACTTTTTCGAACTGACAACTCTCAACATGGTGCAACAAGGATTATTGGGTGATATTATTCATGGAGAGGGGGCCTATATACATGGTTTACAACCTTTTTGGAATGATTATTGGAATGACTGGCGCATGAAAATAAATGAGGAACTTCGTGGAGATGTATATCCGACTCATGGTTTAGGACCTGTGTGCCAGGCAATGAATATCCATCGTGGAGATAGATTGAAATACCTGGTGTCTATGGATACAAAAGCAATTGGTAATCCTGAATTTTTAAAGGAAAAAAGAGGCAAAACCGTCGAAAATTTCAGAAATGGAGATCATACAACCACTTTGATTCGCACAGAAAAAGAAAAAACAATTCTTATTGAACATGATGTTACATCTCCGCGTCCATATAGTCGGATGTATCAATTGACCGGAACAAAAGGATTTGCTAATAAGTACCCGGTCGAAGGTTATGCTTTGGAAAAAGGAGAACTAGATTCGGAACTTACTAAAAATCATGAAAATCTCAATGCCCATAGCTTTTTGCCTGATTCTTTAAAAAAGGAATTAATGAAAAAATACCAGCATCCGATTGTTAATGATGAATTAGTTGCTACGGCTAAAAAAATAGGGGGACATGGAGGTATGGACTTTATCATGGATTACCGTCTGATTTATTGTTTGCAGAAAGGACTCCCGTTAGATATGGATGTATATGATTTGGCCGAATGGTGTTGCCTCATACCTTTAACTGAAATATCTTTGGATAATGGTTTTGCTCCTGTTGCAATACCCGATTTTACAAGAGGAGAATGGTCTAAATTGAAGGGACTGCAGTTTGCAAAATAATTATGCCTGGTTTGTCGTAAATAACTTTTTAATATTTATTCCATGAAAAAAACAAGTGTTTTATTTTTATTAATTGTTAGTTGCTTTTTTGAATTACAAGCACAAAATGATTTGTCGAAGATTCTGAAACAAGAAATTGACCGTAATTTTGCAGTGCTAAAAAATCAGGAAGTTCCGGCATATTATATGTGTTACCGTATTCATGATACGAATGAATATTCGATTGAAGCTTCTTTTGGAAACATAAACAAAAGTTCTGAAAAAAAAGACAGGCTATTTTCCGGGATTGTGAGGGTTGGTGATGAAAAGTTTGACAATTATCATAATGTAAAAGGTATTTATGATGAAAGCTCTAACTACATCGGGACTGTTATGTTTGTAATGGACAATAATAAACAAGCAATTCAAACAGCTTTATGGGATAAAACAGATCAGTTATATAAAGATGCAGTAAAACAATACGACAGGGTAAAAGGAAATAAAGCCGTAAAAGTTTCTTCTGAAGACAAATCGGACGATTTTTCGAAGGAAAAATCTCAGGTTTGGATTGATAAAAAAATGTCGTTTGAACAATTGAAACCAGATATAAAAAAATGGGAAGAAAAAATAGCTTCATATAGTAACGTATTTACAGAAAATAAAGATTTAATTACCGGGCGTTCTGATTTTTCATTAGAACTGGTCAGGAAGTATTTTGTAGATACAGATGGTAACTTAATCGAAGAAAATGCTTACGGATACAGGCTGACTTTCGGTGCGTCTACCCGCTCTGCCGATGGAATGGATATACCTCTTTATAAATCATATTTTGAATATGACATTAACAAATTGCCATCTGATAAAGAAATAATTGCGGAAGCACAGGAAATGAGTAAAATGCTTTCCCTCCTTAAAAAAGCTCCGGAAGCAGAATCCTATACGGGACCGGCTTTATTGTCTCCTTTTGCCGCGTCAGTATTTTTCCATGAAATATTCGGGCATCGTATAGAAGGCGCTCGTTTAAAGCAAGATTCCGATGCACAGACTTTTAAGAAAAAAATTGGAGAACAAGTGTTGCCCGAATCATTTTCTGTTATTTTTGACCCTCAACCGAAAACTTATAAAGGGTTTACATTGGCCGGTTCTTATAATTTTGACGATGAGGGCATGAAAGGACAGAAAGTGAATGTTGTGGAAAACGGTATTCTTAAATCTTTTTTGATGAGTCGTACACCTATCGAAGGTTTTTCTAATTCAAACGGGCATGGAAGGGCAATGATTTATTATTCTCCGGTTACCCGTCAGTCTAATATGTTTGTTGAAATTAAGGATAAGAAAACCGACAAAGAATTACGCAGGATGCTGATTGACGAAGCCAAGAAGCAAAATAAAGAATATGGTTATTTATTTGACAGAGTCAGTGGAGGATTTACGTTTACAGGAAGGTATATGCCAAATTCTTTCAATGTAACTCCATTAGTCGTTTATAAAATATATGTAGATGGGCGTCCGGATGAATTAGTGCGTGGCGTAAATCTGGTGGGAACACCCTTGTCTATGTTTGCTCAAATTACAGCAGGAGGTGCTGATGATAATATATTTAATGGATATTGTGGCGCTGAGTCCGGCTCTATTCCTGTTTCTGCAATTTCTCCTACTTTGTTTGTAAAAGTAGTGGAAACTCAGAAAAAAGGAAAGTCGCAAGACCAGTTTCCACTATTGGAAAGACCTTGATTAATAACTGTTAAAGCATAAAAAGAATGAAAAATCAATGTAAATTAAATATATTATCAGTGGCGGTTTGTTTGTTATCGGGAATAAATATTTTTTCGGCTCATTCCCAACAAGCATCATCAAGTATTATTTTGTCTTCTGTAGAAAAAGAAGTGAACCGTAATTTATCCGGACTGAAGATAGATAAACTGGCAACGCCATTTTTTATCAGCTATGCAGTTACCGATGAAAAAGAATTGGTTACAACTGCTTCTTTTGGTTCGCTTATCAAATCAACAGAAAAAATAGCAAGAACCGGATATCCCTTTTTATTGGTTGGAAGCTATAACAGTTGTAATATCGGATATTTTGATATGCAATCAATGTATGGACGACCAACAGAATCAAGCATCCTGTGCCTGAATGATAATCCGAAAGGAATTGCAACATCTGTTTGGCTGGATTTGGATAAATGCTACAAAAGAGCTGCTGAACAATATCAGGCCAAATTAGGAATCGTAGGACAACAAAATACATCGGAAGATGAAAAGGATTTGCCTGATTATGAAAAAGTGGAGTCGAAGAAAGTAATATTGAACGTCACTCCTGCCGATTCGAGAAAGAAATATTGGGAGGATTTTGCTTGTAAACTCTCTGAAATAGCTAATAAATATCCTGATATTATTCGTTCTAAGGTCACAATTGCCAACAGAATTGCTACAATATATTATTATAATACCGAGGGTACTTACTATAGCATTCCTGATGATTTGTTTACTTTTCAGTTTGATGTAACATTGATAACTCCTGATGGACAAGAAATATCGGATTATTATTATTGTCCTACCAATGAATTTAAAGATATACCTGATTTACAGTCGGCTATTGGTTTATGTGAAAAATACCTGTCGGATTTTGTATTACTAAACAAAGCGCCACTTATCCAGGAAGTTTACAGTGGACCTGTTTTGATTGAAGGTATGGCTTTGGGAGAAGTTATCAGTGAACGTCTTTTCGATAAAACATTGATAGCAAAGAAAAAGCCTGTGCTGAGTCAGGAGTTGACAGAAAGAGGATATGCAAGTTCTCCGATGTTGGCAGGTAATAGTACGGAAATGATGGCCGGAAAAGAAATTATCTCTAAAGATTTGACCGTTAAATCTATCACAGGCAAAAAATCATATAACGGGCAACCTTTGTATGGCTATATTCCTATAGATTATCAGGGAGTTATTCCATCGGAAGAATTGGTATTGGTAGAAAAAGGAATACTGAAAAATATGTTGAACGGGAGAATTCCCACATCTAAATTTCCGCATAGTAACGGGCATGAAAGAATCTCTATGCGATATAGGCAAACAACAATTTCTTCCGGAAATGTTCAGATTACTTCTGAAAAGACTTTCCCTAAACAAGAAATGAAAACCAAGTTGCTTGAAACTGCAAGGGAACAAAATCTGGAATATGCCTATATCCTCAAACGTGGAAGAGACAATAATATTGGTATGTTGTACAGGGTTTCTGTTGCTGACGGTTCGGAAACATTGGTCAGAGGTGCCGCTTTTGTCGATTTTAATTTGAAATCATTTAAGAGAATTTTAGGCTGTTCCGATAATAATTTTGTTTATCATCGCACAAAATTAGGATTACTCAACAGTTATGTACTTCCTGAATCCATGTTGTTTGAAGATATTGAAATTAGTAAAAACCCTAAACTTGTATTGAAAACATCTTATTTGGTTGTTAAACCCTAAATTGCTTAATATTAATCATAAATAAAAAATAAATCTCAATGAAATTAAAACATTTATTATTAATCTTTGCTTTTATTCGTGTTTTAGAACTGTTTGCACAAACGACCCCTCCTGCAGAAGAGTTTGTGAGAATCTCAGACAATGGTTCT
Source organism: Bacteroidales bacterium (assembly GCA_031553415.1). Classification (GTDB taxonomy): domain Bacteria; phylum Bacteroidota; class Bacteroidia; order Bacteroidales; family Azobacteroidaceae; genus JAIRVZ01. Next base: position 56,255 of record JAVBLO010000016.1, on the reverse strand, counting down.
TGGTGTTGGTTTGCTGATCCGAGAGCTATTTATGCAAATGATCAATATTATGGTGGATATGTGGATAGTACCGGGAATGTGTGGAGTTTCTCTTATAATCCGGTGACACAAGAGGCAAAAAGCTTTAAACAATTTGATAAAATAGCTAAAGATGATCATTGTAATCCATCTATTATGGCTTTGCAAGATGGAAAATTAATTACATTTTTTTCCGGACATGGAGGTATGAGTAATACCCCGGTTTATTATCGGATTTCAAAAAAGAAATACGATATTGCAGAGTGGGAACCGCTTCAGGAAATTAATCCTAAAACGGAAGGCGGTATGGGAACTTGTTATCCTAATCCGGCCATGCTTTCCGCAGAAAAAAATAGAATGTATGTTTATTTTCGCGGATCTGATTTCTCTCCCAATGTAACCTGGTCTGATGACCTGAAACAATGGGCACCTGCAAAAACGTTTATACAAGGAAAAAACAAAGGTTCAAGGCCATATATGAAAATGGCTTCGAATAATAAAGACAGGGTTCACTTTGCTTTTACAGACGGACATCCCCGCAATGAATATGCCAATTCAATTTATTATGTTTGTTACAGGAACGGAGCTTATGAAACTGCTTCAGGTCAAAAAGTGGCTTCTATTCAGGAAATACCTGTTGCCCCATCTCAATGTGATAAGGTTTATGACGCTTCCAGAAATTATCAGAGAGCATGGATTTGGGATGTAGCTTATGATGAAGAAGATCGTCCGGTTATTGTCTATGCCCGGTTTGTCAACGAATTGAAGCATGAATATTGGTATGCTCGTTGGGATGGTAAACAATGGTTGAATTTTAAAATAACTGATGCCGGACGTTGGTTCCCTAAAAAAGATATCCCTCGCGAACAATGGGAAGGAGAACCTCATTATTCAGGAGGAGTATATTTGGATCATAATAATCCGGATGTGGTTTATACATCGGTTCCGGTTAAAGATGTTTTTGAAATCCAGAAAAGGACTACTTCCGATATGGGAAAAACATGGGAGAGTGAAGATGTTACTTCTCGTTCTGTATGCGATAATGTTCGCCCCTTTGTTCCTCGCAATGATCCTTATTCCCGTGTGATGTGGATGTATAATTACAAATATGTAAGTTATTTGGATTATCATACTGCTATCAGGATTAGAGATCCTTTCAAAGGTTTTTCTTCTGCATTGTTGAAAAATGACGTGAAAAATGTTGCTCAGTTGGTTGCTGATTGGCAAATTGATAAGTTAAATGATGCCTGGAAAGAAGGAAAAGGAAGAGGTGCTGAATTAACTTGGGTAAATGGCGCTCTATATTTAGGTGTTTTCGATTGGGCGACTTTAGTAAACAAAGAAAGTATGTTTAAATGGCTTAATAGTATTGGTAATAAAAACTATTGGCAGGTGGCTTCCCGTATGTATCATGCGGATGATGTTTGTGTGGCTCAGACTTATTTGAAAATGTACGAGAAATACAAAAAGCAAAATATGATTGATCCTATGATCACCCGTGCTAATTGGGTGATGACCAATCTTAAAACCGAAAATATGAAAACCCAGGAACGTTGGAACTGGTGTGATGCTTTATTTATGGCCCCTGCCGTATATGCAAATTTATATACAGTTACAGGCGAGGAAAAGTATATTAAGTTTATGGATCAGGAATTCAAGGCTTCTTACGATTTCTTGTATGATAAAGGAGAAAAATTATTTTTCCGGGATGCCTCATATTTTGATAAAAAAGAGGCTAATGGACAAAAAGTATTTTGGGGTAGAGGAAATGGTTGGGTGATAGGTGGTTTGGTCAATATCTTGAAAATTTTACCGAATGATAGTCCATATCGTTCTTTTTACGAAAATTTATTTAAAGAAATGTGTGGCAGATTGGTTCAGTTGCAAAGCAAAGATGGATACTGGCATGCAAGTTTGCTTGACCCGGATAGTTATCCTTCTCCGGAAACAAGTGCTTCTGGTTTTATGGTCTATGGATTGGCATATGGGGTGAATAATGGTTTATTAGATAGTAAAACATATATGCCTGCCATAGAAAAAGGATGGAAAGCCCTTGTATATGCTGTTGATACAGAGGGAAAATTGGGTTGGGTACAACCTATTGGTCAAGATCCAAGAAAAGTAACCCGCAGTCAAACAGAACTTTATGGAGTCGGAGCATTCCTTTCTGCAGCTACTGAAATTTATAAAATGTCGAAATAAACTTATTTATGAAAAGGATATTTGTATATATTATATTTCTATTAATGGTAACTGTGCTAAATGCGCAGTTACCTTATTGGAAAGATGTAAATATAGTTGCCGTTAATAAAGAATCTCCGCGAACAACGTTTATGACGTATGATAATGTAAAAAGCGCTTCTACATTCATATACGAAAAGAGTCCGTATTATTATCTATTAAACGGAACATGGAAATTTTATTTCGTTGATGCATACAAACAACTTCCGGAAAATATAACTGGTGTTGATGTGGATCTTTCGAAATGGACAGATATTAAAGTCCCGGGTAATTGGGAGTTACAGGGTTATGGAAAAGCATTTTATGTGAATCAGCCCTATGAATTTGCCACACATAATCCAACCCCTCCACTTTTGCCGGAAGATAATCCGGTGGGTGTTTATCGCCGGGATATTGAAATTCCTTCAGAATGGATGAATCGGGATATTTTTCTTCACCTTGCAGGTGCGAAATCAGGTGTGTACGTATACATTAACGGAAAAGAAGTCGGTTATAGCGAAGATTCAAAAGATCCTGCTGAATTTAAGATTAATCCTTATGTTAAAGCAGGTAAAAATGTTATTACGCTCAAAATATTCCGTTGGAGTACAGGCTCATGGTTGGAATGCCAGGATTTTTTACGCATGAGTGGTATTGAGCGTGATGTTTTTATTTGGTCTCAACCTAAAACTTCAATCAAAGATTTTGAAATTGTATCAACCCTTGATGAGACTTATAAGGATGGAATTTTTAAACTTGCTGTAGAACTTGGAAACAGTAATGCAATAGATAAAAATGCTTCCATTAAATATGAACTTTTTGATGATAAAGGCAAACTTATTGCTTCGTCATCTCAACCCCTTACAATAAAAGGAGATCAAAAGCTAAAAGCTAAATTTGACTATACACTGAAAAATGTGGCGACATGGACTTCCGAACAACCTAATTTGTATCAGGTGATTATGACTCTTGAAGAAAACGGTAAAGTTGTTGAAGTTGTTCCTTTTAAAGTAGGATTCAGGAAAATCGAAATCAAAGAAAGTGATATTGTTGTCAATAAAAAGAAACTTAGACTTTTCTATGTGAATGGGCAACCCATTAAACTTAAAGGTGCTAATATTCACGAAACAGTTGAAGATGGCCATTACCTCACACCCGAACAAATGCGTCGTAATTTTGAGCTAATGAAACTCAATAATATCAATTCCGTACGACTGAGCCATTATCCTCAGGATCGCAGGTTTTACGAGATGTGCAGCGAATATGGCATTTATGTGTATGACGAAGCTAATATAGAGTCGCATGGAATGTATTATACCATTTATCAGGATGACATGCGTAAAGGTTCGGTTGGACATCAGGATAGTGGAAAAAGGGGTACCCTCGGACATAATCCGGATTTTCTGGAAAGTCACCTTTCTCGTATCCGTAATATGTTTGAACGCAATAAAAACTATCCATGTTTAACCATTTGGTCATTGGGAAATGAGGCCGGAAATGGATATAACTTTTATAACGCTTATACATTGCTGAAAAATCTAGACAAGGATATGATGGCGCGTCCTGTGTGCTATGAAAGAGCCCTGGAAGAATGGAATACAGACATGATCGTGCCTCAATACCCTTCTGCAAGGTCTTTCGAATACTATGGAAAGAACGGAAGAAGAACAGAAAGCGCAGATAACCGCCCATACGTTCCTTCTGAATATTCTCACGCGATGGGCAATTCATCCGGAAATCTTTATGACCAATGGAAAGAAATATACAAGTATCCGAATTTACAAGGTGGATATATTTGGGAATGGATTGATCATGCCGTAAAAATTAAGGATGTTAATGGAAACTATTACTGGGCTTATGGTGGAGATTTTGATAAAGATCAGGCTTCAGATGGAAATTTTGTTGCTGATGGTATTGTAAATCCTGATCAAAATCCTCATCCGGCAATGGCGGAAGTAAAATATACACATCAGAATGTTGGATTTGAAGTTGTTGATTTGGAAAAAGGACAGTTCAAAATTAAAAACCGGTTTTATTTTACAAATCTGGCTGATTATATAGTGAGATATTCTATTCTTGAAAATGGTAAATTGATAAAACAGGAAGCATTAAATATCAACTTAATGCCTCAGGATTCACTGATTGTAAATGTTCCTACAGCAAAACTGAAGGCTAAAAAAGGAGTTGAATATTTTGTTAATTTTGAAGTATTAACAAGGAAAGCGGTTAATCTGGTCCCTGCCGGTCACATAATTGCTTATGATCAATTTGAACTACCTATCGATGGAGGAAAATGGGAAATCAAAGATAAGAATGGACCGAAACTTGCTGTAAGTCAGGTTGGTGATGAACTTGTTGTTAACTCACCTAAAGTTAATTTTGTTTTTGACAAACAAAAAGGTATTGTAACTTCCTATAAAATAGATGGTTTGGAATATTTTACCGAAGAGTTTGGAATTCAACCTAATTTCTGGAGAGGGCCAACAGATAATGATTATGGTAATGGAGCTCCTAAACGCCTTCAGATATGGAAAGAATCAAGTAAAAATCTCAAAATAGAATCGTCTTCAGTGAATATGATTGGTGATGTTGCTGTAATGTCAGTAAATTACAAATTGACAGCAGGAAATAATTATATCATAGATTATACGATTTATCCCTCCGGAGTGATTCTTACAGATATTACATTTACTTCAACTTCCAAACAAGAACAACAAACTGAATTGACGGCAGAAGCTAAAGAAGCGACTGCTTCTGATAGTGGAGAAAGAGATCGTAAGCGAAGAGAAGAAGCTCTTCTTGAGGTTCCAAGAATTGGGGTGCGTTTCCGTCTTCCTGCGAATATGAATCAGGTACAATACTTGGGTCGCGGACCCGAAGAAAATTACTTGGACAGAAACAAAGGAACATTGGTCGGACTTTATAAAACTACTGCAGAAGATATGTATTATCCCTATGTTCGTCCTCAGGAAAATGGTCATCATACAGATACGCGTTGGTTAGCGCTGAATACATCCGAAGGAAGAGGTTTGCTTGTGAGAGCCGGCAGTACTATTGGCTTCAATGCTCTGAGAAATTCCGTAGAAGATTTTGATTGTCAGGAATCTTCAGCCGATTACCAGTGGCGCAATATGTCACCAAAAGAAGTTGCGGGAAAGAATTATGAGAATGCAAAAAATGTTTTGAGAAAACAAACTCACGAATATGATATCAAACCTCGTAATTTTGTTGAAGTCTGTGTTGATATGAAACAATATGGAGTTGCCGGATATAACAGTTGGGGAGCCCGTCCTGAAGCAACATATACCATTCCGGCTAATCAGGAATATAAATGGAGTTTTATTCTGATACCGATGCTCAAATCATCAGATGTGAATAATTTTTGAGCTATATATGCAAGGTTCTAAAATTAATTATCATAAAAAAGATGTTACAAAAATATAAACTATCATTGGTTCTTCTTCTTGTTTGTTTTATCGGAAATGTAAAAATGTTTAGTGCGGAAGGAGATTCACCTCGTTTTGCTGTTGTTTCCGATGCACACATCGGAAGAGGTGGCTCAGAAGCAAAGTTAACAAAAGCTTTACAGATAATGGTTCGGCAAACTCCAAAATTAGATGCTATTTTTATTGTTGGAGACATTGTTGATTCAGGTGGAGAATCGCAATTTATTTTACTAAAAACTATCTTAGACAGAGAATTGAAAGATACGGGTATAACTCCTTATGTAATGTTGGGAAATCATGAATACATAGCTGATTCTGCTATTATGAGAAAGAATTTTGCCAGAATATTTCCTGATCAATATCATCAATACATAACAATAAAAGGTTATCCTTTTATTACACTGAGCCATGAAAATTATCAAGGTTATGGGGGGGTAATAACAACAGGGCCGGATCCGAAGGCTTTTTTGGAAGAAAAGTTGGAAGATGCTGCAGCAGACTTTCCCAATAAACCTATATTTGTATTCTTCCACATGCCTGTGAGCAATACGGTCTATGGATCTTTCCCTACTTTTTCGGGTGATACAGGTTGGGGCATGACTCATTTGACAAGTATTCTCACTCCGTATAAACAAGCGATTACATTTTCAGGACATTCTCATTATTCTGCAGGGGATGAACGTTCAATTTTTCAAAAAGATTTTACCTCAATCAATGATGGCGGATTGGCTTATGGAGAAACAGAAAAAGGGTTCGAACAGGGCATTCATCCGGGAAAATCGGAAAACGTCATACAAGGTACGATTGTTACAGTTAAAGAAAATGGAGATGTACAGGTTGAACGTTATGATTTTTTCAATGACGCTAAGATAAAAGAAAATCAAACATGGCTGATTGAAGCGCCGCATGATGGTACGAAATTTAAGTATACATCAGCCAGAAATGGAGAAGAAGCTCCTTATTTTGAAACAGGAGCCAAACTTCGTATTTCGGATATTATAGACGGAGGTTGCACATTAACGATTCCACAGGCAAAAGATGATTACGATGTGCAACAATATTTGGTTGAAGTGTTATTGAACGGGACTTCTGTAGTTAAAACTCTCAAATATTTTTCTTGTTTCTATGAAAATGTCAATGTTCCGAAAACAATCACAGCATATTTGACGGGACTTGATAAAACAAAAACATACACATTGCGGGTTAAAGCGGTTGATTCATTCGGGAAACAATCTACACCGCTTGTTACAGAAAATTTTATGCCTAAATACACAGAGCCTGCTCCTGTCAAAGAGGCCTGTACAAGCGTACAATATTTCAGGAATTCCTGTGAATACTTCAGAAAACCTTACGGCTGGTATTTATATTGTAAAAATCAAAAATCAAACTGTTAAGATAGCTGTAAATTAATTTTTTGTAGTGCAATAATATAAATAAAGATGAATAGAAAAAAAACAATTGGAAAAAAGTATGCATTTTTATGCTTGTTAGTAGTTTTTTTGAGTGTATTTCAATTTACGTTACAGGCTCAAAATAAAAATAATGAAATGTATCATGAAGGATGGATAGATTTTAACAAAAATGGCAAAAAAGATATTTATGAAGATCCCGCCCAACCAATTGAAAAGCGCATTAAAAATTTACTTAGCCAAATGACATTAGAAGAAAAAACGTGTCAGTTAGGTACAATTTATGGGTATGGAGCGGTATTAAAAGATTCTTTACCCACAGAGGGATGGAAAACTCGGGTATGGAAAGACGGAGCGGCAAATATTGATGAACATTTGAATGGTGAATGGGCCAAATCTTCATGGAATTACCCTTATAGTAATCATCCAAAAGCTTTGAATATAGTGCAGGCGTTTTTTGTTGAACAAACTCGTTTGGGGATTCCTGTAGACTTTACCAATGAAGGAATTCGCGGCGTAAAACATACAAAATCAACATTTTTTCCTGCACAAGTCAATTTAGGTTGTACTTTTGACAGGAATCTGGTACGTGAAATCGGTAATATTACGGGATTGGAGGGTAAGGTATTGGGATATACTAATATTTATTCTCCTATTTTAGATATTGCTCGTGACCAGCGTTGGGGACGTACGGTCGAATGTTATAGCGAAGACCCATATCTGACAAAAGAACTGGGTAGGGAACAAGTATTGGGTATACAATCCAATAAAGTTGTATCTACTCCCAAACATTTTACGGTATATTCGGTACCTGTTGGAGCCCGTGACGGATATGCCCGTACAGATCCGCATGCAAGTCCCCAGGAAGTTCACCATTTACATTTGGAACCTTTCCGTGTAGCGTTTCAGGAAGCAGGAGCTTTAGGAACCATGTGTGCGCAAAACGATTATAATGGAGAACCTGTCAGCGGAAGTCCTTATTTTCTTACCGAACTGTTACGAAAACAATGGGGTTTTAAAGGATATGTGGTTTCTGATAGTTGGGAAATCGACAAAAATAATGATTTTCTCCATGTTACCGGTTCCGATGTTGAATCTGTGGCTTTGGAACTGAATGCAGGTCTTAATGTCCGTACATTTTTCAAACCAATGGAAAACTTTATCACTCCTTTAAGGACTGCGATTGCCAATGGACTTGTAACACAAAAAACACTGGACCAGCGTGTAAGTGAAGTTTTGTATGTGAAGTTCTGGTTGGGGTTGTTTGATAATCCTTATACGGCTAATCCGGAAGAAGCTGATAAAATTGTCAATTGTGACAAACATCGTGAAGCTGCGTTACGTGCAGGAAGAGAGTCTATTGTATTATTGAAAAATCAGGATAATCTTCTACCTTTATCTAAGAGTATCAAAAACATTGCGGTAATTGGTCCTATGGCCGATGTGAAAGCTCCATTATCTTGTCGTTATGGTTCCCTTAAACCGGAAGTAGTTACCGGCTTGCAAGGAATCAAACAATTGTTGGGAGGTGATGTGAATATAATGTATGCAAAAGGTTGTCCGGTCAGGGATAAAAATTTCCCCCAAAGTGATGTTATGTATTATCCACTCACAGATGAAGAAAACCAGGGAATTACAGAAGCAGTAGAAATTGCTAAAAAAGCAGAAGTCGCCATTATTTATGTCGGGGATGAATATCCTTATACAGTTGGGGAATCCCGTACCCGTGTTAATCTCGATTTTGCGGGTCGCCAGAAAGAATTGATCCGGTCTGTACAAGCCACAGGAACTCCCGTTGTATTGGTTTTGTTCAATGGACGTCCTGTAACAATGAATTGGGAAGTTGTTAATGTTCCTGCAATTGTTGAAGCTTGGTATCCTGGTGAATTTTCAGGACAAGTTGTTGCTGAAGCATTATTTGGAGATTACAACCCCGGAGGAAAACTGGCTTTTACTTTCCCAAAATCTGTAGGTCAGATTCCGTGGTCATTCCCATTTAAACATAAGGCGAGAGGTAAAGGATTTGCCAGTGTTAATGAAGATTTGTATCATTTCGGTTATGGACTGAGTTATACCACATTTGAAATCACTGATTTGAAATTAGATAAGGATAGAATAAAAAGCGGAGAGAACTTGAATGTGTCTTGTAAAGTGAAAAATACAGGCAATCGTACCGGAGATGAAGTTGTTCAGATTTATTTAATGGACGATGTTTCCTCTATTTCCCGTTATGAAAAAGAACTTTGTGGTTTTGAGAGAGTTTCTTTAAAACCGGGAGAAGAAAAATTGGTGGTATTTTCTGTTACTCCAAGATCGTATGGAATGTATAATATCAAAAATCAGTTTGTGATAGAACCGGGCAAATTTATCCTTTATGCAGGAAATTCTTCGGAAATAACTCCTTTAAAAACAGAATTTTATGTGGAATAAAAAATATATTGTTTTCATTGTCATGTTAACATTTTGCTTATCTCCCTTAAAATCACAAGATTTTTTGGGAAAAAGTAAAAATGATGTCTTGAAGTTCATGGAAAGAAATACTCCTCGTATTTCCCAAATTGAATTGAATAATGACTCTGTTTCATTCATTTATGAAGAAGAAGATGAAATCAACCGCATGTTTGACATTCATTATGCTTTTTTATTTTCTGACGATGTATGTGTTTCTTATGTAAGAAAATTACCTGTCAATGAATATTTTCTGAAAACGATCTTGGATATGGTATCACTGAAAGAAGGTAAAGGTTCTTGCTATACATTTTCTATAGAAGGTGAATCTCTCCATTCTGTATATGAATTTGAAAATTTCTTCTTGAAATTAGCATTAAAAGACGACGTTATTTTACAAAGGTTTGAAAGCAAAAAATCAAATCATCATGATGAAAAATAAATTTGGTTTATATTTATCAGTTATAATATGTTTGTTTTTTGTTTCTTCCGGTTTGTCGGCAAAGAATAAAAAAGGAAACGACAATGTGATCTCCGATCGCCAGTATTGGGCGGATTTATTGTACAAAATTTCAGAACCGGTTTTGAGTAACATAAGTCGTGGAGAACTTTCTAAAAATATGATTGTTGAATTTTCTCCTTCCTGGGACAAACGAAATGCGAAAGTAACCTATATGGAAGCATTTGGCCGCCTGATGGATGGCTTAGCTCCTTGGTTAGCCTTACCTGATGATGACACACAAGAAGGGAAACAACGAAAACAACTGCGCGAGTGGGCATTGAAAGGTTATGCCCATGCAGTTGACCCTCAAAGCCCGGATTATTTTTTATGGAGCAGGTCATTTCAATCTTTGGTTGATGCAGCATATATCGCCAATAGCTTTATGCGTGCTCCAAAACAGTTGTGGGAGCCTTTGGATAGCGTCACAAAACAGAGGTATATTAAAGAATTGAAAGAACTGAGAAAAATAAAACCTTCATATTCAAATTGGTTGTTATTTAGTGCTATGGTAGAAACTTTTCTATTGTATATTGGAGAAGAATATGATCCTTTCAGGATAGATGTAAGCCTCAAAAAAATTGAAGAATGGTATGTGGGAGATGGATGGTATTCAGATGGAGCTCATTTTGCATTTGATTATTACAATAGTTTTGTAATACATCCCATGTATGTTGAAATTTTGGAAGTTTTGAGAGATAAAAAGAAAATTAATACTACAGGATTTGAACCGGCATTGAAACGAATGCAAAGGTTTGGAGATATTCTTGAAAGATTGATTTCTCCTGAAGGCACTTTTCCTGCTTTCGGACGATCAATCCCTTATCGCATGGCTGCATTTCAACCACTGGCACTATTAGCGTGGAGATATGAACTTCCGGAAGGTCAAACCCCGGGACAAGTTAGGAGTGCACTTACTGCTGTGATGAAGAGGATGTTTTCAGCAGAAGGAACCTTTAATGAAGGTGGTTATTTACAAATTGGTTTTGCCGGACATCAACCTAAAATCTCTGATTATTATACAAATAATGGCAGTTTGTATATTACTTCACTGACTTTTTTGCCTTTAGGATTACCTGCAGATCATCCATTCTGGACAGAACCAACTCAGGATTGGACTGCTAAAAAAGCCTGGACTGGACAGGAATTTCCGAAAGACCATTCTTTCAGGCAGTAAAGTAGAAAATTAAGTTTTATCCTATTTCCCGAAGCATTACCCGTATGCTTACAAACCTCTTCTACTTGCTGTCAAAAAAATATTTCAATCTCACAAACCCCAGCCACGATTGCATATCTCCAATCGTGGTTGATTGTTTTACAGAGGTAAAATACTGTGTAATAAAAGATAAATCAAGATTTTCAAGAAGAGAATAATCGATTGAAAGTCCGGCATAACACGATTTTACTTCCACAAAATACATTCCTGATAATGAACCGGAAAAACGGGGTGTGAAAGGATAAGATGCTTGCCCGAAAATATTCCAGTCGCAAATCGACAAGTATTTGGCAGATAAAGGAGCTGTATATAAGCTCAATAATCGTGCTGAAGTGAATGCATTTCCAACATTATTATACAAAATTTCAGTTTGCAACATCAAAGAATTTTTGAAAGAATAATCCGCTCCTACCGAAACAGCAACAATCCCTGTTGTGTCAGCAAAATTTTCGACCGGCTGAAAATACGAAAATTCGCCTCTCAAATTCACGCCCTTAAAATCTCCGGTACATGCACCGCCAACAACTATATCAGATTCAGTAAGAATACCACCAATAACCTGATAATCGAAATTTTTCCAATTCCAATGATGCAGCATAGCCGCCGTAACTTTATCGGAATAATCGACAGATACGGCTAATTCTGTAGAAGAAGTTTCATTGTGATAATAAGTGCCACGGAAAGCATCGCAGCCGGGACGTTCTATGTAATCGAAATCAAAATAGGAGTAGGTATTGAAAATATCATTGGGATTCCAGACTAAAGTTTGTCCCCAATTAATTCGTTGCCTTCCGAGTTTCAGATCCCATTTATCTTTTTCAAAGGTTACAAATAAACGGTCGAAGGTAGTGTTCAGTAATACATTTCCGGTGTTGATTATATTCCACGACATATCTAACCAGCCTTTATCGAAATCTATGCTTTCAGAATATCCGGGTTGTTTCAATATATTACCGGTAATCAGCTGGTTGTGCATACTTACATCCATACGCCAATTTTCATTAACCTGAAATCCAAGATTCAAGCGGTTGTGTATCAGGTTCTCCCACATCCATGTACTATCCGGATTTTCCATGATAACTGAAGGCATATCACTGATGTAGCCTGAAAACCCGAATTCTTTCTTTTCCCAGGCGAAAAGATTGTATGCAGAAACAATGAAGGAAAAAAAGACAAATATTTTTTTCATCTGGTTGTATCACTGATAACTTTACCGTCTTCCAGGGTAATAATCCGTTTGGCTTTTGCCATTACACGCGGATCATGAGTTGAAAATATGAATGTAACATGCTCCTTCTCATTCAGCATTTCCATCATATCCAACAGGTTTTCAGTCGATTTACTATCGAGATTGGCAGTAGGCTCATCGGCAAGGACAAACTTGGGCTTCGAAGCTAAAGCACGGGCCACTGCGACACGTTGTTGCTGTCCGCCTGAAAGTTTGGCTGGACGGCTATTGGCACGTTTCTGAAGGCCAACCGCAGTAAGCAGCTCCAGAGAACGTTTCTCACAGGCTTCTTTACTTTGCCCTTGTAATTCCATAACAAACGACACATTTTCTTTGGCTGTCAATACTGGTATTAAATTATAAGCCTGAAAAACGAAACCGATATGATACAACCTGAAATCAATTAATTCCTTAGATTTTAGCTGTAATATATCTTTTCCGTCAATGAACAGACTTCCTGAAGTGGGAGTATCTAATCCTCCTATCAAGTTCAATAATGTAGTTTTTCCGGAACCTGAAGGACCTACTATAGCGGTAAATTCACCCTGGGAAAAACTGAGGTTTAGATTGTCAACAGCGCGGACTTCAGCTGCAGTATCTTTGTATATTTTATACAGATTTTTTGTTTCGATAATTGGCATAATATCATTAAGTGTTAATTACAAAAATCACCTTATCATTATAATGCCAGAGGCATTTCATGTTTATAGAAAATAGATCATGTTTCTTACAATACGACTCCTCTGGAGTCGCATATTGGTTATTCGTACTGATTTGATATTCTATAAACATAAAAATCCTCCGGATTTTGTTTCGTTCATAATTGATTTGTTTCAAATTGATTATGTTGAACTCACATTTATTGTCAATTGTTCCTTATTGCTTCCAATGGATTCAGGCTTAATGCTTTCTTTGCAGGATAAATAGCAGATATAATTCCTGCAAGGAGTACCAACAGAACGATTTCAACATATATTTTAATGTTCAGTACAGGATAAACAATCGAACCAAAACCATAATCCTCAAACTGGTCTTTAAGCATAAATGTGAGGTCAATGCCACTTTTAGCGGTAAAACCAATAACCAGTGAACCAATAATAATTCCGATAATACTTCCAACACAAGTAAGGAAAAGCGTTTCAAGCATTATCATATTGAAAATTCTTCGTTTGCTCATGCCGATGCAGGCCAGCATACCCAACTCGCGGGTTCTTTCCAATACAGCCATCAGCATAGTATTCACAATTCCGAAAGACAGCGCCAGCAGGAATATGACAAGGATGATTGAATTTATCATATCTGTCCAGGAAAACATCAATTTCAATGCCGGTTGGATTTCATCCCAACTTCGGACATCCAATGCAGGTAATACCTTTTGTAGTTCTGGTAAAACGGTTTTACATGTTTCATAATCATCTACCATAATAGCGGCTTCATGCACAGGCATATCGGAAACCTTGTACTTTTCCTTCATAAAATTAATCAACCTGTTTTTTGTGAGTTCATAACGACTGTAGGTTTTACGGGTAGTCAAGTCATTACATACTTTTAGGAGGAATTGCTCGTTGTGTTGTTCAAAGAAAGCAATAATCGTTTTTTCTTTTTCTTCTTTACCTAAGAAAGCGTTTTTCACACGTTCTGCCGTTACATATCCATCCCGTTGCTGTAAAGTATGGTAATGGGTATGGATTCCGGCACGGATTTCATTAAGGGTGGAATTGATTCGGGTTGCATCAAAAGACCTTCCCATTACTTTGCCTGATTTCCAAGCAGTTTCGCCAATCTCCAATTTTGTATTAAATTGGGTAATCTGACCATCGACGGTAATCCGAGCATGAATGGGGACTAATCCATTCTTTTTAACCTTGTCTCTTTTGAGGTAAAATAATACGCTCAATGTACTTTTTTCGGACTTCATAATCTCACTTTTTTAATGTTACAAAATTACTTTTATTAACTGAAAATGAGATTAATACAGACTAGACAAAGTGCGACAAAAGGTAGCCAAATTGGGACAATTCGTACCCCTTTTCAGGCTTTTCAAAAAGGGGTATGATTTGGACACTGTACCATGTCTTTTCGCGACCACTTTTTGACTTTTCCGACAGACATAAAAAACAAAAAATCCCTGCAATACGTTGATATTGCAGGGATTTGTCTACCCTTTGTCGCCGTTTGGCTTTTTTCTAAGTGATCCACCTGGGGCTCGAACCCAGGACCCCATCCTTAAAAGGGATGTGCTCTACCTGCTGAGCTAGTGAATCAGCCTATTGCTTTCAAAAAGCGAGTGCAAAGGTAACTCTTTTTTCTTAAAATGCAAGAAAACTGATTGTTTTTTAGGAAAATATAGCCTTTATACATTTAAGCTTCTCCTACAGGGCCCATGATTGGTGGAATATAATTCTGACCGTGGAGTGTAATTTCTCCAAATTGAGCCTCATACTTCTTTACATTATCGATTAATGCCATCATTAAACGTTTGGCATGTTCCGGAGTTAAAACAATACGAGATTGTACTTTCGCTTTAGGCATACCCGGCATTACCCTTATAAAATCTACTACAAATTCAGATGAAGAATGGGCAATAATAGCCAGATTAGAATAAGTACCTTGTGCCACTTCGTCATTTAATTCTATTTGAAGTCCATTATCTTTCTGTTGATTTTCCATGTATAAATAAGTTTTATTTAATTTTAATTTGTTCCACAAAGATAAATTAATTCGTGAAAAATACAACAAGAGGAAGATTATAAAAATATGTTGGAAATATTTTCTTTTCCCAAATAAAAGATTTACCTTTGCACGGTTTTGGATGAAAGAAAAGAGAAAAATAATGAATCAAATGTATAAGAAATATGAAGTCGGCCTTACGATAAATTTTCTGTTTGATAATATTATTTTCGATAATAAATGATGCGTTGGTTTTGTTTCCAACGCATTTTTTTTGCTTACCAACATTAAATATCAATATATATGTCTACAAAAAAGGAAATTAAAAAAGTTTTGGTTTTAGGGTCGGGCGCCCTTAAAATCGGACAGGCGGGAGAATTCGACTATTCAGGTTCACAGGCGTTGAAAGCATTGAAGGAAGAAGGTATTTCTACTGTGTTGATTAATCCTAATATTGCTACTATCCAGACTTCGGAAGGAGTTGCCGATAAAGTGTATTTTCTCCCTATCACTCCTTATTTTGTTGAAGAAGTTATCAAAAAAGAACAACCAGACGGAATTTTCCTGGCATTCGGTGGACAAACCGCCTTGAATTGCGGAACAGAAATGTACCTCAGCGGGACTTTGAAAAAATATGGAGTGGAAGTATTGGGAACTTCCGTAGAAGCCATTATGTATACCGAAGATCGTGATTTGTTCACTAAAAAACTGGACGAAATAGATGCCAAGACTCCAGTCAGTCAGGCAGTGGAAAGCATGGAAGATGCAATTGTCGCTGCCCATAAAATAGGATTCCCTGTCATGGTGCGTTCTGCCTATGCTTTGGGAGGTTTGGGAAGTGGCATCTGCAAAGATTTGGATGAATTCAAAACTTTGTGTGAAAGTTCATTCGCTTATTCCAAACAAATTCTGGTAGAAGAATCATTAAAAGGTTGGAAAGAAATAGAGTTCGAAGTAATTCGTGACAAAAACGACCATTGCTTTACGGTTGTTCCTATGGAAAACTTCGACCCACTCGGTATTCACACAGGGGAAAGTATCGTAGTAGCTCCTATATGTTCTTTGAATAAAGAACAAATAACTTTGTTGGAAGATATTGCTAAACAGGTTGTTCGCCATATCGGAATTGTGGGAGAATGTAATATTCAATATGCTTTCAACCCTTTCACTAATGATTATCGTATTATCGAAATCAATGCCCGTTTGAGCCGTTCTTCTGCATTGGCTTCTAAAGCAAGTGGTTATCCGTTGGCTTTTGTTGCTGCAAAATTGGCTTTGGGGTATTCTCTCGACCAAATTGGTGAAATGGGTACGCCTAACTCTGCTTATGTAGCACCTTCTGTTGATTATATGATTGTAAAAATTCCGCGTTGGGATTTGACTAAATTTACCGGGGTTTCGCGTCAGATAGGTTCAAGTATGAAGTCGGTGGGAGAAATCATGTCGATCGGAAAATCTTTCGAAGAAATCATACAAAAAGGTTTACGTATGATTGGACAAGGCATGCACGGTTTTGTTGGAAATAAAGATATGGAATTCAAAAACTTAGATGAAGAATTATCTAACCCAACAGACTTGCGTATCTTCGCAATTGCCAAAGCTTTGGAAGAAGGTTATTCTATCGAACGCATTTATGAATTGACAAAAATTGACCACTGGTTTTTGGAAAAATTGAAAAATATTGTTGATTTCTCTAAAAAACTACAGTCATACGAAACAATAGAAGACGTTCCTGTGGATGTGTTGAAAGAAGCTAAACGACTTGGATTCTCTGACTTCCAGATTGCCCGTTTCGTGGAAGACCCCAACGGGAATATGGAAAAAGAAAACCTCCGTGTAAGGGTAATCCGTAAGAAAAATAATATTGTTCCGGCAGTTAAACGTATCAACACAATTGCATCGGAAGACCCTGATTTGACAAATTATTTGTACATGACTTATGGCGCTTCTGAAAACGATATACCTTACTATCCGAATGAAAAAAGTGTAATAGTTTTAGGTTCCGGAGCATATCGTATCGGTTCTTCGGTTGAGTTTGACTGGTGTTCGGTAAATGCAGTTGAAACTGCCCGTAAATATGGATACAAAGCGATAATGATTAACTATAACCCGGAAACAGTATCTACCGATTATGATATGTGCGACCGGTTGTATTTCGATGAACTTTCGCTTGAAAGGGTTCTTGATATTATTGACCTGGAACATCCGAAAGGAGTTATCGTTTCGGTTGGAGGACAAATCCCGAATAACCTGGCAATGAAGCTGCACCGTCAGCAAGTGCCTATTTTGGGAACTTCACCGGTAAGTATCGACCGTGCTGAAAACCGTCACAAATTTTCGAGTATGCTTGACCAATTAGGCATTGACCAACCTCAATGGAAAGAGTTGACTAGCATGAATGAAATCGACGAATTTGTTGAAAAAGTAGGTTTCCCGGTATTGATTCGTCCTTCTTATGTGCTTTCTGGAGCAGCAATGAATGTTTGCTATACTAAGGAAGAAATGGAAGAATTTTTGAAATTGGCCGCTAAAGTTTCAAAAGAATATCCTGTCGTTGTGTCTGAATTCCTTCAAAATGCCAAAGAAATTGAATTTGATGCAGTTGCGAAAAACGGAGAAGTGGTGGAATATGCAATTTCAGAACATGTAGAATTTGCCGGAGTTCACTCAGGAGATGCCACATTGGTTTTTCCTGCACAAAAAATCTACTTCGAAACAGCCCGCCGCATCAAAAAAGTAAGCAAGATGATTGCTAAGGAATTGAATATCAGTGGACCATTCAATATTCAATTCTTAGCCAAAAATAATGATGTGAAAGTGATCGAGTGTAACTTACGTGCTTCACGTTCGTTCCCGTTTGTTTCGAAAGTATTGAAACGCAACTTTATCGAAACAGCGACTAAAATCATGTTGGATGTGCCTTATGAAAAACCTGATAGCTCGGCATTCGATATCGACCATATTGGCGTTAAGGCATCTCAATTTTCATTCACACGCTTACATAAAGCCGACCCGATTTTGGGTGTCGATATGTCTTCAACAGGTGAAGTTGGTTGTATCGGTGATGATTACAACGAAGCATTGTTGTCGGCCATGATTGCTGTAGGATATAATCCTCCTAAAAAAGGAATCTTGATTTCTTCTGGAGCTGCCAAATCGAAAGTAGATTTATTGGAAGCCTGCCATTTATTGAATGAAAAGAATTATGAGATTTATGCTACTTCGGGAACTCAGAAATTTTTAGTTGAAAATGGTATCAAAGCAATAACTGTAGACTGGCCGGATGAAGGAGGCGACAACAACATCATAGATATTATGTCAAACCATAAAATTGATTTAGTGGTGAATATCCCCAAAAATCATTCCCGCAGGGAGTTGACCAATGGATATAAAATCCGCCGTTCGGCAATCGACCACAATATTCCGTTGCTTACTAATGCCCGTTTGGCAAGTGCATTTATCGAAGCTTTCTGCACTATGAGTGAGAAAGGTATACAGATAAAGAACTGGCAGGAGTATAAGATTTGAACATAAAGTTAAAGCTACGAATTTCACGAATTTACACATTTATTTTAGTGTAAATTCGTGGAATTTGTATTTTAAAGAATGTAATTTTTGGATTATTTTGTATTTTATAAAATACAATTTATACCTTTGCCGTATCTAAATTTAAAGATATGCAACAATTATTTGCCATCTTTCATCGACATCTGGAGCGTGTAGATGATAATTTTACAAGGTATTTGAATGAAGAAATTTCAGGAATGAAATTCCTCTTTAGTTATTCGGATTTTTATACTAAAACAAAACCCAGATAAAATTTGAGATTTTGTCCGGGTTTTGTGATTATTAATTGAAATTTTATTATTATCTCACACCTTTATAATTGACAGTAAATGGGATTTGCATAGGTTGGCCAGATATTACTTGTGTAGAAGTTCCTGTTATAGTTAAATCCAAATACATTTTACCATCCTCTCCTTTTTCCCAATAGCCTTCTATGGCAACATCAGTAATATAAGCAGCTGATAGAGCAGCCAATGTTACATCAGAAAGAGTAGCTTCTTCAAAATCGTAGTAACCTTCTTCTGCATCATAGTCGCTTATAATTGCAGAAGCAGATATTGCTGGTATCATTTCCATTATTTCACCTGCAGCAATAGACAAAGTAACTTCAGTATCTGATTTTTTTGTAACTACTACTTTTTTATTTGTATATTTTTGTCCGTTCAAAGAAACATCAAAAGTTCCATTATAATCGCTGGAAACTGCTGCAGCAACAGAATTGTCTTTGTCATCATCGTCATCACTACAAGAAACAAAACCTAAACACAAGATGGATAATACCATCATCATTAAAAATTTACTTTTCATTTTCATAATTTACTTTTTAATTGAATAAAACAGATCACTTTTAAAAACGTCCAAAATTAGGAAATGTTTTCAAATAACCGAAATTTCAGTTAAGGTATTGAATGCTTTTTCCACACTGTTCACATTTTGAATGATAAGCGAGCGCCTGTTTTTATCCTCTTTCAACTGGCATAATTTGTAATTTTTCTGCACATAATTCAGTAACTTACCAAACGCTTCACTTTGATAATAAGGCGATTCGTAATTCGAAATAAGGTGAATATTCATTTTCCCGATTTTAAGAATGATTTTTTCCATACCCAATTCTTTGGCCAAACGTTTTAGCCGGACAATCTGTATTAATTCTTCACCTTGTTTGGGGATTTTACCGAAACGGTCTTCCAGTTTTGCTTGGAATTTTTCGATTTCCTGTTCTGATTCTATTGAATCTAATTCACGATAAATAGAGATACGTTCTGAATCATTAGGAATGTAACGAGCCGGGAACAATAATTCCATATCGCTTTCAACGGTAGTTTCGAGCACGTATGAAGAACCTTTGTCGACTTCGTTTTCATCTTTATATAAGTCGGCGAATTCTTCATTTTTTAATTCCTGTACGGCTTCTTCCAATATTTTCTGGTAAGTTTCATAACCCAAATCTGCTATGAATCCGCTTTGTTCCGCACCAAGCATATTTCCTGCTCCACGAATATCCAAATCCTGCATCGCGACATGGATTCCACTTCCCAATTCGGAAAAATTTTCAATAGCCTGCAATCTTCTTCGTGCTTCGGCAGTCAGGGTTGTCAATGGTGGAGCGAGCAAATAACAGAAAGCTTTGCGGTTGCTTCGTCCCACACGGCCGCGCAACTGGTGTAAGTCGCTTAACCCGAAATGATGTGCATTATTGACAATAATGGTGTTGGCATTCGGAATGTCAATCCCGTTTTCTATGATTGTTGTGGCGATTAATACATCATATTCGAAGTTCGCGAAATCGGCAATAATTTCTTCCAGGTGATGCGGATCCATTTGCCCATGACCGACAACAATCCTGGCATCGGGAACTTCTTTCCGTACCAAAGCTTCCAATTCAGGAAGTGTATTCACACGGTTATTGATGATGAAAACCTGTCCGTTACGGCTCATTTCGAAATTAATGGCTTCACGGATGATATCGCCTCCAAAACGATGTACTTCGGTTTGAATCGGATAGCGGTTGGGTGGGGGAGTTGTTATGGATGAAAGGTCACGCGCACCCATTAAACTAAACTGTAATGTACGTGGAATCGGAGTTGCAGTCAATGTAAGTGTATCTACATTGACCCTCATCTGTTTCAGTTTTTCTTTGACGCCAACGCCGAATTTTTGTTCTTCATCAATAATCAATAATCCCAAATCTTTGAATTCTATATCTTTACTTACCAACCTGTGCGTGCCAATCACAATATCAATAGCGCCGGATTTGAGTTTCTGTAAAATCTCTTTTACTTCTCCCGGTTTGCGGGCACGGCTCAGGTAATCCACATTGCACGGAAAATCTTTCAACCGTTCTTTGAATGTATGGTAATGTTGGTAAGCTAATAAAGTTGTTGGTACAAGCACAGCAACCTGTTTATTATCAGCCACCGCTTTGAATGCAGCCCTTACAGCAACTTCCGTTTTCCCGAAACCAACATCACCGCAAACCAAACGGTCCATCGGGCGGGTATTTTCCATATCGACTTTGATGTCGTTGGTTGCTTTTTCCTGGTCGGGAGTATCTTCGTAAATAAAAGAAGCTTCCAGTTCTTTTTGCATATAAGTATCAGGAGAGAATGCAAAACCCTTTTCTTCGCGGCGTTTGGAGTATAATAAAATCAGGTCTTTGGCAATATCCTTGACTTTGCTTTTGGTTTTGTTTTTAAGATTATCCCAGGCACCAGATCCCAATTTATTCAACCGGGGAGGTTCACCATCCCTACCTTTATATTTCGAAATCTTATGAAGCGCATGGATACTGACGAAAATCGTATCATTGTTAAGGAAGGTCAGTTTGATAACTTCCTGCATCTTCCCATTGACTTCGGTACGCACCAAGCCTCCGAATTTTCCGACGCCGTGGTCGATATGTACCACATAATCGCCCGACTGGAATTGTTGCAATTCTTTGAGCGATAAGGCAATTTTCCCTGAACGTGCCTGTTCGGATTTCAGGTTGTATTTATGATAACGGTCGAATAACTGGTGGTCGGTAAAAAAACAAACCCGTAAAGTTTTGTCGACAAATCCTTCGTGGATAGTTTTCAATACAGGTTTGAAAATAATATTATCTCCCCTGTCGTCGAAAATAGATTGTATCCGTTTGATTTGTTTTTCACTGTCACTCAGTATATAAAGTTCGAAACCGTCGGATAAATATTGTTTGAAAGACTGTGCAACCAATTCGAAATTTTTATGATACGATGGTTGCATTTCAGTCGAAAATTCAACAACTGCATGCGCTATGTTTTGTTGCACATATATACTTGGATTGGCTAAATGAAGTTTGGAAAATTTCGCAGCATCTGTGCGGATAAC
Source organism: Bacteroidales bacterium (assembly GCA_031553415.1). Taxonomy (GTDB): domain Bacteria; phylum Bacteroidota; class Bacteroidia; order Bacteroidales; family Azobacteroidaceae; genus JAIRVZ01. Next base: position 34,186 of record JAVBLO010000016.1, on the reverse strand, counting down.
GGAACTTTCCGATAACATCAAACGTATATCGTCTAATGATTGGAAAGTTTCTTCGTTTGCAAGTGTTGGAGCATCATTCCAGAGGGAATCAATTTTATCATATACCCAATCTTCATTTTTGAATACAAGAACAGTATCTTTTTTTGTATAAGCAAATAAAGTAGTTTCCGATTTACCTGATTGGGCCGAAATAATCTGTATCTCATTCAGTTTTTCTTTTGAAAGTTGGTTTTCAACATCGAAAGTACGGATACTTTCTATTTCATCGCCAAAGAAATCAATACGGTATGGAAATTCGTTTGAATAAGAAAATACGTCGATGATCGAACCCCGCACAGCATATTGTCCCGGTTCATAAACATAATCGGTATATTCGAATTTATATGAATCAAGCACATCTGCAATAAATGTGCTGTCGACCTTTTCGCCTACGGAAACTTTCAGTGTGTTTTTTGCCAGGTTATTCCCGGCAACCACTTTTTCCGCCAAGGCTTCAGGGTAAGTAACAATAATATATCCAGAGTCATTATTATTAAGTCGCCCTAATACTTCTGTACGGAGAATTTCGTTGGCAGTATCGCGTTGTCCATACTTAATATTCCGTTTGAAAGCCGAAGGAAAAAATAACACATTATCTTCTCCCACAATCTGCGAGAGATCATGGAAAAAATAACCTGCATCTTCCAAATCATTTAAAATACAAAGAATATTCCTTTGGGTAGATTGAAAGCAAGCTGAAGTCACAAGGCTGCCTACTGATCCGGATAATCCTTTAAGAAATATGTTTTGTTCTTTTGGTAGAAGAGAAACCAGCGCTTTTACTTGAGGATGAGCGCTGTATATTTTCTGTAAATCTGTAATTTCCAACTTGAAAAAATTTTTGCAAAAATAACGTAAAAATACGGATTCGACATCAAATGTATGCAATAAGTGCGTATCTTTGAAGTTTAAAATTTTATAATCATATATGAGCGATAGCGTAGTCATTATCCCGACATATAACGAAAAGGAAAATATCGAAAAGATTATCCGGGCGGTTTTTGCGTTGGAACATCCGTTTGATATTTTGATTATTGACGACGGTTCGCCTGATGGTACAGGAAGTATTGTCAAAAACCTGCAACAAGGAGAATTTCCGGAACGGTTGCACCTGATTGAAAGACAAGGAAAGCAAGGTTTGGGCACTGCATATATTACAGGTTTTAAGTGGTCGGTAGAACACCGTTATGATTATATTTTCGAAATGGATGCCGATTTTTCACATAATCCGGAAGATTTGCCGCGGTTATATAAAGCATGTGCTTCAGGGGAAGCTGACCTGGCTATCGGTTCCCGCTACATTACAGGAGTTAATGTTGTTAATTGGCCCATCGGACGAGTATTGATGTCGTATTTTGCATCAAAATATGTCCGTTTGGTTTTGCGGATGAAAGTTGCCGATACAACAGCCGGATTTGTTTGCTATAAGAGGAAAGTGCTTGAAGCCATCAATTTAGATAAAATCCGTTTCAAGGGTTATGCTTTCCAGATAGAGATGAAATTTACAGCTTATAAGTTAGGATTTAAATTAAAAGAAATCCCTATTATATTTATCAATAGGGTAGAAGGTGTTTCAAAAATGAATGGGGGGATATTCAGTGAAGCACTATTTGGGGTTATACAATTAAAGTGGAGCAGCTTTTTTAAATGAAGACATTCTTTTTTATCGTTATTTCTGTTTACCTGTTAATCAATTCATACATTTTTATTAGAGGCTGGCAAGTACTGCCTCCTACATTTACAAGCAGGCTAGTTTATTCAGTTTTATTTGTAGTTGTTGCGCTTTTATTCCTTGTTGCAATGGGAGGCCGTAATGTATTACCGTTAGGTTTGCTGAAAGTAATTTATGCAATCGGTACAACCTGGTTGGTCTGTATGATGTATTTCTTCTTGTTTTTCCTGTTAACAGATATAATTGGCCTGTTAAATCATTGGATACACTTTCTTCCGGAAAATATTACAACACATTTCAGGCAAATTCAGGTATATGGAGTATCAATGGTTATTTTAATCATGTTGATTGCCGGATATTATAAGTTTATGCATCCTTCCATAAATACTTATGATATTAAAATAAACAAAAAAGCCGGTGACAGAAAAGAATTACGGGTTATAGAGTTAAGTGATATTCATTTGGGATTGTTGATTGACAATAAGCGATTTAGTAAATATGTTGATAAAGTCAATGCTTTAAAGCCCGATATAATCCTGATAGCCGGTGATGTGGTAGATAATTCCACCCGGCCGTTGAACGAATGGAAAATGGAGGAACAACTCAACCGTTTACAGGCTCCTTTGGGTGTTTACATGTGTTTGGGAAATCATGAATATATAAGTGGAATTGATGATAGTTTAGACTTCCTGAAAAAGACAAAGATAAAACTGTTAGTTGACAGTGTTGCTCATGTAGATAATAGTTTCTGGGTTATCGGACGGAACGATCATACAGTAAGGGCCCGGAAATCATTAAAGAACCTGGTTGCTGAAACCGATAATTCACAACCTATATTCCTGCTTGATCATCAACCATATAATTTGGCTGATGCAGAAAAAAACGGAGTGGATTTCCAACTTTCCGGGCATACACACAACGGTCAGCTATGGCCGGGAAATTATATTGTGAAAAAAATATACGAAGTTGGACACGGATATAAACAAAAAGGCAATTTACATGTTTATGTATCATCCGGACTTACTCTATGGGGACCACTTTTCCGCATAGGTACAGAATCCGAAATTGCAGTGTTTAATATTGAGTTCAAATGATTTTTTTCTTCCGTTCCATATTTGTTCAGACTTTCCTGAATGCATTTGTTGTTTACCGCATAGGGAAAAGCAAGGATTTATCCAAATCCTGGAAATATACATTCATCATCATATACATATTAGAAACCCTGATGTATTTTGCCGGATTGTTTGCGATGCATAGATTGCCTGTGGAAACAGTCGGCATGATACAAAAAATCAGTGGCGTTTGGGTTATTTTCCAGGTGTATCTGGTAGCATTGATTTTGTCCTTTGACCTTATTATATACCTGAAACGTTACTTTATTTTTTTCTACCGGTTTACAAAAAAGCAAATAAAACGGGCCAGGATAATCTGTTTTGTTTGCATCAATATTCTTATCTGGATAAGTTTTATCCTTTCTTATCACAATTTTACCAATCCGGTTATAAAAAACTATGATTTTTCTTTTAACCGGAAAACTGAAAATCAAACTGCTCCCGTTCAAACTTATAAAATGCTTATTGCAGCCGACCTTCATCTCGGATATATTGTGGATAAACAGATGTTGGATAAATATGTCAAACTGATTAATGACCAACATGCGGATATTGTTGTTATAGATGGTGATTTGATTGATTGGGATTTATATCCTTTGATAAAAACCGGAATGCAGCACGACCTGAAAAGAATTAAAGCACCCAAAGGAGTTTATTTTATTCCCGGCAATCATGAATATAAATTTGATTCGGAAAATAAACTGGCCTGGATTTCCCAAAGTGGCATGACTGTATTAAAAGATACAATTATAAGTATTGATGATAAACTGTGGCTGATTGGACGCGACGACAAAGACAATGAAAAACGGAAGCCAATAGCTGAATTAATGAAAGGTTTTGACACTTCCAAACCTTGTATTATGTTGGCGCATCAGCCGGCCAATATAAAAGAAGCATGTGAATATCATATCCCTTTGACGATTTGTGGCCATACCCATTGTGGACAGATATTTCCTGCTAATTTATTAAGTAGTTTCCTTTATTCCAATCCGTATGGAATGAAAACAAAAGATAATTGCAGTTCCTGCACGACTTCAGGCTTGGGATTATCCGGTTTTCCATTGCGGTCGGGAAGCCATTGCGAAGCCATTGTTTTTGAGATTAAGATATATTGATTAATTTTGCAACCCAAATACACCCCTAAATCCCCTAAAGGGGACTTTTAAGGTGGCTAAATATTTGCAGTTAACTACAATTACTCATGCTCCAAGTCCCCTTTAGGGGATTTAGGGGTGTAAAAATATTAAATATGATAACGACAGACCAATTACGTGATGTATTGGAGCGCGAGTCCGCGCTGAGGGGGTATCTTTGACATCGATGCCAAAACAATTCAATTAGAAGAAGAAGAACTTCGTACGCAAGATCCTGAATTTTGGGGCGATGCCAAGCGTGCTGAAGAAGTGATGCAAAAAATACGTGGACTGAAATCTTGGATTGAAGGTTACAAACAAGTGAAAGCAACTATTGAAGAACTTCAGTTGGCTTTTGATTTTGTAAAAGAAGGTATTACCACCGAAGAGGAAGTCGATGTTGCATATAAACAAGCCATTGAACAGCTGGAAATCCTGGAAATGAAAAATATGCTCCGTTTGGAAGAAGACCATTTGGGAGCAGTATTGAAAATCAATGCGGGAGCCGGAGGTACTGAAGCCCAGGATTGGGCCGAAATGCTTTACCGTATGTATTCGCGTTGGTGTGAAAACCAAGGTTATAAAGTAACTATTACCAACTGGTTGGATGGTGACGATGCAGGAATTAAAACTGTAACCATGCAGGTTGAAGGTGAATATGCTTTCGGTTACCTGAAAAGCGAGAATGGCGTACATCGTCTGGTTCGGGTTTCTCCATATAATGCTCAGGGCAAGCGCATGACTTCATTCTCTTCAATTTCAGTACTTCCTTTGGTAGATGATACGATTGAAATTGAAGTAAATTCGGGAGATCTCACCTGGGATACATTCCGGTCAAGTGGCGCCGGCGGACAGAATGTGAACAAGGTGGAAACCGGAGTCCGTTTGCATTATACTTATAAAGATCCGGATACTGGCGAAGGAAAGGAAATTGTGATTGAAAATACGGAAAGCCGTTCGCAATTTGGAAACAAAGACAATGCGATCCGCTTGTTGAAATCACAATTATATGAACTGGAATTGGAGCGCCGGAGGAGGGCTACTGCCAAAATTGAAGCCAATAAGAAAAAAATCGAATGGGGTTCACAAATCCGCAGTTATGTTTTCGACGACCGCCGGGTGAAAGATCATCGTACCGATTATCAAACATCCAACGTACAAGCTGTTATGGATGGCAATATAGATGAATTTATCAAAGCATATTTGATGGAATTCGGAGGAGAATAATAAATAATATATATATATAAAGTTAAGAGTTAAGAATTAAGAGTTAAGAATTGGCTTGCGCCTGATTTCTAACTCTTAATTCTTAACTCTTAACTCTTAACTAATTGATCATGCAGTTTACAGGTTTTACTCCAGCAACTATTCAGTTTTTCAAGGATTTGAAAGAGAATAACAACAAACCTTGGTTTGATGAGCATAAACATATTTATGAATCGGAAATCCTGAACCGGATGAAAGCATTGATTGTTGCTTTAACTCCAACGATGCAGGCGATTGATCCTAAATTTGATTCCCGTCCAAACCGTATACTTTCGCGTATTTATCGTGATATTCGCTTTTCCTATGATAAAACTCCTTACAAAACACACATGTGGATGACTTTCCAAAGGTTTATTCCGGATGGGCAATGGGAAAATTTTCCCGCTTTTTTCATTGAAATTTCAGGAGAAGGTTATAGATATGGAATGGGTTTATATGGTTCAAAAAAGAAAGTCTTGGATAGTTTTAGGGAAAAAGTAACTTATGAGTCCAAACATTTCCGCGAAATCACGGAGCCGGTTTTGGCACGTGGGTTTAATCACGAAGGAGAAACTTATAAGCAACCTATAAAAAATGACTTGCCGGAATATTTTCAACCTTGGTTTACTCGCAAATATGCCTATGTTATAAAGAACCGTCCGGTTGGAAAAGAAATGTTTTCTGAAAAGTTTGCAGAAATTTTAGCTGATGATTTTTTAGCAATGAAGCCTTTTTACGACTTCTTTGTGGATGCTTGTGATGTTTTATAAAAGATGAACCCGGAGGTGAGGAAATGTACTACCTCCGGGTTCATAATAATTATCTTACCAGAATTTTGCTGGTCTTTATTTCTCCGGTAATTTGTTTAAGTGTTATAATATAAACTCCGGCAGGAACATCCAGTTTCTTTTCAAAGAAATAAACATCTTGGGTTTGTTCTGAGAAAATGGTCATCCCTTGAATATTTGTAACTTCTATTTTTTCAATCTTTTCATTTGATTCAATGTACAACATGTGGTCATTAGTGTAAATATTTGTAGCACCCGATATTGTTTTGTTGAATCCCGAAGGTGTCCGTTTGAATACTAATTCAAAACGATTATCTAAATTGCCTGATACATTTTCAAAATTGTAGATATTATTTGCTAACAAATCAATTTGTTTATTGTTTTGTTCCTTGTCAATTAATATCAATGACTCCAACAGAAGGTTTTCGGTGTTTTCGAATGCCAATTCATAATTCCCGGTAGAATTACTCCGGATGCCGAAAAGAATTTTTCCTTCATCACTTATTGAATATTGTACCACATTCTTCATATTCCTTATATCTAAAGAATAGATTTGAGGAACTTTCTGGTTGTCGTTTGAGAATAGCTGTTCAATATTGTTACCGGATTTACCGTTAATAGAAAGCAACATCCAGCTATTTCCTGCGATATTTGATATGCCTACTTTCAGAAAGTTTTCCGGTTCATTTCCTGATTTCAGTTGGTGAGTATCACCATTTGTACGCAATACGGAAAATGTTTCTTTAAATAACAAATCGATATTTCCGGTGACTTTCGGTTTGATGAAGAAAGCTTGCATAGGAGCTACCAACGGAGGATTAATTCCGGCAACATGGGTTACAAAACTACCCTCCTTATAGAATCGGAAATAATTTTCTATCTTATCTGAATTTTCGGTATAGAATTGAGTGAAATCAAAACTCGAAATAAAAGGATTCGCAATCATTACCTCATCTTTTGTGGCTTGAACATCAGGGATTGTCATTTTGAAATTTGCCTGAGGTTTATTTGATGCATCTTCAAAGATGAAACGGTAGGCTTCTTCTCCACGTTTGAATTCGCTATACATGCCCGGCTCTTCAGGTAATCCGGGAGTGTCATACCAATAATATCCAAAACGGCTTGTTGCTGTTGCTTTTGTATATGTATGCAAGCGGTGGATATCGCTTACCTGTGTATTCTCGAAATAGGGGATTTCAATGATACCTTTCAGGGCATTAAGACGATTGTGATCATTATAACCATACGCATCCGTATTAGGATAATATTTACCGGCATATATGCTGATAGCATAATTTTGCTTGTCTCCGATTTCCATTACCATTGTGTTTTCAGGAACATACCATTCTCCTTCCAAATCACTTGTCCGTTCACGGGAAGTTTTGAAGCCCCGTTGGAACATATTGGGATAACCTCCAACGTTGAAGTCACCCGTAACAATGCTTTTCAGAGGAGCCGACAAAGCATACCACCGGCCACGTTCCATCGGAGCTGCCGAATGGGATTCTTCTCCATTGGTAAATATTTGATAGCCATTTGCTTTTGACTGATAATCGTTGTCTTGTACACCAAAATTGTATTGTACAAATGCATGATGGTAAGTCAATTGATGTGGTTTGGCTACTTCACCACCAAAATGGTAGGTAATATCATTACAAATCGGATTTCCGCTATTATAGGCAGTAATGCTGCGGGGAGTATTCAACTCATCCAAAGAAGGATAATAGTTCGCATTACCTGGAATGTGTATGTCAGTACATGCTCTTGGAATTGCATATAGCAAATTATCGTCAATATCCACCCAATTCAAAGGATTATTCCAATTATGGTCGGTAGCTGTCTTTTTCCAGTACATTAAGAGAGGAACAGACCTTACTTCTACTTTATGGCGTGACATTGCAATATTATTATACCGGGCTTCAACAAACCAAGTTTCAACAGAATCAGTGCTTTTTTTGAGGATGGTCAAAGTGTTTGTGTTATCGCCATTTTCCACAACAGTTCCGCCAACCGGCTGACGGTACCAGTAATAGCTTACTCCTGTAATTGGTTTGACTTCTAACAAGACTTCTGTATCCGGACACGCAAAATAATTAAAGGCTCCGGTAATAACTCCATTAGCCGTATTGTTTGTTGTGTCACATTCAAATTGGATATATTTCTTATTATAATTCAACTTAATTTTTAACTCTGCCCCGATAGATAAAGAAGCTGGTATGTAATAACTGATAGATTGAGTCGAGGCTGTATCAACAGGAATTTGCATAGTTGACACAGAAATTAAGCTATCTCCTTTTGAAGTCGTTTTAAAAGTACTTACATACCATGGATCCGTTATGTGTAAGGAGCCATGATTTATGACCTCCAAGGAAACCTGGATGCTATCTTTTTTTATATCATAAGACAGTACCGGAGTTGTAGCGACTAAATCAGCAGCAAGAAAAAATGGCAATCCTTCACTATTTATTATGGTAGATTGTTGAAGGAAATTATTAAACGGACGTAAATCGTCATCTGTGCCTATTATGCCATCTTTTCCGGGAAAGACTGTCGTAGAGTTAAACTGAAAACGAGGTATACTTAAATCGTCATTCACATTCGTTACATGATATGCATATTGATTCCAGACTTTATGTGCAGGAGCCCAGGGAAACGTAGAAGTTTTGTATATGCGAAGTGGAGCTGTCTGTGGAATACCACTAGTTCCTCCACCGATTAATATTTCGGCTTGGCCATCGTTGTCCAAGTCTGCGATTACCGGATATTCGCTGCCCGTTTGACTGGTTAATGTAATAGACGCCATATTATAAACAGTAGTATCCTGCCCTGTTACATGACTTTTCAAACTGCCATTGATGATACGTAATTTTGTTTGATCCCTGTAAACCAATTCAGGAATACCGTCTTGATTGAAGTCAAATAAAGTTATACCTGTTCCTGCTGAATCATCAGAATGGTCAATTGCCCACATTTGCAGAAATTCTGTATTGTCATTTACATACTTGTAAGCAAAAATTTTAAAAGGTCTGCCTGCAATAAATACGATTTCAGGTTTTCCGTCGCCATCGATATCCCCAACAAAAGGAACAGAAGTACAAGAATAACTTGAAACCTGGTTGGATGTCGATGGGATGATAGCTGATGCTATTACTTTTTGGGTCTGCACATCCCAGGCGTAAAGTTTGATATTAGAACTTCCATCTGTATTTAAAACTACAACATCTTTCCTGCCGTCATTGTTAATGTCGGCAACCGTAGTAAATCCTTTCTGTTCTACTGTTCCATAGGCATATGTGATTAAATTGGATGGAAGGGTTAATTTTTTTGCCAAAGTCATAGAACCTGAGGTTCTATCTGTATTAATTGATACATCATAGACTTCATTTCCTGTTATATAATTCAACTTTCCACTTCCGGTAACATCTGCGGGAGTATTTAAAATGCCAAATCCTACGGATGTACTTGTATTGTTTTCACCATGTAATACCTGAGTGCCACCATCTATTAGTCTTCTTCCTGTAGCGGCATCAAATATCTGGTTACTTACAGTTATTTCAGCATAACCATCATTATTGTAATCTGCAATGGTAATATTTTCAGCAACTCTTGTGAAGTTCCAATGTCTGGTGTATGGTGTTGACCAGTAAGGGGTGATGGTAGGTACTGTACTTTCCGTAACAGAAGATTCGTCAATTGTGGAAAGGTCGAATGCCTGTATTGTGCTGGTACTATATCCCACAGTAAAAAATAATACTTTATATTCGCCTTCACTTATTTTTACTTTCGCCCATGCAGAAGTGCCCATCCATAATACGTTGGTCACAGGAACTTTAAATCGTTTTATTTTTTTGTGAGTTTTACCATCATATAATACATATTGATTTGTATATTGTATTGCCCCAGATGGATTGTTAACAACTTCTGCTACTAAAATCTCAGGATAACCATCTCCGTCAAGATCTCCGACTTTAGGAACATCATAAATTGCTACATTGCCAAGTTGTTCAGTCTCTTTTATTCCCCATTTTCTATAAAAGGGGTCTATGTAACAATCCGGATTAACAATATTAATTTTATTATCTGACACTACTATATACACCATAGCATCATTTCCGGAACAAGAATGGATGTAACGTAAAGTATCACGTCCTACAAATCCTGAATCGGGAGAGTATTTAATTACCGGTACATTGTTATTGGACCCAACAGTGATTGTTACAATACTTGTGGTTCCATGTTTGGGTTGTCTGGTTACAGATAATGCCGGAGAACAACTGTACATGTCATTTGCCAGTACATTGATATTTACAGGTGAATTTATTTCCGTAAATGCATAATCATCGGAAGCATAAGATTCTGTTGTATTCATAGAATGAGCCGGTGAATTAGAAATTATAAAGAAATTGGATATTACCAAAATATATACATTCAACCAGTTCAACTTTCTTTTTTTAGTTTTTTTTCGATTCATTTTCATAAAAGTTTTCACTAATACAAATCCAAGTGCCAAGGTACAAAAAAAGCAAACTCCATCATTTATGGGAAGTCCGCCGATAGGAGGTACTTTAGGACCATAGTCACTTTTTAGTATTTGTTGATTTTCCGTGCCGAACAAAGTAGGTTGCGACCATGGTTTATAGATCTGTGTGTTGTTATCATAATTAATGTCTTTTGGACTCTGCGTTGACACGGCAGTTTGTTCCAATTGAAAAACTTGAGCAACAACCCCCAATGTTCCAAAAAATAAAAGGCATAAGAAGAGCAGACTCTTTCTTATGTCAAAAAGATTAAAAAAACGAGATTTGGACATAATACATGTAGTTTAAATTAATAAATTATAGTGTGTGTAAATCATTATAAGTCGTTAAATAACCTAATTTTCCCGGTTTTCCCTGTCCCTGACACACAACACGTTTTTTATACTGGGGGCGGACAAAGTCCGTAACCTAATCACTTTTTTCGCAAGAAGCCATTTACCACATTTTCGCAAACACAGGAAATGCAATAATTTAATGAGGCAGGGAAACTACCGGGAAAATAGATACTTTTATTTTTTTAATTTATTCATTACGCTATTATATTAAAGTGCCTCACTTTGTAAGTGAGGAAGTCAGGTTTTTGAAATTCGTAAATGATTGATTATAGAAGCTTTTTCTTTTTCTGAATTCCGGATGTCGTTGAAGTTCTAAAATTTTAGTAAAACAATGCTTTATTTTCCGACGGTTTTCCTAAGATGAATCTTTGTTTTAGTGAGGCTTAGTAGATGATGAAAAAATATGGTGGAAGTTGATTTCAGGGAAACATTAATAAAACATTCTGTATATCAGTTTTTTATGGATAAAATAGAAGAAAGTGGGCGTAAAATATGGGAAAAGATTTACGCTAAAAAAGGAAGTTCTCGCATGAGTGAAGGATCGCGAGAATCAGTTATTGTTTTTGTCTTTTCAGGAAGTTTTTCTATTATTCTGGAAAGTCATGAAAAACTTATAGTGGGTTCAAACCAAGCCATTTTGATACCTTTATCTTCAAAATATGAGGTAAAAGTTTTGAAAGACATGCATTGCCTTTGCTGTTATTTCAACATGGATGACTTGTTAATGATGAATTGCCCGGTAAGAGAACTTGTATTCTTATCGAAAGACTTGTCGTATGATTTCAGGGCTATAAATTTTGATGGGATTATGACAAGTTATCTTTCATTGTTGCTTGAATATCAGAAATGTATATCAGATGCTTATTATTTATATGGTTTAAAAAGAACGGAATTGTTCTATTTACTTTTCAAATATTATTCTTTACAGGAAATGGCGTGTTTCTTCTATCCGGTTATAAGCGAAGATATGAAATTCAAAGAGTTTGTTATTAATAATTATTTGAAAGTAAGAAGTGTGGAAGAATTTGCTTCATTGGCAAATTATTCTGTTCAGGGATTCATAAAACGTTTTGAAAAGAATTTCGATGAAGCTCCCTATCGGTGGATTTCACAGAAAAAAGCAGAAAGAATAAGGTTTGATTTGGAATCCGGAATAATGACTTTCCAGGAGATTTCTTATAAATATCTGTTTTCTTCTTATCGCTCATTTCTGGCTTTTTGTAAAACACAATTCGGGCTGTCGCCTTCAAAAATTGCAAGGCGAAAACGTTGATGTTTATGAAAAAACCAGTCAAAAACCGGTAAATAATTGAAATTTGATAAGATTTGTCTGTAAAAAGGAAGGAATTATCCTAACAAGATAGTGTTTTTTGGTATTACTTTTGCAAAAGATTTAAAATGTATTTCCTCACTTACAAAGTGATGCTTTTCTTTCTCTCCTGACGACTCATCCTCTTCCAGCATCAAAACTAAACAATAAATTCAGGTTAATGGCATATTTCAGGATACTTTTTTGAAAAATCCTGTTATTTTTTTGTTGGCTTTATGTAGAGCCGAATAATCAAACGAATCGAGATAGATTTGCGTTGTCCGTTCGGAATTATGTCCCAATCCTTGGCTTATTAAAGGAAGGGGAACCCCTTTAGCCCGTGCAATAGTGGCCCATGAATGGCGGGTAACATAAGTTGTCAATCTTATTTCCGAACCAATCATGAAAGACAACACTTTCAAATGCTTGTTTTGTCGTTTCAAGGCATTATAGTAGTCTTTGCGTGTGGCATTACAAGGAAGTATTGGCAACAGATATTCATTATCCTTGCAAGAATTTTCGTAACGGAAAATGATTTCCCGGATTTCAGGAGTAACAGCTATCTCTAATTTTTGCCCTGTCTTATGACGGGTATAACTAATAGTTCCGTTTTTCAAATCCGATTTTTTCAAATAAGCTAAATCTATAAAAGAAATTCCCCGTAACAGGAAACCTAAAATAAACAGGTCGCGGGAGAAAGACAGGTTGCCAAATATTTTTTCTCTTTTTTTGCGAGGTTTAATTCCTTCAAGATACTTTGGAACTCTAACTTTCTGATTTTTTACCTGACTTCCCCTTAACAAATCCAATTTAGAAAGCTTGTCAAATACTTCCGGCTTGACCGCTCGTTTTTGTGTTTTAGCTATGCCGGTAAATACATCTGCAAATGGGTTGAGCTTTTGCTCTTCAATTAATCCTTTTTTTATAGCTTTGTTGTAAATCGCACGAGTGTTGCGCATGTAAAAAGATATGGTGTTCAGTTCATTTCCTTTTTTTTTCATATATATTTCATACGATTGCATCAATTGAGTATCAATTGCATTGAGAGGAAGGTCTTTGCCATCATTAAATGAACGTAAGTTATTTGAGGCTGAATGATAAGCTTCAACTAAACGTGTCTGTTGGGGTAAAATCATTTTTGAAATTAAATCATTGACAAACTCAGAAAACATACAGGAAGTATATTTATTATAGAATAAGCTGATTGCTTCTTCCAATGAACAACTGCCAGTTTGCTCCATTTTCATTATCTTAAATTTCAGTTTCTCAATTTCTTTGTCTAATGAAAGAGCTATTTCACGTAATTCCTGTTCCCGTTTAGGCACTGAACAACCTAAGCGAATAGCAGATAATTTTCCATTCCACTCTTCTGGGTAAATCCTGTAAGGTGTAGTAACCGTTTTTATAATCCGTTTATGGATAAACTGGATATACAAGCTGCCCTTCTTCCCTGGCACAATCGAAGGGCGTAGTTTTAGCGATACCGATAAATGAAATTTCATACAATTCAATTTTGAAATTAATAATATAGATGCTTAATATAACTAACAAAGAAAGATAAGGTTTGAAAAATCAGATTGAAGTTGCGTCATGTACAAACATTTCGCAATCTTTACAATTAAAAGAAAGTTTCAAATGTGTTTGGTTTGCTAACAAATATAAGGGTTCTTTAATATGATTGTTTGAAGATTGTAATTTCCGGCAATATCCTAAGCTATACAGGATGCAGTGTTTTGTGAACATTAGTGGAACATTATTCTGAGGCGATAATTCAAATGCCTGATCAATGGCAATCACGCCGTGTTGCCGGTAAAATTCTTTTGCATGATGGTTCGAAATATTTCCTATATAAGTGAGATGGCTTTTAGGAAATCTATGTGTGGTTGGTTGTATTGTTGAATGTTTTACCGGACGTGCTTCTTCTCTTGAAAGCATCAATGCTTCGATTGTTTTCCTTCGCAATTCTGCTAAATAGGATGAAGGGATAAACCAGTTTTCTCCAAAATTAATTTGTAAGTTTTCCAACTCGAAAATGGTATTTCCAAGTTTGGAGAGTTGAATACGGATGTTTTCTGACTGATTTTTATTAGCAACTTCTTTTTTAAAAGGTTCGGAACAAATCACGGAACAACCGTTTTCGTCAATAGCATTCAGACAGAAACCATTTTCCGTTTCTCCAAGTATGAAATTGAGGGCAATTTTTCTTTCTGCAGAGGGTTTTAATAATAATTTTTCAAATTCGTGGTCATAATTTCTGTAAAGGGTGATTCCAGGTTTTAAACGGGGCATTTCCGGTGGAAATATTTTATTACCTTCTGCCCGGTTGACTTTGAATCCTTGTAATTCTCCTTTTTCATTCAGAAAACATAAACCGTCTCCATTATGAACGATATGCTGACCTGAAATAGTAAAAGAACTATTGTTCAAATCCTTAACTGCTCCTGCGACTTCACCTAAAGATTTTGGTGTATTGAAAGACCCTATTTCTTTTCGTTTTCCTGAAATAAAATAATCAGTGAATCCACGGTTGAAGCTTTTTTCCGGATTGGGAACAAAAAAATGAATAGATTTTCCCGATGAAGCTTTTTGATATTCCGGACGGCGAAAAAATATCTCATCTAATTTTTTCCGGTAATGGGCAGTGATATTTTTCACGTAAGATACATCTTTCAACCGGCCTTCTATTTTCAAAGAAGACACACCGGCATCTAATAATGCTTCGAGATTTTTTGTCTGGTTCAGATCTTTCAGTGAAAGCAAATGTTTTCCTGAAGCAAGTGTTTTTCCTTCAGCATCCTGTAAAGTGTATGGTAAACGGCAATATTGGGCGCAGGTTCCGCGGTTGGCACTTCTTCCGGATAAAGCCTGGCTTAAATAACATTGTCCGCTATAGGAAACACAAAGAGCGCCGTGTATAAAAACCTCTAAAGAGACAGAAGTTTGTTCTGAAATTTCTTTGATTTGGGTCAATGATAATTCCCTTGCCAACACTACTTGTGAAAATCCGGCATCTTCAAGGAATTTTACTTTTTCAAAATCGCGGTTGTCATTTTGAGTGCTTGAATGGAGTGGAATGGGTGGAAGGTTCATTTGCAAAATACCCATGTCCTGGATAATCAATGCATCTGCTCCTGCTTCATAAAGTTGATGGATAAGTGTTTCTACTGATGAAAGTTCAGAATCGTATAGAATTGTATTGAGCGCTACATAAACTTTGGCAAAATATTGGTGGGCAAAATCACATAAAGCTTTGATATCTTCAATAGAATTTCCGGCAGCAACACGGGCGCTGAATTGCGGGGCACCAATGTATACGGCATCAGCACCATGCCTGATTGCTTCAATTCCGCATTCCAAATTTTTGGCAGGAGCCAGAAGCTCTATTTTTCGTCCGATTTTCATTAAATAAGTGCAAATTTTAAAAGTTGTTGTTTTAGTTGCCGGTTTTTTATTTAGACAAGATTTACAAGATTAACAGGATAAATTTTGTCTTTAACAAAACAAAAAACATGTAAACCCGGTTAATCCTGTCAGATATATTATTATTCCTTTTCCGACATATCATCCAGGTAAATATCCAGTGCTTTTACTGAAATAATGATTTCACGCAAACAAATACCCATGGAAATAATGAATAACAAAAGTGCAACCCCGAAAATATAAGCGCCCCATAACAAAGAACCAATAAAAATCAGGAACATGCTGATTGCACAAAAAAACAAACTGGCAATTCCGAATAATTGCATGTTGCGGGTCATGTACAAACGTTTTCTTAAGTTTTTAATTTGGGCTTCTGTTATTGAATCAGGATTGTGTATATACTTGTCCTGCAAACTCCGCACCAATTGTGCATAAGATAAAAATCTATTGGTATATGCCAGCAAAATCAAAGATATTGCAGGAAAAAGTAATGATGGAGTTATGAGGGTGAAATCTTCCATTGTGCATTATTATTGTAATTTCAAATCTTCTATTTTTTCGATTTCTTTTGCATCGAATGGAGTTTCCTGATAAACAAAATAATTCAGCCAATTCGAAAACAATAAATTCGCATGAGCGCGCCAACGGTCAATAACCGGTGCATCAGGGTTATCGTTTTTATAATAATTCTTGGGTACATCAATTGGTAAGCCTTTTACCAAATCCCTTTTGTATTCAGTATCCAATGTGTTGGGAGCATATTCGGAATGTCCGGTAATATAAAATTCGCGTCCGCCCCTTGAAACAGCAATATAAACTCCTGCTTCATCGGATTCTGATAATAATTTCAATTCCGGAACTTTAGTTATATCCTCTTTTCTTACTTCTGTGTGGCGGCTGTGTGGAACAAAAAATTCATCATCAAATCCACGGAACAATGACAGGGAATTATCCAACAACCGGTGTTTAAAAATACCAAACATTTTTTCTTTCAATGGATATTTCGGTACTCCGTAAAAATGATAAAGACCAGCCTGGGCAGCCCAACAAATGTAAAGTGTTGAAGTCACATGTTTTCTTGCCCAGTCAAAGATCTCCGTGATTTCATCCCAATAATTAACATCTTCAAATTCCATTTGTTCAACCGGAGCACCTGTTACAATCATTCCGTCATAATTTTGTTTCCTGATGGTGTCAAAATCTTTGTAGAATGCCGTCAAATGCTCAATAGGAGTGTTTTTAGACGTATGACTTTTGATTTTCAAAAAATCGATTTCAATTTGCAATGGACTGTTAGACAACAACCGGATTAAATCAGTTTCCGTGGTTATCTTTATCGGCATTAAGTTGAGTATTACAACTTTCAACGGCCGTATGTCTTGCGAAGAGGCACGCAAAGAATCCATCACGAAAATATTTTCGTGTTTCAGAATCTCAATTGCAGGCAGTTTTTCGGGTAAATTAAGTGGCATAAGTTTGGTAATTAACTGAGTCCTTCAATATAACCATTGACAATATCAATATATTTGGCTTGCGGCTCTTTGGGCAATCCCGGCATCCTCATAATCTGACCAGCAATAGCTACAATGAATTTAGCTCCATTATTAATTACAATATCATTTATCTTGAATTCAAAATCTTTGGCAACTCCGTAGGCTTTTTCGTTATCAGAGAAAGAATACTGAGTTTTAGCGATGCAAATGGGAAAATTATTGATATTCATGGTATCTATTAATTTCAACATTTTGTTTGCCTGTTCGCTGAAAGTTACAAATTCTGCACCATAAATATTTTTGGCAACTTTTTCTATTTTGGTTTTTATGGAGTCTTCATCATTATATGTAAACTGCAATGGCTTAGAAGGATTTTTCTCAATGGTGTCAATAACTACATTGGCTAAATTAACAGCACCTTCTCCACCTTTCGAAAATGCCTCATTAATAGCGAATCCTACGCCTTTTGCATCACAGAATTGCTTCAATAAAGCCATCTCTCCTTCTGTATCTTCGGAAAACTTGTTGAAAGCAACAACAACACTTTGCCCAAATTGATGCATATTTTCAACATGTTTTTCCAGGTTGGCCAATCCTTTTTGAAGTCCTTCGATGTTAGGCCTTTTTATATCTTCCACTGGAACGCCTCCATGCATTTTCAGACCTTGTGCTGATGCCACAATTACAGTTAATTTGGGTTGTAAACCTGATTTGCGGCATTTAATGTTAAAGAATTTTTCAGCTCCTAAATCTGCGCCAAATCCGGCTTCTGTGATAACATAATCGCCATAAGTCAAGGCCATTTTGGTTGCTAATATGGAGTTGCAACCATGAGCGATGTTTCCAAAAGGCCCACCATGTATAAATGCTGCTGTATTTTCAGTGGTTTGAACCAAATTCGGATTGATGGAATCTTTCAGCAACACAGTAATAGCACCCTCTATCTCCAAATCTTTTACTTTGAAAGGCTGGTTGTCATAAGTGAATCCCAACAAAATATCTCCGATACGTTGTTTTAAATCCTCAATACTGGTTGCCAAACAAAGAATTGCCATAATTTCGGATGCCGGGGTTATATCAAATCCTGTTTCAGTAGGAATACCGTTGATTGTTCCTCCCAAACCTGTAACAATGCGCCGCAGGGAACGGTCATTTACATCTAATACTCTTTTCCACAAGACTTCTTTGAGTTGTTTACCACATACGCCTCTGTTCTGGTATAAATAATTATCCAGTAAAGCAGTAATCATATTATGGGCGGATGTAACCGCATGGAAGTCACCAGTAAAATGCAGGTTGATATTTTCCATTGGGAGAACTTGTGAAAAACCTCCACCGGCAGCGCCACCTTTCATTCCGAAACAAGGTCCGAGTGATGGTTCCCGCAAAGCAACAATTGCTTTTTTACCTATTTTGTTCAGTCCTAAAGCCAATCCGATAGAAACCGTGGTTTTCCCGATTCCTGCTTTTGTCGGAGTAATGGCTGTAACCAGAATAAGGTTACTTTTTTTTACCTTTTTTTCGTCAATTAAATTAACAGGAATTTTAGCGATATATTTCCCATAATTTAAAACTTCATCTTCCGGAATACCAATACCGGTTGCCACTTTTTTGATTTTGTCGAGTTTGACACTCCGTGCAATTTCTATATCTGTCTTCATGTCCAAGAATTAAAAATTAAAAATTAAAAATTAAAAATTGGCTTGCGCAATGCAAACAATTCTTCATTTTTCATTTTTAATTCTTCATTTTTTTATCATTTCTTCTAGTTTCATTAATTCATCCCTATATTGTGCCGCCTCGAGGAAATCGAGATTTTTGGCGGCAACTTGCATTGCTTTATGCGTTTTTTCTATCATTTTTTGCAACTCCGGTTTGCTCATATATTTGATAACTGGGTCGGCAGCGATATTTATTGTTTCAGGTTCAATATATGCCCTGGCTGTTTGCCCATGTCCTTTGTTGAAAGAAGATGTATGGCTCTTTTTAATTTGTTTCGGGGTTATGCCATGCTCTTCATTGTAAGCAATTTGTTTTTCCCTGTGCCGGGTTGTTTCATTGATGGTTTTTTGCATGCTTTCCGTTACCTTGTCTGCATAGAAAATAACCTTTCCGTTGATATGGCGCGCTGCACGTCCTGCCGTTTGTGTAAGCGAACGATGCGAACGCAAAAAGCCTTCTTTGTCGGCATCTAAAATAGCAACTAAAGAAACTTCCGGTAAATCAAGGCCTTCTCTTAACAAATTGACTCCTATCAAAACATCAAATATGCCTTGACGGAGATTGTCCATAATTTCGATTCGTGCCAAAGTTTCCACATCCGAATGGATATAGCTGCAATTAACCCCCATTCTTGAAAGATAATCGTTTAATTCTTCCGCCATTCGCTTGGTCAATGTAGTTACCAGCACCCGTTCTTTGACTTTGATGCGCAAACTTATTTCTTCCATCAAATCATCAATTTGATTAAGGCTTGGTCGTATTTCAATAACCGGATCTAATAAACCTGTGGGACGAATCAGTTGTTCTACTACAACACCTTCGCCCTTAAAAAGTTCATAATCTGCCGGAGTTGCACTTACAAAAACAGTTTGTCCGGAAAGTTCTTCAAATTCTTCAAAATTCAAAGGCCTGTTGTCAACAGCAGCAGGCAAGCGGAATCCATATTCCACCAGGTTGTTTTTCCTGGATTTATCACCTCCGTACATTCCCCTGATTTGCGGGATTGTGACATGGCTTTCATCTATAATCAATAAATAATCTTCAGGGAAATAATCCATCAAACAATAAGGACGTGTTCCGGCGGCTCTTCCATCAAAATATCTTGAATAATTTTCAATACCCGAGCAGTAACCTAATTCCATAATCATTTCCAAATCGAAAGTAACCCTGTCTTCAATCCGTTTGGCTTCCTGCATCTTTCCCTGTGATTTGAAAAAATTAATCTGTTTGCCTAAATCAAGCCTGATTTCATCAACTGCCCGGTTGATTCTTTCCCGTGTTGTTACGAAAAGATTGGCCGGGTAAATATTGTAATCTTCAAAAGTATTCAAACGACCTCCTGTTATTGGGTCAAAAGTATACATATTTTCAATTTCATCCCCCCAGAAAGAAATGCGCAAAGCAAAATCAGCGTATGCTAAAAAAACATCTACCGTATCGCCTTTAACCCTGAAATTTCCACGGTTGAATTCCCTTTCATCACGGGAGTATAAACCATCCACTAATTTTCTCAGAAAAGTGTCACGTCCGATTTTCTGGCCCCTGAAAATGGAAATCTTACTTTCATAGAAATCTTCCGGGTTGCCAATTCCATATAAACACGAAACAGAAGAAACAATAATAACATCTTTTCTACCAGATAATAGTGCGGAACTTGCGGAGAGCCTCAGCTTTTCGATTTCTTCATTGATGGATAAATCTTTTTCGATATAGGTATTGGTAGAAGGAAGATATGCTTCCGGTTGGTAATAATCGTAATAAGAAACAAAATATTCGACGGCATTATCGGGAAAAAAGTTTTTAAATTCATCATACAATTGAGCTGCCAATGTTTTATTATGACTTAAAACCAATGTAGGACGGTTAATTTGTTGAATCACATTGGCCATTGTAAAAGTTTTTCCTGAACCGGTCACCCCAAGTAAGGTTTGGTATTGTATATGGTGTTCTATTCCCGAAACCAAAGCTGAAATTGCTTCAGGTTGATCACCTGTAGGTTGATAATTGGAAGTAAGTTTAAAGTCCATAAATGAAAATTGGAATTGTTATGCAAAGATAATATAATTTTATGTGTATCTTTGCCGGGTCGGTTAGGATCCACACACGATTTGTAACTTTTGATGGAAATAAGGAATGATAATATTCTGAATTATGGGCAAATATTGGATTATTTATATAATAATCTGCCTGTTTTTCAGAAAGTGGGAACTTCTGCATATAAAGAAGGGCTTGATAATTCTTATGCCATTGATGCGAGATTAAATCATCCCCATAAAAAATATCATACGATTCATATTGCCGGCACTAATGGAAAAGGCTCTACTTCTCATCTTTTGGCAGCTATTCTACAAAAATCCGGCTACAAAACAGGTTTGTATACCTCACCACACTTGATAGATTTCAGGGAGAGAATCCGGGTAAACGGTCAGATGGTATCTGAAGATTATGTCGTTTCGTTTGTGAATGAGCACATAGAATTTTTTAATCAGATACATCCTTCTTTTTTCGAAGTTACTACAGCTATGGCTTTTGATTATTTTGCCCGGGAAGAAGTCGATGTTGCCGTGATTGAGGTTGGGTTGGGAGGCCGTTTGGATTGCACAAATATAATCACTCCTGATTTAAGCATAATCACTAATATTAGTTTTGACCATACGGCATTGTTAGGCAATACTTTATCTGCTATCGCCAAAGAAAAAGCCGGTATAATTAAGCCAAATGTTCCTGTGGTCATAGGAGAAACTGTTCCGGAGACCAAAAGCGTATTTGTGGAAAAAGCTCAATCGGAGCAAGCACCTGTTATTTTTGTAGAAGAAGAAAATCCTATTTTGCATGCAGAGTTGTTGGATTCAGGAAAATGGAAATTTGAAACTGAGGATTATCCACAACTTATTGGGGAATTAGGTGGATTGGCGCAAGAAAAAAATGCAGCAACAGTGCTTTGTGCAATTAAAATTTTAAATAAAAAAATATATAAAATTCCTATAAATGCAGTCTGTGAGGGATTTGTTAATGTAGTTGAAATCACAGGATTGCAAGGCCGTTGGCAGCGCATCGAAACATCCCCTCAGGTTATCCTGGATACCGGACATAATGTTGGTGGCATACAATTTGTAGTTAAACAACTCAAAAAAGAAAAACAAAATCAACTTCACATTGTTATAGGTATGGTAAATGACAAAGATGTTGATTCTGTTTTAAGTATATTGCCTAAGGATGCTATCTATTATTTTACAAAAGCTTCCATTCCGCGGGCGATGAATGAAAAAATGTTAGAAGAAAAAGCAAAGTATTTTGGATTGAAAGGTAATTCTTATGCTACAGTTAAGCAGGCCGTCAATGCTGCAAAAGAAAATGCTGGGGCAAAGGATTTAATTTTTATCGGAGGAAGTACTTTTGTTGTTTCCGACGCTTTGTTATCGTACACATAGTTTAATTTTATCTTTGAAATCATAACAACATGGACCCAATGCATTACTTTTTGTTACATTTAGCGTAGAATTTGTAAAATTTGTCTATCTTTGTGTTTTATTAAAGGTTAGCAACGTGTTTTCTTGTTGGGAAAATATTAGTATAGTATGGAACTATCTTTTAAGCAAAAGCTACGGCAATTAATATCTAGTACATTTTCTTCTTTCAGGGAATTGCCTTACTTGCCAAGGTGGACAGTATTATTAATGGATATTTGTATCGCCATGTTCGCCTTTACAATATCATACTTACTTTCTTATCAATTCATACATGCAATTGTTATTACAGGCCCTTTCCTGGTAAAGCTATTTACCAATACTCTTGTTACTGTATTTTTCTTTTTGATTTTCCGGACTAATGTCGGGATAATCCGTTATTCCAGTTTCATGGATGGTTTGCGGATTCTTTTAGCATTGCTTTGTACAAACATAGTAATGGTTGGCCTTAGTCTCCTTTCAAAGGCAGTTTGGGGAAGTTACATTCTTTTATTCAGCGGTTTCTTTATTAATTTCATATTAACATTCTCGTTGATGTTTGTCTTCAGGATGTTGGTGAAATTGATGTATGACCATATAGGAAGCGATGTTTTTTTCCAGGGGAAAACATATACCCCGTTGTTGATATTTGATGTGACACAATCAGCTGTTGCAATGGCAAGGATGATTAAAAACAGCACAACTACTCCATATAAAATTGTCGGATTTGTTTCACCAGATCCCAAGGCTGTTGATAAATCTATTTTAAATGAACCGGTTTATTCCATGGATAAAGCGGATTCTCTGAAAATAAAGAAGAAGGGGGCTAAGGCTTTGTTAATTAATCCTTTGGAATTAGGCAGGCGTGAAAAACAGGCAATCGCTGATTATTGCATGGAGAATAAAATCCAGATGGTATCTCCACCTCCCGTTTCCGAATGGGAAAATGGTCAGCCCCGGGTAGATAAAATTAAAAATATCCAGATCGAAGATTTGTTAGGACGTGTTCCTATCAAAATTTCGGTAGAAGAAATAGCTAAAAGTTTGGAACAGAAATGCGTAATGGTGACCGGCGCCGCAGGTTCTATCGGTAGTGAAATTGTTCGCCAGATTGCCCGCTTCAATCCAAGTTTATTGTTATTGTGTGATGTAGCTGAAAGTCCGTTGCATTATTTACAACTTGAAGTTACCGAAAAATATCCGAATCTTAATTTCTTTCCTGTTATATGTGATGTGCGTAATTACAGCAGGATGGAACAGATTTTTGAAACTTACCATCCTCATCATATATACCACGCTGCAGCTTACAAACATGTTCCGTTGATGGAAAATCATCCGGCGGAGGCCATTTATACCAATGTGATAGGCTCTAAAAATGTGGCAGATTTGTCTGTAAGGTATGATGCTGAAGTGTTCATAATGATTTCTACCGACAAAGCTGTAAATCCTACCAATGTGATGGGCGCCTCGAAACGAATTGCTGAAATATATGTACAATCATTGTTCAAATACCTGAAAGATAACAGGGAAAAAAATAATAAAAATACAAAAATCATTACTACCCGTTTTGGAAATGTATTGGGTTCAAATGGGTCTGTAATTCCGCGTTTTAAGAGCCAGATTGAAAAAGGAGGCCCGGTAACTGTTACACATCCGGATATTATCCGTTATTTCATGACTATTCCTGAAGCCTGCCGTTTGGTTCTGGAAGCCGGAAACATGGGCGCCGGAGGTGAAATTTTTGTATTCGATATGGGTGCTCCTGTGAAAATTGTAGATTTGGCGGAGAAAATGATCAAGCTGGCAGGATTTACCCCTTATAAAGATATCGACATCAATTTTACCGGTTTGCGGCCAGGCGAAAAACTGTATGAAGAATTATTAGCAAATGAAGAATCGACTCAACCGACATATAACAAGAAAATTATGATTGGTTCTGCCCGGGAATATGATTATTTTGAAGTCAAAGCGCATATAGAAAGATTACTTACGGCTGTTTTGAGTTATGAAAATGAAATTGTAGTGAAAATAATGAAAGAATTAGTGCCCGAATTTATAAGTGCTAATTCTACATATGAAGTGTTTGATAAAGAAAAAGAAAAATTAGAACCATGCTTACTCTCAAAGTAATCACAGAAAATACGGACGAAGTCGTTCTCCGGTTGGCTAAAAAGCATTATAATGCTAAGGATATAATCAATCAGGTTGTCGAAACCGATAAAAGAAGAAAAAATTCGCAAACACAGTTAGATGCTAATTTAGCCGAATTAAACCAGTTGTCCAAGTCCATAGGACAATTGATGAAAGAGGGTAAAAAGGAAGAGGCAGAAGTAATCCGTAACCAGGTGGCATCCATGAAAGATGGTAATAAACAACTGGAAGCGGATATGAAAGATGCAGAGAAGGTTTTGACAGAGTTGCTTTGCCAGATACCCAATCTCCCTTCAGATGAAGTCCCGGAAGGCCGTGCAGCAGAAGATAATGTAATTGAGCGTGAGGGTGGGGTTATGCCCGAACTTTCTCCAGATGCTCTTCCTCATTGGGATTTAGCTAAAAAATATGATTTAATAGATTTTGAGTTAGGTGTAAAAATTTCAGGAGCAGGGTTTCCAGTCTATAAAGGGAAAGGCGCCCGTTTGCAACGCGCTTTAATCAATTTCTTTTTAGATAATGCCCGTGATGCCGGTTATCTGGAAGTGCAACCGCCTTATGTAGTGAATGCTGATTCCGGGTATGGAACAGGCCAGTTGCCCGACAAAGAAGGGCAGATGTATCATTGCGGTTTAGATGATTTATACCTGATTCCTACAGCAGAAGTTCCTGTGACCAATATTTACCGGGATGTTATCCTGGAAGAAAAAGAACTGCCTGTAAAAAATACGGCTTATTCAGCTTGTTTCCGTCGCGAAGCCGGCTCTTATGGAAAAGATGTAAGAGGTTTGAATCGTTTGCACCAATTCGATAAAGTTGAAATTGTAAGGATTGATAAACCTGAACATTCTTATGAATCGTTGAAAGAAATGGTTGCTTATGTTCAGACTTTGGTGGAAAAACTAGGATTACCTTGGAGGATATTGCGTCTTTGCGGAGGAGATATGAGTTTTACATCGGCCTTGACTTTTGATTTTGAAGTCTTTTCTGCTGCACAGAAACGCTGGTTAGAGGTGAGTTCTGTTTCTAATTTTGAAAGTTATCAGGCAAACCGGTTAAAGTGCCGTTACCGGGATGAAAACAAGAAAATACAACTTTGTCATACTTTGAATGGTAGCGCTTTGGCCTTGCCAAGAATTGTGGCTGCATTGTTGGAAAACAATCAGACTCCTGAAGGAATCCGTATTCCTGAAGCATTAGTACCTTATACCGGATATAATTTGATAGATTGATAGATAAATAATAAAAGCATTGGAAAAAGAAAGGCCGGATTACATCAGCAATCCGGCCTTTCTTTTTTTAGAATCAACTTTTATTTAAGATTTCTGGGTTTCAATTCACCGATAATAACATCCATTTTGTCTTCAATAATAGATGTTAATCTGTCAATAAGCCTGTCTTTTTCGTTAAGTTGTTTCTCTAAATGAGTAATAACAGCAGTCGTACTCTTTTCCGGAAATTTTTTCTTTCCTAAAATAAGATATTTAGCAGCGGGATCCGAAAAAATTAATTTCTTATTCTCATCATCTCCGGTGCCGTTAAGGAGCCAGTCAAAATCAACATCAAGGAAAGTCGCCAACTGCATAACAATAGATGGACTTGGTTTTCCTTTTCCGTTGCAATAGTTAGATAAAGTTGCCTCTGTAATTCTTGTTTCTTTTGCTATTTGGTATTTACTAATACCTTTCTCCTCAATCGCTCTAGTCAACCTGTCTTTAAACATAATTTTTTAAATAAGTAAAAAAATATTAAAATGCTAATAATTTTAAGCTACAAATGTTTTTTAATTAATAAATTAAGTATACATTTGTAATTCAAAATGTATAGGACAAATGTATTAAATTTAAATCAAAATGTGTGCCAATAAAAAGGGAAAAATCGTAAAAAGAGTTTCATGGACAGAAACATTAAGAAACATGGAAGTTGGTGAATTTATTCACGCTGACTTGTCGGAGAGGATAAATATTGTGAGAAATATTTCACGTATCGCTAAGGAAGAAAACAAAATTTTTTCTACTAAAAAGTTGAATAGTTTGAAAGTTGAGGTGACGAGAGTAGAGTGATTTAGATTTTGAAGTAAGTGGAAAGAGTTGGATAAAAAAATGGCTTCCTCTAAAAAGGAAGCCATTTTTACAATAACTTAATGTTGTCTTAATTAAGCAACTTCACCAGCTTTAGGATCTTCTCCGTATTGATTAGAACCTTTTTCACCATCTGTTGCAGCTAAAATAATATTGTAAATAGGAATTAAACAATACCATCCGCTTTTTCCAACATCATGCATTCTTCTGATTGCAACAGCAATATTGGGAAGTAATACTGCAAGCGAATAAAGACCTTGAATGGTTTGTCCTACCTTAGGGATAAACATCAATATAACACAGATGATCATATTAATGAGGTAAAACATCCAGAATTCTTTTCTTCTGGCTCTACCAGTAAATCCCAAATAATTTGTCACAACCTTTAGATACCAATTCATAACAATAAAAAAAATTAAAATTGAAACAATACCCTACTCTTATGGATTTTCAGTTTCTCCCCCGACTGTTTTTAATGGATGTTGGGTTCCATCACATACATAAACCTATATTGTAATGATGTGTAATGTGTGCAAAAATACAAAAAACTATTTATATCCAACAGTTTGTGTTAAAATAACTTCTTTTTTATCGGATAGATTTAATAATTTATGTAATTCGTCTTTGTCAAAGTAGCCCCTGACAACAGTCCCAAGTTTTTCGGAAGCACAGAAAAGGTATACGTTTTGGGCAATAAAACCGCAATCGGCATAAGCCATTTCACGTCCTGACTTTTCTAAATTAGCAACATAAATAAGATTTACAGGGGCGACTGCCACAAAATCCTGTTTTCCGGCGCTTTTACGATAGTCTCCTTTTTGTTTGAAAATCAATTGATTCGCTTTGGCGTCATAAAGGTATATTCCTTTCTCCAGGATGATATAAACATCAAATTCCTGCTTGTTGTTGGCAGAAGGAACCACTCTTTTATCAGCACGATTGAAGCCGTAAGCCGCCCAGAGAAGGTTCGATAATGTTTGCTGGCTTAATTCTTTACTTGAGAATTCACGGGTAGTTTGCCGTAAGTTCAAAGTTTCCATTAAAGGTTTTCCACCTGTTTTTTGGGGAGTGGGTAACTTGATGTCTTGTGCGAAAAGTGAAAATGACAAAATTGTCAAACCTAATAATAAAATAGTTCGTTTCATAATGTTTTGTTTACTTGTTATTGATATGCTTTGTTTACTTAACTACATACTTGCAAATATACGAAAATATTTCTGTACTTTTGGCATCATTTTTCAGGCAATAAATTCATGAAGAACTTTATCATAGTTTTTTTTTCATTTTTTTTTATCACTAATACATTCGGTTTTTCAGGGGATAGCATCCGGATCAGCCTCTTAACTGTATTGCCCAGACCTAACGAAGTTTATACTATTTACGGGCATACTGCGTTGCGCGTTTCCGATATTTCCTCAAAATTTGATGTCGTATTTAACTATGGTACATTCAATTCAAATGCACCTAACTTCCTGTACCATTTTATCAAAGGAGAAACAGATTATTATTTGGATGCATACGACTTTGATTTGTTTTTATTCTCCTATCAGAAAGGAAATTCTACAATTATAGAGCAAATGTTGAATATTCCCCCGGCAGAAAAAGAAAAAATGATGGGAATGCTTTTTGTGAATCTTCAACCGGAAAACAGGGGGTACAGGTATAATTTTTTGTTTGATAATTGTACGACACGTGCGAGAGATATTATTGAAAAATTTGCAGGCGGGAATTTAATTTATGAAGAGAAAAAGGATTCGACTACTTTCAGGACGTTAATTCATGGATGTACAAATCCTTATCCATGGATGACTTTTGGTATCGATTTGCTGATAGGAAGCGGAGCCGATAGCCTTATCAGTTTCAGGCAGGAAATGTTTTTGCCCGAAAAACTGATGGATGGGTTGGAAACTGCTTATGTTACGGATAGTTTAGGACAACGCTCGATTGTATTATCTTCTGAAGTTATCCTGCAATCGTTTGATGCTGAAAACAGCAGGGACGTTTCGTGGTTCAGCCCGATGAAAACAGGCATAATCTTGCTTGTAATAACATTAGTATTAGGCGTTTGTGGGTTGGTTAATAAGCGGAGATTCCGCTTGTTTTTTGCCTTGCTTTTCTTTACTGCCGGGGTAATCGGATGCATCATCTGGTTTGTGGCATTCTTTTCCATTCATCCATGTACATTTCCCAACAGCAATGTGTTTTTCTTCCATCCGTTGTATTTTATAGCAATGGTTGGTTATTTGCTGCCAAAAACTTATCGTTTCATAACGTGGTATCATTGGATTAATTTTGTACTTTTGTCGGTGCTTTTGATTGCCTGGCCGTTTATGTTGCAGGAAATCAATCTTGCAAACCTGCCATTCGTTTTGTGTTTATGGGTAGGTTTGGGACGCTACTTAAAATTATGAATAGAGTTATTACATCATTAATCGCTATTTTAGCTATTGCCGGTGTTCGGGCAGAACAAGCCGGTGATATACCTAAATTGGTTATTAATATTACTATAGATAAACTTAGAGGCGATTATCTGCAATATTGCAGCTATTCGTTTGGAGAACGCGGTTTCAAGCGTTTGATGAATGAGGGCTTGGTTTACCGCCAGATGCAGTTTGAATTCCCTAATGTGAACAGGGCATCGGCAGTTGCTACCATCTTTACAGGAACTAATCCTTGTTATCATGGGATTGTGGCCGAAAAGAAATTTGATTTTGAATCTCAGCGGGAAGTTTCTATATTGTATGACAAGGATTTCCTTGGAAATTATACTACTGAAAATTTTTCTCCTCTTTCATTGATGTGTTCTACTGTCGGTGACGAGTTGAAATTGGCTTCCGATGGAAAAAGTGATGTTTTTGCCATAGCGCCGAATGCAGTGGAAGCCCTTCTTTCTGCCGGCCGTTATGCCAATGCCGCTTTTTGGTTAGAAGATTACAAAGGCCGTTTTGCCACAACAACCTATTACAAAGATGTTCCCTGGTATGTGGAAAGATATAACTCGAATGAAGTAATTGGAAAAAATCCTGATACTTACTCATGGGAACCTGCCCGTTCTTCTTACACTGCTTTCCCCTATAACCAATCGACAAATTCTTTTAAACATTACATTTATAAAGGAGAAAAAGATTGTTACCTGAAAATAAAAACTTCCCCGGCAGTAAATACCGAGGTTACAAATCTGGCTGCCAGGTTTTTGGAATATGCTGATTTGGGAAAACGTATCAATCCTAATATGTTATCCATTACATATTATGCGGGAAATTTTGTTGAAACGGCAAACAATCCATATAGCCCGGAAATACAGGACATATACCTTCGCTTAGATAAGGAAATTGAACGGCTGCTGGATTTGGTTGAAAAGTATGCCGGCATTAAAAACACTTTGATTGTTGTTACTTCCACAGGATATTTTGATTCAAGTGAAGTGCCTTCGGAATCTTTTAAAACTGTAGGGGAATTTTATCCGAATCGTTGCACTGCATTATTGAATATGTATTTGATGACCATATATGGCCAGGGAAACTGGGTAGATGGATATTACAACAATCAAATTTACTTAAACCGTAAACTGATTGAACAAAAAAAGATTGCATATCCTGAAATACAACGCAAATCAGCAGAATTCATAGCACAGTTTTCAGGAGTTCAAAATGTGACAACATCAACAGAGATGTTGTTTGAGGGCAAGGAAGAAGGCAATGCTTCTTTCAGGAAGGGCATGTACCGTGGCATCAGTGGAGATTTATTCCTTGAATTACAGCCCGGCAGGATAATTGTTGATGAGAAAAATCCTGCTCAATCTAAATATTTGCGGAACGATGTAGTAGTTTCTCCCCTTATCTTCTTTGGGCATCATGTTCAACCTCAAAAGATTTACCGGACCGTTAAAGCTACAGAAGTTGCGCCTACAATTACACATGTATTGCGCATAAGGCCGCCCAATGGTTGCAAGGAAATGCCGTTACAGGAATTTAACCCCTAAATCCCCTAAAGGGGACTTTGGAGAGTAAAATACTCAAGTGTTGTAAAAATAAATTATAAAATTATAGCTAACAATGATGCTCCGGAAAGTCCTCTTTAGGGGATTTAGGGGTTAAAACAAACAATATACAAAAATGGGATTTAACGATTTTTTATCAAAACTATTTGGGAATAAAGCCCAACGCGACTTAAAAGAAATAGACCCTTATGTCCAAAAAATAAAGGAAGCATATCCTGCTATTCAGAGTTTGAGTAATGATGAACTCCGGACTAAGACAGACGAAATAAAGCAAAAATTGCAGGATGTGGTTGCCCCTGAAAAAGCGAAAATTGCCGAATTGCGTCAAAATATAGAAGAGCTTGAACTGGAAGACAGAGAAAAGGCCTGGTCTGAAATTGATGGAATAGAAAAAGAAATTACGGAAAAATTTGAAAAACAGCTGGAAGAAGTATTGCCGGATGTTTTCTCCATTGTGAAAGAAACGGCAAAGCGTTTTACTGAAAATGAAGAAGTCGTGGTAACGGCTAATGACTTCGACCGTAATTTATCTGCTGCACATGATTTTGTGCGGATTGAAGGTGATAAAGCCATCTATCAGAACCATTGGGTTGCCGGTGGAAACGAAATCACCTGGGACATGGTACACTACGATGTACAGCTTTTCGGAGGTGTGGTTCTTCACAAAGGTAAAATTGCAGAAATGGCCACAGGGGAAGGTAAAACGTTGGTTGCAACTTTACCCGTTTTCCTGAATGCTTTGACCCGCAATGGAGTACATGTTGTAACCGTAAACGATTACCTGTCAAAACGTGACTCCGAATGGATGGGGCCATTGTATATGTTCCACGGACTTTCGGTCGATTGTATAGATAAACACCAACCCAACTCCGATGCCCGCCGCAAAGCGTATGAAGCAGACATTACTTTCGGAACAAACAATGAGTTTGGTTTCGACTACCTGCGTGACAACATGGCCATCAGCTCGAAAGATTTGGTGCAACGCAAACACAATTATGCGATTGTCGATGAGGTCGACTCCGTATTGGTCGATGATGCCCGTACGCCCTTGATTATTTCCGGTCCGGTTCCCAAAGGTGATGATCAGTTATTTGAAGAATTCCGCTCCAAAGTGGAACAGGTAGTTGGTGTTCAAAAGAATTTTACTACCAAACTGTTGGCCGAAGCCAAAACAAAAATGGCATCAGACGACCAGAAAGAACAGGAAGAAGGAGCCCGTTTGCTTTTCCGTTCTTATAAAGGTATGCCCAAGAATAAGCCTTTGATTAAATTCCTGAGTGAACCGGGAGTAAAATCGGCTATGCTGAAAACCGAAGAGTTTTACATGCAACAACAAAACAAGGAAATGCATATCATTACCGATCCCTTGTATTTTGTTATTGATGAAAAAAATAATTCTATCGAATTGACTGACAAGGGTATCGACCTTTTGACAGGTAATTCTGACGACCCGCTGTTCTTTGTATTGCCTGACATTGGCGCCCAGATTTCAGACCTTGAAAATCAAGGTTTAACCGATGAAGAAAAACAGGCCAAAAAAGATGAGTTGATGCAAAACTATGCGGTTAAATCGGAGCGTGTACATACGATTAACCAATTATTGAAAGCATATTGCTTGTTCGAAAAAGATGATGAATATGTGGTTATCGATGGAAAAGTAAAAATCGTTGATGAACAAACCGGCCGTATTATGGAAGGTCGTCGTTATTCCGACGGCTTGCACCAGGCAATCGAAGCAAAAGAACGGGTGAAAGTAGAAGATGCAACCCAAACTTTTGCAACAATTACCTTGCAAAACTATTTCCGTATGTACCATAAATTATCTGGTATGACGGGTACTGCCGAAACAGAAGCCGGTGAATTCTGGGATATTTATAAGTTAGATGTGGTCGTTATTCCAACCAATAGGCCAATTTCACGTATAGATATGAATGACCGTATTTACCGCACAAACCGCGAAAAATATGCTGCCGTTATTGAAGAAATAGAAAGTTTGGTTGAAGCTGGACGACCAGTGTTGGTGGGAACAACTTCTGTTGAAATTTCCGAGTTGTTGAGCCGTATGCTTACCATGCGTAAAATCAGGCACAATGTGTTGAATGCCAAATTGCACCAGAAAGAAGCTGAAATTGTAGCGCAGGCCGGACAATCAGGAACGGTGACAATTGCAACCAATATGGCTGGTCGTGGTACCGACATCAAACTTTCGGCGGAAGTGAAAGCGGCAGGAGGTTTGGCTATCGTAGGTACGGAACGTCATGACTCCCGCCGGGTAGACCGCCAGTTACGCGGACGCGCCGGTCGTCAGGGAGACCCGGGTTCTTCTGTATTCTACGTTTCTCTGGAAGATAACCTGATGCGTTTGTTTGCATCCGAACGTCTCGCCGGAATGATGGACCGTTTAGGTTTCAAAGAAGGAGAAGTGTTGGAACACAAAATGTTGAATAAGTCGGTAGAACGTGCACAGAAAAAGGTTGAAGAAAACAACTTTGGTATCCGTAAACGTTTGCTTGAATATGACGATGTGATGAATGCACAGCGTGAAGTTGTATATACCCGCCGCCGTCACGCTTTAATGGGTGAACGTATCGGTATGGATGTATTGAATATGATTTATGATACATCAGCTGCTGTTGCAGAACAATTTTCTGATTCGAACGATTATGAAGGTTTGAAATTCGAGCTTTTCAAGACGATGGCTATGGAAGCTCCGGTAAGCGCGGATAATTTCCGTTCTGTAAAATCTGGTGAATTGACAGAATTAGTTTTTGACAAGGCTTTGGATAGTTTCAAGCGTAAAACTGAAAGGATGGCGCAAATTGCTCAGCCTGTAATCAAAAATGTTTACGAAACACAAGGTGAAAGATACCAGAATATCTTAATCCCGATAACCGATGGAAAACGGGTATATAATGTATCCTGCAACCTGAAAGAAGCTTATGATTCTCAATGTAAGGAAATTGTAAAAGCATTTGAGAAAGCATTGTTATTGCACATGATTGATGAATCCTGGAAAGAGCATTTACGCGAAATGGACGAATTGCGTCATTCTGTACAAAATGCCAGCTACGAAAATAAAGACCCGTTGTTGATTTACAAATTAGAATCATTCAACCTTTTCAAGAATATGGTCGATACGATGAACCGTAAAACTGTTGCCGTCCTGATGCGCGGACAAATTCCTGTTCGTGAGGATGCCGTACAACAGGCTGCTCCTGAAAGGAAAACCGATTATAGCAAGTATCGTACACAGAAAGATGAAATTGGGGATGCACAGGCACGCCAGCAACAGGCACGCCAATCTCCACAAGGAGAACAACAAAAGCGTGAACCGATTCGTGTTGAAAAGAAAATAGACAGGAATGCTCCATGTCCGTGTGGAAGTGGCAAAAAATATAAGAACTGTCACGGGCAGAATGTATAATTAAAAAACGCTCCCCGAAGAGACAAATGTTTCTCCGGGGAGCGATAAAAGTCTCACCGGGAAGCAATCAATGTCTCTCCCCGATGCAATCAAAGCTTCATTTAGAAGCGCCCAGGATTGTTTCAGACACCATACGGTTAAAGCTACCTTATGATAAAGGCATTGGCATACAGGTTTTGTCCATAATATGATGATAGATTAATGTGGGCTTGAATCAGTTTAACGCTCCTGTATCAACAAGTCTGGCATACCTCCCCTGAACGATACCCATTTTATCA
>JAVBLO010000030.1:0-22013 GCA_031553415.1 Bacteroidales bacterium | reverse complement strand
GGCCACTGTCCGGTGAGGCCGGCTTTTTTGTGGGTAGAAAAATAATATAGTTTCAGCAGTTCGAGCTGTTTGGGCAAGTCGCCGTCCACTGTTTTTTCGAGCAGGAAAAGCGGCATCCACAGTTTGGTAAGGTTTGGCAGTTTGCCCAGATAGGAAGGCACTTCTATTTTTAATTTATCGTATGTGCTTATACCCATTGTTTTCACATTGGCATAATCGCTTTCGGCCATCTCGCCATTGAGTGGTAATTGATTTTTTTTGGATTTTTTATCCGGCTTATCGTCTGAAAGGAAATAGGTGGATGGTTCGTCTACAAATAGATATTCTTCAAAAATGCCAACTTCCTTCATCAGGGGCGATTGTTCGTAGTTTTGAAGCGAATCGTCTTTGGTGGCGGTGGCCAATACCACTTCTTTGGCGGCAGGCTTGGGTTGTTCCGGTTCCGGTCCGAAAGCGGCCATGCAGGAATCCAGCCACTCTTCGTACCATTCGAGGAAGCTCACGGCGTGGTCGGCTTCTTCGAACGGGAATATACCGCCGCCTTCGTTGCCGAAATCGGATGTCCACACGCTACCGGCGGCTTTGCCTTTTACGGCCATCACAATTTCAATGCCGCAGCCTTCGTAGGCAAGCGGAATGGCGCTTTTTTCGCATCGGTCCGAAATTTTCTTTTGGTATTCCGACGCTTTCTCCGAGGCTTGGTCTTCGTCGTCGTACTTATCGGAAAAGTTGTCGAGGTTGTCGTCTATCGAAAAATAATCGGGCGCCACCAACGGAAAGGTGCCGGAAACGGCCCAGCTTAAATCGAACGGAAGCATACCATAGTTGGGCCCCCAACCACCGCCGTTGCCTATGTGGGTGATAAACCAGCGGTAGTCTTCGGGAAGTTTCACTTTGTTGGCGGTTTCCCATTGTTTGAGCTTTGCCTCAGGAACCACAGGGTTCATGGCGTAAGAGTGTTTTTGGTCGAATTCCCGAAGGGTGTTTAGTTTTTCGGCGATGCGTTGCATTTGTACCGGCAGATTTCTGTTTTCCATTATTTTTGTTTTTACAATTTTATAATTGATTTGCTTATTTATTTCTTTTCCTGCCTATATTTAAAGACAAAATAAAAACCAAAATTATATAAATCTATCCAATATTCCGGTTTTTTGAATTGAGACAAGCGCCTTTTATTAACACTGTAAATTAACGAATTACAAATTACAATGAAAGATTTTTTAAGACAAGGGGAAATGAGGGAAGGTAATAAGGTGGGGAATGCTATTTAATTCATTTTTTCGTACAGCATTTGTTCTAATTCCTTCACCGTTTCGAAATGAAGTTTTTTGCTCAGCCTCTGTTTGAATTTATATAACGAGCTGGGTGTGTAGTCCATTATCAGCGCCATGTCGGTAGTAAAGATATCGAGCACAAACAGGCAACACCATACAATTTGTTTGTAGGTAATGTCTGGATAGTCCTTTTGC
This sequence comes from Bacteroidales bacterium, assembly GCA_031553415.1. Lineage (GTDB taxonomy): Bacteria > Bacteroidota > Bacteroidia > Bacteroidales > Azobacteroidaceae > JAIRVZ01. The sequence continues at coordinate 20,544 of JAVBLO010000030.1, read as the reverse complement.
AGTTTTTGAGGTAGGTTATTCAATACCTGGTTCATTTTTTCGAGGAATGCCTGCTCGTTGTCTACCTGCAATACAGTATTGTAAGCAGCTTTGTCAATAGCCTCGCGTTCTTCGGTCGAGGATGCTTCCTTGCGTTTACCGGCATATTTTTCCTTAGTAATTTTCAATTCCTGTTTGAGTCCGGCCAATAACAGGTCGCGCTTCTGCTTTAAATCGGCTTCATAGGTATCAACCTGTTGCCGGAACTCGCTGTGTAATTCCTGACTTTCGGAATGTTTATCTTTGTAAAAATCAACCGTTTGTTGTTTTTTCTTATTGCGCTTATATAAACAATAAGACATGAAACAACCTGTTAATAGTATTGCTACAATGCCAATTATCAGCCACAAACGCTGGCTTTTTATGGTTGCGTTTTCGACTTCGGACTGGTGAATTTGTTCCACCACCTCAATGGCTGGCTGCTTTTTTCGCTGATTCACGGAGTCCTGACATATCTGGTAATCATACACATATTGTTCCAGTTCTTGCTTGGTGCCTGTTTCGGAAGCAATGCCTGCCAGTAAGCGATAGCAGTTGGCTTTGTAGGTAATATCAATGGGACCGGCCATGGCCTTGTCGATATATACCTTAGACGAGTCGTACTGCCCGATTTCGAAAAACAGTTTGGCCAGGCTGTAGTAGCGGATTGATTCATTAGGGCCGGATGTCGGATATAACAAGCTTTCCCGGTAGTAATAATAGGCCGAATCGTACGCCTCGCCGGCCAAATGATAATCGCCGATATCTTCCAACAGGTCGCCGGCAGTGAGCGAATCTTTTATCATACTTAGGGCCTGCATAGTATGCTGCAAAGCGTCTTTGTAGTTTTGGGTGGCGCTGTACAACCACCCGATGACCATGTGTACTCGTCCTGCGCTTTTCAGATTGCCATACTGTTCATAGCTTTTGATAGATAAATTCAAATAATCCAATGCTTTACCCTGTTCCCCGAAAAAAGCGTATATATGCCCCAAATCGAAATAAATTTCCGCCAATAGTTCGGGGCCGGCCAACGGCTCGGCAATGTCTTTGGCTTTTAACAGAATGTTCATCGCTTCGGGACATTCCATTTTATCTTTAAATATACGGGATTTGTAAAGATAACATTCCGACAACCGCTGTTTGTCGGAATGATGGGTGTAGTAATCTATTGAGAAATCTATCCGGTTGATGTCGGTCGAATCTTTCTTTTCTTTATCATCCCGCACCCGTAAATACAGGTAACCGAATAATGCTTTCTCGGAATCGTTCATTCCGGCATAACTTTCCTGCATACCGGACAGGATGTGCAGAGCCGAATCGGATTTGCTTTTTATCAGTTGTTCTGCTTGCTGCAATTGGCTATTTATTGAAGGATTGCATGCCTGAAAGCTTAGAAAGGCGATGCAAATAATAGTGAATGATAAGTATTTTAGCAGATTGTTGTTTGACATTACTTAAAAATCAAGGTGCAAAAATAAGTAAAATTACCGGATAATAACATCTTATATAAAAAATCATCCCAAAACAACCCTGCAGGAATTGATTGGGATGACTGATTATCAAGTGTTATATAAAGTGGCTAAATATAAACCTTGATATTTATTTTGTTCCGGATGGTTTAGGCAGCTTTTCTGTAACCGGAAGAGGAACTCCCAATACAGGATAACCATCTTTCCACTCGATTTTTTGCGCTCTCGGGGAACAGACATCTCCCTCGCCAGGTGGATCAACTTCTGTATCCCGGGCATGATACAATATGTAATCTCCTTTATTTTTTACCGGTTTATTTTGCAGGAAAGGCAGATTAAAAGAAAGCATAAGCAAAATACTGGTTTGAATGTTTTTCATACTTATAATAATTGAGAATGAATTATTTATAAGGGTATTTCAAATAGAAATCAATTCATATTGTATCAAGTCGAGTAACAATGGAATATTAGTTTTATCAACTCCTGCTGAAACCAAATCTGGGATGTCGCTGTTGAAGGTGTCTGAAAATTTGGAGAATGCGCCGAAATTTTTTACTGCAGAAGCATATAGTTGTGTTGCTTTCTTTATATTTTTTGTAACTAAATATACATGTCCGGCATTTAAGTAATCTAATCCATCAGGCTTGGCATTCAATATTTTATCATAATAATCCATCGATTGCTGGTATTTCCCGGCAAGGAATGAACACCAGGCAACAGGTCGCCAGGCTTTGATTGATGATGAATCTAAATATTCAACCTTGAAATAATATTTTAAGGCTTCCTGATAATTCTTTAATTCCAGGTAACAGTGGCCAATATTTAATTGTATGGATAAATTATCCGGGTTTTGTTGTACTGCTTTTTTATAATATATCAATGCATTTTCCGGTTTTTTCAGTATCCGGTAACAGGATGCTATCTTTTTGATAATCCATGAATTGGATGGATTTAAACTTTCTGCGGTTAAATAATCGTTCAGAGCATCTTCCAATTGGCCTGTCATTTGCATACAATAAGCCCTTTTCTGGAAAAAGACATCATTGCCGGGTATTATTCTTAACAGCTTGCTGAAAATATCTGCGGCTTCTTTGTAATGGTCTTTGCTGAAATAATATTCCCCAATGGCTTGCAGGTTCTTTTCGTCCGATATAAATCCGGAAATAGTCTTGACTTTATAAAATTCCACCGGGACTTCGAAAATATCTTCAAAATAATGTTTCCTTGGATGTAATTTATAAAATCGGTATAAATCACGTATATATTGGTTCGCAATGTCTTTCGCTTTCTTTTCAGAATCAGGAAGTTCAGTACTTTGCAATTCTTTAATTGCAGTAGCTTCTGTGGAAAATTGTCCTGTCATCATTTTCCGGATAGATTCCGGCATCTGCATTACACTCAAATAGAGAGAGTATTTGTCTGAATTACAAAGAAAAGATGATTTGAAAATGGCTTCTGCCATTTCATTTAATTCCGGCTTTCCGGAAGGTGATAAGAATACGGAATTGTCCGTCGAAAATGGTAAAAACCAATTGGATATTTCATTGAAAAACGGAAAAGTTTTCAAATGTGCAAATGAAGAGTGCATTACATCAGCTCCCGACATTTGCAATTCTGAAAATTCCTGTAATTTATCATTTAATCCTGCTTCTTCAATAAAATTTTGCCATTCAGGGTTTTTATCATCAAGTCCGGAGTCTGACATTAAATCTTCCAATTTTATTTTCTTGCTTAAAATCGGGTTGATTTTCATCATTTCCGGGATAATCTCCTCATTGATTCTGCGGGTTATTTTTTCTGTGTCTTTACTTATGATAAATTGCAACAGAATATTTATTACGCATTTAATAAATGAGTTATCTTCCGATAAATGGCCCAGGCGGTTGTTGATTTCGGGATATAAATGCAAACGTTGGTCGTATTTCCTCAAAGTAAGCAGGGTGCCAATGATTGCACGCTGGCGTATTTCTTCATTCTCATGTTCACAAGATTCCAGCAATATTTCTATTTTACTTTCATCAAATGTTTCGAGTAAATTCAATGTAAGAGCAGCAATAATCAGGCATTGTGTCGAAATGGGATTTAATTTGTTGGATAGTAATTCTGACAAAATTTCTTTTTCTTCCTTGCAACAATCATTGCTTAGCCAGATATAATCGAAAATTTGTTTTGTTATTGCTTCTTTCTCTTTCTCCAAAGAAATTCCCTGTTCATTATTTTCTCCCAATACACTATTTAAAGCTTGTTTCCCGGCAACTTCTTCGAGGGAATGTGCTAATCGGTCAAAATCAGGTTTAGGTTCCTGTGCTTCGAAAACTCTTTTTTTATCATAGTAAAAACCTTGAGCATATTGAGTTTGTAATTGCACCGAAATATCATCAAATAGTTTATACAAAGCACGGATTAAATCGGCATAAACTTTTTCCCTCTGTGGGTCTTCAACTCCTTCTTCCATGTAATTCAACATGGTTTTGTAAGTTTGTTCCAACTCATTTAAACGTTCCCTTAACTGCCAATTTTGCAAATTAGAGAGTAAAAGAGAAAGCATATTGACAACTTCTTTTACTTTCCCTGTTTCAAGGGAAGAATTGATGCTTTGTATATATTGTTTTATGTCTTCAAAGGCCATATAAATTGATCTGAGTTTGATTTACTTGTCAAATTCAAATATTGTGCCTGTTGTTTTGGTATGACATAATGACATAGCCCCTAAATCCCCTAAAGGGGACTTATTAGTGATAGACCGTAGTAAACTACAATTAATCGCTAAACTAAAGTCCCCTTTAGGGGATTTAGGGGTAGGTGTTATTTTTTCTTCAATTCCTCAGCTATCTTCTTCTCGATCTCCTCTGCCAGTTCTGGATTGTCGCGCAGACATTCTTTGGCAGCTTCACGGCCTTGTGCAAGTTTGGTTTCTTCATAGCTATACCAGGAACCGCTTTTTTTAACAATGCCAAGTTCTGAACCTAAATCAATAATTTCGCCAATTTTTGAAATTCCTTCACCAAACATGATGTCGAATTCGGCTTTCCTGAAAGGGGGGGCCACTTTATTTTTAACCACTTTCACGCGGGTCAGGTTTCCAATCACATCTTCTCCATCTTTAATGGCATTGGCTTTTCTGATGTCCAAACGTACAGAAGCGTAGAATTTTAATGCATTACCACCGGTTGTAGTTTCCGGATTACCAAACATGACACCGATTTTGTCACGTAATTGGTTGATAAATATACAGGTAGTGTTTGTTTTACTGATAGCCGCAGTTAATTTTCTTAAAGCCTGAGACATCAAACGGGCTTGTAATCCCATTTTAGAATCTCCCATTTCACCTTCTAACTCGGCTTTTGGAGTCAGTGCGGCAACAGAGTCAATGACCAGGATATCGACGGCTGATGAACGTATTAATTGTTCTGCGATTTCAAGGGCTTGTTCTCCGGAATCAGGTTGGGATATCCAAAGGTTTTCAATATCTACTCCTAATTTTTCTGCATAAAAACGGTCGAAAGCATGTTCTGCATCAATGAAAGCTGCAATTCCACCTGCTTTTTGGGCTTCAGCAATGGCATGGATAGCCAGTGTGGTTTTACCAGATGATTCCGGACCATAAATTTCGATGACTCTTCCTCTTGGATAACCTCCAACGCCTAAAGCTGCATTCAGAGCGATTGAACCTGTTGGGATAACGGCTATTTCTTCAATTGCAGTGTCTCCCATTTTCATGATGGAGCCTTTTCCATAGCTCTTCTCGATTTTGTCCATTGCAGCGCGCAATGCTTTCAGTTTTTCTGCATTAGGAGCCTGCTTGTCGAAATTGATCTCTGAGCTGTTGTCTTTTTCTTTTGCCATGATTGTTAAAATTAATTATTTAGGATTTGGTTGGCATGATCGCTTGTCTTTACCTCTTTTGGCCCGATAATTTTTTCGATAATGCCTTCTTCGTTAATTAAAAATGTTGTACGGAATGTACCCATGTATTTACGTCCATACATGCTTTTTTCTCCCCAGACTCCGAATTTTTCGACCAGGCTTTTGTCTGTGTCGGCAACCAGATTAAAAGGAAGATTTTGTTTCTCGATGAATTTTTTATGCGATTTTTCATCGTCAACGCTCACACCGAGTATTTCATATCCGGCTTTTCGTAATTCACTGTATCCGTCACGCAAACTGCATGCTTCAGCAGTGCAACCTGATGTGTTATCTTTCGGATAGAAATAAAGCACTAATTTTTTACCTTTATAATCAGATGCTTTGATTTCTTTTCCACTTTGATCTTTTCCCAGTATTTCGGGAATTTTGTCTCCAATATTCATATAATTAAACTTCCATGAATGATTCGTTCTATTTTAACTATTTCTTCAAAAACGGTATAAATAATAGCCCATTCTTTATAATTGATTCTACGGGCATTTTCACCATATTTTAATATTGTATCTTGTGTCGTAACAAGGATACTTTCTGCACAATACTCCAATTTCTCAATACTCTTAATGAGATTGTTATAGAATTTCTCTGCTGTTTGAGGAGCGTAAAATTCGTTCTCAATGTAAGAGATAATAAATTCTATATCGGTTTCGGCAGGTTTTGATGTTCTTATGATGTATTTTTTCATTTACAAAGATTTGTCCCTAATCGTTCATCCATTTTTTTTGCAAATATTTTTTTGAACTCGTCAAAGGATAATGTGTCTTTCAAAATCTCTTCTCTTGACTTAGAAGGTTTCGAGACTACTCCTTTTGATGAATTATTCGTTTTGGATTGAGGTTTTGTTTCTTTAGTTACCATAATTAATAGTGTTTTAAGAATTTATATTATGTTGAAATCTCAAACAAAAGTGATTATACCTCCAAATCTTCATTGAACACTTCATGCCAGGGTAATCCTTGTTTGTTCAGTTGTTCCATGAAAGGATCCGGATCGAATTCTTCCACATTGAATACTCCCGGTTTTTTCCATAAGCCTTTGACAAACATCATGGCTCCAATCATAGCAGGAACTCCGGTTGTATAGCTAACTCCTTGCGCTCCGGTTTCTTTGAATGCTGCTTCGTGAGAACAGTTGTTGTAAACATAGTAAGCAGCTTCTTTACCGTTTTTGTCTAATCCTTTGATACGGCAACCGATGGATGTTTCGCCGGTATAATTTTCTCCCAAATCTCCGGGATTGGGGAGCACTGCTTTCAAAAATTGAATAGGCACAATTTCTACGCCATTGTACATGACAGGGTCAATTCGGGCCATTCCTATATTTTGAATTACCCGTAAATGGGTTAAGTATTCCTGGCCGAAAGTCATCCAGAAACGGGCGCGTTTTAAGGTCGGGAAGTTTTTAACCAGCGATTCCAATTCTTCGTGATAGATGACATACGATTCCTTAGGGCCGATATTCGGATAATTCAATGGTTTATGAATTTCATGAGGTTCAGTATAAACCCATTGTCCGTTTTCCCAATATTTCCCTTTTTGAGTAACTTCGCGTATGTTGATTTCCGGATTAAAGTTGGTTGCAAAGGCTTTTCCATGATCCCCTGCGTTGCAATCAACGATATCCAGATATTGCATTTCACTGAAATAATGTTTGGCTGCATAGGCGGTGTAGATTCCGCTTACTCCCGGGTCGAATCCGCAGCCCAGAATGGCAGTCAAGCCGGCTGCTTTGAATTTTTCCTGATAAGCCCATTGCCATTTGTATTCGAATTTGGCTTCATCTAATGGTTCATAGTTGGCTGTGTCTAAGTAATTAACGCCAGCTTCCAGGCAGGCATCCATAATGGTTAAATCCTGATAAGGAAGCGCCACGTTGATAACAAGTTCCGGTTGGAATTTTTTTAACAAAGCTACTAATTCAGGTACATTGCCGGCATCAACTTTAGCCGTTTGTATTTTTTTGTTTCCATATTTGGTGCCTATTACATCTGCAATTGCATCACATTTGGAAAGGGTGCGGCTTGCCAGCATGATTTCCGTAAATACATCATGATTCTGAGCTACTTTGTGTGCTACGACTGTTCCAACGCCTCCGGCGCCAATAATGAGTACTTTTGACATAACTTATATTCTTGATAAACTTTCCGCAAATATAATGTTATTTGCGAAATATTTTGATTAAACTTGCACTTAATTTAACAATAATATTTCCTCTTTTGGTTATGAAAAAAATAGTGATTTTTCTTTTTTCTTTCTTATTCAGTTTGCTCGCTTTCTCTCAACAAAAAATTCTTCAGGAAGATACAATTGTCGTTTCACGGGATGGAACCGGTGATTTCCGGAACATACAGGACGCTATTTATGCCATTCGTGATTTTCGTCCTGGGCATACTCATGTGTTGATAAAAAAAGGGACATATAAAGAAAAATTAGTTATTCCGACATGGAAAACCGGAATCACCCTGATTGGAGAAGACAGAGATCAGACTATCATTACTTATGATGATCACGCCAATATTGATCGCATGGGTACTTTCAGAACGCATACGGTATTGATTTCGGGAAATGATATTACCGTTGAAAATCTTACAATCGAAAACAATGCAGCTCAGTTAGGTCAGGCGGTGGCTTTGCATGTGGAAGGAGACCGTGTCGCTTTCCGTAATTGCCGTTTTCTGGGTAATCAGGATACGATATTTAACGGAAGGGAAAATTGCCGTCAATATTTTGTAAATTGTTATATCGAAGGCACTACCGATTTTATTTTTGGCCCTGCTACGGCCTGGTATGAAAAATGTGTTATTTATTGCAAACGAAATTCGTATATAACAGCGGCTTCTACTCCAAAGGATTGTCCTTATGGCTTGATTTTCAATAATTGCCGGATAACATTGGCAAAGGAAGTTGATGCTGAATATTTGGGCCGTCCGTGGCGGGCTTATGCCATGACTTTATTCATGAATTGTGAGATTCCTGAGGGCATTAAACCTGAAGGATGGCGTAATTGGGATAAGACAGACAATGAAAAAACAGCCCGCTACATGGAATATAATAATTCCGGTGAAGGGGCTGTTATATCTTATAGGGTTCCTTGGGTTAAAATTTTAACAAAAAAGGAAGCAGCAATATATACCTTAAATGATGTGATGAAAGATTGGAATCCGGAAAGCAAATAAGCTTAGCGGTTTCCATACATTTGTTCATAATATTTCTGATAATCTCCGGAAGTAACTTCTTCCACCCAATCCTGGTTTTCAAGATACCAACGGATGGTTTTTACAATTCCGTCTTCAAATTTGGTTTCGGGATACCAGCCTAATTCCCGGGTAATTTTTGCCGGGTCTATGGCATAACGTTGATCGTGTCCCAAGCGATCTTTAACGAAAGTTATCAGGTCATTATTTATCCAACTGATGTCGTTTTCATCCTTTTTTAATGCTTTTTTGTAATCAGGATTTTCTGTCATCAATTTGTGGATTGTAGATATTGTTAGTTTAACGATTTCAATGTTTTGTTTTTCATTATGACCACCAACATTGTAAACTTCTCCCGTTTTTCCATGATGCAAAACTTTGTCAATGGCTTTACAATGATCTTCTACATATAACCAATCCCTGACATTGGTTCCGTCTCCATAAACCGGAAGTTTTTTCCCTTCCAGAATATTCTTGATGATTAATGGAATTAATTTTTCCGGAAAATGAAATGGACCATAATTATTAGAACAGCGCGTGATGTTTACGGGCATTTTGAAAGTTTCTGCATAAGCTTTGACAATCAGGTCTGCTCCGGTTTTGGATGCACTGTATGGACTGCGCGGGTCAAGCGGTGTTTCTTCTGTGAAATAACCAGTTTCTCCCAAGCTGCCATAAACTTCGTCGGTGGAAACCTGTAAATATTTTACACCTTCTTTATAAGTGGGATATCCGTTTTCGTCTTTACCGGTTGTCCAATGCTTTTTGGCTGCATTCAATAAATTCTGTGTGCCGAGGATATTGGTTTCCAAAAACAACTGTGGATTTTCAATGCTTCTGTCCACATGGCTTTCTGCGGCGAAATTCACTACATAGTTGATTGGATAATCTTCAAATATTTTGTTTACCACATCAGGATCGCAAATATCTCCTTTGACAAATATACAATCAGGGCTCTTTAAATCATCTTTCAAAGTTCCCAGATTACCTGCATAAGTAAGACTGTCCAATACAATGATTTTTGCCTCTTTATGCGTATGCAGCATGTGTTTTACGAAATTTGCACCAATAAATCCGGCGCCTCCGGTTACTAAATAAGTCTTCATGTTAATGATAAAATGTATTTACCGTATTCTGTTTTATCTAACGCTTTGCCCAGATTGTGTAGCTGGGTATCATTAATCCATTTGTTTCTCCAGGCGATTTCTTCTATGCAAGAGACATAAAATCCCTGGCGTTTCTGGATGGTTTCGACGAAATTACTTGCTTCAAGCAGGCTGTCGCAATTGCCGGTATCTAACCATGCGAAACCACGGCCAAATAACTCGACTCTCAAGGAAGTTTCTTCTAAATAAGTCCGGTTTAAATCCGTGATTTCATATTCGCCACGGGCAGAGGGTTTCAACGCTTTGGCCCTTTCAACTACAGTTTTGTCATAAAAATATAATCCGGGAACAGCATAATTTGATTTGGGCTTTTCCGGTTTTTCTTCAATAGATATAACTGTGCCTGATTCATTGAATTCCACAACTCCATAGGCACGTGGATCTTTGACATAATAGCCGAAAACACAAGCGCCTTTTTCAATACTTTTGGCTTGGTAGAGCATCTTACTGAAGCTTTGTCCATAAAAAATATTATCACCTAATATGAGGCAGGCAGGCTCTCCGTTGATAAATTTTTCACCTAAAACAAATGCCTGCGCCAAACCATTGGGAACTTCCTGGATAATATATTCGAATTTCATTCCTAAAGATTCTCCAGAACCTAACAATTCCTGAAACATTGGTAAGTCGCGGGGAGTTGAAATGATTAATACTTCCCTGATGCCTGCCAGCATGAGAGTAGATAACGGATAATAAATCATCGGTTTGTCATAAACCGGCATGATTTGTTTTGAAATGGACTTTGAAAGCGGATAAAGGCGCGTGGCGCTTCCTCCGGCTAAAATAATACCTTTCATAATATTGTGAGTTGTGAATGGAGAAATTATAATTCCCTGAATAATGGTGCATTTTTATCTTTTTCGGAAATAATCAGTTGGCTTGGCCCGATGGGCCAATCAATTCCTATATCCGGGTCATTGTATAAAATAGAACCTTCGCTTTGAGGTGCATAAACGTTATCTACTTTATAGCAGAAAATAACTTCATCACTTAACACTAAAAAGCCGTGTGCAAAACCTCTTGGGATAAAAAGCTGTTTTTTATTTTCTTCAGATAGCTCAACAGCTATATATTTCCCAAAAGCAGGCGAATTTTTGCGTATATCTACAGCCACGTCCAATACTTTGCCTTTGATAACACGAACCAATTTAGCCTGGGCGAATTCTCCTTGTTGGAAATGTAGTCCTCTTAGTACTCCGAAAGATGATTTGGATTCGTTGTCTTGTATGAAATTTACCTGACCTATATGGTTCTCAAAATCTTCTTTCCTGAAAGTTTCCATAAAATATCCGCGGGCATCGTTGAATACTTTGGGCTCTAAAATCCAAACACCAGGGATTTCGGTTTTTATATAATTCATAATTTGTTAAAATAGTTTCACAAAAGTAATGATAAATAATTAAAATGCTAAAAATCCGAAGTTTTTAATCCTTAAAACGAAAAAATATTTGGTTTATTTGGAAGAGTCGAATAAATTGACTTACTTTGCGCTCGCAAAAACGAATGGTACCTTGGCCGAGTGGTTAGGCACCGGTCTGCAAAACCGTCTACGGCGGTTCGAATCCGCCAGGTACCTCTTTTAACTAAAAAGGCGATAGATTAACAATCTATCGCCTTTTGCTATTTGTATGTTTTTTAGCGAATTATGCCCGATGTTTTCAATCTGTCAGTTTGTAAAATTGTATTCCGTTTGTAGATTTTAGTAAAAAATGACCCGAAAATAGCCCGCCGTATGGTAACAATTAAAGTGTATTTGCGAAAGCATAATCCGGAATTATCTTCCGGTGTTGTTTGGATCCAATTTTATGTGAACCGACAAAAAGTAAATTTCACTACAAAGGTGAAGTGCGAAGAAAATCATTGGAATGAAAAGAAGTGTTGTGTCGGATCCGGAGATAAGGAGTCAAAGGATAAAAATTTAATCATCGAGAATATGTGTGCCCGGGTGAACAGTGTTTTTGTTAAGTATAGACTCAGGGATAAAAAATTGACACGGGATAGTTTTTTGAGAGCATATAACCGTCCGGATGATTACGATACTTTTTTTGAGTTTGTCAAGGATTGGCAAAAAAAATACATGGTAAGGAATGAAACGGCGACAATGTCAGTACATGCTACTGTTATAAATAAGGTCAAGGAGTATGCACCTGACTTGCATTTTGATGATATAACCACTGACTGGCTCGATGATTATTATGCTTATCTCCGGAAGAAACTGAATAACTGTGAAAATACGGCTTATAAAAATTTGTCCACATTTAGAAAATATGTGAGAGCTGCCCATCGAGCGGGCTATATAGATGAAAATCCGTTTGACAATTGGAGTATCAAGCGGACTAAGGCAAATTACACATATCTTACAGAAAATGAATTGAATAGATTATTTATCCTTTATCAAAGCGGCACTTTGGATTCCAAGCATTATAAAACCCTCGAATTCTTTTTATTCATGTGTCTTTCATCCCTTCATGTGGGAGATGCCAAAAGATTGAAGATTGAACAATTCACTAATGATTCATTTGTGTATTATCGGATTAAAAACCGGAATAGTAAACCGGAACCGATATTAGTTCCTGTATCAGAAAGCTTACGAAAATTGTTACAAAATGTGGTGGGATTTCGAAGGCAAGGTTTCGTCTTTGAGAGTCTTCCTGCGGATCAAACCATGAATATTTATTTAAAAGATATTGTTAAGTTGGCCGAGATTGATAAAAAGATTTCCCATAAATCCGGACGTCATACATTTGCAACGTATTTTCTTGGGAAAACAAAGGATTTAACTGCCTTGAAAGAGATATTAGGACATTCGGAATTAAGGGAAACTCTTATTTATGCACATGTTTTGGATGAATCAAAGCAAGAGGGCATAAAAGTGTTTGATTCATTGTTTTAAATAAATGGAAAGAACTCCCCATTTACAACAGGCGATACTCCTTTTGAAGTAATATCGTATTCAAGCTGTTTACATAAAAATTTTTTGTGTTGAATGTTAAATATATTTCTCACATTAAGAACGTTTTTAAATAAAAACTTGAAATTCCAAGACTCGGAGAGATCAATATTTTCAACTCTTTGATGAGTTTCTTTTAGTATGCTGTATTCACCTGTAAGGCGTAACGTGTAATTACTTGCATCTCTCTTTTCTATGAAGTAAAAATTAGGAAAATGATATGGATTTTCATAATTTACGGGAGGAAGATAATCAGTGAATACCCATACATTCTTGAAATTATCTTGCGGGTAACGGTCCCAACCAATAATTTTTAATATGGAATGTACGCCATAATAAATAGCAATTTCAATATTCTTGGCTTTCGAACTTTTATCTGTATCCGGTACGCCATCTAAAATCAAATCTCCAAAATCAGTATTATAGTCAAGTTCTTCCGGAGGTTCAGGGACAGAAATATATGGAAATCCGGCATTGGAACCTCCTGGATGAGATGGAAATATTCTTACTGGTGTTATTTTAAACTCTACTGTATTTTCTTCTCCACTATCTACATCACAAAAAATATTAATAGGAGCTAAAATCATGTATGAAATCTTATTATTATTCACATCGCTTGTAATTGACTCCATCAAGATATAGTAGCTATCAACATCTTTGGCATAAAATATGGCCATTGTTTGAAAATACTGGCTTTTAAACTTAGACTCATTTGCTTTTAAATCTTCATATAATTTTTGTAATGTATCGTAATTTATAATATATGCTTTCTCGAATACTTCTTTGGGAATTGATACTCTTTTAAAATAGTCATTATTTGAAAAAGCATAACGAAAATTATTTTTGGTAGTAAAATATAATTCTTCATTTTCTTCAGACGAGCAATTATATTTGTCGAGAATATCATGAGAATCGATATAGGTTTCAGCAGCACTTGACAGATAATTATAAGGATGGTGTATGGAAACTGTTTTATCGCCTTGATTAACAAGAAAAATGACATTGAAAAATTTCTCAACCTCTTCAATAAATTCCAATACAGTCCAATCTGGAAGCAAATCACAGAACCTCAATGACTCAAAAACAGGATTGGCAATATAGATTTTGCAAAACAAATCATTTTCTAATAATGCATTAAAAGCAATCTTATATCCTAATGCTTCAGGGATTTTCTCAATATAATACATCAAATAAGGCTGCGCTATAACACCATGGGTATTGCCAGGCATTAGACTGGCTTCTAAGGGATTTGTAAAAAGATTCCAATAATTGGCGCGATGCTCTATGATAGTATCATCACTACCAAAGAAAATGCCTGGACAACAATACTTAAATTGCCTGTAATCTCCCAAAAGTGATTGACGAGCCTTATCTATGTTAATATCAACTGTCCCTAAATCTAAATCTCTAATCTTTTTATCTAAACCGGCAATGTAATTAAGTTCGGAATTCCCAGATGCTAATTGTATTTTTACATCTGTATCAGAATGGTCCAAAATGATTTCCGTGCCATTCAGGAAGACAATATTGTCAGATACTAAAATAGCATTTCGTTTTGTTATCTTTACGTTATTATTTGCCCTGTCAATATGTTTGTAAACTTTTGCATTGATTGGATTTAGCAATGATAGAGTTAAATCATAAGTATATTCTCCATTTTTTTTTATAAATGGATTCTCATGAATAACCTTTATACTGAAATTTTTAGGTAAAATTACTGGTTGTCCGTCGATAAATAGTTCTGTCATTGCCTTGATACATTTGATTTCATTCTTTCGTATTTGTCCATTGCTTCTTTGATGCCATTGCGCCCTGTAACATATGTTTCTGCAACAATTGGTTCATCAAGCTTTTGGTTTAATTTTTCTGTTACTGCAGTATTTCTGCTAAACCACTCAAATAAAATATTAAACATTTTATCGTTATTGTCATTCTCTGGAGATGATGAAGCAATAGCACCTGCAAAATTGCTTACCATTGATTGGTTTTCAGCTTCCCTGTAATCAAGAGCTTTAGCAAAATCTTTTTCTGTAAGGGAAGACACAGTATTGTTCTTTTGAGCCTGGTCCACTATACTAAACATTCTGTTTACTACAGGATTCCTTACCGCGAACCGGTTGCCGACAAATTCATCGGAGTGTACATCTCCTTGGTATTTATTCCAAGGGCCAGAAGGCGTAAAACCTCCGGTGAAATATTGTGCTTTAGCCGCTTCATGTTGTTTTTGGATAGCAGCTACCTGAAGCATACCGGCGGCAGTTGCAACACCGGCAGCAATGGGAGCCAATGTAGGGCCAACAATAGGAATTTTAACGGTAGATGCATAGGCGTTGAGTGCCGCCATGGCTGTACTTGCAAGAGCCTGAGCGATTTGAATTTTGAAAGATTTATCTTCGGTTTTAGCCTTGGCTTCAGATAATTCTTTTTCTCGGTTTTCCTCAATTTTCTTTTTCTTTCGTTCGTTATTTCCGGCTGCTTTAATTTCAACATCGTATTTTTTGTTGATTTTGGCGGTTTCCGCATCTTGGCAAGCTTGAACATAAGAAGAATAAGAGGAAAGTATCGTATTCAATTGCTCAATGCCAAACTTTGCAATTTCGATTTTTCGCTCAAACTCTTCTTTGTTGTTTTCTTCGCGGAGAAGCCGATATTTTTCTTCAATGTTCTGCCGAGTTTCTTCGTAGTTAATGATAGAGTCAATTTCGGCATCTTTCAAAGATTGTAGCGCATCTAATTGTGCCAGTTCTGTCTGCTCAAAAGTATCAATCAAGGTACGTTTCCCACCGGAAGATAAAGAGTCATCATCGAGCGATGCTCTGAGATCTCTCTTCTTACTTGTTGGTGTTGGATTATCTCCAACAAGTTGTTTGGCAGCTTCAATGTTTCCTTTTTTCACAGGATCGAAATCGTCTTCAATCGCTTGTTTTAGTTTCAGATATTGTTCTGTGGCACGTAATTCTTCTGAAAACAATTCATTTAGCAAGTCCAATTCGTGCTGCTTCTTTTGTTCGTCGGTGACAGCAGCTGCTTTGTTGTATTTTTCGATAAGCGAATTGATTTTTTCTTGCCGTTCTTTTTCAATCTTTTCTTTATCTTCTGTAACTTTTAAATCAGTCTTAATTAGTTCTTCCTGATATTTTACATACTCATTAGAACCTTTTGTGTATGAATCCCTTTTAGCAATAATCGTATCACGTTCGATTTGCTGCATTTCTTCCTCAAATTTCTTTTTGTCAATCTTTTGAGTATTATAGTCATTCATTGCAGCTATTCTCCGTAGTGCAGATTGTTGGTCAATTTCAGCGATTTCATTTTGTTTCTGTTCTGACTCTTTTCCGTCAAATTCATCGAAACTGTCACCATTAGAATTATCTTTAGGTATCTTTTTTAGCAACTCATTCACATTTTTTAGATGGGTATTTAATGATCGGATAGACTCTTTATTTTTTTTATACTCCAAATTCAGTTCATCTGTTAACTCTTGTTGGCGCCAACTAATTCTTGTTCGGATTCCATTTTTTTCTAATTCTGTATCGGCATTATTTAATTGTTTTCTTAGATCGGATAATTTTTTGTCTTCATTTAAAGCGGCCTTACCGCGTGCTTTGATTTCTGCATCAAAATCCGATCGGGCTGTTAATTGTTGTTCTAAATCAGATTTTAATGATTCCAATTGTACTTTGCTATACATTTTCATCGCATTTGCACGTTCTTCAATCGGTTTTGATTCTTCAAATAATGCTTTCCCTTTTTCTGCAAGTTTATTAAATTCTTTTTGTTCGTTGTTGACTTCTTTTTGTTTATTTAAATATTTATTTAGCCAACTGATTGCAAGAATTGCACCGGTAGCAATTAGTCCCCACGGATTGGTTTTTACTGTAGCAGTCATTGTTTTAAATGCTGTTGTTATTCTGCCAGTCCAAAGTACTTTCAATTTATCAGCTATAATGGATGCATTTATTGCGGCAGTGTAAGTTCCCCAAACAATAATCAGAGCCAATAATGTTACTTTATTTTCTTTCAACCATTTAGGTAATTCAATGAAAAAAGAAAGAGTCTTTGCACTGCTGATATGTAACTTTGCATAAGTAGGCATCAATTTATTTCCGAGTTCCTCACGTAAATCAGCTACTCGTTTCTTTGATTTTTCTAGTGTTGCAGCTATACCTTCATTTTTAATAGCAAATGATTCGTTAATATTGATTCCTTCCCGGAAAGCATCATTTGAATCATATTGCAATTCAGTAAGACGTTCTGTCTTATTACTTAAAGCACCGAGAAATTTTTGTGCTTCATTAGCACCAATCCCTAAGTTTTTAAGAGCCTGTGACGCTTTAGTGCCGGAAAGCGTTTTGAGTTCACCAGACAGTAATTTCAGAAATTCAACTGGCTGTGTATTGATTAGATTTTCAAGTTCTTCGCGGGACATGCCCATAAACTTGGAAAATTTATCTATGTTTTGTGCTGCCGTATTTACAACTATTGCGTATGAACGAGAAGCCTTATCTGCTTCTTGTCCACTTTCTTCAAGCACCGTTCCTAAAGCCATTGCATCGGCAATAGTTGGCTTTAAAGTGTCCTGCATGCTACCGATATTCATAGTAAATTCGGCAATGTTTTTAGCAGAACCAGCACCTTTTTTGTCAAGAATATTCAATGAAGAAGCTATTTTTGTATAGGCTTCTTCGGCTTTCATATCTTTTGTTTCTTGAAACTGGGAACGTACTTTTCCAAGCGTTTCTGCCATTTCCTCTACATTGCCGAAACTTTTCCCCATAACCACATTTACCTTATCTACTGCGGTAACGTAGCCTGTGATTTCGTAAGAGCTTTCTCCTAAGCGCAAACCTGTTTCAGCAAGTGCATTCAAATCTTGACGTAAAGTAGTTGTATTAATTTTTTTTAGATTCTCATTTATCGCCTTTACCTCATCAACAGTAGTTTCTCCGGCATCTGCAACGCTCCTGTAAATCTTATCCCATTCTCGGGCATCATTTATCATTTGGCGCATAGCAAAGGATATTCCGGTGAGAGAAGCTATCCCTGCTGTTATCATCCCGAAGTATTTGTTAAAGCCATTTGATAAACGGCTTAACCGGGATTCTGCTACTGAAGATTCTGCAGATATTTTCCGCATTTCTTCTCTGACTCTTTGGATTGAATTTTGAAGCTCATTCCATTCTATAGAATTCCGCTTAATAGCCGGATTATTTAGTCGTTTTTGTAGGATAGAAAGTGTTTGTGATAGTTCCTTTGGTTTGGCTGAAGAAAGATTGTTCAAAACTTTCGTAACATCAACCGTTTCACGTTTTAAGGCTGTTATTGCTTTATTGGTTTCTTTCAGGTCCCGGGTTAATTGATTGGCAAAAGTATGATTGCCGGCTTTACGAGCATCATCAATATCTTTTGCTAATTCCCTGGCTTTTTTCTGCAGGTCGGAAAGTTCTGTTTTTGCTTGCTCCCCATTGAGCAGGACGGTTAAAACGGATGTTTGTTGCTGATCGGCCATAACATTGAATTCTATTTTGAACGAAAATAGGAAGTCGGGAAAAGGCTAAAAAAGACAAAAGCCGGAGCATCATCACGATGTTCCGGCTTAAAAAAAAAACAGTGAAATTTACTTTCGTTACAAGGAATAACCTTTGGGAACAAACTGTAATATTTTTTGTTTAACTTCTCCAACTGTAATTTTTTTGTCTTTATTCAAATCATATAGTTGGTTTTGAGAAGCAATTTTTTCTGCCGAAAGATTTTTTGTTTGCAAAACCCAGCTATCGGGCTTTCCAATGGCAGCAGGAAAGAATACAGCCAAGTAAACATCCTGGAAGTTTTTCATCTTTCCAGCATAAGGCTCAAGATACTTGTAAACATAATCCAATTGCTCAACATTAGACATTTTCTTCAATGCTTCGGTTGTAGTACCTAATGCTATGGCTGTTGATTTCAGGAACTGTATTAATCCGGTGGCGCCAATTGAATTTTGAATTCTATGGTTTATTACACCAAATTTGACGGCTGCCGTTTCAATGTGAAAAACCAACATTAACCAGTCTGGGTTAATTTCCAGAAGTTCAGAAATTTGGATTTCTTTCTTTTTGAATTCTTCCCTGTTTTCGATGATTAATTCTTCAAAGAGAAGGGTTTGAGAAGTTCCTGTTTTATTCATTATTATTGTTTTTTAAATCAACATTATTATTTTCATCTAAAAGCTTGATTAATTCTTCAGCTTTGTCCTTGTTTTTGATTATTTGTAAAAGAACATCCGGTAAATCTTTAATTCCTTTGTTCAAATCTTTCTTGTTCTCATAAACAGAACGGGCTTCAATGAATACCATTGCGATTGTTCCTATAGCCGTAAAAAACGGTAATGTAAACCAAACGGAAGCAACGATATCGGCAACAGTAAACAGCATCAGGACGCTGAAATAATCTTTAACTTTGCTGATAGTGCGACGAAAACCAAAACTGGTTCTCATTACTCCTTTTCTTTTGGCTTTTTCCACCCCTGATGCTAAATCAATTAGTATGGCAACGAGTACACAGGCATAAAAGATGACTAATATCATAGACAGGTTTTGCAATCGGTTCCAGTCATGGTTCAAAATTGATTTTATAAAAAGTAAATTCATTAGTTATCCGTGTTTACTGGCGTTTATAAAACTAACACTGGCCGTTCCCTGGATTTCAATCAGGGAGTTGCGGTCCTCTTTGAAATCGAAATCAAAATGCCGGGTGACACCTGCAAAAATGATTATCCCGGTGCCCTCTTTAACGGCGTTTTTCTTGTATTTCCACGCCCTGCAGTCAGCGATGGCAGTAATCTCTACTATGGTTGCAGATGTAGGAATGTCTATTTTCGTATTGGTGTATTCTTTGGCTACACCAATAGGTATTAATGTTCTCATTGCTTTTTTCTTTTCCAGTTAAAATAAAACCAACCGCCTAATGCTACTCCGGAATAATTCAGGAAAGCAACAATGTAAAACCATTGGCGTTCCCAGAATCGTTTCTTTGATTGGCCGAAATATTCCTTAATCAACATTCTCATATCCCGAAAGAATGATAAATCCGCGATTGTTTTGTCAAGTATTCCACCACCTTTATTATAAGCAATATCATGACCATTACAGGCACAATCGAAGAATTTTCCATGCGGAACCTTGACAAACCTTAAAAGTCCGTCAGCGGCTCCGCATCCATTGGTTTCTGTGAATTTTTCCATTACAACCGTATTTTTTCAGGATAACCGGTTGTGAAATCGTATTTCTTAACAGTATCCATAGTTTTGAGTTGCATGATAGCAGCTTTGTGTTTAGCAGTGTTGTCAAAACAAGCTATAGCATACATTTCCAATGCTTGTAACATAACTTCTACCTGTGCAATGGGAAGTTCAACTGATGATGTATTAATCCACAAAACCGTGTTCGTTTTTCCTGCCGATTTTTCAGTTTCAATTCGGTTTTTAAGAGATATCCGGGTAGCAGCATCTAACCAAATCGGCATATTATTCAGGTAGAATAAATTGACCGAATCTGATTTGTCGTATGTTTCCAACGCTTCAATTTTTTTTCCTTTAGCAGCATCAACATTGAATAAGGCATCAAACATCACTTGTGCTTCGTTATCGGATTTTACTTCAACGCCTTCTAAATGGTCATAAGCACTTGTATCAATGACAGTCTTAACAGCTGCCAGACCTCTCTCTGCTTTACGTTCAACAAAATCATCAGCAGAAGTTTTATTTTCAAATAGATAATCAACATTTTCACATTTCACTGAAAATTTGATTAAGGAGATAAACAGAGTGTCCCCTTTGTGTAT
>JAVBLO010000062.1:0-17037 GCA_031553415.1 Bacteroidales bacterium | reverse complement strand
CTACTCGAACTATCTACCCCCAACCCCTAAAGGGGAGCCGGGCAGTGATTAATTATAGTTAACTACGGTCTTTCACGCGCTAAAGTCCCCTTTAGGGGATTTAGGGGTAAATAGTTCAAATCGTTCCCTAATTGAATTATTTTTAAACATGTAATTCAAAAAAATGTTTGTAATTTTGCATGGTAAAATCTCCAAAAGTATGAAAAAAATAGTTTTAATTGCAACAAGTTTGTTGTTTTTAGTGTTATTATTAGCGACATGTGCAACTCCTTGCGGCTGTTGAATAAAAGTCTGAAAGAAAAATCGAAAAAATTACGTCAAATTTATCGTAATAAAGAAATTTTTCCGTAATTTTGCAGCGCAAAAAGAAAGGGTAGGTTTTCCCAATTTGAAAATTATTTTTCTAACCATAAAAATTAAACTCAAATGATTAAAGTTGGTATTAACGGATTCGGTCGTATCGGCCGGATGGTGTTTCGTGCAGCAGTTTATAACTTCGCGAATGATATCGAAGTTGTAGGTATTAACGACCTTTTAGCTCCTGATTATTTGGCTTATATGCTAAAATATGATTCAGTTCACGGACAATTCAAAGGAGAAATTGCTGTTGAAGGAAACAACTTGATTGTTAACGGTAAAAAAATCCGTTTGACAGCAGAAAAAGATCCTGCTGCTTTGAAATGGAATGAAGTTGGTGCTACTGTTGTTGTAGAATCTACTGGTCTTTTCCTTGATGATGCTACAGCTCGCAAACATATCGAAGCAGGTGCAAAAAAAGTTATCATGTCTGCTCCTTCCAAAGACAGCACTCCTATGTTTGTTTACGGAGTTAACTCTGCTACTTACGCAGGACAAGATATTATCTCTAACGCTTCTTGTACTACAAACTGTTTGGCTCCTATCGCTAAAGTTTTGAACGACAAATTTGGAATCGTTAAAGGTTTGATGACCACAGTTCATGCTGCAACTGCAACTCAAAAAACAGTTGACGGTCCTTCTTCTAAAGACTGGCGTGGTGGCCGTGGAATTTTGGAAAACATCATCCCTTCTTCTACAGGTGCTGCTAAAGCAGTAGGCGTTGTTCTTCCTGCATTGAACGGCAAATTGACAGGTATGTCTATGCGTGTTCCTACTTCAGACGTATCTGTAGTTGACTTGACAGTAGTTTTGGAAAAACCAGCTTCTCAGGCAGAAATCAATGCTGCTATGAAAACTGCTGCTGAAGGAGAATTGAAAGGTGTCCTTGGGTATACTGAAGAAGCTGTTGTTTCTACAGATTTCCGTGGCTGTGCATTGACTTCTGTTTATGATGCAAAAGCTGGAATTTCTTTGGATAATAACTTCGCTAAAGTTGTTTCTTGGTATGACAACGAATGGGGTTATTCTAACAAAGTTCTTGAAATGGTTCGCGTAGTTGCTAAGTAATTCCGGAAACATTCAATAAAATCAAAAGGCTGTCATCACGACGGCCTTTTTTTATGTAGTAATTTTAAATTCATAAGAAAGTTTTTGGTTATAAGCCTGCAATATATCAGTCGATGGAGATTGCGGAAAACAAAATTTATATTAATTTTGGCAATGCGTTATGTAGATTTATATAAAAACTAAAGTCATGAAAAAAATCTTTTATTTGATGCTGGTTTGTTGTATGCTGGCTTGTACTAATAAACAAAAGTCTGACAAAGACAATGTGAAATTATTAAATACTTCCAGCTTTGAAAAAGAAGTTGATGGAAAAAAAGTATCTTTATATACCCTCGAGTCAGGCAATGGCATTATCATGCAGGTTACAAACTTCGGAGCCAGGGTTGTTTCATTGTGGGCACCTGATAAAAATGGCAAAAAAGAAGATATTGTACTTGGATATGACAACATCGACAGATACATAAATAATACAGGTGAACGTTTCCTGGGGGCAGTTGTAGGACGTTATGCCAACCGCATAGCCAACGGGAAATTCACCCTTAACGAGGTTGAATATCAGCTACCTACATACAATAATGGTCAATGCCTCCACGGAGGGTTGAAAGGCTTTGATATGGTTGTTTGGAATGTTGATAGTATAACTTCCAACAAATTATATTTGTCATACACATCTCCTGATGGGGAAGAAGGATTTCCCGGAGCATTGTCGGTTAAAATGAAATATATGCTTACTCCGGAGAATGAGTTTAAAATTACTTATGAAGCAACAACCGATAAACCTACTGTAGTAAACCTGTCTCACCATTCTTTCTTTAATCTGAAAGGAGAAGGAAATGGAACGATTACAGACAACATCTTATATATAAAAGCAAGCAAAACCACTCCTGTTGATAGTGTGTTGATACCAACCGGGGAAATAGCAAGTGTGGAAGGAACTCCTTTTGATTTCAGGACTCCAACTGCCATCGGAGCAAGAATTAATGAAGACAACCAACAATTGAAAAACGGACTTGGTTATGATCACAACTGGATAATAGATCGTGATACACTAAATAGTATTGATTTAGTTGCTTCATTATATGAACCCCAAAGCGGTCGTTTCATAGAGATTTATTCCGACCAGCCTGCCATACAATTTTATAGTGGAAATTTTTTTGATGGAAAAACTACAGGGAAATATGGTAGACCATTTAATTTCAGGGAATCAGTGGCATTGGAAACCCAAAAATACCCTGACAGCCCAAATCATCAGGATTTTCCGTCTACAGTGTTAATTCCGGGAGAAACATATACACAAACATGTATTTATAAATTTTCTGCCAAATAAAATATTGCGCCCGGCGAGTGCTTCCTATCTAGGCAGCGCCTCCGGACCAATGTGTCTGTTAAAGAGATATAGGGGCATGAAGTTTATATTCTTCATGCCCCTAAGTCTTTATTCTATAAACGAACCGAAACTTTCTTTTGTACCATAGCTGCATGTTTTGTTTAAAGGCAGGTTATCTGAAATTTATATAAAATGACAGGAAAACAATCTCAATAGTAGAATGGATCGGAAAATGTCGTGTAGCTCATCCTAAAGCAAATTTTTCAGCAGAAGAAACAATCAGTACAACAGCTCCGTTTACAGTACAATTCTTCGATGAGTCGCTTAATGCAGGCCCTCAACATGGTACACAATGGTTCTGGGAATTTGGTGATGGCGGAACCAGTACCGAACAGGATCCAGAACATATTTATACAAGTACCGGAACATATACTGTGTCTTTGACAGTAACTAATGAAACTGTCAGCGATAAATTTACTATCAACAACATGATTCATGTCGGAATCAGTGGAGTTGATAAAATCAATTATACCAATTGTATTATTAGTGCCGAAAACGGACAAATCAAGGTAACTTCGGAAAAAATATTCGGTTCGATTGTTATTTATGACATCAAAGGTACGCTTATAGAATCGGCTAAACCTAATGTTGGAAATTATATTTCAGGCACTTTGGCAAAAGGTATCTATATTTTGAAAGTAGATGGCCGTGCTTATTAGGTAGCCGTGAAATAGGACTCGCATTTCATTTTGATTCTTTTTATATAATCCGGTGCACAGCATATCATGTATATGCACCGGATTTTTTGCTTTACTACCTATTTATTAGCCCACTGTCTTATTTTCGAACCCAAGAGTCCATAATATAATATATATAATTCGCCAATCAACACGATAACCCAGGTCCAACGCCATGCTCCACCTGATAAATCTGCAAATATTCCCTGGAAAAGAGGCAATAATGCGCCACCGATAACTCCAATCATCAATACACCTGAAGCTTTTGAAGTATATTTACCTAAATAACTGACAGACAAAGCAAAAATAGCTCCCCACATGACTGAATGAAATAATCCAACTGCTACTAACAGCCATGGTTCATTAATTATCATAGCGATAATAATGAGTATTGCAGCCAACAATCCCGTAAATGCTAATTGAACATTAGCCGGGATTTTACTCAGCGAACTGGATATCAATCGTCCAATAAGCATCCCTCCCCAATAGAGAGTCGCCATTAATGCCGGAATTGAAAAATTCACGCCAAAAAGGGACAGTACTTCTTTACCAAAGAATGGTAGTCTCCTACCTGCTTCCTGCAATTCGATTGCATACAGATTTATATTTGCTCCTATACACACTTCTACTCCCACATAGAAAAATATGGCAACAACACCTAAAGTCAGATGCCGGAACGACCAGACACTTTTCCCCAGTTTCTCGTTTCCTTCGGCGCGTGTACCCTGGATATCAGGTAAGGTTATGCGTGAAAATATAAGAGTAACTACAGCAAATACAACCATCAGATAGAGAAATGGTATTTGAAGCTGACTTACCTGTACTTCTTCCATAGATAAACCACCAAAAACAGCTCCTGTGACGAAAAAAGGTGCAACAGTAGTTCCAATAGAGTTGGATGAACCGCCGATACTCATCCGTTGTACTGGTTGAGTCCCTTTTACGTCGCACGCTGCAAGATAAGGATTGATTACTACCTGTAACAATGTCGCTGCTGACCCGACAACAAATGAACCTAGCAAGAAAATGAAGAATCCGAGGGGAATGACTGCCGATGAAACAAGGATTTTAAATTCGGGAAACTGAACTGTATAAAATGAAGATAACCAAAAAATTCCCAACCCGATAATCAGCAGTATAAGCCCGCGAATCAGAGTGCTTTTATATCCATGTTTATTGACACTTGATGATGCAAACCCTCCCATAATGGGGTAAGCCATGAACCAGGAAAAGGATATAAGAGTGGCCAAGGTATTTTTCAAACTACCTGCTCCGCTAAGGAATGCAGCTTTTAATGGCCCCTGGAACTGGCCATTGGCTGTGGTCAGGAATCCTACAAAGAAAAATAGGATTACCAGAACTATGAACGGAAAAAGATAGTTGGTCTTTTGAGATGTATTTCCCATAATTAAATGGCGTATTTCATTGTAGATTAAATTTACCTAATGCCTCATAAAATGCTTCAATATTAGCGAAAGGCACATGTGGAGGAACATCACATCCGCTCGAGATTACAAAATTTTTATATCCCGTTGTGGCTTCCAACAGTTTTTTTGCTGCATTCTTAACCTCATTGGCCGATTGCATTTTAAATATACCCACAGGGTCAAGATTGCCCATCACTAATACGTCTGATGGACATTGTCCTAATATTTCCACCATATCTGCCTTGTTCCCGAAATGGTAACCCATTGCTCCCACTTCGAGCATGGCTCCGGTGCAATGCCCTGTATTTCCACAGTTATGGAGAATGATCATAAAATTATCATCCTGCAATTTATCTACAAGTGACTTGATGTATTTCGATGAAAAAGCAAAACAATCTTCATTGCTAACCAACCCGGCGGCAGGCTCGGCAATAACCACTCCGTCGACACCCGTTTCCTTGATTGCAGCACAATAATTTGTTATAAATCCGGCACATTTTTCCAATAAAAGATGCACTGTTTCCGGTTCGGTATACATGGCCACCATCATTTCTGTCATATCATACAAGCGACCTGCCAGTGAAAACGGTCCGATACAACCTGCAAAAACAGGCTTATCCTTTATGTTTCCGGCAGACAGACGGTTTGCTTTCAGGTATTCGCTGACACGTCCTTTATCTAATGATGGCACTTGCAATGCCATCACTGCATCGTAGTTGTTAACCAACTTGCCTTTTACGGTAGGAACTTCGTCTTCGGGGAAAATTATTTCCGCACCAAAAGCTTCGGCCTCCACTGTCAAATCCATTATAGCGGTGACGGCATCGGCAGGATATACTTCATTCAACTTCGCAATGGCTTCATAATGGATATTACCATTTTTTACAGCATCTCCTACCATTGCTTTACATAATTCGATTCCGGGATTAGTCATGATGGGGATGGCATATCTTTTTTTGCCTGTCATCGCATCATGCATCCATTGTTTCATATTTTTCATATTGTTTTTCTTTTGTAACAATTAATATTTTCACAGATAGAACATCCATAAGCTTTTTGGGTGATATTATCACCGATACCCATGATTCCACTGATAGATTTTATAGGCAGCATCAGGCACGAATCAGTCAGTTCCACTCCACAAGGCGATTCCGGAAATAAAGAAAATAACTGGCGCTGCTCAGTCAATTTCCATCCGCAATAACCAGGGCTATAAGGATAGGTATGATTCATTCCCAGATTGTGAATCTCTTCACTTATTTTCGTCACACAAGCTTCGGCAATTACACTGCCAATGGCATCAGCAATGAATTCGCGGACAAAATCTCCTTCTTCTCTTAGCTTTCTTTTATAGTCATCATATTCTTTTCCTGCTGTGGTGATGAATACACAAAATCTGTCAGCCTTGTCCAGATAAGATGTAATTATCCGCCCTGTATGGAATGATATTCCGTTTATTTCAACAGATACTTTATCCTGTACTTTGCCCGGAAATATGGCATACATGTATCGGGCGTTACAAATTTCTGTTATTTTACCCAAAACCTCTTCTGTCAAAAAACTTATATCATCGGTTGCGTGACCGTTGCCATACCCCAGCGAGCGATAGATTTCCTGAGAGTCTACCGGCAATCCGGACAAAGTACAGGAATTGTATCTCATTGTTGTTTCAATTATTCAATGCCAAGCAGCTCTTTAGCTTTATGTACTGCCGCACTTGCATTCGGTGTATAAGCATCTGCTCCGATTTGCGATGCAAAACTGTCATTAAGAGGAGCGCCACCAATCATCACTTTTACCTGCCGGCGCAAGCCTGATTTTTCCAATGCCTCAATCACTTCTTTCATATAGCTCATTGTGGTGGTCAGTAAGGCTGAAAGACAAAGTATATCCGCCTTATTTTCCTTCACGGCATTGATAAACTGGTTGCTCGAAATGTCGATTCCCAGGTTCACAACTTCAAATCCGCAGCCCTCGAACATAGAAGCAACAAGGTTTTTACCTATATCGTGCAAATCGCCTTTAACTGTTCCGATTACCACTTTTCTGACAGTTGCCGATTTTTCGTCTTTGAGCAAAGGTTTCAGTATTTCAAGACAACCCTTCATTGCGCGTGCCGACATCAATAAGTTAGGAACAAAGGCTTTCCCTTCTTCGAAGCGAAATCCTATTTCTTCCATACCTTTCGTCAGGTAATCGTTTATTATCGTTTGCGGATTTACTCCTGCATCAAGCGCTTTCTTTACATTTTCAACGGCAGACTCTAATTTCCCAGATACTATGGAGTCTTTCAATTCATTCAGTTCATTCATGGTAATTATTTTAGTTGTTTTTGTGCTATATCAATAAATGCCAACATGTTTCCGAGCGAAGTATCGCTCTCGACCGAGTGTGAAGGCGAGAATATATAACTGCCCTCTTTTCCTAATTCAATCAAACTTTTGGAAACTTCCATTACTTCTTCTTTTGTACCGAATGGCAGGGTTTTCTGCATCGACAATCCTCCATAGAACGATAAACGCCCACGATACCGTGGAAGGATTTCGTAAACATCCATCACTTCAGGTTGGAATGGGTTGAAACTATTTAATCCTATATCAATCAGGTCTTCAAACAATTCGTCCACATCGCCACAACTATGTATCATAACGAATTTACCGGCTTCGTGAACTCTTCCGTACATACGCTTCAAACGTGGATAAATGAATTCTTTCCAAATGTCGTAACCCATTATGAGTCCTTTCTGCTGTCCCCAGTCGTCGCCAAAATACAAAGCATCGATATCATATTCCAATGCTTTATCAATTTGTGCCAGGTTGTAATCACAAATTGCATCGAGCAATTGATGGACAAACTCCGGATTCAGGTAAAAATCCATCAACAGGTTTTCGATACCGCGCAATGTCCAGGCCCTTTCGTAAAGTGAAAAACCAATCTGGTAGCAACGGAACATATCGGGTTTCTTCTCTATCTCGGGTAAAACATTTTCAAAGAACCGTGGATCGAGGGGATTGGGGAATTTGTATCCTTCCAATGTAGGTTCGGTTAATATGCAACCTTTCACATCGCCTATATCTTTGTCGATGCTCCTGTCCCAAACAACTCCAAACATGTCCCGGAACAGGTCGCCGCCCAAATCATCAAAAAAACCGATGTCGTTTCCCAATTGCAGGATGTGATTGCCCAAGACTATATCGAGGTCGTCAACTCCATAATATTTTTCGAGCATTTCTTTCGGCTCTTTTGTAAATTTGAATGACCATGGCACATAAGGAGGCTTTTTGCCTTCCAACACTGTGCGAATTACTTCACGTTTTGTCATAGGTTCAATTTTTTAAAATATTTGAATTAAAATTTTTATCCGGCCTATTCCATATAACCACCTTTCATTGGCGAAACAGCGCATTTTTTATAAATCCTGAGAATTCCTTTTTGTTGTGTAACAGGATATTTCCATGCATTCCTTCTTTGTTGAAGAACTTTTATAATTTCTTCCTCTTTTTTCCTTTCCCCTTTGATGCCTACTATATTTAGGGAGCGGTTTTTAATGCTGATTTCGATTAAATCGCCTTTTTCAATCAAGGCGATGTTTCCTCCGATTGTAGCTTCCGGAGATACATGCCCTATTGCAGGGCCTCGTGTAGCACCCGAAAAACGGCCATCGGTAATCAAGGCGACACTTGAAACTAATTCCGGATTTGACGCTATCGCTTCGGTGGTATAAAACATTTCGGGCATCCCGCTTCCACGGGGACCTTCGTAACGGATGATGACAGCATCTCCCGGAAGAATTTTGTTTTTCAGGATTGCATCCAAGGCTTCTTCTTCCGAATCAAAAGGAACTGCTTTCAAAATCACTTCATGCATTGCAGGAGAAACTGCAGAATGCTTTACAACAGCACCTTCTTCCGCAATATTTCCTTTTAAGACAGCAATTGAACCTTGTTTCCCGATTGGATTTGAAGCCGGCTTAATAATTTCTTCAGGAGAAAGGTTTAGTTTATGGAGATATGCATGGCAACGATCATAATAACCGTTGTGTTTCAGTTCGTCCAGGTTTTCTCCAAGTGTTTTGCCTGTAACCGTAAGTATATCCAAATGAAGAAAAAGCCTCAATTGTTCCATAATTGCAGGTGTTCCTCCGGCATACATGTAGTATTCCGCCGGATATTTACCACTGGGACGAATATTCAGTAAATAGGGAATCCGGCGATGTATTTCATCAAATAAGTTGGCATCGATTTTCATTCCGGATTCATGAGCAATGGTTGGAATATGTAAGAGGGAATTACTCGAACCTGCGATAGCGGCATGTACCATTATCGCATTTTCAAAGGCTTTCTTTGTCAATATATCAGAAGGACGGGTTCCTGTTTCCACCAGTTTCATAATTGTTGTTCCTGCTTTACGGGCTACTTCCATGAGTTCCTGACTTTCTGCCGGAAGTAGTGACGAGCCGGGCAACGCTAATCCCAAAGCTTCTGACATAATCTGCATAGTGGAAGCTGTACCCATGAAAGAACAGGCTCCACAACCCGGACAGGCGTGATGTTTGGCATAAGTGAATTCTTCTTCTTTTATTTCTTTGCGCTGATATTTTGCACTATAAGTTCCCAATTGTTCCAAAGTCAACATGTTTGGACCTGCTTTCATTACTCCACCAGGAACAACGATGGAGGGAATATTCATCCGGGCAATTGCCTGCAAATGGGCAGGTACACCTTTGTCGCAACTGGAAAGGAATACTCCGCCATCGAAAGGTGTGGCTCCAATATGGATTTCAATCAGGGAAGCGATGATTTCGCGTGATACGAGTGAATAATTCATTCCATCATGGCCTTGTGCTTGCCCGTCGCAGATATCCGTTGCATAATATTCGGCCGGTTTTCCACCTTTTTTTGTAATGTTCTGTGAAACAACTTCTACTAATCTATTTAAATGAGCGCTGCCGGGATGGCTTTTTCCGAAAGTGCTTTCAACGATAATTTGAGGTTTAGCTAAGTCTTTTACTTTCCATCCCATGCCCATCCGGAGCGGATCCATTTCGGGGGCTACTTCTCGTATTTTTTGGCTTTGCAACATAATCCTTTTGAAATAATTTTTATTAATATCCACTAAGAATTCGCAATACTCCTTTTCTTCATTTGGAGTAATCATTTTTTATAATATCGTTCCATTTATCAGAACGAAAGGAAGATACGGGCAAACCGTTCAATCCGAACAAAACGCCTTGTGCATAACTCTTGAAACAGTATCGTACAGCTACCGGTTTAGGCACTTGTGCAGAAGTTAATTCCACCACGTCGCGTTTTATGACCGCTTTGGCAGGATGGAATTGTTTGTCTTCTCCCGCTATCTCGAATCCGGTCAGTTCTTTCCCGAAAGTAGTCAGTCCGTAGGGAGCTTTTATAAATTTCACGCTTGCCGTATCGTTGCTGAAATTGATTTTACCGACAACAGGACTTTCATATTGCGGTTTGTCGTATCTATAAGTTTTCCCCAAAGCAAGATATGCCAAACGCTCGCCAACCGGACGTTTTTTCGACGGGTGGATATTATCCTGTTCGCCAATGTCCATTAATACGGCCATGGCGGTATTTATTTGTGTTTTAGCTATTTCGGATTGTGCTTCACGGAAAAATGCGGTATTGACTTGGCGGGAGCCGCAAGGCGCCAACTGACAAAAATAAACGGGGAAATCGTCACAATTCCACTTCTTAATCCAGTCGGTGTACATTGCTTTGAATAATTGGGGATATCCGGCAGGTTTTTTGCAATTGCCTTCGCCTTGATACCAGATGGCGCCTTTTATTGCAAAACCGGCAATGGAGTGTATCATTCCGTTGTGAAGCATGGTGGGTGTCTGGTGCTTGATATTCGTTTTGATTGCTGCTTCCGACTCAGGAATCGCTATTGCGGGAAAATCTTGCAGGGCTTCCGGCGACATCCATGCTTCAATATTAGAACCTCCATGACTACAATGCAGCAAACCAATAGGAACTTGCAGGACTTGCTGTAGTAACTGTCCGTAGTAAAATGCCACCGCCGACATTT
This sequence comes from Bacteroidales bacterium, assembly GCA_031553415.1. Classification (GTDB taxonomy): domain Bacteria; phylum Bacteroidota; class Bacteroidia; order Bacteroidales; family Azobacteroidaceae; genus JAIRVZ01. The sequence continues at coordinate 6,067 of JAVBLO010000062.1, read as the reverse complement.
CGACTGCCGTGTTGGGATTGGTTTCCTGCCAAATGCCCGCAGTATTGAATTGCGGGAACAGCGAAGTCGCTTTTTTTACCGAAAAATAACGCAAATATTTATTGTCCGAGTTCATGATGTCCGACAGGGAATTTTCGACAGGAATTTGGTAGTTCCCAACCCCGCGAAGAGGCATTTCCATATTTGATTGCCCACTGCATAGCCATACTTCGCCAATCAAAACGTTCTTTATTTCCTTTTGGTCATTTTTCGTCTCTATGTTTATAATGTAGGCGTTAAAAGAAGCTTCGGGCGTTTTTACATATACCGTCCAAATGCTGTCGTTGCCGGTTGTTGTACTGTAAGTTGCTTTGTTCCATCCGGTTTTTACCTGGATTTGCCGGCCGGGGGCGGATTTTCCCCAAAGTTTTATGCTGCTTTGCTGTTGTAACACCATATTGTCGGAAATTACGGATGGCAATATGATTTGTGAGAACAATCTGCTACACAGTGTTATTACTGAAAATGCGAATATAATTAGCCATTTCATTATTTTAGAATTTTATAAATATCTACCGGATTTATTTTTTCGTTGAACGGATAAATAGTAAAAGAATAATTGTACTGTTTTTTCAGCAGACGATACGGTTCAAGTGATCTGCCGTTGGCATCCCAGCCGGTAATTCCACCGATTCCGTCTTGTATATGGTCGATATTTACCGTATTGAAAGGCATTTGCTTCAACTCATACGTGTATTTTGCTGTTTCGATATTTTTGGCGGTGTATGGCCAGACCGAACAACTCAGAGCTTGCTTATGGGCGACAAAAAGTACGCCTGATTGACCCGAATGGAGGTCAAGCCAACGAACATCCGTCCGGTTGCTGCACTCCTGTGGAAAAATGTAGGAAAAGAAAGCCTCTTCGACCGTAGTACGGTATAAACCCAATTCAGCGGCACAGTTCCTGTCCGAATAATTTTCGTACGGCCCTTTACCGAAGTATTCCATTTGGGATAAATCGCCGTTGATCCCAGTTGACATACCTATGCGCATCGGTTCGGGAACAGTATCGCCTATTGCCACCGAGAAGTTGACTTTTACAGCGCCGGTATTATCAATAGTATATAATTCTATGGTTTCAATTTTGCAGGATATATTTTTGCGTTTTACCTGCAATCTGACTTCATTTGTCGTTTGGCTGACAACAGATATTTCATTTTCGGGAAATGCTGCCGAAACATCTTTCCACATCGTCCGGTTTACGCCTTTCCAACAACGAAGGTCATTGTCTGTCGGCGGCCGCCAGAAATTGGGTTTTAACGGAGCATTCAACACTTCTTTGTCTGTTGCGACTATTGAAGAAAGGCAAGCCGTTTGGTTGTCAAAAACATATTTGCTTCTGTCGCCAAGAAGAATAATCGTTTTGCCGTTAGATGTTTGAACATTGAGTTCTCGTTTCGGCAGGTTGTTTTCGACAGCTTTGTTGTTGAAGAAGGGCAACACCCATTTTTCTTTTGCCACTTCAAAATTCTTTTCTACCATTTGGGTTTCCGTACGTGTAAGGGCGGCTATTTTCAACGCATATTCGCTTTGAGGAGCCGGATTGATTTTTTTGAACGGAATTTGGATTTTTGCACTTTTTCCCGGTGCCAACGATAAGAGAGAAAGTACATCTGATTCGACAACCCGCCCGTCTTCTTCGACCGTCCATTTCAGTATATAGTTGGAAAGATCGGTAAAGGCATTCCTGTTATGGATTTCCACAACTCCTTTGCTGAGATCGACGGCTTTGAAATCAATGGGTTGATAGACATATTTTACTTCCCAAAACGCAGGTGTTGGCGTTCTGTCGGGCATAATGACTCCGTCGATACAAAAGTCGCCGGCATGGATAGTTTCGCCATAATAGCCGCCGTAAGAATAGAACGAAATGCCATCGGCTGTTTTTTCGGGATAACCGTGGCAGTTCCATTCCCAGATACAACCGCCTATCAAGCGTTTTTTGCTGCGAACCAAGTCCCAGTATTCTTTCAGATTACCAACCGAATTGCCCACAGCATGAGCATATTCGCACATAAACATTGGTTTTGTACCGGTTTGTGGTTCCGACAAACTATCGATGTCGTGCAAGGTAGGATACATACGGCTGATAAAATCCTGAAAATCGACATAATCCCGCCCCGGAAGCCCGCTTGCTCCTTCGTAATGCACCAGTCGCGTGGGGTCGTATGCTTTTGTCCATCCGGCAATAGCGGAATGATTGGCTCCCCAACCCGATTCATTTCCGAGCGACCATCCGAAAATGCAGGGGTGGTTTTTGTCGCGTTCTACCATTCCCATCATGCGCGACATGAATGCGCTGTTCCACGAGGAAAGAAGCGTAAATACGCCTGTCCAGGTCCCGTGATTTTCGATATTGGCTTCGTCCAACACATAAATCCCGTGTTCGTCGCATAAATCGTAGAAATACGGGTCGGTGGGGTAGTGGGAAGTGCGGACACAGTTGATATTGAACTGTTTCATCAATTGGACATCTAGTTCCATTTCGGCACGGGTAACGTATTTTCCGCCGTTCATGCTGAAATCGTGCCGGTTGACGCCCGCCAATTTGACCGGTTTGCCATTGACTAAAAACTCGCCTTCAGGACTGATTCTATAGTCTCTGAAACCTACATTACAACGGCGTGATTCTATCGGCTTTCCGTTTTTATCTTTCAAAGAAAAAATCAGGGTATAGAGGTGCGGCGTTTCAGCAGTCCATTGGCGAGGCGATTTAATTTTCTGACTTGCCAGGGCGAAAGGTTGCGACCAGCGGACAAATGAGCGCGGATCAATAGTGGTACGGGCATCCACCTTCATTGTATCGCCTACTTGATTTCCGGCGTTGTCGTACAGTACGGCTTCTACCACCCATTTCCAGACATTGGTGTTGTCGCTCGATTTGAGCAATGGACGGATTTCGAGCGTAGCGTCTTTATAATCTTTATCAAAGATAGTTCTCACCGTAAAGTCGGAAATATAGGTTTGTGGAATTGCTTCAATATAAACATCGCGTCGTATACCGCTCAAACGCCAATGATCCTGGTCTTCAAGATAAGAACCGTCGGCATAACGGAAAACCTGTACGGCAAGGGTGTTTTCGCTGTCGAATGACACTTTATCGGTAATGTCAAACTCTCCGGACAGACAACTGTCTTCCTTGTAGCCGACAAATTCGCCGTTTAACCAAACATAATAAGCGGAATAAACGCCTCCGAAATGGAGTACCAACCGGCAGTTTTTATAATTGTCAGGCAAGGTGAAAGTCCGGCGATACGACCCCACATTGTTGTAATTCCTGTATTTATCGGTTGTGCCGATATAAGGCGGATTAAAGGTAAACGGGTAAGCTGTATTACTGTAAATTGGTTGTCCGTAACCGGCTCTTTCCCATGAATACGGAACTTTAATCTCGTCCCACGAATCCACATTGACCGAAGGTAAATAAAAATCCATCGGGCGCTCTTCCGGCTTTTCGCTGTATTGAAATTTCCATTTCCCGTTCAATGAATAAACGGTGGGCGGCAAACCGCCTTTCAGGGCTTTATCTGCGTTATCATACGAGTAGGAAGTCGCCCGAAAAGGCAATGTATTTACATAATTTATCTGTTCGTTTTCCCAGTAATTGATTCTTGTATCAATTACCTGCGATTGCAGCAATCCGCAATAAATCAGGCAGAAAGCTAAAAAAAACATTTTCTTCATCTTCATAATTCGTCTTATTTTTTTATAAATTTGGCTGTACGATTACCGGTTTTTCCATCGTAAATTATTTTAATTGCTTATGTTATTAAATCCCTAACGAATTTCTTGTTTCAAAATATGTCTTTATATTTTCCAATGGAATATTCCCATGTAATCCACCACAGGAACTGATAATAAATCCCGGATATTCCTGTCCTTTTTCAATTACATCTTGTGTATGTTTGCGTACTTCTTTCAGAGAGGCTGTCGTTAGTAATTCTGTTGATATGCCGCCGATAAAACCACGACCGGCTTTTCCCCATGTATCCAAAATGCGTTGATAGGGTGTCGCCGGATTTTCATATTGAAGTCCGTCGATAGGAAATTCGAGTAGGCGTTCAAGGAAAAAATCAAGGTTGCCATCACATACATACACAATTTTCTTTCCCGCTTTAACTAAAGGTTCAAAAATATAATTGTAGCGGGGGAATATATATTTTTCGTAAAAATCGGGAGGAAAAATGAGACCAGCCCCTGAAACCAAATCATCATGCATGAAGATAACTTCACTGTCGAGTGTAGCTGCCGTTTCGGTATATTTTCGCGAAACTTCCGTCCAAGGTTTCCACAAAACCTCGTCGAAACGTTCGGGGTCAATAGTTACCGCCATCATAAACGCTTCCCACCCGAATTTTACAACAGGCCACATAAATAGTGTAGTATAATAAATGTGGTATTGTACTGCTTTGTCGCCGAAATGTTGGTTGAAGTTGGAAGTTATTTTGCGGAGTTCTTCAACAGTTCCCTGATAGCCTTCGCCTGGCAGTCCGCCTTCGGGCCGGAAAGTGGAATGCATTTCGGCGTTGGGAATTCCCCTTCGTAAAGCAGGCGATAAAAAAACATCCTGTGTTGCATCGTACAAAAAAGGCCAGTCGATATCGTTTTTTTTTATATCCGGGCAATATTCTTTGGTGGCAGAAGTCGGGTACACGCCCAAAGGTGAAAATACTAAATTGCCTTCCTGCCAGGTATCAGACGAAAGTGGACGGACGGCATTCGCTGTTGGTTTGGCCACATGAATATCAATACTCAATCGTTCCCAGGTCTGTTCAAAAGCGTCCGGCGTATTTTCAAACGGATTGATACCTGTAACGTACTGCATTATTCCCGGATGGTTCAATGTTTCCTTTGAAGGAATATGTTTCGGAAATCTGCCCGATAATGCGTCTATAACATCTGATTTCATTTTAATTCCGGTATTAAAATCATTTCTTCTCCTTTCTCGTATGCCAGTATATTTTGAATTACCATATTGGCCATTTTTCCGCTTGCTTCTTTAGTATTTGAGCCGCAATGAGGAGTTAAAATTACATTATCCAAATCCCTGAAATCCGCATTTTCAATGGGTATGTATGGCTCTTTTGTAAAAACATCTATGGCAGCTTTTGCAATTTTTCCTGATTTCAAGGCATTATAAAGCGCTTGCTCATCTACCAGGTTTCCCCGTGATACGTTTACAAATTGTACCCCATCTTTGCAAAGATTAATTCTTTCCTTATTGAAAAATTCAATGGTTTGAGGTGTTACGGAGATATGAATTGAAACAATGTCTGCATCTTTAACTGTAATTGCATAATCGTTTGAATACAAATCAACCCAACCGGCATCTGTTTCCGGCATAATATCATAAGCGTGCACACGCATTCCAAATCCATATTTAGCAATATGTGCAACGGATTTTCCTATTTGCCCGAATCCCAATACAGCTAATGTTTTTCCTTTCAGTTCCATTCCTGTTAATCCTTGCCATTGATGATTTTTCATCGACTGATGAAGTAGGGAGATATTCCGGTTCATCGCCAGAAGCATGGCGAAAGTATGTTCGGCTACAGAATCGGTTAATGTTCCGGGAGTGTAAGCGACTTTGATATTTCTCTTCCGGCATATTTCTATGGGTACAGCGTTGTATCCGACTCCATAACGGATAACTGCAGAACCAGATTTCAAGGATTGATAAAATTGCTTGCTGTATTCTTCTGCACCAAGTACAAAACAGTTTATGTTTTCTTTATGGAGATTAAGCATGGTTTCTTCGTCCAATACCTTAATCAAAATAAACTCAATGCCATATTTCCCGGTGGCAAATGAAAATTCTTCCTTGCTTCGCTCAAACAAATCTTTCTGAAGGATTACTTTCATATATTCTTAGTTTTTATTAGGCGCTAATTGAACTGTTTTTGCAATGTAATCTGGCGTAAGCGCTCGGCGAAGTCTCTGACTTAGTCGCTGCTGAAAGCAAGACTCCCGGCTTGCCAAATGAAAAGCAGAGCGTTGAGTCTTAAAAGAAGAAGACAGAGACTACGCC
>JAVBLO010000034.1:0-62223 GCA_031553415.1 Bacteroidales bacterium | reverse complement strand
TTAAAGAGCTGATGGAGCTTTCTCAAACGCAAAACAATGTAATAACCGCAAAAAAAATCCCTAAAAACAAATGGATGCTTTTTTTAGATGTGTATGAGTTTATTATTGATAACATCGGCAATGAGTGTATTGATCCGTCCTTTTTCTGCAATGCCCTGTATGCCTGCACCACAGGAAACACCGGCCTGCCTGTTGATATGCGCAGAAACAGAAAGTTTCTCAACTATTGCTTAAGTCACGCTTATGCCAATACCACCACTTATTACAATGCCGGCTGCGTTTATAACAATATGGGCGAATATGATAAAGCTTTGGAATGCTTTCAAAAATATTTTGAGCAAAGAAAAGAAAAAGAATACAAAGAGGAACGCAAAATGTTTACTACTGAGCTCAGAGTTGACAAGGAATTTAATGATTTCAGACAGCATCCGGGTGTAGCCGAATTTATTGGTAAAATAAAGTAATTAGTAAAACAACCTAAGAAAACATGATAATTAAAGACAACACAAGCTATAAGTATTCCTATATACCCACTCTTGTCGATGAAGAATATCACTATTTCTCTGACTGGGTATATAAGAAAATAAACGGTCTGTTTAACGACATCAGAGCTGGAAAGAAGCCCCGCATAAACACTTTTTTGGTAGCATTAGACGACTATTTTGTCTGCTATGAGATGAATCCGTATTTTAAAAAATCAAAAACGGTTCCCCCTTACAAATTCAGGTATTTAGACACCTACTCAAGCAAACAGGGCGCATTAGATTACCGGAACCCCGATTGGAATAATCCTGAACTTGATAAAGGCGGCTGGTATCGGGATGCTGAATTTACGGAACTTCGCATGGCGATTATTCAGACGGCCATTGTTCAACTACACAGGGAAGGGGCGTTTGCCGGTGTACTCGACACTTATCCGGCTACAATTTATATAAGTCCGATGAATGAAGTTTACAACGAAGGCGGGAATTCCAGATTACTTTTAACCATTCACACAAAAGATGGTGAGACACCGCCGGAAGATGATTTCATTGTATGAAAACATTCATTGCCGGCAGTTTTAACTGACGGATAAAAGAAACAAAATAAACCGGGCTTTAGCCCAAAAATAACACAAACATGCAAGCCATCAAACAAAAACTCAATGAGCTGAAAAAACTCGACAAAGATTTCAAAATATACGGCGCCAAAGAGCATCAATACAAGCTCAACCCCGTGCTGACAGAAGCCGAAGTAGCCGCATTTGAGCAAAAACATGGTGGCACATTGCCTGACGATTACCGCTGGTTTCTAATAAATATTGGCAATGGCGGCGCAGGGCCATACAAAGGTATGTCGCCGCTTTCGGTAGATTATGCCGATATGCTCGACGATGACCTTATACCACCCGATGATAATTATCTTTTCGAAGATTTCCCGCTCACATACAATCAAAAATTCTTTTTCGGGGCAAACATTGATTATGGCAACTGGAAAAAAGATTACCTGGCATGGCAAATTATCTGCAAGAAAATTGTAAAAAGCGCCGTCTTGCTCAGAAGAAATGATGATATATTGATTGTGAAAGGCCTTTTGAAAGGAACAGTTTGGCACTATCAGGACGGTGGCGGTAGTCCCGAATGGGAAGGATTTAAACCCATATTGAATAAAAACAAAGATGCCGTAATGACCTTTAAAGAATGGTATGAATTCTGGCTCGATGCCTGTTTAAGCATTATCAAAGACAATAAAGAATACTATGGATATAATAATTTAGAGTCATACACCGGGTGTCCTTTTTACAGTGCAGGCGATACCAACCGCCTTGAACAGTACCGTATAAGCGACGAAGAACTGGAAGCATACACCAAGCAAAATGAAAATATATTGAAACACATCGACCAACTAAAATCCATTCTGCAAATAGACAGTCTTTGTCCGTTTCGACCACCAACTAAACCCAGTAGAAATGTGGGAAGAAATTTATTCATAAATTCGCATCAATAATTATTGTATATGGCGAGATTAAAACAAAATAACTTATTGCAATAATAATGAAGAAAATAGTATTTCTATCTTTCGCCTGCTTGCTGTGTTTTTCGGCAAAAGCTCAAGATACACAGGCAATTTCATCGTCGAGATGGCATGAAACCGGCAACTTTCCTGATACCGGCATCGTTATCCATGTGCAACTATTCGATTTAACGCCCTTCGAAAAAGCCGTTCCCGAAAAACAAAAAGAGAAACTTGTACGGAAAGCGATTCTTTCCACATTTTCCAATCCTGATTTATTCTTAAAAGCCGATTGCAGCTGCGTGGATAAACTGTCCGGCGAGGTGGTATGGAACTAAAGCGCCCGAGTGCCGGTTGCCTCGTCCGCAGCAAGTTTGCGAAACAGGCAAATGTAAATAAAAAAAGAAAAATAAACAATGATGAAAAAATATATAAACTTAGAAGCTAAGATGGTAAAACTTAAGGTTTATACCTTGCTTCTTTAAATAATTCCTGATAATCAGTCATCCCAATCAATTCCGAAAGAGTTGTTTTGGAATGATTTCTCATATAAGATGCTATTATCCGGTAACCGACCCACACACCAACCCTGCCGGGTGAAGAATTAGTCAAAGGTACAGTATACGGCGCTTCATTGATATATTGCGATGTGATTATGTAATCGGTTGTGTATAATTGTTTCTGTTGGAGCATCGTCTTCCAGATACGGGATTCGCTTTTTTCGCACCATTCATACTGTTCTTTTGTATAACCAAAAGATTCACGGACATCCCTTTCTGTCAATAATTCAGATAATATATAACGCAATTTTCCTTCATACAACATCCTGTCTAATAAAGCATTTTCATTGCCCGAAAAAGAAAAATCAGAATATAAAAAACCTAACAGATAATCGGGAACAACTCGCTCAGGACACATCTGTTGGCGTTGGTAATCATAGAAAAAATTCTGATAAAGAGGATAATCCGCACCTAAGTATTTATCTGCTGAAAGGGAAAGAATCGAATCCGTAACTATAATATTCTGATTCAATCCGGATACATGCATATATATTTCAGGCAACTTCAGTTCAGGAAATTCTTCAAGCAACAAACTAAACCCAATAGAAAGTTCTTTTTCATACGGAGTTATATCTGCAAAAATTTCCTGCTCCTTTTGATACAAACTCATTAAGGTCGAATCCGAGAATAAATTCCGCAAACGGTCATAAAAACCGACAGAATCTGTTTTGCCAATAAAAAGAATATTTTCCCCAAAAACATTCAAAAAAGAAGAATCATTTTGAAGCGTATTTTCCGTCTCCTTGTTTTGCAAATATTGATATAAATCAACATCAAACCGGTTGATTTTAACAGACAAAGAATCCCCTCCAAATGCTTTTGGGTTAGTACAACCAAGGCATAAGAAACAACAAAAAAAAACCAAAACTAAATTATTCTTCATAATACTTTGAATTACCTAATATTTGCAATAGAAATAATATCAGCAAAAACACCGGCAGCCGTCACACTTGCCCCGGCGCCATAACCTTTGATAATCATCGGATATTCATTATAACGCTCAGTCGTTATCATGATAATATTGTTGCTTCCTTCCAATTCGTAAAATGGATGGCTTCTATCCACTTCCTGCAGGCCAACCTGGCAACGTCCGTTATCCATTTCGGCTACAAAACGGTATTTTCTGCCTTCAGCTTCCAACATCTTGCGTTTGGCTTCAAATTCAGCATCCATTTCAGGAATTGTTTTCCAGAAATCATCCAAAGAGCCTTCAAAATATTTATCCGGGATAAACAGGTTTTTAACAACATCCGCTTGCTCTACCTGATAACCGGCTTCACGCGAAAGAATCGTCAATTTGCGGATAACATCTGTTCCGCTCAAATCAATCCGTGGGTCAGGCTCCGAAAAGCGAGCCTCTTTAGCCATTATTATCGCTTTACTTAGTGGAATTTCTGTGCTTATCGTATTGAAAATAAAATTCAACGTTCCGGACAAAACAGCCTGCAATTTCAAAATTTTATCGCCACTGTTAATCAACGCATTCATCGTGTTGATAATAGGAAGTCCCGCACCCACATTTGTTTCGAAAAGATATTTAACTCCTTTTTTGCGGGCTACTTCCTTCAGGTTCTGGTAATTGTCATAAGCAGAAGATGCAGCTATTTTATTGGCTGCCACCACATTGATATTATGAGAAAGAAAATCCTCATACAAAGCGGCTATCTGGGGACTTGCCGTACAATCTACAAAAACAGAATTGAAAATATTCATTTTCAGGATCTCATCACGCAACAACTCAGGAGAAGTTGGTTGTCCGTTAGTGCGCAATTCTTCCTGATAATTATCCAACTCAATGCCTTTGCGGTTAAAAATTACGTTGTCGACATCAGCAATTCCCACCACCCGGAGTTTCAAACTATTTTGAGATAACAACATTGGTTGCTGTTGTTTGATTTGACTCAGCAAACTACCTCCAACAGTTCCTGTTCCGGCAAGGAAAACATTCAACACTTGATAGTCAGCAAGGAAGAAAGAGTCGTGAATGGAATTCAGCGCTTTCCTTAAATTTTCTTTTTTAATAACAAAAGAAATATTGGTTTCAGAAGCACCTTGCGCACAAGCAATTACGCTAATACCACTTCGTCCAAGCGTACCAAAAAGCTTGCCTGCAATACCGGGAGTCCGTTTCATATTTTCGCCGACAATCGCTAAAGTCGCCAAATCTTTTTCGGCTTTAATATCATTTAATTCTCCCAAAGACAACTCCAATGCAAATTCATTTTTCAACACACTGACAGCTAAATCTGCATCTGTATTTTTCACAGCAAACGAGGTCGTATTCTCGGAAGAAGCCTGCGATACCATAAACACACTGATATAAACCTTGGTTAATGCCCTGAAAATACGATAATTGACTCCGATAACGCCAACCATACCAAGCCCTTGCACCGTAATCAAACAAGTATCGTCGATAGAAGAAATACCTTTAATGGCTTTCCCACTTGTTTTTTTGTCCTTAGTGATGAAAGTTCCCGGCGCTTCCGGATTAAACGTATTTTTTATCTGGATGGGAATATTATGATGATAAGCAGGGAAAATTGTAGGTGGATAAATCACTTTTGCCCCGAAATTACACAATTCCATCGCTTCTATATATGTCATTTCCTCAATAACATACGCATTGCTGATCACTTTCGGGTCGGCAGTCATGAAACCATCAACATCCGTCCAGATTTCCAGTATGGAAGCTTGCAAGGCAGCAGCAATAACAGAAGCTGTATAATCAGAACCACCACGACCTAAATTGGTTACCTCGCCGGTAGTTATATTGCTGGAAATAAATCCGGGAACAACAGCCACTTGAGGCATATCTTTGAATTGTTCCCTGATAAGTTCATTGGTTATTTTAAAATCAACAATATGCTTTCCTGATTGCTTTTCTGTTTTAATGAATTCACGGGAATCATAAAGCTTACTTCCTTTAATAATATTATTTATTATCAAAGAAGAAAGCCGTTCACCATAACTTACAATAATATCAGAAGTTTTAGATGATAAATCCTGTATCAGGAATACACCTTTATATATGTTTCCCAATTCATCAAGAATAGAAACAACTTCTTTGAGCACCTTGTTGCGCATTGTTGTGTCTGTTATCACAGCTTCAACCATTTCAATATGACGGCCCACCATTTCGTTATACTCTTTTTCATAAGTATAATCGCCTTGAGCTGCCAATTTGGATGTTAAAATCAACTGGTCGGTTATTCCGCCTAAGGCAGAAACGACAACAACAACAGGTTCTTCAACCCTTTCAACAATTTGCTTTACACTTAAAATGCTTTTCACGGAACCTACGGATGTTCCGCCGAATTTCATTACTTTCATTGTTTTTTTATTAAATGTTTCTATTCTTTATCTCACGGGGCACAAAAGTAGCAAAGAATATTCAAATAAAGTTGCATACTGTCAATTCTTTACCTACTTTTGCGGCAATTTTGCAAAAAAAACACTTATAACACAAGAATATAAATCATGGATTGGCTAAATGATCTACTATGGGGTGAAGGGGTCGCCCATACTGTCCTTTTGTTTGCATTTGTAATTGCAGCAGGTATTGCTTTAGGTAAAATCAAGGTTTTCGGGATTTCATTAGGCATAACATTTGTATTGTTTGCAGGGATCCTCGTTGGGCATTTAGGTTTCGAAGTAAACCACGAAGTTCTCCATTTCATGCGTGAATTCGGGTTGATTCTTTTCGTTTACTCAGTAGGTTTACAAGTTGGCCCGGGATTCTTTTCTTCCTTTAAAAAAGGCGGAATCCAATTAAATATGCTGGCTGCAGGGATTGTTTTCTTAGGCGTTATAATCACTGTTACTTTACATTTCATCACAGGTATCCCTATACAAACAATGGTTGGAATCATGTCGGGAGCTGTCACCAATACACCCGGATTGGGAGCGGCGCAGCAAGCATTCTATGATGTTAAAGGCGTTTCCGACAATACAATCTCAATGGGTTATGCAGTAGCTTACCCTTTAGCAGTTGTCGGAATTATTTTTTCCATTATTACCATGAAATATATTTTCAAGGTTAAATTTGAAAAAGAAGTGGAAGATTTACAGAAAGCATCAGGCCAATCCTCTAATATAGAGCTAATTTCATTAGAAGTAAAAAATCCGGCTATTTTCGGGAAAGATATAAAAACCTTGTCCTCACTTATCGGATTGAAATTTATCGTGTCACGCATAATACACAAACAAACAGAAAAAATTGCGATAGCATCTTCCCAAACCATTATCAATGAAGGTGACAAATTGTACATCGCAACTACTCCCGACGATAAAGCTAAAATTACAGCTTTTATCGGGGAAAAGGTTGATATGAACTTTGATGACTGGAATTTATTGGATAAACAACTCGTTTCCCGCCGTATATTAATCACAAAACATACAGTAAACGGCAAATCGTTACAACAACTCAATCTTCGTGCGACTCACGGTGTGAACATCACCCGTGTGAACCGCGCCGGAGTTGATTTGATTGCACAGGCCAACCTCAGTCTGCAAATGGGAGACCGTGTCACTGTTGTAGGAGACGGAAAAGCCATTAAAAACGTGGAAAAAGTATTGGGTAACGAAATGAAACGTTTGAATGAACCAAACCTGATTCCTATTTTTATCGGTATACTTTTAGGAGTTCTACTGGGTAGCATTCCGTTTGTATTCCCTGGAATTCCCCAACCTGTTAAATTAGGTTTGGCCGGCGGACCATTGATTGTTGCGATTTTAATGAGCATTTTCGGCCCGAAATATAAGTTAGTTACCTATACAACCATGAGTGCGAATCTGATGTTAAGGGAAATAGGCATTTGTTTTTTCCTCGCTTGCGTTGGTATTGGCGCCGGGAAAAATTTTGTCCACACATTACTCTACGAAGGCGGATTGAATTGGGTTGGATATGGAATTATTATTACAGTAATACCCTTATTTATTATAGGAATGTTGGGTAGAAGCGTATTCAAACTGAATTATTTCACATTAATGGGATTAATGGCCGGAAGCATGACAGACCCTCCTGCATTGGCTTATTCAAATGCTACAGCAGGAAACGATGCGCCGGCAGTCAGTTATGCTTCTGTATATCCACTGACCATGTTTTTGCGTGTACTTTGCGCACAATTACTGATTTTGATATTTTTAAATTGAATTTATCAATTGCATAACATAAACGTCATCGAACCCATTGCTGGTTTTAATCCATTCTTTCAGGCATGCCGTATTCGAGTAACCTGATTTAGAGAATAGCTTCAGGCTGATTTCGTTTTGTTTGGGAATATGGGCAAATAATTGCTTGAGTAACAGGAAATCGAAAGCGTAATCTTTTATCAAATCGAGGACTTCTTTACCAACGCCTTTTTCACGATATCCGGCATCTACAAGGATTCCGATTCCTGCACGTAAATTCATCGGGTCAAATTCATATAGGTCAATTGTTCCTATGCATTCATTATTTTCTTTCCAAACAATCATTAACCGGAGTTGTTTGGATTGAAAAATATCGAGCCTTGAGTCAGCAATATACTCTTTCAATGCAAATTTAGAATAAGGTGCGATAGTTGCCCCGCATCTCCATAAATCCGCATCATTTTCCCATTTGTAAAGAGCGTCTAAATCCTCAGGTTCCAACGCCCGCAATTTGATTCGATTGTTTTCAAGATAAGCCATAGTTTCCTTTTTCTATATTCGTATATATTTTTCCGGAAGATACTAAAATTTTTGATTCAGGATGATAAATATGATAAATTATTGATTCCTGTTTTTTCTCGCACATGGTATGTATGATATCTTCGTATGTAAAATCATCAGTTGAAAAAACAACATGCTTTTGCTTTGAAGAAGGCTTTTTTTTGCTTTTAGGAAATATTATTTTTCCAAGAGCATCAATTGATTGACGGAGATATATACCCAGATGTATGAAATAACTATATATCTTACTGTAATGAGGATAATGCTTCCTGAAGAAAATAATCATCGCCTGATAAAAGATCTTCACATAACGGATGTCTTTTTTTGTACTTTCTCCTTTGTAGTGTATAACAGGTTCAGGAAAATAATAATTCTTGTAATTTCCCAGGATGATTCGATAAGACAAGTCAATATCTTCCCCATACATAAAGAAAGAATCATCTAAAAGACCGGTTTTATCCAATGTTTTTTTTCTCAATAACATGAAAGCGCCAGCCAAGACATCTACTTCATGAACTTGTTTTTCATCTAAATATCGGAGATGGTATTTGGCAAAAACAGGAGATTGAGGAAATATTTTTGAAAGTCCGAATATTTTGCAGAAAGAATTCCATGGAGAAGGAAATCCTCTTTTAGATTCAGGTAGAAAATCACCATAGCCGTCAACCATTTTCGCACCCAATGCTCCGGCATCAGGATGTTCATCCATAAACTTACATGTTGCAGAAAAAGTATGCTCCCCAACTACGGTATCCGGATTAAGCAATAAAACATATTCCCCTTTAGCTAATGTAATTGCCTGGTTATTAGCTTTGGAAAATCCTGGATTGTCTTTGTTGGCGATGAATGTTACTTCAGGAAATAAAGGTGTCAGGTAGGATAAAGAATTATCGGAAGAATTATTGTCAACTACAAAAATTTCTGTTTCAATATATTCTGAAGCTTTTAGTACAGACCGTAAACATTGCTCCAAAAAATATTTGACATTGTAGTTGACAATAATAACAGATAATTTCATTCTTTAATAACTGTTGCCCTGGGCTTTATCGATAGCTTCCCCTATTCTCAGGAAAAAGTTTTTCTTACGGGGCTTGCGATCCCTTTCCCCATTGATAAGCTCTTCGAAGTTGTATAAACTAAGGCCTCCGGCTTGAATCAACTTATAAATAACCCCCCATTCAGGTAACCCTCCGAGATTTTTGTCATCGATAAAAAGGTCTGCATTGATTTTCCTTGGACTGGGAATTTCCTCTTCCGGAAAATTTCTATTGACTGCATAGAATTTCAATCCTTTGCTTTCGCAATAATCCACAGCTTCTTGTAAAAGGGAGCCTTCTCTTACAGACCATAATATCAGGCGATATTCCCTGTCTTGTTGTAAAAGTTTTAACGTATCAATCGCAAATGGAACCGGCTTCCCTATCCTGGGATAATCATGTTCAACAATGGTACCGTCAAAATCTACTGCAATAATCATATCGTATAATTAAAAATGAACAATTAAAAATTAAAATAAATATTATGTGTTCAGCGAGTCATTTACGTTTTGAATGAGTCACTGAATACTGTCCTGTTTACAATGGAACGTCCTAAAGTAATTTCGTCGGCATATTCTATTTCATCTCCGACTGATACTCCCCGCGCAATAACACTTATTTTCACATTCGTTCCTGAGAGTTTCCTGTAAATGTAAAAATTGGTAGTATCCCCTTCCATCGTGGTACTTAACGCCAGGATGATTTCCTCTATTCTACCATTTTTAACCCGTTCTACCAAGCTTTCAATTTGTAAATCTCCGGGACCTATTCCATCCATCGGTGAAATTATGCCACCCAATACGTGATAAAGTCCGGAATACTGGCTCGTATTTTCAATAGCCATTACCTCCTTGAGGTTTTCTACCACACAAACTAAAGAGTTATCCCTGGCCGGATTAGCACATATATTACAAATATCATCGTCACAAATATTATGACACATTTTGCAATATTTTACATTATTACGCAAATCAATGATTGCATTTCCAAAAGTTTCAACCTCAACAGGTGTCTTTTTCAATAAATGTAAAACCAATCTTAAAGCTGTCTTCCGACCTATTCCGGGCAATTTTGAAAATTCATTTACTGCGTTTTCCAATAAGACCGACGGATATTTTTGTGTCATTAGGGATAATTGAATAACTTTTGCAAAAATAATCTATTTGTCTTTTGTATGCAAATCTTTTCAATTTTCAATTTTTTAGTTTACTTTCGTCATCAAAATTTTATTAAAAAAATACAACAATGGAAAATAAACATGAAGAACTGACGGGATTGCCCGAAAATGCGTACCGTGAGTTAAAACCAGGGGAAGAGTATAAGCCTCTGATGTCCCCGTTCAAGAAGTATCCGGAAGTAACTCCATGGTCGGTTACATGGGGATTGTTGATGGCCATATTGTTTTCAGCAGCAGCAGCTTATTTGGGCTTAAAAGTAGGCCAGGTTTTTGAAGCAGCGATTCCGATTGCCATTATTGCGGTGGGTCTTTCCACCTCTTTCAAACGTAAAAATGCGTTGGGAGAAAATGTCATTATTCAATCCATTGGTGCAAGTTCGGGTGTGATTGTTGCAGGAGCTATCTTCACTTTACCTGCATTATATATTTTACAGGCTAAATATCCCGAATTAACCGTCAATTTCTGGCAGGTATTTTTAAGCTCCCTGCTTGGCGGCATGTTGGGTATTTTATTCCTGATTCCTTTCCGTAAATATTTTGTCGCAGATATGCATGGAAAATATCCTTTTCCGGAAGCAACAGCCACTACACAAGTGCTGGTTTCGGGAGAAAAAGGAGGTAATCAGGCTAAACCATTGATTTTTGCCGGATTGATAGGTGGTTTGTATGATTTCTTTGCCGCCACTTTCGGCTGGTGGAACGAAGTAATTTCCACCCGTATGATTGAAGCTGGTACTACTTTGGCTGAT
The DNA here is from genome assembly GCA_031553415.1 of Bacteroidales bacterium. Classification (GTDB taxonomy): domain Bacteria; phylum Bacteroidota; class Bacteroidia; order Bacteroidales; family Azobacteroidaceae; genus JAIRVZ01. The sequence continues at coordinate 51,017 of JAVBLO010000034.1, read as the reverse complement.
AAATTCAAGGCTGTATTCAAAGTTAATACCGGTGCTGCCGTTTTGGGTTTGGGATACATTGTCGGATTAAAATATTCCAGCATTATATGTGCAGGTTCTTTTTTAGTTTGGTTCATAATCATTCCTTTGATGTCGGGATTATTCGGGGATCAGGTATTGAACCAGTGGAATCCTGACATTGCTACTGCTGTAGGCTCCATGTCTGCCGAAGAAATTTTCAGGCATTATGCCCGTCATATTGGTATTGGCGGTATTGCCATGGCAGGAATCGTAGGAATTATTAAATCGTGGAGTATTATTAAAGGTGCTGTCAGCTTAGCATCCAAGGAATTCAAAAGCAAAGGCGGAGCCGGAAAAGAAGATGTTATCAGGACTCAACGCGATTTACCAATGAAATTTATCTCCATAGGAAGTGTAGTTACATTAGTCTTAATCTTGATTTTCTTTTATTTCGGCATCATTCATAATCTCTTTTATGCAGTAATTGGTTTGCTGTTGGTAACTGTAATTGCATTCTTATTTACCACTGTTGCGGCCAACGCCATAGCAATTGTCGGAACAAATCCTGTTTCGGGTATGACATTGATGACATTAATCCTGGCTTCTGTGGTTTTAGTCGCTGTTGGATTAAAAGGAACAGAAGGTATGCTCACTGCCCTGATTATGGGCGGTGTAGTTTGTACAGCCCTTTCAACTGCCGGAGGATTTATTACAGACTTGAAAATCGGTTATTGGTTGGGGACAACTCCTGCCAAACAGGAAGCCTGGAAATTTCTGGGTACTGTTGTTGCAGCGGCAACCGTAGGCGGAGTTATTATGATTCTGAATAAAACTTATGGTTTCACAAGTAATGAATTAGCGGCTCCACAGGCAAATGCGATGGCTGCGGTGATTGAACCGTTAATGTCAGGAACAAGCGCTCCGTGGCTATTATATGGTATCGGCGCTTTGTTAGCTATCATCCTTACATTTATGAAAGTTCCTGCATTGGCGTTTGCATTAGGTATGTTTATTCCATTGGAATTAAATACACCATTATTGGTTGGTGGCGCTATCAGCTGGTATGTAAGCACCCGTTCCAAAGATAAGGAACTGAATAATATGCGCATGGAAAAAGGCACCTTGCTTGCTTCCGGATTCATTGCCGGAGGGGCATTAATGGGAGTGGTTAGTGCTGCAATCCGATTCGGTGGCTTCAACTTCATCAGCGAAGAATGGTTGGCTAACACCAACTCTCAGATAGTTGCCTTATTCGTTTATATAGCTTTGATTGCTTATTTCATTTGGGACAGCATGAGAGTGAAGAAATGAAAAATTAAAAATTAACAATGAAAAATGGGATTGCGCCAATTATCGTGCGCAATCCCATTTTTCACTTTTAGTTTTTCACTTTTCACTTTTTCAACATTTCCTCTATTTTGAAACTTAAGAAATCCGGTGAAATATCTTTGTCAACAATAATTCCCTTTTTGTCAATCAAAACTGTATGGGGAATACCTGATACTCCGTATGCTTTGGCAGCTTCATCTTCCCAACCTTTCAGATTCGACAACTGAGGCCAGGTAACCTTGTATTGTTTACTTGCATCTTCCCATTCCTTTTTGTCTGCATCTAAAGAAACGCCGATTATCTGTAAGTTTTTTCCTTTATATTTTTCCTGTAGTGCTACGATGCTTGGCAGAGATCTGATACAAGGTCCACACCAGGAAGCCCAAAAATCGACCAAAACGATTTTGCCTTTTCCAGCATAATCAGATAATGATATTTCTTTTCCTTTCAAATCTTTTCCTTTAATATCAGTAAATAGTTTCCCAATGCTTACAGCTTCTTTGGCAGCAATTCTCTTTTCTAATTTTTTCACTCTTTCCGTTTCCCTGAATTGCGGAGTTGTCATAGCCAACAATTCTTTTAATTGTTCAGGAGTGAAATTATAAGAAAGATCAAGAAAATAATACTCTCCAACGGGATTGGTGATGTTTGGCTTGACAAAATCGAAAGCGCTCTTTACGTATGCATCAGGTTGTTGGGTTGCCCTTTCGAGATATTCATTGTATAATTCCTTGGTGATTCCTCCTTTTTCACGTGCTTCTTTAACTCTGTCTTGAAAATCCCGCGCTTTGTCAATCATCATTTTCAGGTTTTCTTGTACCTTATTATAATCATCATTCAAAGGAGTTCCTGTTACAGAAGTAATAAATGATGCTGTATCATCCAATATCCGTATGGTGCCGGGTTGAGCGATGAAGGATGTCTGTATATCGGCATCCAGCACACGAATTGACATTACAGAAGGTGTATCAGAAGCTATTCCTTTGAACTGGAAAGATTCATTTTCTACTTTCGTAGAATCAACAGGATACCAATCTTTCGAATCAAAATTATACTTTTGAAGGTAGACTGTGTGACCATTTACATTGTCGTGCACAAGTGTTCCGGTCAGAGTGTAAGCATTTTTCTTATCACTACAAGATACAAAAACAAGCGCTATCGCCGAAATAGCTAACATTAACTTTTTCATGATTGTTTTTCTTTTAGGGTTTGAGCCTATAAAGTTATGACAATCTGTGTTTACAAAGCACCTCGAAGTGTTATTTTTATTTGAAAAATACCAAAATACTCAAAAAAAGCACCTAATCTCCTGTTTGCATTACCATTTGAATAGTTCCATCAGGATTGTAATACAATTTATCTACACAAACAGAGCGCAACCAATCGTTGAATTCTCCATTTTTCCCAGACAATTTGCTGTTATGGTAAAAAGAGTACCATTCTCCCTTGTATTCTACAATCGACCCATGATTAGTATAACTATCAGTTGGTTCCATATAAATGCCCTGATATCTCCAGGGACCTAACGGATTGTTACTGGTTGCATAACGCATCCTGTTGTGCTGTCCATCTTTGTCGTGGTTATCAGAATATGAGAGGTAATAAATGCCATTTCTTTTATGAACCCAGGTTGCTTCGTGGAAATCTTCCAAGCCTACCATTAATTGCAGTTTCCCTTCCACTTCAATCATATTATTTTTTAACTTACCACCTTTACAGATGCCGCCACCTCCGTGGTAAAGATATGCTTGCCCATCATCATCAATAAAAATGCATGGATCTATCATTGGATCTAAATCCGGAATATATCCTATAACAGTAAAATCTTTTGCAGGATATTTGCTTGTGGCAACTCCTATTTTCCACGATTTATCCCAATTTGATTCACTTGGATGAGGAAAATAGAAATAATAGGTACTGTCTTTGTAAACACAGTCCGGCGCCCACATAAAACCACCCTCAGGCCTTCCCCAGGAAACTTGAGTTGAACGGAGGATTTCTCCATGATTTACCCAATTGACCATATCACCGGTCGAGAAAACATGATATTGATCCATTAAATCACATCCGCGGGGAGGAGCGATATCGTGTGAAGCATATACATATAAGCGTCCATCTGCCCAAACATGGGCAGATGGATCGGCTGTATACATGTGAGTTATAAATGGATTGTTTTGTGCAATACAGGAACAGGCCATAAGAAACAGGCCGGATAAAATTGAAATCCTTTTCATCGTGTTTTTATTATTCAGTTAGTTTTTGGTAAAAGTAAGTTTGCACGATTAATTATTCCTTAATAAATAGCTTAATTTGAGATTAATTTTAATGAAATCAGTATGAAGTTATTTCCTTTCCGGTTCCCAATGATGGTTTGATAGCCTGAGATGGATGCATGTCCAACATCACAGTTGATTTAGTTTCCGCGCTTTTCCTCGCTGCATCTAAGATTTTAACAACAATCAGGTTATTTTCCAAAGAAGATAAGTCGGTCGGAGCTATTTTGATTTTCCCTTTAATAACATTGGCAAAATAACCGAAAGGTTCGCTTTGAGTAGCTGGAAGTGGAGATAAGTTTTCCTGAACTTCTGGTTTTTCCCTCGTTAAGCGATAAGAAAAAGCTGTCTGATTCAAGGCTTTCACATACCCGGAAGAACCATATACTTCCATGTCTTTACGATCGGCCGACCAATTCCAGGAAGCCAGTATAACGGCTTGAGCCTTGGGGTAAGTCCAACACTTAGCCATGTCATTAAATTGGCTCCATTGCATCCAAAATCAACGACAGCGCCGCCTCCATTCAGAACCGGGTCTGTAAGCCAGTCTAAAAACTCCTGGTTATACGAATAAATTGTTTTCATAAAATTAATCGATAAAATGTTTTTCTCCTTCTAATTCAATACTTGTTTGCAGAACAGATTTATTTTGAATGGCTTCGTTACCGGGTTGTCTCCCACCAATACTGATATTTATTTTACCGGGCACAATACATTGTTGCGCTAATGCATCAATAATTGAAAATTGTTCAGGGGTTAATTTGAATTCCACTTGTTTTTCTTCTCCCGCTTTAAGAAAGATACGCTGGAAACTTTGTAAAGAACGGATAGGTGAAGGAACTTTGATTTCCGGATGTGAGATATAAAGTTGGACAACTTCTTCCCCATCCATTGAACCTTTATTTTTCACTGTTACTTTGACAGTTGCAGCTTCTTGTGTACTTATTTTTTCAGGAACTATCAAATTGGAATATACAAATTCAGTGTAACTCAGTCCATAGCCAAATTCAAATAATGGCTTTCCGGTGAAATAACGGTAAGTACGTTCTGTCATGCTATAATCTTCATACGGAGGAAGGTCCTTATCGCCGGCATAAAAAGTCACCGGCAAACGGCCTGCAGGATTATAATCTCCGAAAAGGATATCGGCCAAGGCTGTTCCTGCATCTTGTCCGCCATACCATGCATTGATGATTGCCGGAATATTTTCTTTTTCCCAGTTTATTGCCAAAGCGCTTCCTGTAAGGATTACGAACACAATTGGCTTTCCGGTTCCGGATAGTTTCTTCAACAGTTCTGTTTGAACTTCCGGAAGATTGATTGAAGTACGGTCGCCCTTATTGAATCCGGACACATGTACCGGCATTTCTTCACCTTCAAGTGATGGAGAAATCCCTCCTACAAAAAGGATTACATCTGCCGGGGCTATTTTTTTGATTAAAGCTTCCGGGTTTGTTTTTTCCCGTTTAACAGTTGTAAGACTTACGCCAGCACCTTCGCAATCCTGACGGAATTCAAAACGGATATGATAATTCCTCCCAGCTTTTGCCGGAAATTTGTAATATTCCACACGAGCTTCCTGCGCTTTGAAACAATCCAATACTTCCACATCATCTACAAATAACCTGAAAGCACTATCATCGCTGGTCATTTCAAAGCAAATTTCTTCGTCTTTTGAAGAGGTCAATATCGTTGTCCAACGGGCTGTAAGGAAAGGTAAATCCAGTTTGTCGGTAATTTGATGTTGTTTGGTTCCAAAGAAATCAATATTTTTCTCATATTGAGTCAATACAGGTTTCCCTTCAAAATTTTTATTCCCGAAATATTCGGCTTTGAATCCATTTTTCCCGTCAATTTTCAGTAATTTACTGATGTCTACCGGCATGGAAACGGTATCATTCGTAAGTCCGACTCCCTGGTCATATATAATATTGATTTTTTTACCGGCTTTTTGGCGTATGCCTTCCAATGGAGTGATAATATAAGAAGGAGAACCGTTGTAGTTGGCCAACAAACAGGTTGGATTTTCTGCATTCGGACCAATAACGGCTATGGTTTTTATATCTTTTTTGAAGGGTAATACATTATTATCATTTTTCAGTAATACAATGGATTTACGTGCCATTTCAAGGGATTGTTTGCGGCTTTCAGGTGAACATACGGTTGAAAACGGTATTTTACTGAATGGAACTTTTGAGTCAGGATCAAACATCCCCAATTTCATACGGGCTGTAAATAATCGTTTAACGGCAATGTCTATTTCTTTTTCTTTGATATCTCCCCGTTGAACTGCATTTAATAAAGCCTTGTAACTTCCTCCACATTCAAGGTCCGTACCTGCAATTACAGCTTCGGCAGAGGCAACTTCAGCGTCAGGAGATGTTTTATGAGTCCTGTAAAAATCATCTATCGCTCCGCAGTCGGAAACTACATAACCCTGAAATCCCCAGCGGTTACGCAGGATATCTACTAACAATTCATCACTTCCACAGCAAGGAGAACCTTCGAAACGGTTGTAGGCACACATAACAGATTCTACATTTCCTTTTTTGATTAATTTTTCAAATGCAGGGAGATAAGTTCCCCACACATCACGCAAAGGAGGATTTACATCAAATGTGTGCCGGTTATATTCCGGTCCACTGTGCACAGCATAATGTTTGGCAGTTGCGATTGTTTTGAAATACTTAGAGTCGTTGCCTTGTAATCCCTTTACAAATGCCAATCCCAATTCACCTGTCAGGTATGGGTCTTCCCCATAAGTTTCCTGTCCTCTTCCCCAGCGGGGATCACGGAATATATTGATATTAGGAGTCCAAAAAGTTAATCCATGATATCGTGTATGAACGCCTTGTGCCATGGCTTTATGGTATTTGGCGCGACCTTCGTCTGAAATCACTACGGCAGTTCTGTACATGGCATCTGTATCAAAAGTCGCAGCCATTCCGACGGCTTGCGGAAAAACGGTTGCTTTCCCGGCACGGGCTACTCCATGCAAACATTCATTCCACCAATCATATGCCGGAATATTCAGCCTGTCGATTGCCGGAGCATCATTCATCATCTGGCCGATTTTTTCTTCCAGGGTCATCCTGCTTATCAAATCATTTACCCGTTCATCAATACTTAAATCAGGATTTTGGAAGGGATAGTTCTGGGATTTTACTTGTGGAATTTGCAGGAATAAAAGACCTAAAAGAAAAATGTTTACATGTTTCATGGTTACAATGTTATATAAGTGTAAAAAAGAACTCAATAAAAATAAATATACAAAGAAAGCACTTTGGGATTAACAAAGTGCTTAATAATTGATTAATATTATTTTTATTTGTTTTAATTAATCTAAAAACTTTTTTATTGAACAATCAAACGTCCGACAATTGATTTTCCATTAACAGCTATCTTCAGGATATATAGTCCTGGAGCAGTACCATTCATCGTATAAAAAACTTTTCCTGCCGCAGAATCATCAAAAAGCATTTTAACCAGTTGTCCGTTGATAGAATATAATTCACCTTTTGCTTTCCCGGATACAGAACCAAAATCAACATTCAATACGCCAGTAGAAGATACTCTGTTGTTAAATATTATTTCCGGTTTCAAGGAGGATGTATTAATACCAGTACCGGGATTATCCAGCATTTCAATAGCTCCTGCACATATTTTGCTACCTTCACGTGTTCGACCAAGTTGATCTACTAAAGGATTAACATAAGAAACAAGAAGAGTCGGTTCTCCTAATCCAATCGCTTTAGATGTAGAAGCCAAAGAATAATATGTTTGTCCGTTACTTGAGTTTGTCAAACCTTTAGACCATTCGATTCCAGATATGTCGGATTCTATCCAGTTGGTAGTTTCTGGATAAAAATCATATTTGGAAGTTGCAATGTCCGGAATTCCGGACAAATCTGTTTTAACAAGCCCTTTGATATTACCAATAATGGAGTTTTTGATTTCAAAGATTGTAGCAACATTAGCTGCATTGGCCGCATTTTCTTGTAAGAAAAGATCTACAGGAACCAAACCTCCATCTCTCGACAAATTACCAGCTAATATCGAATTACAAATTTTTACTCTGGCATTTAGATCACTGATACGAATACCGGTAGTATTTCCCGAATTGGGACCTTCTTTTCCAGCCGGATCTCCCGATTGAGCTACATAAGCATTATTATTTGTAAACGTTACATTGATTAAGTTGAGCTTTAAAGCACCTGTACAGAAAACCATGGAGTTTGCATCACGGTACATTATGTTGTCAGCAATCGTTGTATTTACCAATGTAATGGTTGGAGCACTGTTAACAAACAAAATACCACCATGATCATTCAACGTGTAATTTTTTACAACCGAGCTGTTTTCCATGTAAAAAACGCCATTACCATCTCCTTTAAATACGCTGCCACCGCCGCCTGTATTTTGGGTCCAGTCGGTTAGGTTTACAATTTTACCTGTATAATTTTCTGAAATCACACAATTATAAAATTTCTGAGTTGTAGCATCTTGCATGTAAACAACACCTCCTTCGTTTGCATGATTACCAACAAATTTACAGTTTTGGAAAATAGCTGTCGTGTTATCTGTGCGTGTAAGAACAGCTCCACCACGACCATTAGCCGAATTTCCAATAAATTCACAGTTAGTAAATGTAGCAGTACCACCATACATATCAAATACACCACCCCGGTCAACAGAATAGTTATTAATAAACTTACAATCGTTGAATTCAATTGTTCCATTGGCCATACGGCCTAAACCTCCGTCTTTTTCACCAAGACCATCTGTACCACCTATATTATTGGCATCCCGGAAGGTGATATTTTCAAAAACCAATTTTTGAGTTGCGTCATCACCCGGTTGGATTTGTAGCATACGCAAAGCATAACCTGCAGCCGGTTTAATTTCAATTCCTTCACCAACACCGCTGATAGTTACTCTTTTGGCAATCGTAATTTGTTGTTCTCCAATCTCAATTGATTGTTGCAACAAGATTACATCATCGTTTTGAGCTAAATCCAAAGCTGCTTCCAAAGCGCTACGATTTGCCCCTGAGACAGTGATCTCAGTGGCCTTCATTGTTGTTGCCGACAATAGAATAAGCGCTATTGCAGCCATTGATTTTAACAAGTGATTTACTTTCATGATATCTTTTGTATGTTTTTATAGTGTTAAAACTAATCCTGACTCCTCTTTTTATTACCTTTTCCTTACTTATTTTGTTACAAATAATTTTTGAACGTATGTTTTTCCTCCGGTTTCAACTTTCAGGATATACACTCCAGGAGTAACGTGCATATTGTAATAACCTTTTCCTACAACAGCGATGTTGAATACGGTTTCAACTTCCTGGCCTGTAACAGCAACTAAGGTGCCTTTTGCAAGTCCTTTCAAATCACCGAAATCAATTCCCAAAATACCATTGGAAGCACAGATAATACGGATTCCTTTTTCAGTAGCTTTTGGACTAAAGATTCCTGTTGATGGACCTGGAACGATTGGTGTGTCATCATATTTATCCGTAACAGAAGCCAGCGTTGGAGCTGCAGTAATAGAACCATCAACAGCAGGCGTACGAAGTTGTTCGAACAAATCACTTGCAATATCGTATGACAGCAATAAAGCAGGATCTCCTAATCTGGTTACTGTAGAATTAGCCTGCAACAGATAATATGGCATACCAAAAGCCTTACTATATGATATTCCTTCATCATAATTAACACCGGAAACCGGAAATTTATCGTCTGTATAGTTTGGTTGTGAATCTTCATTAGCCAGCTTATACATAGCAATATTGGATTTGGCTGGAATACTTGCATTGTCTTGAGGTACTACTCCGCTGGTATTACCCTGAATCAAACCAATCAGTGAGTTTTTAACTGTTAATTGTGTAGCATAGTCAGGAATAGCTCGTATATCTACAGCGCCATCTTCACCAGCAATATTCCGTTCAAAAACAGAATTAATGATATTCAGACGTATCCCAGTATGATCGTCTCCATCGAATCCAGCTCCATTACCTAAATTTTGTCCAAGGTTTTCAACAAAAAGGCTGTTTACAAACGTATAGGTACCACCTTCGCTAGCCCAGATAGGAGCCCTGTCGTGCATACTTTGATTATTTGTTATTGTAGAATTAATGAATGTCACATTGACACTTGAACCTATCCCACGGATAATACCGCCATGGCTAAAAGATCTATTCGCTATAATACCACATGACTCGAATGTTGTTGCACCTCCGGTAATAAAGCCAAGGCCCCCTTCATATTCACCATTGGTAATCACATTACCATCTTTGTCTAATCTTTTAGTTCCATCGTCACTCCAGTTACCGCCTTTGTTATCACTGAGAACTGTGTAATAAAAATGGTGTGTGCCGTTTCCAAAAAGACAAAGAGCGCCACCACGTCCACCGATGGATTGGTTACTGGTTATTTTACAAAATTCATGTGTAATGCGAGTCTCACCATCGGAGAATAAATAACCGCCACGGCAATCATTAATGTTCAGATTATCCTTTGTCTGTGCTATATTATCCTGTGCTTCGCAACTTTTGAATTTTACCATTGTTCCGCTTTCTGTAACCATAATAGCCCCCCCACGCTGCGCTATATTATTTTCGAAATAACAAAAATTAAATTCAGTTGTTCCTCCATAAATCCTGGCAGCGCCGCCACCAGCTTCAGTATCAATACCATTGCCGCTTCCCCAGCCATTACCGCCAATAAAACCCAATTCTTCAAAAACCAATTTGGCACCATCAATCACTTCAGGATGAATTTCGAACAACCGGGAAAGACCTTTTCCGTCAAAACCGGCAACGTCAACGCCTGCTTTAATTGTTATATTCTTATCTACATGAACGAGAGTATTCATTGTAACCCAACCGTTAATTAAAATAACATCACCTGTCTGTGCTTGATTTAATGCAGCAGCCAATTCTATATCTGTAGCACCATCAGGCACAGTTATAGTCGCTGCTTTCACATTTCCGGCCAATCCCACCAACGCTGTCAGCGCTAATGATTTTAAAAAGTAATTTAATTTCATAAATATTAATTTAGAATGGACTTCTATTATATTGATTTTCTCTGTTAGATTTTTCGGATAGAACCGAAGTCCGTTATAAGTTCTATCCAAAAAACCAGGATGAAACAACTTTTATTCTTTTTTAAATAATTCTCGTGTATATTGCAAATAACCGGTTCCAAACTCTTCAACCGGTTCCAGATTCCTACCACTGGTAAAATCATTCCAGCTATATATCATTATAATACGGCTGTTACCTACATTGCGTTTGGCGACATTCGCCCATTTCTTGTACGGATTTTCGGTGAAAGAGCTGAAATTATACGACGTTCCTACAGGATCACTTATCACATAAGCAGATTCGTCTGTCCAGCGCGGAATAAAGAAACGGTCACTTGCCGGTGTATTCACCCGGTCGTCAAAACCCGGTTGCACAGTCGGAATATATTCCTTTCCTAAAGGTTTCATGCGTTCTTGCCAATAACGATAATTATAATCCAGATATGAATATTGGGAATAAAACCTATCGTAGTTATTATGCGAAATATCAGTAATAAAAAAAGCATCGAAAGGTTTGATAGAGTCTGCTTTCACGGCACCATTTGCCGGCCCATTATAACCGTTTTTGACATTATATCCCCATTGTTCGGGCGATTGCCATCCTCCTGCAAGTTCCGCCATTATCCATATGTTGTTATTTACAGTTGCAGAACCTTTCAGGAAAGTGACAAAACTGTTCAAACGAGGTATCTTACTGCTGTTTGTAAAATTACATAATACCATTACAGGTTTTCCGTCGGCTTTCTTATACACATAATCGCTCATCATCACGGAGATATAAAGCGAATCAAAATCGTGACGCAAGGAGTCCATTCGCTGAGGTTTTAACTGCAGTGAATCTTTTGCACCTCCAAAACGATAGCCCGGATCGAAACGGATTACTACTTTCGGACGCGCATTATCCTGAGCATACAACTTTTCCCAATTCATCAGAATTGTATCATTATAGCCATGTCCTCCCCAACTCAGGATAAAAAAATCGATACCAGCCTGTTTTCCCCAGTCAAGATGTTGCCGCAGCACATCCTCATCCTTTTTTATATCATATTCGCCCAACACAGGGGTGCCGGTATATAATTGATGGGCTTTTTTTGTATCGTCCCACCATACATTATGAATGGTATCACGGTATTTGGTGTCGTAAGAGACACCTACTACATAATCTTCCGTCACAGGCACATCCGGAATATCATAAATATATTTGCCAGCAGGAAATTCATATACGTCCGGCTTATCTTCGCAAGCGATAAAAGCAAGCGCAATCAAGATAAAAACACTTAATACAGGGAGTAAGTTTTTCATTTTATTTCAATTATTTATTTACGGTTCATTGCTTGATTCGGTAGCGGATAAGGGAATGCCCTGTAAGCAGGAGTCCCTGCTACAGGTTCCGGCAAGCCAGGATTATCTGCGGCAAAAATCAAACGGAAAGTTACACGGTCTTGCGTATCATGCAACGTATTATCGTACAGATAATCTTGTATGGCAATTTGCGTTTCTGTAGTATTGATGCTTCTCTCGCGTTTGGGATAAGCCAAGCGCTCCGGAATATACGCCCAGGTTCCACTTACATAACCATCATTCTGACTGGCGTTGAAATTCGGCTTGAACGGAATTAATTCCGTGCGGCGCGAAAGTATCCAGGCATCAATATTCTGACTGAATAAAGAAATCCAATGTTGTACGATAATACGTTTTAGATTGTCTTCCTGTCCACCCAGAAAACTATTAGTAAATCCACCCAGATAATCACGAAAATTAGATGCTAAAACTCCCGGTGATATGGTATCGGTTGGAGTACTCCATTTAATTCCCGGAAAATTCTTATACGGATCGATTTTACTTTGTGCAATGCCATATTTCTGGCAACGGGCATCAATACCGTCGTAATAATATTCTTCAGCAGTTTTACCGTCTGCCCAAAAACCCTTCAGTTTTGCTTCGGCACGTATGAAACAGAGTTCAGGATAAGAGAAGAAATAATATTTGGCATCCGATTTGAGAAAAATATCACCGATGGTAGCATAATTGGAATAATCATCTGCATAGGCATATGGAGTTACCCAACTGTCGGGATAACGGTAATTTGTAGGAGCGCCCATCGAATTGGGTCGTCCCAGATATAAATCTTTTACAGGCCTTGATTTGGAGCTACCTCCATCTCCAGGTATTACATAAACCGGCAAAACTGGATCGTTGTAGGTAGATGGTTTAATCCACATCATCAAGGATTCATGAAGTAGCGGTAATTCTGCTAATTGTCTTTTCTTCTCAGCCGGGGTTTTCTGTTTAACAATAGTGAACAATGGATTTTTCGTATTTATATCGCTATTATCAAAAGCCATGAAGAAATTACCTGAATTATTATTTATAAGCAAGTTATTTTCTGCATTGTTTAATTCTTCTGTCACTACAGTTTTTGCAGTTGCAGCCAACGATTGCAACCAAGGTTTATCCGGATTATGAACATCACAATCAACAATCCGCATGGCAGTCCGCAAACGGATGCAATGGGCGAATTGTACCCAGCGCGCCAAATCAGATTGCAGGAATGGTTCAGTATTCGCCGGATATTTATCGACAATGCTACTTTGGTCGATAGCGCTATAAGCTTCTTTTAATTCATCCAAAATACCAAGGTAAATATCTTCTTCCTTATCATATTTTGCCGAAGCTTCGCCATTGCATGCTTCCTTATAGGGTAGTGGTCCATAAAGACTTACCAATACGGAGAATATGTACGAATGCCAGATTTTAGCAATCGCCACACGGTTTTTGTATCCTGGATTATCACTGTAGTTGTTAATAATATTGTATAATGGCTTCAACGAATTGGAATAAAGGTCGTTCCAAAGGGCATCAGAAGCTCCATCGGCAGAAAAATGCGGAGCTCCACCACCTTCGACCGACCACATCTGGCTGTAATTACCAAAGATAAACCAGTTGTTTGCACGGGTTGCATCTTTAGGCGCTCCTGCTATCGCCCGGAAAGTTGTTACCGGGCTTAATCCGAAAATGAACTCCGGTTCGGCAGAAGTGAGACGGTTTGGATTGGTATTGATTTCCTCAAATCCATCAGTACAAGCATTTATTGCCAATAATGCGACAATTCCTGCAATGATAAATATATATTGTTTTTTTGTCTTCATAACATCATGAGAATTAAAATGCGATTTTAAGATCTATTCCAAAAGTGGTGCATGGAGGTAATGAACCGGATTCCATACCTTGTCCGTTCCCTGCATTCAGAGCTGCTTCGGGGTCAATACCTTTTGGAGTTTTCTGATAAATAATCCATAAATTACGCCCGACAGCAGAAATACGTGCATTGCTCATCTTAATTTTAGAAATTAATGATTTGGAAAAATTGTAACCAATGCTAAATTCCCGCAACTTAACGAAGGAAGCATCGTAAGTTACTTCGCTACAAAATTTATCCGCCCAATAACCCACTTCTCCAGGCCATAAATAGCCTGTAAACTGTTGAGGTACATAGTTTGGGTCAACAGGATTCATATTTTCCTTGCTGTCATATTGAGCCTGATCATAAATATATAGATTATCAAAAGAGGTTCCACCCCATAAGTCATCGGTTCCGCCCGATTCACCCATAATAACCGTACGTTCCCAATACGATTCCTTTTGTTTTTCGCTCCCGCTTGTTACTCCATTACGAATGGTTTGCCTCATGGTTCCGGAGTAAAGTTTACCACCTTTTTTCATATCGACTAAAACGTAAGCATCAATATTTCTCCATTTGAAACGGTTCGCAACACTGAACATAAAGTCCGGATTGAAATTACCCAAATAATCATAGTCTACTTTGACAGGCTCCCCATTGGCAGTTACCATTTTTCGCCCCTGTTGGTCAGTCACCCATTTGGATCCATACAAGGAACCGTATGGTAATCCTACCCGGAGAACATTGTAAAAGTCTTCAAAAATCTGTCCTAATTGGATTTGGTTGAGTCCTTCCACCATGCTTGTAACGTCAGATTCGTTTTTTGTAAAATTGAAATCCAAATCCCATTGAAAATCTTTATATCGAACAGGTACAGTATTCATGGCAATTTCCCATCCCTTATTCCGGATTTCCCCTGCATTAAATACGCTTTTTTCATAACCCGATGAATACGACATATCAGCTTCAACAATCTGGTCGAACGATTCGGAATAATAGTAAGTAACATCCAGATTCAGGCGGCTGTTGAGCAAACGTATATCGGTTCCAACCTCATAAGAACGAGTACGTTCCGGTTTCAAATGGCTATTGGGTAATGTGCCCGGTAAAGATACATACTTGTATCCACCATAGAGGTTACCGTTACCAAGATCCATATAAGGTTTCAAACGGTAAGGATGAGTATCATTACCTACCTGAGCGTATGAAGCCCGCAGTTTTCCATAAAATTTACCAGAAGGAATACCAAACATTTCGGTCGCCAGCCACGATACACCAACTGAAGGATAAAAATATGAGTTATTTTCCGGAGGCAGTGTTGAGCTCCAATCATTACGTCCGGTAAGATCCAAGAAGATAAAATCCCTATAGCCAATTGATAAAGAACCGAATAATCCCCGTATTCGTTTTTGGGTGCGAATATCTTCGTCTGCCTGAGGAGGCTGGTTACTATTTGAAATATGCGGGAAACCCTGTTGTTTCAAAGATTGCAATGAAGCATTCAACCATGAACCTTTGTAGTCTAACTGCTGTCCACCCAAAGAAGCCAGAATAGAAATACGGTTATTAAAGAAACGGTCGTTAAAAACCAACAACCAATCATATTGGGAATTGTCGGTTATATTGTACTGGCGTTTATAATATCCTGCAGCATCAGTACCACCACCTAAAGCACCCTTGTTCCGGTATTCATAACTATCGACACTGATATATTCCCGTCCATACCTCAAAGTGGCTTTCAGGGAAGGTAAAATCTGGTAAGACAAATCGAAATTTCCCATTATACGCATTTTCGTATCTTCATTGCCGGTTTCATTGATACTCCAATAAGGATTATGAATACCTCCTATCATTGTTGTTTCGGTACCTGCCGGTGTTTTGTAATTTTTTAATTCTTCCAAAGTCATTGAACGCGCCAAAAGGGTATACATATACAAAGGATTAAAACTACTTTGATTGGCATAGCGACGGTTTTTCGTATCTTCATCGGTAAATGAGAATTTAGAATCCAGGGTCATGTTTTTTATTAACTTATTTAAAAAACGCAGGTTCAATGTGTTCTTATTTACCAGGTTTTGTTTGTCCACCACATCATCTGCATTAAAATTAGTTAGCGACACACGGTAGTTGTTGTCTGCATTTCCTCCTTCCAGGTTGATGTTATTGGTAAAAGTAGAGGCTTTTTGATAAAAATCATACACATTATCCGGTTGGGGAGAATAAGTATACATTGTTTTTCCATCCAATCCAATATATGGTGTACCTATCATAGGGCCTCCGTTGGAACGTCCTCCCTGGTCGGTGCTGATATCCGACATGCGCGGGATACCCGGATAAGAATAAAGGCTACCATCAGCAGCGGTAGTTTCTAACCAACCTCCATGAGAACCCACCATCCGGTTCATGTGTCCCATTCCGAAAGAATTTTGAAACTCCGGCCATTGGGTAATGTAACGAAACATGGTATTAGAGTTGAAAGAAACTTTAAAACGGTTTGCTTTTGCTTTTTTAGTGGTAATAATAATTACTCCGTTGGCTGCGCGTGAGCCGTACAAAGCGGCGGCATTAGGGCCTTTCAATACATCAATACTTTCAATATCATCCGGATTGATATCAGCAGCGCCGTTACCCATGTCCAATCCTCCGTTGGTATTGACATCTTTACTACCATCATTGTTATCAATCGCCATACCGTCTACCACAAAGAGCGGTTGATTATTTCCTGTAAACGAACTGTTACCACGGATAACAATACGGGCCGAACCGGTAGAACTTGTTGGTGGTGTAACCATCACGCCCGCTACCTTACCGGCAAGCGAAGAAACAATATTAGGGTCTCGTACTTCGGCAATAGTTCCGGCATTGACCCGTTGTTGAGCTACAGGGAGAGATTTAGTGTCTCGGTTGATTCCCAATGCAGAAACAACTACTTCGCCTAAAAGAGTAGAATTTTCCTCCATGGTTACATTGAAATGAGTTTGATTCCCGATAACCACTGTTTTATCATTCATTCCTAAATAGGAAAAAACGAGTACTTTATCTCCGGGTTGAATCTGAAAAGAAAAATTCCCTTCCATATCTGTAATTGTACCCCATTTAGAATCTTTCACCGAAACCGAAACTCCTGTTAACAAATCGGATCTGGCATCTTTCACCGTTCCTGTGATAGTTTTCTGAGCAAACATACCTGTGCAAAAACACAAAATGAATACTACAGATAATAGCTTTCTTAGTAATAACCTTCTGTTCATGTTGTTTTTCATGTTTTATTAACTGGAACAAAATTATCTTCGCATGTTTAAAGAAATCTTAATTTTTGATTAATTTCAGATTAACAATGGATTAATTTTAATCTTTAATTAATTTCTTTTTGTAAATATTTTCTTTATTTTGAATTATTACAATGTAGATACCGGAAGAGAGATTCATCGGTACAGATTCTGTGATTGTAAGGCAAGGAACAACTTGCTGTCCTGTCAGGTTATAGATTTTCACAATCGATTTCCCGGTCAATCCACTCAGGTTCAACTGCCCTTGAGAGAACCAGGCATCAGGTTCTCCTTGATTTTTTACAATTTCGATGGAATTGGGAGTAGATGGTATATAAGTATTCATCACACAAAATTCTGCTATCCGCCAGATGGAGGAGCTTGTACCGGTTTGTTCAACCTTAACGTACCGGGCAGTTTGTGTATCGAAAGTAGCCTGTGTAAAATTATTGCCACTTGCCACTTGTGTCCAGTTTTCACCATCCGCAGAAGTAGATATTTTCACAGAAACAGGCACATAGGTACTGGAACCCGCATCCAGATAAATCCCGTTAAACATTTGGTTTTCAACCATATCAACAACAAACCACTGTCCGGGTTTCTGGCGTTCACTCAAGGTAGACCAAACAGTCGAAACATTACAATCCAGACTATTTTGTGCGTTTACCCCAGAAGTCGAAGCTGTAGCAATCCATCCGGTTCTCGGAATAAAAGCACCTGCATCACACGAAATGTAAGTAGAAAAACCGAGATTGTTCAGCCACAATCCACAAGTAGCCGGATTGACATTTCCTTGATTCAGCATTGATGATTGGATGTAAAATTGCGGAGCGGAACCGATTGCCAATAAAGAGCTGATATTGTTGATATTCGACCCGACAATATCGAAAGTTGCATTTGAGCTTATGGAACAAAATGTTTTCTGTCCGGAATTATCATAATTTCCTGCTTGCAATTCAAGGGTTCCTGCTTGAATATCATTGGAAATATTTTGCGGCTGCCCCCAAAAATCGGCTCCAAAAAAGGCAACTTTACCAGTAAAACTTGGGGAAGTCTGGAAATAGCGGTTATTATCACGATAGGTCTGTCCTACAAACTGGTTTGTAAACCAGTCGTGTAGTTTGCCATAATAGTTCGGGTCAGTTGCATTCGTTGGCCTGGTAGTTGCACCTTGTCCGGGAGCAGTAGTTACTATCTGCGTATTGATAAAATGGAAACTATCACTTCTGTCGCCATCAAAATAAAATGCGTTCATACCTTGGTCAATACCTTGTCCGAGGGAGATTCCATTAGCTCCCGCACCCAAAGTAAACCCGCGGTTGGAACCGAAATCGAAATTGTTGTACAACACTTCATCTTCACAATCTTCTATAATCATGAAATGTAAATTATTCCAGCAATAACCATAAGCGTAAGCATGTTCTTTTTGATATGCTTCTTTATCTTTATTGTTGGTATCAGGCGAATTAGACCAAGCACCAAATTTAGTTTCACCTCCGGAACCATAAGCAATCTGGTTGAACTGTGAATTATAAATATGTCCGCCTTTCGAACCTCCACCTACACGGATGCCGGTTTTGAAAACATGACCAGCCAGGTAATCCACAAAATGATTGTCACATTTATTGGTAAACAAATCAACACCATGGTAACACGCACGCAAAGCAACATTCACAATATACACATCCTTGTTTCCGCGAATGGTATAAGGATAATGATACACGTCACCGCCATTGCGTTCCGGCTCAGTGAGTAATTGAACAACTTGTTCAGGATAATTCATTATCAATCCACGGAGACCGCTTCCCGGTTCCATTGTAATGAAAGGTGTAGCATTTTCATCCCCTTTTCCGGCATAAATTTCCATTGTACTGCCTGGGCCGGTTGGTAAACTTGGCACATCAACCGAGCCTTTCAATTCCACACCTGCCGGAATGGTAACCGGTTTACGGAAATTATAATGTCCCGGAGACAAAAAGACTATGCCTCCTCCATCTATTTTCGCCTGATTTAACAAAGCCTGCAATGCATCTGAATTATCATTTGCGGCAACAGTCACTCCATTGGAAGCATTTGCCACATAAAAAGCTTTTCCCTGAGGTTTTTGCACAAAATCATATTGGTTTTTATATGGGAACTCAGACAAGGTTGTCATTTCTATTGGATTGTGATCTATAATACATTTATGTATAGATACATTCTTTATTGAGGCATCTTTCCGGAAACGGTTTCCCGTAACTATCGCCTTTGTATTAACTCCAAAAATAATTTGATCTGGATCATTATTGAAATCACAATTTACAATAGAAAGTATTCCGCCACGAACATCAACCGGGCCTTTATTGATTGTATTCTGGTTTAACAAGAGCTTGGTATTATTCGTAGCCGGCGCATATACAGAAGCTATTTTCGTATCAAACTCACAACCCTGAATCTGGATAACTCCTCCGGGCGCTTTGTCTAAATAGAAACCGTAATCACAATTGGTAAATTTGTAATCGTAAAACATCATTCCTGCTCCGGCAACCGCGGCTGCATAAACTCCATATTTACAACCGGTAAATTCCATTCCGTAATTATGTCCATTTGGAGCTGTATAATTGCCATTGCTATCTTTATTATAAGATAAATCCATACGATAACCAATATTATACCCTTCGGCTTTTACTTTGCTGATAAAAGACCAATCGTTACGGCGCATCACAACTGCTGTTCCGTTATCACGAATATATTGCTTGTGAGCGCCATTCACTGCCGGAGAGCCCGGAAGTCCCGAACCAGCCCAATAATCTGCCGAAAAATCTACATTATCGATTCGACCGACTTCGGCAATATTATCAATTTCAATCCCTCTTCTTAACGGTGTACCGTAAATGCCATAACAATTGGGAGCGCCACCGCCACTGCGACGTGAGAAAATAACGCCATCGAATGCATTCACTAATGTAATATTGGAAGCCAGTGTGTAGTCATTTCCCCAATAACCTTGTTGTCCGAATAAAATGGCAGGAGGATAAGCTACAATATTATCCGGGGCCTGTTCGGGATACCAGATATTCATATCCCGTACAGCAGAAGAAGGTTGCATGACAACCAGCGATAACACCTCATATATAAGAGACGACATAGCATCGCAACCTTTCGCATTGGGATTATTCGCTACAAGAATTGTACCCTTAACAGGCTGACCCTTTACTGGTTTTTCCCAATCGCCACGCATGGTTACACCTTTAGGTAAAGTTAAGGTACCTTTTATTAAATATTTTCCTTCGGGAATATACAATACACCACCATTAGGTGTTCCGTCAGCCAGAGTCCCTTTGTTAATGGTTCGGGAACCAAGAAAATCTAATAATTTCTGGAACAAGTTTGTCTGGTCTGTATTTCCTTTAGGATCAGCTCCATAATCCATCACATTCAATCCACAAACAAATGCATCTGCCGCAGGATATTTCGGCTCAACTAATTCCCATTTGAGAACAGGAGTTTGCGAATGACTATTGATAAAAGCAGATATGCATGTGAATACAAATAGCATTGCAATTTTCTTTGTAAAGATTTTATATTCCATAAGTATTTATTTTTAGTGAGGGAGTGTCTCACCTGTCATTGTCAATTCAAGGATGCCGCCTTCCATTAAATCTTTGTGAGAGAAGAAAAGCACATCCAAATTTTTCCCATTCAGACATGCTGATTTTACATATTTATTTTTTTCGCTGTTATTAATAGCTCGTATAACAAATACCTTGCCATTTTCCAATGCAATGTTTACTTCTTCAAACAGAGGCCGGCCTATTGAGTAATAAGGAATTCCGGGACAATAGGAATAGAATCCCATGCTGTTCAATATATACCAGGCCGACATTTGTCCGCAGTCTTCATTGCCGGACAGTCCATTCGGGGCATTGAAATAAAGTGTTTGGAGCACTCTGTCCACTAGTTCCTGAGTTTTATGTGGTTGACCGATAAGATTGTACATGTGAATCGTTTGGTGACTGGGTTCATTCCCATGTGCATATTGGCCAATCATTCCCGAAATATCAGCCGACACATTAGGCCCCTCCAAATCGGAAGAAATGGAGAATAACGAATCTAATTTTGTAATAAACGCTTCCCGTCCACCCATCAAAGTAGCTAATCCTTCTATATCCTGAGGAATAAACCAGATCCATTGCCAGGCATTTCCTTCGCAGTAATCGTCGTTATTGTGATCCGAACTTATGGGATTAAAAGGTGTGCGCCAGGAACCGTCAGATAATTTACCCCGCATAAATCCGGTGGACTTGTCGTAATAATTCTTATAATTTTTGCTAAGTTCCATGTAATGGCAATAATCTTCATCTTTATTTAAAGCCTTTGCCAACTGGGCGATTGCCCAATCATTATATGCATATTCCAATCCTTTGGCTACCGATTTCAATTCTTTGTCGGCAGGAATATATCCAAGCGTATTCTTATAATGTTTACCCATTGACATCAAATTTTCTTTAAGCATATTGCGGTCGATAGTGGGTGAAACATTAATCGTATCATGAGAAGATGATTTTTTACAGGCAAGATAAGCCTTTTCCACATCAAAATCCTGTTGTCCTTTCATGTAAGCATCTACAATAACAGGAACAGAATGATAGCCAATCATACATCCTGTGTAATTGGAAGCCAATTCCCACATGGGAAGTAATCCACCTTCGTCTGACTTGCGAATCAGCGAGCGAATCATCGCCTGATTTTCATTTGGAGATACAATGGTGTAAAGAGGATGCAACGCCCTGAAAGTATCCCATAAGGAGAAAACCGAATAATTCGTATAATTATTATCCTGAGCTATCTGATTATCCATGGTACGGTAACGTCCGTCTATATCGGAAGTAATAGTTGGCTCAAGGGCAGAGTGGTAAAGCGCAGTATAAAATATAGTACGGGAAGTTTCATTATTGGTTTTTATTTTTATTTTCGACAACTCCTTATTCCATTGATTATGAGCTTCTTTTTTTACCTGATCAAAATTCCATGATTTTATTTCAGTCTGGAGATTCTTTTTAGCACCTTCAAAATCGACAAACGAAATGCCAACTTTCGCCATGATTTCTTCATTTTCCTTTGTTTCGCTAAAGTTCAATGAGGCTTTCTTCTCCTCATCTATTGTACAAGTGAATGGTTTTGAAAATTGAGCATAAAAATACACATAACGGTTTGGCGCCCAGCCATGAACTTGTTTCATTCCTTGTATTTCAGTATCACTGATAACTTTCAGTTCTGATTTTGCCAACATACGTTCGTGGATGGTTATTGTCAAATCAATAATCAAACCAGGGTTTTCCGATTTGGGAAAAGTATACCTGTGGAATCCTGCATGAGTAGTTGCAGTTAGTTCTGCCTGGATATTATAATTTTTCAGGAAAACGCTATAATAACCTGGTTCTGCTTTTTCTTCCTCATGCGAAAAAGCCGAGCCGAATCTTGACTGCTTATCCTCTCCATTGGGCGAAACCAATTGAGGCTCTCCTGTAAAAGGAAGGAATAAAATATCTCCATAATCACCTATTCCAGTTCCACTAAGGTGTGTATGGCTGAACCCCAACAATGTGTGATCATCATAATGATAACCAGCACAGGCATCCCAACCCGAGTTTCGTGTGTCGGGACTTAATTGTACCAAACCATGAGGAACGACAGCTCCGGGATAAGTATGCCCGTGTCCACCGGTACCTATGAAAGGATTTACAAATTTTGTGAAATCCTGTTCTTTTTCCGAACAGGCAAACAATAAGAATAAAATTGGAGTAATGAGAATGAATAACACTTTCTTTTTGCTTTTCATGATATAAATATTTTTGAAGATTTTTAATAATTTTATGGTTGCAAATATAAAACCTGATATTTAAAAAAATCTTAATATTTAATTAATGTAAAATTAAATGCGAATTAATTTTCAATTAAGCGTATTTTAAGTGTAAATTAAGTACGAAATTTTACCTTTGGAAAAAATTTAGTTCAAATCGAGCCCGATATTAAACAAACTTCTGTATTAAATCTCAATTCAATGTTTAGTATAAAATTAAGATTACATAATAAAATTCTACTATTTGTATATTTTTGGGGAAGTAACATGCCGGTAATCCAGAGTCAAACTCCGGCTTTAAAAGCAACTTACGATTTTCCGGCTCAAACCTGGGAAAGTGAGGCCTTGCCTCTTGGAAACGGCAACATAGGAGCAATGTTCTTTGGAGATGTTATGATTGATAAAATTCAAGTCAATGAGCATTCCCTCTGGTCGGGTGGTCCCGGAAAAAATCCGGAATATAATTGCGGGCACTCAGGAACAGCCTCTCAAAACAAGCAAAACCTCCGGAATGCAAGAAAAATTCTACAGGAAAAAATGATTAATTTTTCAAAGAATAACCAAGTCCGAATTGATGACACAGGGAAAATAATATCTGCCAACTATCCTGCCGAAGACGAAAAATTAAAAGCTTATATTAAAGGATTAATGGGAGATAAAACGGATTTCGGCTCTTATCAATCGTTAAGCAACATCAATATTGCTTATACTACCCAAACTCCTCTTCCTGCATATACAAACTATACCCGTGAATTAGACATAGATAATGCTACCGGTAAGGTTACGTATCTTCAGGACGGGGTGAATTATACCCGCGAATATTTCATCAGCCATCCGGATAATGTGATTGTTATCCGTCTCACAGCCGATAAACCAGGAAAAATATCCCGGACATTTTATCTTACAACACCTCAAACAAGTATCAGTATGAGCGTGAATAACAATGTCATTACGATGGAAGGAAAGCCGGCCGATCATGGCGACAATGGATTGAAATTCGCCCAACAAATGAAAATTATCCCAATGGGAGGAAAATTAACAAATGAACCGGAAAATAAAATAACTGTTGAAAATGCAGATGAAATATTGCTTATTTCTTCCGCCACAACCAACTATATACAATCAATGGATGTTTCTTTTAACTTTTTTTCTTCTGTTAATCCTTTGAACACAGTTGAAAATACCATTAACAAAGCATCGAAAAAAACGTATATCCAATTACTGGATACACACATACAAGACTATAAATCACTTTACAACAGGATGAGTATTTCCCTTGTGAATACAGAAGATGCTCCAGATAAAACAACTGATAAACTATTGGATGGTTATAAGAACAATACTAATTCTACCGCCGAAAATTTATATTTGGAGCAATTGTACTATCAGTTCGGAAGGTATCTCCTGATTTCTTCGTCAAGGGAAAACTCATTACCAGCCAATCTTCAGGGAATTTGGGCGGAAGGCCTGACTCCACCTTGGGATGCGGATTATCATACAAACATCAATCTACAGATGAATTACTGGTTAGCCGGACAAACCAATCTTCAGGATTGCCATCTTCCTGTTATTGAATATGTAAAAAGCCTTGTGCCCCGCGGGATTTATACAGCCCGGCAATATTATTGCAAACAAGATGGAAGCCCGGTACGCGGGTGGGTGATTCATCACGAGAATAATATCTGGGGAAATACGGCTCCCGGCAATTGGTATACTGCATTTTATTTTCCCGCCGCTGCCGCCTGGATGTGCCAGGATATCTGGGAATATTACCGGTTTAGCCAGGATAAACAGTTTCTGGAAGATAATTACCAGATTTTATTAGATGCCGCTTTGTTTTGGGTAGATAATTTATGGCTCGATGAACGGGATGGCACTTTAGTCGCAAATCCGTCTTATTCTCCGGAACACGGGCAATATTCGTTGGGAGCATCATGCGATCAGGCGATTATCTGCGAATTGTTTGATATGGTTATCAAAGCAAGCGAAATTTTAGGCAAAAACATCCCTGAAGTCACAGAAATAAAAACATCCAAACAAAATCTGTCAGGCCCTGAAATCGGTTTGGGTGGACAATTCATGGAATGGAAAGATGAAGTTACAATGGATATTACAGGAGATGGAGGGCATCGGCATGCGAATCATTTGTTCTGGTTACACCCCGGAACACAAATTATTCCCGGACGGAGTGCGCAGGAAGATTTATATGTTGAGGCTATGAAAAAAACGCTTAATACCCGTGGAGATAGGGGAACCGGTTGGAGCAAGGCTTGGAAAATCAATTTCTGGGCAAGGCTGCGAGACGGGAACCGTTCTTACAAATTGGTACAGGAAATACTGAAAGAATCCACTCTTAAAAACTTGTTCGATACGCATCCGCCTTTCCAGATTGACGGAAATTTCGGTTCAACGGCTGGAATGACAGAAATGCTTGTACAAAGCCAGGGCGACTGCATTGAAATATTGCCGGCGCTTCCCGACGCATGGAGCAACGGAAAGTTTAAAGGAATAAAAGCCCGTGGCAATTTTGAAATTGATGCCACATGGAACAATGGTATTGTTACTTCATTGAAAATCAAATCAAATTCCGGAAACAATTGTGTGGTTAAATGCAACGGCAAAACATTTTCTTTTGATACCCTTGCCGGTGAAATTTACAATTTGGAAAATTTGAATCTATTTTTAACATCCTTTGATTTGAAATGAAAATTGTACTTATATTTGTAGTGCAATTATATTGTTATGAAGATACTGCGAAATTTAATCCTTTTATGCTTTTTACTGTTTGTCGATGCCGTATATGGACAACTTCCCAATACTGGTCTGTTTTTCTATTCTCATCAAAACAATATAGACAAACGCACCTCGCTCACCTTGAACGATAACGAACCTTATTCCTTGCATTCGCAAGATGTGTTCAGCCTCGAATTTGATATACTCATGAGGAATGAAAACACCAAATTCGGCTATTTTTGCAGGATAATATCCAATAAAAATGAAAATTTCGATTTGATGGTGAACTATCTCAATGGTAAGTTTTTTGTATTGAATAACCAGGATTTCCCCTTGAGTGACGAACCTGTAGCCGGCAACTGGAATCATGCATCCATTACTTTCGACAAAAAACAAAATAAAATAAGTATACAATCCAATGAACAAAAACTAAATTGCGACTACGACTTAAGCAACACTAAAAATTTATCTGTTTATTTCGGGCTTTGTGACCATAAAGGTTTTGCCGGAAACGATGCCGCACCAATTATATTGAAAGATGTGATTGTGAAATATAATGGAAAAGACTTTCACCATTGGATGCTTGGAAAACATGCCCAAAATGCGGTTTATGATGAGTTGAAAAAAAGAAAAGCAATTGTTCATAATCCTTATTGGTTAATGGATAATAGTGTTCATTGGCAAAAACGGGCGGAATTTAAAACCGATGCATTCACTCAAATCACATTTGACTCCATTCAAAATCAAATTTTCATACTCAATCCAAAAGGCTATAATTGTTTTCATGTAGACTCTGATATAATCGATACTGTGACTATTGCAGGCAACGTCCCTCACAATAGTTTTTACAACAGGCTATTATTTAATCACATCTCGCAACAATTGGTTTACTACGGATTTGATTCAGACAGGACTTATTTTTATAATTTCAAAGATAAAGTCTGGACGGGATACCAAAACCATAATGAAGAGCCTACACATGCTCACCATAACCGTTATATTTCAGCTCTCGATTCGATATTGTATTTGTTCGGTGGATATGGATTTTACCAATATAAAAGTGACTTTTTCCGGATTAACCTGAAAACAAACAAACTGAATTTATTTGATTTATCCCATACAATAACTCCACGCTACCTGGCAGCCATGGGTGGTAATACTACCGGAGACAAGCTTTATATTTTTGGCGGAAGGGGAGCCGAAATGGGACGACAAGAACTTTCGCCTAAAAACTTTTCAGATTTATTCGAAATAAATCTAAAGACATTGAAAACAAGACATTTGTTTGACCTTGATAAAAAATATGAGGAAAACAATGTTTATTCCAACAGCTTGATTGTTGACGAAAAAAATGGTTGCTTTTATGTGCTTGCCTATCCCCACAACAAATATTCATCAAACATTACACTGAAACGGATTAATTTTACTACCCGGGAAATGGAAACATTGGCTGATACCATTCCGTTTTATTTCGAGGATGTTACCTCTTTCTGTGATCTATTTTATTCTCCACGACTATCCAAGTTAATCGCCGTTACCTCTTATTCCGATGAAAATAAAACATCTAACGTAAGTATTTACACATTGGATTATCCTCCATTGAGAGAAAATGATGTTATCCAGATAGCATCCAAGGCTATTAATTGGGCTTGGTTTCTCATTCCTGTTCTGATTGCCGGCGCTATTTTCGTACTGCTTTTAATTAAAAAGAAAACTGGCAGTAAAAAAGAAACTGAATTTGTTCCTTCAAAAGAAAAAACACAGAATATTGAACCTGGTAATCAGGAAACAGAGAAATCTTTTTACGATATTCAGAAACAAAGTATATTGTTTTTAGGAGGATTTCAGGTCTTCAACAAAGAAGGAAATAATATTACCGGAGAATTTACGCCTACATTAAAATTCCTGTTGGTATTGATTATTTTATATACCCTGAAGAATAAAAAAGGAATTTCTTCGGCGAAACTCCAGGAATTTCTTTGGTTCGACAAATCGGAAGAGGCTGCCCGGAACAACCGGAGCGTCAACATGCGTAAGTTACGTGTACTTCTGCAAACTGTTGGAGATATTGAGATCAATAATGAAAATGGTTATTGGACAATATCTATTAATCCCAGTGTATTTTCCGATTATTGGGAGGCATTAAAGCTAATCGAAAAAATCCAGTCAGGGAATGATAATATGTCTGATGACATGTTGCATTTGCTTGAACTGCTTTCTTATGGACCAATGCTGCCCAATATACAATTTGAGTGGGTCGATTCTTTCAAAAATGATTTTGCAAATGCCGTTATTGACGTGCTGTTGAATTTTTTCAACAATTCGAATAACTCTCATGTTAATAATCTGGATTTACGGGTAAAAATTGCAGACACCATATTAAAAATAGATCCTATCAGTGAAGAGGCTATTGCAATTAAATGCAATGCCCTCTTCAAAATAGGTAAAAAAGGACTGGCTAAAACGACTTTCGACAATTTTACCAAAGAATATAAATCATTGTTGGGGGAAACATATAACGGATCCCTGAAAAGTATCCTGAATTAGATAATAATCTTCAAACTATTCTAATTGTAATTTACCATCAAGCCTTATATCTCCGGAAGAAG
Source organism: Bacteroidales bacterium (assembly GCA_031553415.1). Lineage (GTDB taxonomy): Bacteria > Bacteroidota > Bacteroidia > Bacteroidales > Azobacteroidaceae > JAIRVZ01. Next base: position 22,692 of record JAVBLO010000034.1, on the reverse strand, counting down.
AGCCTGCCATAAATTTATAGCTTCCTCCGGGAACAACAAATTTTCCGGTTCTTTCATCCCAGTACCGTAATAAATCTTTACGTACTGAGATTTCTATTTTCTTCGTTTCCCCTTTGCGGATAGTATTCCGCTGAAAACCTTTCAGTTCTTTTACCGGCATTATAACTCCAACTTCGGGTAATGTAACATATACCTGAGAAACTTCATCGCCAGTCATATTCCCTGTATTTTTCACATCGAATGCAACATTGACAACGTTGCCTTTATCGGTTAATTTCAGATTTTTGTACTCAAATTTTGTATAACTTAATCCATACCCGAAAGGATAAAGCGGTTTACCTGTAAAATACTGATAGGTACGGCCTTTAGAAATATCATAATCATCGAAAGGAGGTAATTCATTCAGGTTGTTATAGTAAGTGATTGGTAGCCTTCCGCCAGGATTGTAATCACCAAACAAAACTTCGGCAACAGCGGTTCCTCCTTGTTCTCCTGGATACCAAGCATTTACGACAGCCGGAATATTTTCATCCAACCAATTGATTGCTAAGGAACTTCCGGCTACCAACACAACAATTGTATTCTGATTGATTTTATAAATTTCACGGATAAATTCGACCTGGTCAGCAGGTAGTTCTATATTATACCGGTCTTGTCCTTCACGTTCGATTGTTTTATTGATACCCAAAACTGCAATAACTTTATCACAGCTACGGGCTGCATTTCCGGCTTCGCCATACATATCAATTCTTTCTTTAACTGCTGTTACCGGAACTTTCCATTGTAAACGGGCAATCGCATAATCACGGTTTTTGAAATATTCGGCTTTCAGGTTATATTCTTTTCCCAATTCAAGATATATTCCAACAGTATCGGTTGCAATCGAACGTTGCTCCCATACATCAATCAGTTTTTTATCATCAATAAATAAACGGCAACCATCAGATGAAGTAAAACTAAAAGTATAATATCCGGAAACGACAGGTCTAAGTTTTCCTGTCCACCGGATGGATATCGGATGCTCCGGTAAAAACGGGTCAGGAGCCTGGTTCGCAGGTTCGTAGTTAATCCACTCTTCTGTACGGATTTTAGCTTGTCCCGACAATTCCATGTTAGAAAAATATTCGGTCGTCAATCCATCCGGGAAATTATCCTTTGAAATAATTTCCATTCCATCAACGGCCGATTTCCAGGGAGCATAAACAATTTTAACCTTTTCCCCCACCTTGTTTTTAATTCCTTGCAATATTGATACAGGCGCATTTACCGGTGCTCCGCTATAATCACCGAATTCACTTGTTCCTGCATTGATACCGACAATGGCAATCGATTTGATTCTATCAGGATTCAGTGGTAAAATTTGATTTTTGTTTTTCAATAAAACAATACTTTGCCGGGCTGCTTCAAGCGCCAGTTGCCGGTGCTTTTCCGAACCGGCAACAGAAGGCGCGATTTTGTTGTATGGATTATGTTCCGGATTATCAAACAATCCCAAACGCATCCTGGCCCTCAACACCCGATAAGCCGCCGTATCAATCTCGGCCTCACTTACCATATATTGTCTATATGCATTCAACAATGGTTCAACATAGACATCGTCTCCACACTCCAAATCCAATCCGGCTTTAATGGATAAAGTAGCGGCAGCTTCTTTGGTTTTAACATATTTCATGGCTGAAACCAACAAGCCCGGACCACCACAATCGGAAACAACATAACCATTAAATCCCCAATCTTTTCTCAAGACTTTAGTCAACAGCCACGGATTAGCCGTACAAGGGACATTATTTATCGCATTGTAGGCCGACATAACCGATGCAGCCAGACCTTCTTTTACACACATTTCGAAAGCCGGAAAGTAATATTCCCTCAATTGCCGTTCGGATATTTTCGGATTACAAACAAACCGGTTATGCTCTTCATTGTTAGCTGCAAAATGTTTAGGTGTGGCGACAACTTTCAAATATAGTGAATCGTTTCCCTGCAAACCTTTTACGAATTGAGTTCCCAACACGCCGCTCAAATAAGGATCTTCGCCATAAGTTTCGGGAGTTCTCCCCCAACGCGGATCACGTGCCATATTTACTGTAGGCGACCAAAAAGTAAGTAAATCGGTAAACCGCTCGCTTTGCTTTTTTCCGCCTTCCAATTCGTTCCAACGGGCGCGGGCTTCGTCGGATATGGCTGTAGCAACCTTATAATGCAACTCAGGATTCCACATGCTTGCCAATCCGATGGCTTGCGGGAAAACAGTGAATCTTCCGGGACGCACAACTCCATGCAAGGCTTCATTGCCATGATAATAATGACCAATATCCAAGCGTGAAATATCGGGAGAAGTAGTCCTAAGTAAACTTATTTTTTCTTCGACAGTTAATTTGGATAATAAATCCATGATACGGGTATGTTGGGAAGCCGTTTCATCACGGAACAGTTCTTTATTACTGTCATATCTTTGTGCCTGCAAAAGAGTTGAAAAAACTGTAAAAAAAATTACAAGCATTAATAATTTGTTGATTCTTTTCATTTTTCAAATAAATCATTTATTAAAATTTTATTACATATCTTTATCTATAATTCTGCAAAGAAAGAATTATGCGATTAATAAATAGATTAATAAATGATTAATTTTAAAAAAATCTGCAATCTGATGTTTTATTCAGAGAAATCCAACAAGTACGTTCACATGAGGTAGAATTGGTGCAGTTGGCTTATTTTTTAACTGGCGCCATATGTTATGTGCATAGAGGATTGGAACCATGTTCTGCAAAATTGGAATTAAATTCGCAAATAAAGGCACCTAACGGACAACATTGTATTATGACCAGCGGTATAAGGGCATTTAAATTCCTTCGCGATTATGGAATGCGACCAATCCCTTCATCGGACTTTGTGTGATTTCTCCTGGCCAGATTCCATTGGCTAAACAGGCATCCCTTAAAATATCATCGAAGTGAAATGCAACTGAGCCTGTAAAATAAACCGGATAATTCATATAGTCGTATTGCTTGATATTCCTTTGAATAAAACTGGAAAAGGCATTGAATACTAAATCATACATTTCCGATTTTTCAAGGTTTTTAGCAATGAATTTAGTGAATTGCGCCAGGTATCGGTTAGGAAATAGTTTTTTGTAAACGGATTCCATGATTTCTTCGGGGGATGTATTGTAATAATTCATAAAATCATCATAAATAGAGCGGGAATATTGATTCTTTAATAAATTGCCTATGAATATTTTCCCGATAACAGCCCCACTTCCTTCATCTCCTAAAATATAGCCTAACGGAGATACATTCTCTTTGATAATCTTTCCATTGTAGAAACAAGAATTTGAACCTGTTCCCAAAATGCATGCAATTCCTGATTCTTTTCCACATAATGCACGAGCGGCGGCATACAAGTCACTTTCTACTTCGATAAGAGTTTCGGGGAAATAAGCTGATAAAACATTCCTGATCATTTCCTTTTTTTGAGGAAATGCACAACCGGCTCCATAAAAATGCACAGAACCTATATTTTGAATATTCAAGCCGGAAAGAAGTTCGGAAACAATTTGGGAAATATCTTCTTCCGTCTGGTAAAACGGATTAATCCCTTTGGTCTGAAAAACCACATCTTCTTTGTTGCTGATTACCCAATCACATTGTGTAGAACCACTGTCGGCTATCAATTTTAAGTTCCTCATAATCGAATGTTATTTGCTGTAAAGTTTTTCAATGGAAGCACTCCAGAAATAATGATTTAAAATACTCCTGTAATCATAACCTTTGGCGGCCATCATTGCCGCTCCAATCTGGCACAACCCTACTCCATGTCCCCAACCAGCTCCATAAAGGATAAATTCCTGAGGAATTCCGTTTTTGACATCCTTTTTTTCAACAACAAAGGCAGAACTGTATAAATGAGACTTAGAAAGGATTTTCCTGATTTCAAGCTCTTTTCCTATATGCATTTGTTTTTTTGTTCCTTGTATTAACAATTGGATAATTCTTCCGGATTTACCTCTTTCTCCGGGAATTAAATCAATGATTCCTCCAAAGTCAATATTTGTTTTTTGCCTGATTAATCCGGATAACTCCTGTTGGGAGTATTTCACGATCCAACGATAGAAATCATTGGTTTCCAGATCATAATCATTTAATACTTGCGATAAAACACTTTTGTCGTATGTGTTACAAAATGCAGGAGGAGAAGACAATATCCAGTTTTCAAATGAAATTAATTTGGATGAAGTTTCACTGCATGAAACTGAACTCAGGTATTTGAAATGAATTGGTTCCCAGCAATTTTCAAATTCCTCAGTAATTCCCCCGCAACATTTGGAAAAACGAGTATCACAAATTTCATTTTCAGACATTAAAACCTCTCCGAACGTATCCAAAATCGACTTCTTTACGGCCAATGTAGACACTTTGGTTATTCCCTGATAACGTTGGCAATGGTCGTCCGCACAGACATCAAAATTGATATGATCCTCCCTGTCATACCATTTGATAATTTTGTCATCCGAAACAATCGAAGAATTATATTTTTGACTTCCAATCCCGACTCTATCTTTTTTGTTTAATTGAGCCAACAACCAGGAACGGGAAATTACGGCATGAGCCTTTAATAATTGAAGTGAACTTGTAGCGCTCATTTCCGAAGATATAACACTTTCGAGGTAATCTTCTATAGCCAGGGTATTGATTGCCCGTATATTTTCATTTTCCAAAATAAAACGAAGCGAACCTTTGAAAGTCTGTTCCTCCATCCTCTCCCAATGAAATTGGATTCCGATACTAACATTCTTTAATGTGAAAGAAGCTGTTTCATAATATGCAGGTGTGAAAGATAGACTTGAAAATGATTTTCCATTAAACCATATCTGACCATTTCGCAACATAACATTATGCTCTCCATCATATAACATATCATTTTCAAGCAATTTATATACTCCATTGAATTTGAATTCAATGATTGAGGTTGCCAGAATTCCAATATTGATCAGAGGTTGATTCATTATTTAACTAATCATTCAATTTAAACTAAAAATTGACAATCAACAATGAAAAACATTGTCAATTGTCAATTGTCAATTTTCAATTTACTGAATTATTTTCCTTGTTGAGCGTCTTGAATCATCTTAGCGTTAGGTATAATATATACTTCTACGCGACGATTTTGAGCTTGACCAGCTTTTGTTGAGTTGTCTGCAACTGGTTGAGAAGAACCCATACCTTGAGTAGTCATACGACTACCAGAAACTCCCTGAGATGCCAAATAATTTTTAACAGCAGAAGCTCTTTTTTCAGAAAGAGGTTGGTTAACGCTGTCGCTACCAGTACTATCTGTATGTCCGTAAATTTGAACATCTGTATCAGGGTTTGCTTGCAAGCTGGAAGCAAATTGAGACAAAGCTGTTTTTGAAGATGCGTTCAGGTCAGATTTTCCTGTAGCAAACAAAATACCTGATTCGAAAGTAACTTTGATAGCTTGTCCATCGTTGATGGATTCAACCTGAGCGCCCTGGATTTTTTCCAATTCTGCTTTTTGTTTGTCCATTTTGTTACCGATAATAGCTCCGGCAGCACCACCTGTTACAGCACCGATACCTGCGCCAATAGCAGCACCTTTACCACCGCCAATCAAAGCACCGATACCAGCGCCAACTGCTGCACCAGCACCAGCACCAATACCTGTTCCTTTAGCTGTGTTACTTGCATTACAAGCCGAAAACAAAATTGCAACGCTCATTAAAAGAGCTGCAAAAAAATTCATTTTTTTCATACTAATAAATAATTATTTTTGTTTAAAAAGATACGCCTCGTAGTTGATTAATCAAACATGTCTAAAGAATCACAGTAGGCCAATTCGCCCTGTACTATGAATGTAATATCTTCCGGAGTAAATTTCCCGACATTGTCTTTTTTTGCTTGTTTAACAACAAAATCGATTAATTCATCTTCGTCAATTTCAACATCTACCTCATCATCTGTTTCTTCCAGGAACCCTTTGTCTTCGTAGAATTCATAAACTAAATCAATAATATAATTTAGTTCATCGTTAGTGAACTTATCCTTTAAATCCTGTGGCAGGAAATTCTGAATGAACGCAACAGCATCATCTTCGTCATATTCAAACGCTAACCCTTTGTCTTCGCTCATAGTGTGTAAATTTTAAAAAGTTCAGGGAACAAAGATAAATGAAAAAAGGATATTTTCTGTTCTTTTACTTACTTTTTTTACCCGGCTTAGCTTTTGCTTCCTTTTTTTCCGGATTATTTTCTCCTCCTTTTACCTTAACTTCTTTGTCTTTTGAGGCCTTTTTAGTTTCTTTAACTTCTTTAATTTCGTCCTCCTTTACCTCTTCCTCTTCTTTTTTTATAGTGTCAAAATCAGTAATACCGGCATTAAATAAAATATTATACCAATTCATGATTTTTTTCATATCCGAAGGATAAACTTTATCCTTGTCATAATCCGGAAGGATTTGTTCGAAATAAGCACGCAATTCTGCTGGTTGAATATTGGGTTTCAGGTCGATAGCAACTCCTGCTTCTTTTATTTTGATATTATTGAAAACTGTTGCAAGTTGTATTTCTTCGGTTTCTGTATATACGGCGATATCTCCCAAAGAAACAGCCTTATCCCGTGCATATATCGGAATACGTTTTTTGTCGATCAGAGATTCTACAACATACATGTTTTTTCCTTGCGAAACCAGCTTGTATAAACCTGGCTTTCCTGATACCGATAAAATTTCTTTTAGCATAACTTAAATTTATAATGTTTTTATGTATGTATCTGAAAATTGTTTGCAAATATAGTAATCTCTCAAATACACACGATTCTTTTTGCAAATAAATATAGTTTATATTATTTCAGGCAATTCATAGCAATTTACTTCGCGCAATCTAATTGCAATTAATAGCTACAATTGCACCAAAAGCAAATTGTTTTTAATCACAATATTGTTCCTGATATTCGACTCAATATTTCCTCTATTTGCGGAATAATTGCCCTGTCGTTGTCATTATAAATAACGAAATCCGATTTTTTGCATTTCTCTTCATCGGGCAATTGGTTTGACATTCTGCTTAAAATTTCCTCTCTGGTTGTTTGACCTCTTTTTAGAATGCGCTCAACACGTTCATCCTGAGGAGCTGTAACAGCTATGATTACATCAACTGTTTTGTCGAATCCCGACTCGAAAAGGATGGCTGCTTCCATGGCAACCAATACTTTTCCGGAGTGCTTCAGGCACCATGCATTGAAATCTGACAACACTTCAGGATGTATGATTGAATTGACTGTTTTCAAATTGTCTTTGTTACCGAAAATCAATGACGCTAATAGTCCTTTGTTTAACTTTCCGTCTTCAAACAAACTTTCCCCAAATTCTTTAGTCAGTTGTTCTCTTATTCTTGGCGATGTAGATGTGAGTCTTTTAGACTCATCATCAGCTATATACACAGGTATTCCGGCTGCTTTGAAAAATGAAGCAACAACCGATTTTCCGGCACCAATCCCTCCTGTTATACCAAGTTTTATCATTGGACGCTTTTTTGTTCTAATAAAAATTCAACTTTTTCCGGGCTTATCCGGTAATTCTTGATCCAATCCGGTTTCTTTGTCAGGGTTACATTGGTTGTGTAATTCTGACTTTTAAGCAACTCTAAATAATCAATGCTGATTTCAAAATTCATCACATCAATTTTTCCATAATCAACAAGAGCAATAGGACAAATGACTTCAACAGAAGCCGGGAAAATATGGATTTTATAATTTTGAGGCAAGTTCCTGCAAATAACAGGAACTTGTATCACCTTTTCCGTAAATTCTTCTGCAGACACGTTTAGTTCAACTTCGTTCTTACTCAGATTAACACCTTGAGGTGCAACTAATTTTATCTGTTTTTGGAGAGGAGAATGTATATTATCAATAGATGTATTTTCTGTATAAATAACTGAAAGGGAGTCTAAAATATTTTGAGGTCCATAAACAGTCACTTTAGAAGGAGTAAAAAGAGTGGTATCAATTAATATATACCCGGGAGATGGGGTCAGTTGTCCGGATAGTGCAACCGGCAAATTTTTCTTTTGCAGGGATTGGTATTTTATATTCAAAACATCCGGAAGATATGAGATTAAGATTGCGTTGGGCGACAGATAATTGGAAACTTTTGTCTCCAGTTCTTTTTTTGAAACTGTATATGAAGATTTTTTCAGATCAACCATTGCGAGGTCGACAGTCAGAAATTCTTGTTTTTTTTTGCCTATAGAATATCGCAACAGAGAAGTACCCTTATCCCTTACCTTTACTTTTATTTCGGTAGGGACATCCTTATTTAAAACAATTTCAGTCGGTATATTTTCGTAATGAACAGAAACATGAATTTCTTTTTCGAACGGTTGCTGCAAGGCTTGCAATAACCAGAATCCGAAAGCGAGAAGGAGAAAAAACAAAAAGGTCAAGGTTTTTTTCCATGCAGTACCCCGGAAGAAAGCCTTGACTTTTGTTTGAATTTTTTTGTTATTTTGTTGTTTGGAGATCATCAGCTGTGGCAAAAACAGAAGCTTTATCAACTTTAATTCTTACATTCTCAGCAATTTCAACTGTAAAAGTAGTGTCGTTAACATCCTTAATCTTACCATATATTCCACCTGAAGTGACTACTTTATCGCCAACCTTCATTGCTTCTCTCATTTTTTTTATTTCTTTTTGTTTCTTTTGTTGTGGACGAATCATAAAGAAATAAAAAATAGCAACAATGGCTACCATCATTAATATGCTCATTGTCGGGTCATTTTTCCCTCCACCAGGGGCAGCTTGTAATAAAATACTTAATAAATTCATCATTTCTAATATATCAATTAATAATATGTCTATTTATTTAACAATACATCTTTGGGGATGTCATATTGTTTTGCAAATGTAATAAGAAAATCAGTTTTTGAACAATAAATTCTCACTTTTAAGTTCATTAACAATAGCATCCAAAGTCCCGTTAATGAAAATCCCGCTCTTGGTTGTACTGTAATATTTAGCCATATCTATATACTCATTCAGGGTCACATTGATTGGAATTGACGGGAAATTAAGTAATTCTGCTATTGCCGTTTGCATGATATACAGGTCAATACAGGCGATTCTGTCGAGCTCCCAATTCTTGATATGCTTATCTATTCTCTCATTATAAGAACTTCCTTCCAGGATAGACTTTCTTAAAAGACTGATGGCAAAGCGCCTGTCTTCTTCATCTTTAAACATGGGAAGCAAATTTTGATCCGGCAGGGTCGGCTCTTCAAACCTTTTAATAGTTTTCAATACAAACGTACCTACGATATCCAAATCATCATTCCAATAAATACTCTTATCTTCCAGCAACTCATCCAATTCTTCACTCGTATGAATATATTGTTTGAATACTTTCCTCCAGAATTCCTTATCAGAATCGTATGAATCGGGTGATTTTATGTATTCATCATAAATATCGGAAGAAATGATTTGGTCCAACATTTTTTTGAGGAATATGTCTTCGTCAATCCAGATAGAACCTTTTTCATTAAAAAAGGCAAGCAGTTGGACATTTTTGCTTAATTGTTCCGAGAAACGGTTGTTGATAAAACGGGTATCGGGATTTTTTTCTTCTTCAGTGGCTAAATATTTTTGTTTCTTCTTATCCAGCCGCTTTTGCTCATAATCGGTGAGCGTTGGAATAAGCCATAATAAATAATGGTATAAATCGTAAGTTTTTTGCAAACCATGCAGGAGTTCATTCTCCGCAAGGTTTATTTCTCTACAATCTTTTTGGTAATATGCATAAATGGTTTGAAGTACTTTGATGCGGATTATAATACGATTAATCATAATTTGTGAAAGAACTTGATATTTTTTAGGCTGCAAAGGTAATCAGAAATTTTGTATTTTCCTATATGTTTATCCTTTTTAAATGTACTACTTTATTTATTATAAAAATGTCTTGTGTTCTCTAAAAAATTAATGTACATTTGCCAAATATTGTAGATGTCAACCGGTAGTTACACACATAGAAATTTAATGTACTAATTAATATATGGAGGGATATAAAAAAAAGACCGACTTCCGGGAAAACGATATTGTTTTCTCCCAGGCAATTAAAGCAGGCAAAAGGATTTATTATCTTGATGTAAAGAAAAACAGGAAAGAAGAATTGTTTTTAGCCATCACTGAAAGCAAAAAATTAGATTCGGAAGATGCTAATGCTCCTGCACAATTTGAAAAACATAAGATTTTCCTTTACAAGGAAGATTTTGACAAATTTGTCAATGGTTTGAATGAAGCATTAGATTACATCAGGGAAAATAATACAGTAGACTTTGTGCCTCCTAAAGTAGAAGTGGCGCCGGGAGAACCTCTTCTTGATGAAGATATAAGCATAAAAATAGATTTTTCAGACTAAATTAATATATACCGGATTTTTTTATTTGTATTAAAAGTACTATCTTTGCGCCGCTTTAAAATTCCGTGTGATGGGAAATTGAGAAGCATAAAGTCTTAATTTTGAGTAACACAAAAAATTAGAAAATGAAAACATTCGAATTAAAAGGTGAATTAAGAGACGGTTTGGGCAAAAAAGCCGCTAAATTGAGCCGCAAAGAAGGCGAAGTACCATGTGTGCTTTATGGTGGAAATGAAGTGATTCATTTTAATGTAACTTTAGATGGTATCCGGAAACTTGTTTATACACCGGAAATCTTTTTAGTTAACCTGACTGTTGGAGGAAAAGCTTGCAATGCGATACTAAAAGATTTGCAATTTCATCCGGTAACAGATAAATTATTGCATGTCGATTTTTATCAGGTTGCTGCTGACAAACCTATTTTAATGGAAGTTCCTGTTGCATTGGAAGGGTTGGCCGAAGGTGTTAAAGCCGGGGGTAAATTATCTTTGGAATTGAGGAAATTGAAAGTAAAAGGTTTATTCAACCATATTCCTGAAAAACTTACCATTAATATTGAAAAATTAGGTTTAGGCAAAACTATCCAGGTAGGACAATTGTCTTTCGATAATTTGCAATTGATGAACGCTAAAAATAGTGTTGTTTGCGCTGTTAAGTTGACACGTGCAGCAAGAGGTGCGGCAGCAAAAGGAAACTAATATAATTACGAATTACAAATTAGAAATTACGGGCTACAATGTTGTGCCGCAGTTTATAATTTGTAATTCGTAATTCGTAATTCGTAATTTGGTGAAGTATTTAATAGCCGGCTTGGGTAATATTGGTTATGAATATCAGAATACCCGCCACAATATAGGATTTATGGTATTGGACGCTTTAGCTAAAGCGTCCAATCTTGTTTTTACTGACCAGCGATATGGCGCTGTGACCGGAATGAAAATAAAAAACCGGCAACTTATCTTGCTCAAACCTTCTACATACATGAATTTGAGCGGAAATGCAATACGGTATTGGTTAGAGAAAGAAAATATTCCGGTCGAAAATTTATTGGTAGTATTGGATGACATCGCCTTACCTTTGGGAACCTTGAGATTGAAAACCAAAGGCAGTGATGCAGGCCACAACGGGCTGAAACACATTCAGGATACATTGGGAACCCAACAATACAATCGTCTCCGGTTTGGCATCGGAAATGATTATCCTAAAGGTATGCAGATTGAATATGTATTAGGCGCTTTTGCGGAAGAAGAGCAAAAAACATTACCGGAAAGAATAAAACTGGCCGGAGAAATTATCAAAAGTTTTTGCTTAGCCGGTATTCAAAACACAATGAATCAGTATAATAATAAATGAACGAGGTACGTATAGATAAATGGATGTGGGCTACACGCATTTTCAAATCCCGGACAATTGCAGTCGAAGCATGCAAGAAAAACCGGGTAATGATAAATGATGTGGCGGTTAAGCCTTCCCGTATGATTAGAATCGGAGACATCATACAAGTACGGAAACCTCCGATTACTTATTCATTTAAAGTTTTGGGGCTCACTCAAAACAGGATGGGAGCAAAATTAGTTCCTGAATATCTGGAAAATGTAACACCGCCCGAACAATATCAAATCCTGGAATTGAATAAAATCAGTGGATTTGTAGACCGGGCCAAAGGTACAGGCCGTCCGACAAAAAAAGACAGGCGTAGTTTGGATGATTTCCAGGAAACGCCTACATTTCTGGATGATGATTTTGATTTTGACTTTGATTTCGAGTAGAGTTAATAAATGCAGCTGAGTTTATGATGGAACAAAAAAAAATAAACCGGTTAATATTTTTCTTATTTCTGATACTATCTATGCCTCTATGTGCAAAAGATGACAATGTGGTTATAACTAAAGCCGAAGATATTTATATTTTTAAATGTGATAAAGGAGGTAAAGTCTACATTGAATTAAGATCTAATACAGAATATGAAAGCACAAATATGTCAGAAACCGCTACTGTGGCTTATTTCTATGATAACCAAACAGAAATAAAGAAAGTAAATATCAAGGGACTGAAAGGTGTAAAGCCTCAATATAGCATGTATGAACAGGAGGGCATATTTTATTCTGATATTAAGGTCTGTTACTTCAATCTTCCATTTTCAAAAAAGGGAGATATTGCCTGTGTACAAATTGAAAAAATCATAAAAGATCCGCATTATTTCAGTTTTATTTTTTTGTCTGACCTCCAGCCTGTAAAAGAAAAAACGATCAGAGTTGTTGTTCCCGATTGGATGAAAATAGAAATTCATGAACAGAATTTAAATGAAGATATAACCAAAGAAATTATAGAGGAGAATAACCAACAAGTTTACCTGTATCATATTAAAAACCAAAAAGCAGAGAAGTATGAGAGAAATATGCCGGACAGGACTTATATTTATCCTTTTCTTTTGGTTGTTCCACAATTTGCAATTGTAAATGGAACTAAAAAAACATATTTTGCAAGTCAGGATAATCTTTATAACTGGTATAGTAGTATTTTGAGCGAAGTAAATAATAATATGCCAGTTATCTCTGAGATAGCTGGAAATATTACCCGGAATCAGGTGTCGGATGAAGGCAAAATCAAATCTTTGTTTACCTGGGTTCAGGAAAATATCCGTTACATTGCATTTGAAAACGGAGTAGCGGCTTTCAAGCCGGATGATGCACAAGAAGTTCTCCGTAAAAAATATGGTGATTGTAAAGGCATGTCCAACCTGTTGAAATCATTGTTGATTGCTGAAGGTTTTGATGCTCGTTTGGTATGGATAAGTACCGATTGTATTGCTTCAGACTTGGCGCTGAAGGCTCCTGTTGCTAACCATATGATTTGTGCTTTATACAGGAATAACCAATTTTATTTTTTGGATCCCACTGTGAAATACATGCCTTTGGGTGAGTATCCTCAAACCATTCAGGGAAGGCCCTGTATGATAGAAAATGGCAAGGATTATGTTGTGCAAAAGGTACCTTCATTTACACCTGCGCTTAATAAAGACAGTATTCATTCAAAATATCGAATTGAAAAAAATATTCTTAAAGGAATATCCGAAAATTCTTTCAAAGGAGAGTCCAAGCAAATAATTATGTCAATACTCCATTCCTTAGGAAAAGACAAACAGGATTCTTCTCTCAAACGATTCCTGGCAAATGGTAATTCTTTCGATGAGATAACTGATGTCATTTTATCAGGAACAGAACCCCAATCGGAAAAATTGGTGATTACTTATAAAGAAGAGCGGAAATCAAAGATACAGCAATCGGGAAATGAACTTTATATTGATATCAATCCGGATGATGATTTTGGAGAATTGATTGACACAGTTAATAGAGTTAATGATTATTTATTCCCGTATAAAATAAATAATATCAGAGAAGTTTTACTCCATCTTCCTCAAGGATATGAGATTAAAAAGCTGCCGGAAAATTTTGTATACTCCAATGATAATTACACCTTTTCTATTTCCTGTCAAAGAGAAGGTGACAAAATAATCTACCGGAAAGAGAAGATTATTTTTGAGCCCAGATTGAAGAAAGAATTATTTCCGGAATGGAATACTGCTGTCAATCAATTCAGAAAAGCAGGAATGGAGCAAATTGTTTTGAAGAAAAATTAATTTTAGATCATACTTATGAAAGCATTGTTGAAATTTTTTCTTGTTATATTACTTATCATCCCTTTTTCTTTGTCGGGAGCTAATGATTATCAGGCCCATGCCAAAGAAGTAAGAGAAACTGTCTGGAACTGGGATAAACCGGAGTTTAAAACCTATGAAGTACCTGAAAAATACAAAAATGAATCGGCTGTTATATTAGCTCATCATAATGAATTTATTGTGACAAATAAAAGTAAATTCAAACTTGGCAATATGCTGTTTACGAATGGACCTAATGTCGTCAATAGATTATATTATACGGAAATAGACCGGTATATGGTCCAGATTAACGATAAAAAAGCATTGGAAGAATACTCCGAATTGTCATATAGGGAAGAATATAAGTTTAGTAGTAGGCCTTTTTCTTATGTATCTAACAAAACAAATACAATAATAGGTGCAAGAGTCATTAAGCCTGATGGGAAAATAAAGGAAATAGATATTAAAGAGGAAGCCGTATCTGTTACTGAAGGAAAAAAAGATAAAGAAGCGTACAAAAAGATAGCAATGTCGGATTTGCAGGAGGGTGATATCCTGGATTACTTCTATTGTACAGAAATGGAATTGGAAGATACCAATATACCTCCAGTTTCATTTTGTTTTTTTGATCAACATCCTGTTATTTCTTATTCTGTTTCGTGCGAATTCGGGAAGAACCTAACAGTTGAATATCGTTCGATAAACGGTGCTCCTGATATGACTGAAAAACAAGATGATGATGGGAATATTATCCTGGAGGCTCAGGGACAATCTTTACCGAAAATAGAGCCTGTCAGATGGATGTCTCCTCTTCGTGACTTGCCAATGATCAGGATGGCAGTGTTGAATAATGCCAATAATATTATTTATAAACCAGCAAATGCACGTAAAAAAGGAGTGTATAAAAATGTATCACCAACTGATATTTTGGATGATGCCAAATGTGTTTTTGCCGGTAGCACCCGCTATCTCACGCCTTATCGAGATGTAACTAAAACTGTGAAAAAAGATGTACAAAACTATCAGCAGAAGACATCTGATGTCAACAATGAAGAGTTGGCTTCATACATATATGATGCTTTACATTTTCGCTTTATAAATTATTTTGGATTCAATAATCTTTCTCCGGACATTTTTTTCATGTTGCTGCAAGACTTACTCAAGACACATAACATAGAATATCAGATCGGCTTTGTAACCTCTAAATATGATGCAAGAGCAGATGAAATTCTATCTTTTTCTGATTTGAATTACATAATTACGGCTAATAACGGGAAGAATATTTTCTGTTTTCCGTATGCTTATACGGATTATAGTTATTTGGATCCTGATTATCAGGGAGAACTTGCCCATACAATTACCATTTCAAAATTTGTTTCAAACAAAGCGGAGGGTATTTCAGGAACTCCAGGCGAATATTTTATTCCGGAAGCGAATAGTAAGCAAAATGCTGCGACTGTGACTTCGGAAGTTTCTTTTTCTGAAAAAGATCCGTTGTTATTGAATATAAACCGGAGAACAACCTGGGCTGGGGATTTGAAAAAAGATATCCAAAAATATTGGGTTTTGTATTATGACTGGGATGTTGCCATGCGTGAACGTTTACTTATTGAAAAAACGTTTTTACAGGGAATGGAAGAAAATCGGAATGGTAAAAAAAATGTGGAAGATTTCAAAAAACAACTTGAAGAAAGGCGTAATAAACTGAAGGATAAAATAAAAGATGAAGTTAAAGAATATTATGACCGGCAACCGGTTGAGTTTCTTGATTATAAAATAGAGAATATAGGTGTTGCATCTGATAATCCGGAATTGATTTGTTACACAACATATACAATGGATGGTTTTGTGAAGAAAGCAGGTGATAACTTGATCCTTAATGCAGGAAAGTTGGTAGGTCAACAATGGAAGCCAATTGATGCCGATCGGGACAGGATCGTGAATGCTTATATCCCTACCGCCCGTTCTTTTGAAAATGAAGTACAAATTATTATTCCAGATGGATTTGTAGTAGAAGAGCCTGAAAAATTGAACAGCAAGGTTGAAACAGAATATGGATTATTTGAATCTGTCTCCCAAATTGAAAATAATAAGAAATTGATTATCAAGGTTAGAAAAGAATACAAGAAACCATTTGTTCCAGTGAAAGATTGGAGTTTATTATTGGGTGTGCTCGACAAAGCCAGTGAATTCGGAGAAGTGTCTGTAGTCTTAAAAAAGCAAAATAAAGCCGTGGATTAATGCAAATTCAGGAAAATAAAATTCCTGACAATCATTAATTCAGGAACGGACGTTTAGGAAAATTTGCCCAGGATTTATATTGACCTCCCAAATCGCCCAATGATTTTTTCCAAAACAACTCACCTTCCGATTTCATGACTTTGGTTTCTTCCGTTTTGCCAACCAGCCATGAATGGATGGTGATTTCATTATTCAATTGTTCCTGCTCCCAACCGGAATAACCTAAAAAGAATTTGATTTTTCCCTCAACAGGATTACCTTTTTCTATATACGACTTAACAACATCAAAATCTCCGCCAAAATACACGCCATTAATAACCTCATATGAATCGGGAATGATACTGCCAAGCGTATGAATAAAGTATAACTTATCTAATCCAACCGGGCCACCCCTGAAAATGGGTATATCATCTACAACTTTCAATTCAGGAAAAAAGTCATTCATTTTTTCCGGCATTTTTTTGTTAAGGACAAACCCCATAGTTCCCTGGTTATTATTATGTTCAACGAGCAACACGACACTCCTCTCAAAATATTTATCTGAAAGGAAAGGTTCTGCAATTAATATACTCCCTTTTTCAGGGATAATATTATTATTGGTTATTTTAAACATGTCCTTATTGTAGTCCATAATTGCGGTATTTAGTGTCTAAACGTCCGACTAATGTAATCAAATTTTCCGAAACTACAAATTTTAGCGGCTATATTGTTTCTCAAATATCGCCAATCTTTCATCCAGCAATTGGTATTGGTTGTCTTTTATGAAAGATGTACAAGCCCTTAGTCCTTCCTGTTTGCTACCTGTAGTGACTAAAGAAATAGCGCTGATTCCATAAGGAATTAAAACTTTCATCAACTCACCTCCCGACATTCCCGGATAAGCGATGGTGAAATAGAAACCATCGGCGATATCTTCATTCAAATCTTTATCATAAACGATTTTGAATCCGTGTTTCAGGAATATTTCTTTCATTTTATGCGCCCTTCTACCATATTCTTTCACATCTTCCAGGAAACGGAATTTTCCGTCTGAAGCAGCTTTAAACATGGCCGCCAAAGCATATTGGGCAGAATGACTTGTTCCGGATGAAATTGCATACAAGGCACGGTGAATGAATACAGAACCAAATGTTCCACCACCATATCGCTGAGTTAATCCTGGATAAGTTCTATGATATAATTTGTTCGACATAGCAACGACTCCGATTCGTTGTCCTGCATAACTAAATGCTTTTGAACCGGAAATCAAAAGCAGATAATTATCCGTGTATTTACCCACACTTGGTTGGAATGGCGGTTGGAAAGGAACTCCCAAATCTTTACGGAAGTCCATGGCAAAATAAGCCAAATCTTCCAGAATAATTGCATCATATTTATTGGCAGCCTCGCCTATAATCTTCAATTCTTCATCTTTCAGGCAAAACCACGCCGGATTATTAGGATTGGAATAGATAATAGCGGCAACATTACCCTTGCTTAAATAATGTTCCAGGATTGCTTTTAATTTGTCTCCCCGATAATCATAAGCATCGAAAGACTCATACTTATATCCTAATACTGTAATTTGCTGTTTTTGGACAGGAAAACCCGGATCAATAAAAAGAATGGTATCTTTCTGCGGATTACACTGGCCTGCAACCAGAAATGAAGTAAATGTGCCTTGCATGGAACCCACTACCGGCACACAACATTCCGGGGCTATATCCAAATCTATAAACGCTTTGATAAAACGGGAAGATTCCTTTTTCAGTTCAGGCAATCCGTCGATGATGGGATAGATTGAAGCTACACCATTTCGCAATGCTTCAATTTCGGCATCTACTCCAACTTTGGCAGCAGGAAGTCCCGGGACTCCCATTTCCATGTGGATGAATTCGACTCCGGTTTCATTTTCTATTTTACTTGCTATAGCCACAACTTCCCTGATAGTTGCTTTGCTAAAGTCAGGAATATTCAGTTCGGCAATAACTTTCTCAACGATGTTATTGTTTATAGGTGTTTGCATTTTTCTAATTTTTGATTGCTACAAAATTAGAAAAATTTTACAATATACAACGCGGAAAGGACTTCAAAAAGTAAAGCTGACAATTAAAGAACTGTCAGCTTTATCAAGCCTTATTGAAATAAATGATTTCAACATATTCCTATTTAAGTACAACCTTTTGAGTTAATTTATTATTTAAGCCCACAACCTCAATAATATAACAACCCCGGGGTAAACCTGAAACATCGATAGGGACACCATTTCTAATCTTCTGTTGCAAAACCTTTCTTCCATCAATCGATATCATTGAAACAGAATACTCGCTATCGTCCTCACCCAAAGCAATATTGATAGAAGTTGTTGCCGGATTAGGTGAAACAATTAGCTTTTCAGTTTTCACGTCTTCTATAGCACTGGGAGGGCTTAGACTCCTTATCAAATAATGCATAACTTTGGCATATCCATTTTCTTCTCCCAACAATTCGTAGGTGCCGTTTGCATTCTTACGGGCATTGAGCGCATAAGTGATATCTGTCCAGCCACTTGTTTTACCCACTTCCGATCCGGGGGTTATTTGTCCTATATATTCTTTAGTATCCCTGTTATAAACATTTATTTCTCCATTTCTTGTCAGGAAAATAAACAAGTAATCACCTGCAAATGCAATGGATTTTGAGCTGCTGTTTTCATTAGACGTAGCAACCGGAATAAGCAACTCCTGATCGTATGTCCACTGCTCTGAAGGAACCTTAGAGATATTGGCAAATTTTTCTTTCATGTTTTTGTAAGTCAAAACAGTAGAACCTGCACGTCCCCATATTGCAGAATTGGGATTAGGGTTGGCTTGCGTATAGCAAGTTATCAGCATTTCGTCCCGTTCCGCATCATATATTACACGACCGGCCTCAATAATGTACGAAGGAAGTCTGTACGAAACAGGCTCTTCATATTCCAGGACTCCTTTTTCGTTCACACCTTTCAACCTGAACAGTTTGAACTGGATATTAGTAGGTGCGCTCACGGCATCTGTCATCCAAATATTTCCGTCCCTGTCCGGATATAGGGAAAATGTGTTTATGCGGCTCGGAAATGTATTGATTTCATCATCTGTTTTTTGTCCGTCCCCGTTTTTATCTTTCCAAACATATTCGGCTCTGACCTCCATGCAAGGAATGGCAATATATCCGTAATTTTCCTTATCATAACGGTAAGCTCCCAATATACTGGAATACATATTGGTTACAAACATGAATTCTTTTCCGTCTATTATACGATTAAACACCCCACAAATAATGGGTGAAGGAAAACATCGGAAATCATTCGGGAAAGTGAATGCATCATGTGTAGATGCAATAAGTTTGTCCAAACGCCCTCCTAATTTGCTGTAATCTACCTCATACAATTTATCTGTTCCATTAACCAGATTATCTTGTTTTAGGTTGAAATCAGCTGTTGAAGTAAATACGAGCCCCTCGAGTTTCCAGTTCAATTCTTGTGTTTCTTCTTTGTAAGAGTATAAAATAGTGGTTGACGTTGTAGGAAACATCGTGGATATATATATATTTCCGCTGCCATCCACTCCTACTCCGGTAGGACCAGGGAAGCGCATGTGTCCGACTTCTCCCTGCAAATATTCGCCCCCACCTTCGCTTGCCGGCTTGGGCGACTTTACATAAATACCGCCTTTTACACCAAATGTAGAGGATTGAACAGGAGCTGTATAGATATTGGTATATATCAAGACGTTCTGATCCTTGCCTCTATTGGGTACAAGAATACGATTATTATAAGTATCCACCACAAATGATTTTGCCTCTACACCTTCCGGCAACACGATTGTTGATTGAGAACGAATCGAGCCATTAGTCAGGCTTATGGCTACAATTCTATTCAATGAGGGCTGCAACATCCAAACAAAGCCTCTTTTATCTGCCGAAATATAACCCACACCACCTTCAGTAACACGGAAACCTCCGTTCGATGTTTGGCTGGCGCTCATGGTTGTTTTATCGTATATCTTCAACGAGTCCGATATATTTTGTTCCGGTACGCCGGGTACAGCTACTATCAAATCATTTCCGTTAATAGCTAAACCTTCGAGATAGCGGCCTGTTTGCTTGGCAACCAACATCAAGCTTCCACCGGGACCGTATCCGGTAGGAAATCTGCTTTGGGTACCCGTAGTTACACCAAAACGGGCTACAAGCTGCCATTCGCTACCTTTTGGAGGAAATCTTTGCAATCCGTTCGTATTTTTACTTACACCGTCATCTCCCGAATTTCCATTGAAACTCATTAATTGGTAAACATAATTATCGTCGACAGCTACCGCTTTTCCGGAATTTCGTCCCCAACTACCTGTGCCTGATTCAAATGGAATACTGTAAATTTTACCATCTTTCCACACTCCTACATTCGTACCTCCTTCATCCCAGCCACAAATACTCGCCACCACTCCATCTTCGCGAACAAAGATTGACTCCATGCTGTGTGGAATATGCGAATAGGGAGTTCCTCCATCATTTGCAATCCACGATGTTTGATAATCGGAAAGATCACTAACGAATTGAGCGTTCAATGAGTTCATACCGAACAAACATCCCATCAGGAAAATGTACTTCAATTTATTTTTCATAAATTAATAATTTGTTTTAACAGGATTTGTACGAATACCACCTATTAGATTGTTGTCAAAAGCTGACAGCTACCTCTTTTGGAAAGTAGCTGCCAGTTTTGCCTTATATTTTATTTTTTGATAAACCTGATAACTTTATCTCCTGCTTTAAAGAAATAAGTTCCATTTGCAAGTTCACCCACAGGAATAGTATTTACTGTGCTTCCTAAAATTCCCTGAGCAGCAATACTACCCATGATATTGTAAATTGTATAATTGCCTTCAGCACCTGTTACATTGATATAATCAGTAGCTGGGTTTGGATACACTTTAGCTGTTGTATTGCTTTCTGTATTTTCTATAGCTGTTGGAGTTGTCACATATGTTGCTGTAAGTGTTACATCAGCAGCAGGCATGGTAAAAGTTGTTGTTGCTAGATTTTCATTAACAAGAGTTACAGTACCTGCAGAAGATGAAGCAACCCATTTATCAAATTGTTTTCCTGCTGGTGCTGTCGGAGCTGTAATTGTAACTGTCCCAGTTGCGAAACCTATGTCTGAGCCTATTGTAGACTCAACACTGCTTCCTGTTTTATCAGTATTGGAAATTGTTACATTGTAAAAACCTACGAATTTTGCAGCTGTGATGCTATTCATTTGAACTCCCCAAACAGGAGAAGTATAAAGAGACAGAGAAGTAGCCGGTACATATATTTTAAGTTGATCTTTTACATTATCTCCTAAAGCAAAGAATGCATTTCCACCAAGAGTTGGAGGAGTTGCAGCCCGACAAACAACCAAACTTACATTACCTCTACGGACAAATGCACCGTCACCAATGCTTGCAAGTGTTGAAGGAAGATACACTTCTGCCAATGCCTGCGACCCGTCTGTGATATTTTCACTTGCATTCATTCTTATTGAATTATTACCTATTGCAGTAAAACCTTCGGTAAAGGTAATTTTTCTCATGTTAGGAGAACGTCCAAAGACACGATTAGTAGTCGTTGATGTAACTATAGAAGCATCAATAATTGCTTCAACCAGACCAACAGGACTACCTATTAATTCTTTGGGTGTTGTTGCTTTATTAACTAATACTCCATTTGTAGAAGCATAAACAAGATTTCCTTCTGCAACATTAATTGCTTTCAATGCTGTTGTGGTTGCGAAAATCAGTTCTATTATTCTATTATTAGCCACACCACCCCATGACACAAATGAGGCAGGCAAATTCAACTGCTCTAAATTAGTATTATTTAAAAAAGCTCCCTCTATAGTTGTAGCAACATTTTCTGGCACTGTATATTCCATATCCTTTTTTCCAGAAGGGTATTTCAACAAAGCAATACGCTGATCATCATAAGTTGTGTAAACCACGCCATCGCCTCCGGTCTGACATTTGTTGCCGGCAGCATCAAAATTATATAGTTTTGTATTTCCAGGAAATTCAAAGCCCGTAATTCCCGGACAATTATTAAGAAATTGTCTCCATGTGGAAAATCCAGTTCAGATTGACCCCTTAAACCAAACGAATTTGACCCCTTGCTCCAAAATAAGGTTGACCCTTCTGACCAAAATAAAAATGACCCCATTTGAGTGTATGTCAACACAGATTTTTACATAATCCCATAATACAGATTACAAGGAAGGAAAAGAAAACTGAATGAACGAAATAAAGAATCGCTTAAGTCCTTTTTTAAGGGATATACAAAGGTACATTCCAACGATAGAACGCCAACACCAAGCCGCAAGCGGTTTATAGAAATTT
>JAVBLO010000107.1:0-11405 GCA_031553415.1 Bacteroidales bacterium | reverse complement strand
CCTTAATAAATTAAAATGAGACAATTATTGATTGTGCCTCGAGCACGTTATAAAGGTAAGAAAATCATGGACTCGATCTGGTGATGAGAGAACCAATCAACCCATTTTTATGCGTCTGTGTGGTTATCTGAAAATTATCATGTAAATTTGACTTAAACAAAATCTTAAACAAGCTCTAAACAAATTCTTTTTTCAATTGCTCTACCCAATCGTTGATCCGTTTGCCGGTTTTATCAGCTTGATTTTCGAAGTCCAATACTAAACCTGCAAATTGTTTGTTTTTTACTGCCAACGATTGATTGAATTGATAACCTTCGGTAGAAGTAAATCCGGTTAGTGTAGCACCACATTTTTTGAAAATATCTGCTAAAATACCTATACCATCAGCAAAATTATCCGGATAATTGACTTGGTCTCCTAATCCGAAAATGGCTACTTTTTTACCATTCAGATGCAAGGTTTTTAATGCCGGCAACATTTCATCCCAATAAGAAGGTAATTCCCCATCAAACCAGGTCGAGGCTCCTACGATCAGGTAATCGTAGTTTTCAAAATCGTCTTTCCATGCTTTTTCGACAGAAATGATATTCACATGTATATTACCGAATGCTTCCTGTATTTTTTTTCCTGCAATAGCAGTTTTTTCGGTTTCTGTTCCGTAGAATAATCCTATTTTTTTCATGATTTAATAATACCCCTAAATCCCCTAAAGGGGACTTTGAGTGCGTAAATGATTGTTATTTAGATATTTAAATTATAATTCTTTTGGTCTTTTGCTTACCAAGTCCCCTTTAGGGGATTTAGGGGTTAATATTCCAATAATTCTTTTGCTGCATTATAAATTTTCTCTGTATCCGGGAGAATCACATTTTCCAGCACCGGACTGAATGCTACCGGGGTGAATATCGAGCCAACTCTTTGAACAGGAGCGTCTAAATACCGGAACATTTCAGTTCCTATCATAGCTGCTATTTCTGCTCCAAATCCTGAAAATACTTTATCTTCATGTACGACAAGCACTTTGCTCGTTTTCTTTACAGAATTGAAAATACTTTCTTTATCCAATGGGATTAATGAACGTATATCCAATACTTCAACACTCCAATTGTTTTCTTTGGCAAGACGGTCTGCTACTTTCAAACACAAATGAGTCGTATTGCCATAAGTGATGATACTCAAATCATTACCTTCCCTGCGGATACGCGCTTTTCCAAATGGCACCTCAAAATCGTCAGGAATAATAGTTGCAGCATCGACCGAATTGTATAGTGCTTTGGGTTCCAAAAAGACAGTAAACCCTTCCGAACGCATGCTGGTGCGTAATAATCCGGCGGCATCGTCGGCAAATGAAGGATAAACAATCCGGACTCCCGGAAAAGTAGTTAAAGAACCTTCGATGGTTTGAGAGTGATAAAGTCCGCCACCGATGTAACCTCCGGAAGCTAAGCGCAAAGTGATGTTCGGGGAAAATTTACCTTTGCTACGCCAGTATTCATGGGTAGTTATCATAAACTGGTTCATGGCTGGCCAGAAATAATCAGCGAATTCGGCGCCTTCGATGACAATCCGTATTTTCGGGTCAAAACGGCTCATTCCGTTGGCAGTTCCTACAATATATTCTTCAGCAATAGGAGCATTGAACACCCGTTCCCTGCCAAATTCCTGCTGCATTCCCTTGGAGACATTAAAAACACCTCCTTTTTCTTTATTTGCTACATCTTGTCCCCAAAGGAATGTATCAGGATTATATCTGAATTCTGCTTTGAGCGTTTCGTTGATTGCTGTTACCAGGTTCTTTTTTTCTCCTTCCTGGTTATGGATTCCGTCGGTATATTTTTGAGGAATATATGGCTCGGGGGAAACAAAATCCATGATTGTTTCCGGATCCGGATCTGGTGCAGTCAAGGCTTTTTTATGCGCTGCGCTTATTTCCTTTTTAGCTTCTTCTTCAATTCCGGATATTTCTTCTTCGGTAAAACGGTTATACCGCAACAGCATCCGTTTGAATTTTTCCAACGGATCGGCAGCTTTTACATAAGAAAGTTCGTTTTCATCCCGGTATAATGTTTGCTTATCCGAATTGGAATGCGAACCAATCCGTACACAATTAGCCTGCACAATAACCGGAACCTGTTTCTCAATTGCATATTCCCTCGCTTCGGTCATGGCATTCATCGAGTCGAAAACATCTTTCCCGTTGCAATGGATGATTTTCAGGTCCTTGAAACCTTTGAAATCGTCAGCAACTTTACGGGTTGCTGTTTGTTCATTTTTCGGAACAGATATTCCGAATCCATTGTCTTGTATAACAAAAATCACAGGCAATTTTTCTGTACTTGCTCCATTAATGGCTTCATATACATAGCCTTCAGAAACAGACGCTTCACCATGCGAAGTAATGGCTACTCCTTTGTGTTTGTAGTAAACCATTGCGCGTGCTACTCCGACAGCATGCTGGTCGTGGGCAGCAACAGCCGATGCCGTACCTTCGATATGCCATTCATATTTGGCGAAATGGTTCGACATGTGTCGTCCGCCACTCGTTAAATCAGTTGCTTTTGAAATTCCGTTCAGGATTATTTCTTCTGCGGTTAATCCTGCCGATAAGGCTGTCAGTAGATCCCTGTAATAGGGAAAAAGAAAATCTTCACCTTTTGTAAAGACTTGTCCGATAGCTAACTGAATGCCATCATGCCCCGCACAAGGTGCATGAAATGACCAGCCCAATGATTGTAATAAATAAACAGGAGCTTTATCATCGAGCATTCTGCCGAGTGTTACCAGGTAATACCATTTTCTCAGGGTTTCTTTATCCGTAGATGTTATATCGTATTTCATAACTCTTAACTCTTAATTCTTAACTCTTATTGATTCCAGTTTTCAAGATAATCAGCAATACGTTTCAAAAACATACCACCCAAAGCGCCATCAATAATACGGTGGTCGAATGATAATGATAGATAGATTTTGTGACGTATGCCGATAACATCCCCGTCGGAGGTTTCAATTACAGACGGCTTCTTTTGGATATATCCGACCCCCAACACGGCCACTTCCGGTTGATTGATAATCGGAGTGGCAATAATATTTTTGAAAGAACCATAATTAGTGATGGAAAATGTCCCCCCTTGTATATCGTTCAGTGTCAGTTTATTTTGCCGTGCCTTTTTGGCAAGTGCTTCGATGGATAACGCGATTCCATTCAGGTTAAGATTATCTACATCTTTGATTACAGGTACGATCAGATTGCCATCATCCAATGATACGGCGATTCCTATATTGATATGTTTTTTCTCAATGATGCGATGACCGTCTACAGATGCGTTGACTCTTGGAAAATCTATTAAAGCTTTGCTTGCAGCTTCTGTGATGGCCGGCATAAATGTTAAGCTGATGCCTTCCCGTTTTTTGAATTCATCTTTGTGTTGTTCGCGCCAATGTACCAGTTTGGTGACATCCACTTCAATGATTGTAGTAACATGTGCCGATGTTTTTTTCGATTGAACCATCCGGTCGGCGATTGTGCGGCGCACTACATCCATTTCAATGATAACATCATCTCCTGAGACCGGAATCTGAGAAACAGTTTCTTCCTGTTTCTGTGTCTGTACAGGAGTAGCAACTTCTTTTTCTTTTGCAACAACCGGTTGAGACGTTTTTTCCTGTTTTTGGGCAATGTATATTTCTATGTCCTTTTTACTTATGCGACCTGCAAATCCCGTTCCTGAAATGTGGTCTAATTCTTCATTTGAAATGCCAGCTTCCCGGGCTTTTTGTAAAACAACAGGCGAATACCATTTATCCGAATCGGTTTTAGATACCTGGGATTGAATCTGATTTTGAGGCGCCGGCGTTTCAATACTATTTCCTGCGGGTTGATTGTTTGTTGTTTCGGGAACTTTTGGTGCAGGTTGTGATTCTCCACTTTCATCTCCTCCAATATCGATAATTGCAACTACAATGCCGATAGATACTGTATCTCCAACATTAAAAAGGATTTCCAGTACTTTCCCGGAAACGGGCGAAGGAATTTCCGCGCTTACTTTGGCGGTATTTACCTCAAACAATGTATCATTTTCGTTGACAGTATCGCCCACTTTTACCGTCCACGACATAATGGTTCCTTCAGTGATGCTTTCTCCCAGTTTGGGCATTTTTATTTCAAACTTAGCCATATATATAATTTTTTATTTTTAGCCATATATACACAACTTGTCCCTGTTTATCCCGATTTGTCGGGAATTTATCGGGATAGGACGCATATATTTTTGAATGTACTTTTTCTGAATTTTCAGTTTGCTTATAAAACAAACTAAAAGCTAAAAAGTTTGGAGAAAGTTGTATTAATTCACATCATTCCCAATTGAATTTGTTAAAGTAGCATTAAAATTAAGGACTGAATATTCTCAGGTATAAAATAATTTTGCTTAAATTTAGGGCGTAAATGCATACTGTATAAAATATGTTCAAACATATACTTGTATTTTTTGTGTTGTTGCCGTTAGTTCTTTCCGGACAGGAAAAATCATCTGGAAAGGTAGAACCCAAATTTGAATTGAAGGAACTTTCTGATTGTCAAGGAAATGCTGTTGTTCAAAAATATGCCCGGTTGTTGGATGTCAACGATTCGGTAATCTTTAATCCACAATTGTATATGATTATTGACGAGTGGATAGGTACTCCGTACAAGTCTGGTGGTAATACTAAAAAGGGAACTGATTGTTCCGGTTTTGTGGGCCAGGTGATGAAATCTTTTACTACTACATATCTGCCTCGTTCTGCTTCTGATATGTCAAAGATTGTGAAACTTAAAGATATGAGCGAATTGCAGGAAGGAGATTTAGTATTTTTCAATTTGAGGAATATTCCGAATAAGCATGTAGGAATCTATTTGCATAATGGTTGGTTTGTCCATTCTTCGTCCTACAAAGGCATTGGAGTTACACTCAGCAATCTGAATGCTCCAAATTATAAACGACGTTTCAGTAAGTGCGGCTCAATAGAATGAGTCTTCATATCGATTTTAATGTTTTTTAAACCGGCAAACCATATTCCAGGCTTGCCGTTCAAGACTATGTTATTTGATTGGAATAATTGCTGACCATCAGGCTATTTCTTGTACAAATTACTTTATTTGCTCAAAATCGGCAATTTTCCATGTCTTATCTACAATCGGTTTTCCCACTCCATAGAAACGCAGGATGATTTCCGTATTTACACCTTCCTTAGTCGGTATCCAGTTCGATTCTTTACCTGTAGGAGCTTTAGGAGCAAGATAAAGGTCAACCGAACCATCTGCATTTTTTACCAAATCCGTCAATAACGAAGAACGGTTGGATGTTGCAACGTCACGAATAAGTCCGTGTGTACTCCGGTCGTATGCCGTTACTGACCAGTATTGCGATACGGGAACGTTTGCGGGGATATGCAACCGGTACGTTTTTGCACCATCGAGCGGATTGCCCTCTTTGTCAACCGTAGCGAATATATAAAGCTGGTGCTGTCCTGCGCCGGTACGTTTCAAACTGCTGAATCCCCAGTAATAGTTTACCCCCCGTTGGTCAACAGGGTAGCTGTTTTCCGTGGTGAAGCCGTTACCCCATGACTGGAACAGTTCGGGACTTGCAGGCAGGAACCAATGCGTACCTTCGTAGTAAGGAGGGAACGATTCATATTGTATATCTATCCACTGGTGCGCATCGGACAGGGCAGCCAACAGCCGTTTTTCAGTATCTGCCGAAGGGGTAAAGGATTTGCCTTTTTCCAGACCTGTTGTTTTGAGAATGTCAATCATCGCACGGTCGCGGGCAATCCAGGGTTCGGTTTGTACGATGCGGTCAAGCGAACGGAAAAATTCCATGTCGTAAGGTATATTAGCATCGAACACCTGGTCGGTGACATCTACAAAAACGGTTTGGCCCAACGGAGAGGACAAGGGATAGAGTTTTATTTTTCTGGCATATTCCACAGCCTTAGCCACATCGGCTTTGCTGTTGGTTGCAGGCATAGAACGCAGTAGGGCATAACCTTTGTAATTGTCGGAAGGCAAAACAATATATCCTCCGGGGATTTTCCCTTTATAATCCGGGGGTAAAATAAGGTATTTTCCGCCTTTACCGCCATCGGCTCCGGCTGGGCCTACATCTTCCAGCGCTTTTTGCCAACAGTCCATAATAGACCCCACAATTGTTCCACTTGTGGCTGCCGGAATTTCAAGTACCACGGGCCCCGTTTCTTTTGTGTTGAAGAAGGGCATGAAATAAATGGCATCCGTATTGGGAGTCAGCAATTGGTTTTTCCAATCGGATGGTCGCGACCAGTGAACCAATTGGTTGTCTTTGGCTCCGGCTTTCAGGAATGCCTGGTACATACGGTCGTAGTTCACAGCAGGCATACCCCATACTACGGCTTCCATAACACGGGCATGAAACATCTGTTCCTGTACATTATCCGTAGAGACAGGTTTATCTGCCTGCTTGTTCTGCGGTTGGTTGCAAGAAGAAAATGCAACCGTCACGACTGCTGCAAGCAGGACGGCTACGGTTTTTAGATTCAATTTGATTGTCTTCATCTTGTTTCTTAGTTTATTTTACTTTTTGTACACCTGGCAAATGATATACACCGCTCAAAATAGGCGCTTCGGCACCATATAAACGCATGGTCAGGTTGAAACTGCCTTTGGGAGCAGGTAGCCAGTTGGATTGCTTGTCTTTTCCCGGGTTTTCATTCTGGATGTAAATATCCAGCGAACCGTCTTTATTATATTTCAGCCCATCGGTAGTGCTGCCAATACTGTAACGTTTAAAATCGTTTTCCACAAAAAACATATCGTCACCGAACATATTCAAATTCCAAAATACCGTAACTGGCGGAATTTGCCCTTTGTCAAAATGAAGAACATATTTGTTGGCGCCATCGAGTTTATTGCCATCGGCATCGACCACAGTATTGGGATAAAGCGATTCTTCGGCAACATTTGCACCGAGAACCGTTTTAGCCAAAGCGGCGCGGAGCGTAATATCATATCCCGCGCGGCCGCCTCCCATCGTGTAACGCCAGCCGTTCACAACCGTAGCCGTAGTCAGTTTGGCGTTTTCGATCAGTTGACCGGCAATACCTACTGCACGTGACAATCCGCGCTTAGCCGGTTCGTCTAAGTTTTGCCAGTCGAAACCATTCTTTGCACTTAATCCTATTGTATGAAATAGCATCACATAAGGATCGGAGAAATCGGCATTATGCGAAAGATAAAGCTGCATGCCGAAGCCGAGTTGCTCGAAATAGCGCAGGTTCTCGGGGGCTTCCGGAGTAAAAAGGTATTTGGTTGCATCCATCTTCGGAATGATGTAGTTCAGCCCATGTTCCTGAAAAACTGAGTATGGCAGCAGGTGGAATCCTCCCTGTTCCCTGATAGCTGCAGACAGGTCTTCATCTCCGTTCACAGCAATGCGTAACGCGATCACGGCTTCGTTTGTATTGACTTTGATTTGTTCCATTCCATAAGGAACAGATCCGTTGTAATCGGGGCCGGAAACGAAATAAAGTCCCGGTTCTTCACCTTTGTATCCGCCGAGATTACGTACTACTTCATCATACATATTCCCGATTTGGACAATATACCAGCGGGGACTTTGCAATTTGGGGATTTTAACTACCACAGGTTCGATGGATAGGTCGCCAATCCCGTAAGCATCAATAGTAACATTGTTGGGAGTAACTACATAACGGTCTGCGGCGGTTTTCAGCTTGTCGAATTTATGCCAGTAATTAACATAGCTTGCTCCCGCTTTGATCCCCATTGAGTTGGTGAATACATAATCGTAGAACGGTCGTCCCCAAATTGCCGCTTGTACACCTATGGTATACGCCTGCTCTTCCTTTGCTTGGTCGGCCGTTAGTTTTTGTACGGAGGGTTGCCCTGAAACGCTACCTTCAAAGGCTATCACAAACAAGGGGATAGCTACTGTCTTTAGATTTAATTTCATTGTTATAAGTTTTTAAAATTCATGTTCGTCTTGATTCCAATCCTAAAAAAAAAGAAATCACTATTTTATAAACAACAATCATTCCAGAAAGGTTTCGTAAAAATGTAAATAACTGTTCGCCAACAGATACAACCTTATACTGGTTTACCGATTAGAACATTAGGTTTCAAAAACTGTTATATATGTAAGCATAATTTTCACCATTGCTTTACCAATCGGTAAAGATATTTTAATGGCTAATGATGTACCTGAAATAATGCGACGACCTACATGACAGACTTAAAAAAGGAAAATATGAAAAAAATAATTGCAGCAATCAATATGACGCTTGACGGGTTTTGTGACCATGCCTCAGTTGTCCCTGACGAAGAAATACACCAACATTACGCTGACCTGTTGAGAAGCGCTGATGCCATTTTATTTGGCAGGATAACCTACCAGCTTATGGAATACTGGCGAACTGTGCTGGAAAGTCCCACGGGCGATAAAGCAATGGACGACTTTGCAGTCGCAATAGGCAATACCCCGAAGATTGTTTTTTCCCGCACACTGAAAAATGTAGATTGGGAAAGTGCGAAATTGGCAAGTCAAGACCTTGAGAAAGAAGTTTTGGAACTCAAACAACAATCGGGTAAAGACGTTTTTGTGTGTAGTCCGAGCTTGATTGTAGCCTTGACGAAACTTGATTTAATAGACGAATATCAACTTTGTGTTCACCCTGTTATCGCAGGAAGTGGTTTGCCGTTATTTAAAGACATCAGCGAAAAAATTATGCTCAAACTCATAAAAACCAAATTGTTTAGTGGTGGCGCAGTCATCCTTTATTATGAACCGACAAACGAAAGAACAATGAACCGCTGACAAGCCGGTGGAAATGTATATTGTTAAGCAAAAACGCTTCCAGGAATTTTCATGTTGGTTATAAATCACAAATAAATCCATTGATTTGTGGTGAATTTTTCAGCCTTTAATTCATTGATAGATGTAATGTCTTTTCCTTTCAGTTCAAACACGGAATTGTTTGAATTTTGATTTGAAAAATAACTAAAAATGATTTCTCCGAAATATTTTGTCTCAACCGGAATTTCCAAATACTCAATCAAATTGGTAACCGGACTCTTTACTGATTTTACAAATCTTTTTTGTGTAGCATTTTTCTGCTGAAATTGCTCAGGTTTAGCATCTAAAACAGAAGTAAGCATTTTAAGATTGCTATTATAAAGCAGGGTAGCATGGTACATCACCCTGTGTCTATAAATATATTGGGCGCTTCCCGAAATTTTTAAACCGTTGATGGTAATCCCATACCGTTCATCAGCCATTGCCGGAATCTTTAATTGATGTAGAAATTCTATTATCTGATTTGTGTATTTGTTGAAATTGGGGTTAGACGTGTTTTCTATAAAAACAAGATTGAAGTTTCCTGAATCGTGAAAAACAGCTCCTCCTCCCGAAATACGCCGTGCTATCCGGATATCATTTTCTTTTGCAAAATCAATGTTTACTTCTGCATTTATATCCTGATATCTTCCGACTACAACCGAAGGTTTATTCTGGTAAAGTATAAAAATATCTTCCGGAAAATTCTTTAACAGATACTCTTCGGATGCCAGATTTAAATAAACATTAGTAGATGGGTTGTGGATGCAAAGCATAGAGTGAGAATTTAAATAAATAAGCATTCTTTAATAATTTCACCAACAGTGGGGTGGGGGAATACTTGTTTTTGAAATTCTTCGACAGTAAAGCCTTTATCGATGGCAATGCCTGCAATCAGGATTAATTCGGAAGCCGGGTTTCCCAACATATGGCAACCTGTGATTTGCTGTTTTTCGTTGATTATCAGTTTACATAAACCATTTCCTATTTCATTTTCAGCCACAAAACGACCGGAATAAGCCATGGGAAGTTTCAATACTTTATAGTTTTCGCCGGCTGCTTTCAGTTCTTCTTCGGTTTTACCAACCCCGGCTATCTCGGGATTCGTGTATACAACGCCGGGAATCGCTTTATAACTGATTTTATCATCAATACCTAAAATATGATTGATAGCTACTTCTCCTTCCCTGATAGCCGTATGGGCCAGCATGGAAAAACCGGTTATGTCGCCTGCCGCATAAACCTGCGGATTTGTTGTTTGCATGTATTCATTTACTTTTACACCATTTTTGAGTAATTCTACCTGGATATTTTGTAAGCCAAGATTTCCGGTTATAGCTCTTCGTCCGGTACTCAATAATATTTTTCCGGCTTCCAATACAGAAGTTTTTCCTTCTTTTTCAATGGTTACACTATTTTTGTTCATCTCTATAACTTTTGTTCCCAAATAAAATGAAATTCCTCGTTTGGCATAATCATTTCTAAGCATTGCAGAAGTTTCTTTATCCATGTTACCCAATATTTCAGGCAGCATTTCTATCACAGAAATTTTCACTCCCATGCTGTTGAAGAACGAAGCGAATTCCATCCCGATAACCCCTCCACCGATAATGGCAAGCGATTGCGGCAAGTCTTTGAATTCCAGGGCTTTTTTTGATGTCCAGTAATCAGTTTCAGGCAAACCCTTGATTGGCGGAATAATGGTTTCGGAGCCCGTACACAATAATATGTAATTGGCTGAATATTCCGTTTCATTACAGCTAATCAGAATGCTATTTTCCTGTTGGTTTTTAATTACAGCTTCTCCCTGAACAATATCCACACCGTTGGCAGTTAATTTCATTCTTACTCCTGCGGTCAGTTTTTTTACTACTTTATCTTTCCTCGACATGATCTTCTGCATGTCGAATGAAGGAATCACCTCGACATTGATTCCATATTTTGCCGCATTTTTAATTGTATCAAGTATTTTTGCCGAATACAAAAGTGTTTTTGTAGGAATACAGCCTTCGTTGAGGCAAATTCCTCCAATAGCATTCTTTTCAAAAAGGACTGTATGGAGTCCGTTTTCAGCTGCTTTTGATGCTGCATTATATCCGGCAGGACCTCCGCCGATAATTGCTAAATCGTATTTCATTATATATGATTTTTGTAAGTTGATTATTTTAAGAATAAACAAGTGAAAGGTGGAATTGTTTATTGGGAAATTATGTAAAAGCGTGTAAACCGTTTTTGAATATTGGTTTACACGCTTGATATTTGAAAATATTTATAATCTATATGATAGATTTGATTTGTTCAATGGATAATCCGGTTAATCTGGAAATTGTTTCAATAGAAATACCCTCTTTCAAACAATTTTGGGCTATCTGGATTTTTTCTTTCTCGATGCCCTTCTCGATGCCCTTCTCCATCCCTTTCACCAACCCTTCTTCCATCCCCTCCTCGCGTGCATAATCAACAGCATCGCGGATAGCCGGGTATTCCAATATGCTTTTCTTATACTCTTCCATCTCTTTAGGTGTTAATCGTTTAATTTCT
>JAVBLO010000038.1:0-10424 GCA_031553415.1 Bacteroidales bacterium | reverse complement strand
TTTATCGCCTAATGATGGTTTTCTAAAATAAAAATGACCCCACTTATCAGGATACTTGAGGGTCAAAATTAAATAATTTTCAGGGGTCAAACCTGTTTTGGATTAAGGGGTCAACACACATTGGATTTTCCACCATGAATTGTTCCGATTTTTTTTCAAAATTACAGATTAATTATGAAAAAGCATAGTTTTGAATTGTGTGTATCTTATATGAGAGAATCTTAAAAACATATTTTTACCACTGTAAATTTTACGGCGGTTGAATTTTATTCTTGTTTTGCAAGCATTTTGAGATTATTTTATTTATCTTTGCAACCGTGGTAAAATTTACCACAATAAAAAATTACAATTATGAATTTCTATAATAGGCTCGAAGAAATTGCTCAATTGCAACAAATTAAAGAGATGGCATATAATGACCATTCCAAATTTACCGTACTAATCGGAAGAAGACGTATCGGCAAAACTTCTCTTATTCTAAAAGCGCTTGAAAATGAAGATGTCATCTATCTGTTTGTCGGCAGAAAAAATGAAGCCGACTTATGCAGTGGGTATACCAAGGAAATAGAAAAGCAATTAGGAATATTTGTCCCTCAAATGGATAAATTCTCGGATGTATTCCGATTTTTGCTTGAACAGGGGAACAAAATGAAGTTTTCTCTTGTAATTGATGAGTTTCAGGAATTTATCAATATCAACGAATCCATATACAGTGATATTCAAAACTATTGGGACCAGTATAGAACCAAGACAAACATAAACTTTGTTGTAAGCGGCTCTATTTATTCGTTGATGACTAAAATATTTCAGGATAAGCGCGAACCTCTATTCGGCAGGGCTGATGCCATGATGAAAATCAATCCTTTCAGCACTACGGTACTTAAAGAGATTATGTCCGACTATAAACCGGATTTCACCAATGACGAATTGCTGGCATTGTACACTTTCACAGGCGGGGTTCCGAAATACATAGAATTGTTGGTCGATAACAAAGCTTTGACCATCCCCAAGATGGTTAAGTACATTTGCCATAGTGATTCTCCTTTTATTGATGAAGGCCGACATCTTTTGATTCAGGAATTCGGAAAAAAATACGGTAACTATTTTTCTATTCTGGATGCCATCTCATCCGGGAAAAATACGCAAGCCGAGATAGAATCCTTTATGGGGGAAAAAAGTCTTGGCGGTCAATTGCAAAAACTGGAAACGGTTTATGAAGTAATCAAGAAGCAACGTCCGCTATTTGCAAAAGAAGGTTCGCAAACTGTAAGATATGAAGTAACAGACAATTTTCTGCGCTTTTGGTTCCGGTATATTGAGCGCAACAGACCGTTGCTTGAAGTTGGAAATTTTGAGGAATTGTATAAAATAATGCTTGACGATTATCCGACTTATTCCGGTAAAATATTGGAGATATACTTCAAACAGAAGATGCGGGAAAGCTTCGAATATAGGGCAATAGGTTCGTGGTGGGAACCAAAAGGCAATCAAAATGAAATTGACATCGTAGCTTTGAAACTGGAAAAAAATCAGGCTGTAGCAATTGAAGTCAAACGACAAAAGAAGAACTTCAAGCCGGATTTGTTTTCTTCAAAAGTGGAACACCTCAAGCAAAAGAATCTGTCAAAGTATGATATAGAATCCGTTTGCCTGTCGTTGGAAGATATGTAACACTTTTTTAATCTTGTCTGCTGATTCATTTCCTAAGTCATAAGCAAAAGTTCTCTATATTCAATTGACCCTTACCCAACCAAACGGGGCATTTTTGTCAGGAAGAATTTCAGGGATAAGTGCATAAGTCCAACCGCTTTCGCTGGGAGTTTTTTCAAGCAGGTATTCTTTATCTACCAATGGTTTCTCGTTCATCTTGCTTCTTTATTATTTTTTAGTTTTCATTTCCTTTATCATGTTTTCGGAAATCGTTTGAAAATTTTATTATTTTCTGCAATATTCCAAATGCCAAGTTGAATACCATGCAATTTCTTTGACTTATTGACTATTCCAATTGACACTCCATTTTGTTCATCGTTATAATTTTGCACTACACTAATTGATAGACCATTTATTTTTCCTACTGATACGCTAAATGTTCCAATCGCTACACCATTAATTAATTTTACCTTTTCATCACTCCAATAACCAATAGTCATCGGGCTTATAAACAGTCCATTCATCCTCTCTCCTGCTAAACCAAGTCCTCCTATTCCTAAACCATTAAATTGGTCTGTAGCATAGCCGCCTCCACTTATTATAATTCCATTTGCTTTGTTACTTCCTCCGAAAAAACCATTTATAGCAATGCCATTACAAATAGATTCATCAACCGATAATAATCCAAAAGTGAGTCCATTGCTTATTCTTGCTTTCGAGAAAATTGAAAAATTCAAGCCATTTATTCTATTGACATCATCATTATCCCAAAGATTAAATCTAAGCCCGTTTGTATTCTCCGAATTGCCAAAAGATAACCCATTGTCATTCAATCCTATTGTAAAGGATTTGTTCTGTCCAAAAGATAAAGCATAAAAACAGGCTAAAAAAATTGTTAATATGTACTTTTTTTGTTTCATGTTATTTTGTTCCAGTGTCCATTTCCCGGTTCCTCTGTCTGCACTATGCTGTCCAATCCGGCCTAATAACAATTAAATGTAGCAAATATAAATAAAACTGGATAAATTATAGTCTTATCAAATAAAATCATAATTCTGTGCATGCTTGTTTAAGCATTAAAAGTTGGCTGTTCATGCAGCAAATATTGGAATCCCTCTTTTCTATTAATCCCTTTCCATAAATAAATACATTTAATCCATTATTGCACCCCTGTTTTTCAAAGGAATTCTATTAATTGTTCAAAACGGGCAAAAAATACACCCAATCCATAAACCAATAAATTCCCTTTCACCTACTCTTATATAAACAATAATTCAAGAGTAATGGAAGTAATAACAATCGAAAAACATGTGTTTGAGTCAATGATTGCCAAATTGCGTCAATTGGCCGAAAAAGTAAATGAAGTATATCCGCCTAAAAAAGAGTTAAACAAGGAATGGATGGATGCTGCAGAGGTTTGTCAATTGCTGAACATAAGCAAACGGACATTACAATATTACCGCCATTCGGGTAAGATATCACATACCATGATTGGGTATAAAAACTTCTTTAAGACCACAGAAGTGCATAAATTGTTAAACGAAAAAAAATAATAAGATATGGAACTATTATCTGCTGATTCTGAAATCGTATCGGGTTATTTTTCAGAAATTGAAAATATTCTCAATACCATAGTAAATGCTTCAAAGAATTACAAGCCAATGTTGGATGGAGAAAGGTATTTAACCGGAGAAGAAGTATGTGAAATTTTGCATCTTTCCAAAAGAACACTGAAAGAATACCGGGACTCAGGGAAGCTTTCTTTTATTTCATTACCCGGAAAGATATTATATAACGAAAAAGAAATAATGAGTTTTTTGGAGAGGAATAATTCAAAAGCCTGGAATTAATAATAAAAACTGTAAGACATGAAAAAAACGATAATATATTTGCTGTTTGTGTCCCTTTTCACTATCTTTGCAGGGATCGAACCTCCCATGCAAAATCATGAAAAGGGTCGAAAACATGTCATTGTTGAAACAATGGTTTTTCATTTTAGCATCTTACGAACCTGCTGGTTAACAGAAGGTTAAAAAATAGGCCACGGTGTTGGTGGCACCACCCACAAGGGAAGTTAAAAAATTAGCTTCCCTTTTTTAGTTATACTGAAATCATAAAAATTCGACCTTATACATGCTGATTCACAACACTTTACGATACAATCCAGAACAGCCCAATTAGGTTAAACTGAAAAGTGTCAAAAAAAGGAACGACCCACCGGGTGTACAAAAAGTGTACATTGAAAAAGAAA
This sequence comes from Bacteroidales bacterium, assembly GCA_031553415.1. Classification (GTDB taxonomy): domain Bacteria; phylum Bacteroidota; class Bacteroidia; order Bacteroidales; family Azobacteroidaceae; genus JAIRVZ01. The sequence continues at coordinate 6,523 of JAVBLO010000038.1, read as the reverse complement.
CTTTTGGCTTTCGATATTTCTATTCTTAGAAAATTAAAGCAGTAAAGTTATGGTGAAACTCAAGTTTATCATTCGGGACAGTGCTCTCGTTTTAAGAATCAGTGAAAACTTTGACGGTCGGGATTGTTGCCGACCACAAGTATTTTCGGGTCGGCGGGGTTAAAAATCCTGCACTTTCAAAACTTTGGAACATTACTATTCAGAGACTTAAGGGCCTCGCATTCTGAGCATTCTTCACTATATATAATACAGTCAAATATGGGGAAAGCCTCATTTTTCAGTTGTGACCTATCGAAGCAATAAAACAAAAAAATCATGCCAATGCGGCGTTCTTCAGTTTTTGAAGAATATACTCGCGAATCTCTTCTTTCGATACATTGTATTTCGGGTCGAGTTGCTCGAAATTTTCATCCGACATAAACCTGTCTGACAATAGCATCATCACGATATTCTTAGTACTTAACTTATGTTGTGAGTATTTCAATGCAGCATCAATCCCTTTTGAAATATCATACCCCTCTTTCAGAATAGCATAAATATCGTAGTAGTCCCTCATCTTCATCCTACGAAGCATCACTTCCATCTTCATTGCCATAATTGAGTAGATATCCGCAAGACGAATATTTCCAAGATACGGAACAGGTTCCGATACGGGGCAATAATTATTGCTTACGTAGAATGAGAATTTAACACCTGCCACAATAAACTCCACTTGATCGAAACCAAGCATATTAAAACTCTCCACCTCGCCGATTTTCTCTGTAAGCTCTTTTTCGATGGCAGTCCAATCGACCTCAGGCTTTTCTGTTTTGGACTTGCGCCACATCATAAAATCCAAATCTTCGCTTTTGCGATGTCCAATCTGCATGGCAAGTGCAGTTCCGCCAGCTAAGATATAGGGCTTGATACTTTCCATGGTTGCCACCTTCTCAATAATGGCATCTATTTTTTCTGTCAAACCTTTACGCATATTCCAATATATGTTTTAGATGTTCACGTTCAACTCGTTTGAGGTATTTTTCAGGTTGCCTGATATCGAAATAATAGAGGGCAATCATCACGTTGAGATTAAAAAGGTAATCGCCCTGAACAGCCATCTTCTCCCGCCAGATTTTTCGGATATAATCTCTTGTGTAAAGCTCAAATAGCTTAGCTATATCCTTTAAGTCGAGATATATAAAAGCCTTTTCAATTAGCTCGTCAGCAGGGATTTTCTCCGCTGATATATTAGCATAAGACCAGAAGGCATTGGCTTTAAATAACTGTTCTGCCAATTCATTTTTGAGTTGATGTTTATAGTTGTGAATACTGTTTTCAACCTGCATTTTGAGGATTTTCCCCTCGGGCAAGTTGAAAAACGATTCCAATTTCAGAGCCAACGGCATTGATAATTCACGTTGTCCTGCAATGATATAGCTGAGCTGTTGACGTTGTACACCAATCGCTCTCGCAATGTCTGATTGCTTGTGCCCACCCTCTTTGATATGGGAATGAATATAATGTCCAACACTATTCATTTTGCAAAGATAATAATTTGTCAACAAATATGTTCACAAATATAACAATTATTTCTTTGTAAATGTTCTTTCGGTAAGTTCGGTAACAAGTAATTTTACGCTATATGCTAAGTGGAGTAGCGGTGGTAGTACAGGAGATAATGTATTCACTTCGATTGCAGAGTTGAAATCATGGTTGACAAGTCAACCAGATAACACCATTGAAACGGCTTATAAGGTTGGTCTAAAAAATGTAAATCTTGATTCAGGGAATAATTGGTGGGATTTGGGAAGTGCTGTAAAAGGTTCAAAATATGTGAATATATACACTTTTACATTTACAAACGAACTTTGCGAATATTCCGAATTTTGCGAATACTTGAAGCGAAATGTGTGATATTAGGATTCCACTCTACGGAAGATGAGGTCTTGGAGGCAGTTGTCTGATAAGCCACTGCAGGTTCGCTAAGGATTTTTGGCTCACTTTTTGGATTTTCCAGCATGCTGCTTACAATTATTTTTTCACTTCCACCCGTTTTGTCCCCTCCAAATGCTCATTGCGATAATCAACCTGTTTTACAAGTTCTTCTGCCAAATATAAAAAGGCTCTGCCTGTTATTGAATCGTCATTAAGTGCAACCGGTTTTCCTTCATCACCACCTTCACGAATACTTTGTACAATCGGTATCTGCCCAAGTAAAGGAACATTCATTTCTTCAGCCAACCTTTTGCAGCCTTCTTTACCAAAAATGTAGTATTTATTTTCTGGAAGTTCTGCCGGAGTAAACCAAGCCATATTTTCGACTAAACCAAGCACCGGAATATTTACTTTTTCTCCTGTAAACATGTTGATTCCTTTGCGGGCATCAGCTAAAGCGACTTCCTGAGGAGTACTTACTACTACTGCTCCGGTAACTGCAAGCGTCTGAACCATCGTTAAGTGAATGTCACTCGTTCCCGGGGGTAAGTCAATCAGGAAATAATCCAACTCGCCCCAATTAGAATCGGCAATCAATTGTTTCAATGCATTACTCGCCATGTTTCCACGCCAAACCAATGCACTTCCTTTATCTACAAAGAATCCTATTGAAAGGATTTTTACACCATAGTTTTCTTCCGGAATAATCAAATCCCTGCCTCCGATATTTTCCAATACAGGACGCGCTTCCTCCAAATTAAACATTTTAGGAATAGAAGGGCCATAGATATCAGCATCCAACAATCCGACTTTGTAACCTAATTTAGCCAGTGCAACAGACAAATTAGCTGACACCGTACTTTTCCCGACGCCACCTTTTCCCGACGAAATGGCAATAATATTTTTTACCTGCGGCAATAACTTATCAGTCTCGGGACGTGCAACTTGTTTAGCAATAACTTTGATATTCCCTTTTATTTCAACATCCTCCCCTACATAAGTAAGGATAGCAGTTTCAGCCGATTTTACCACCGATTTAATAAAAGGATCATTAGGTTTTTCGAACAAAAGGGAAAACGATACTTTATTACCGGAAATATGGATGTCATCATTAACCATCCCCATTTCCACAATATTTTTTCCCGTTCCCGGATAGCGGACGTTTTGCAGGGCATCAATGATTAGCTTAGGATACAGTACCATTATTATTTAACCGCATTTAGAGTTACCACACTCAGTACATCTCAAGCAACCTTCCTGAAAAATGAGGGACTCTTTACCACAATTGGGACATTTCTGGCCTTTCACTTCGGTTCCGTCTGTCACATACTTTTTCAATGCACGTTCGACTCCATTTTTCCATGTATTGATAGATTCATTGTTCAATTCCAGGCCTTGTACGAGCTTGATTACCTGCTCAATAGGCATTCCATAACGCAATACGCCAGAAATTAGTTTGGCATAGTTCCAGAATTCAGGGTTGAATTTATCAGACAGCCCTTCAATAGTCGTCTTATAACCTCTTTTATTGGTATATTGGAAGTCGTAACGTTTATTTCCGCTTTCATCAGTATTTTTGATAATTGTACCGGAAGAAATATTTTTAGGTAAGAATATACCTTCCTCCTCATCATTGATACCGGTAAAGATTTCATAAGGATGTCCGTTGATTTTCCCAACAAAAGCAATCCATTTATCCTTGTTATTTTGAAATTTAACGATATCAGCTTCCAGCTCGCGGGGACGTTTTGCCAATAATTCGTGAACTTCTATGCAGTTACAATTTTTTTTCTTCTTTTCTTCAGAATCAGCCGCAACCAACACACCACTGCGCGAACCGTCACGGTATACCGTACAACCTTTACAACCCGATTTCCAGGCCTCAACATACAGTTTATTAACCAACTCTTCATCTACATCATTAGGTAAATTGATTGTCACACTGATAGAATGATCAACCCATTTTTGCATACGACCTTGCATTTTCACCTTCTGTAACCAGTCCACATCATTCGAAGTTGCCCTGTAATAAGGTGATTTAGCTACCAAGGCATCGATTTCCTCCGGAGTATATTTTTTTGTTGTGGAATATCCGTTTGCTTCCATCCAGGTTACAAATTTGTGATGGAAAACGACATATTCTTCCCATGCATCACCATTTCCATCAACAAAATCAACTTTTACAGAAATGTCATTCGGATTCACTTTCCGGCGGCGTTTATATACAGGCAGGAAAACAGGTTCTATACCCGAAGTAGTTTGTGTCATCAGACTGGTAGTTCCGGTCGGAGCAATAGTCAAGCAAGCAATATTGCGGCGTCCATATTTCACCATATCCTTATAAAATTTCGGTTCTTCGGCTTTCAAGCGGTTGATGAAAGGATTATTTTCTTCCCTTTTACTGTCGTATACCCCGAAAGCGCCACGTTCTTTAGCCAATAAGACAGAAGAACCATAAGCGCTCAAAGCCAATGTTTTCTGTACCTTTTCAGAAAAATCAATAGCTTCTTCCGAACCATAACGAAGTCCCATAGCAGCCAGCATATCACCTTCAGCAGTAATACCAACACCTGTACGGCGGCCTTGCAGCGTTTTTTGACGGATTTTTTGCCAAAGAGCTCTTTCCGAATGTTTTACTTCTTCCTGTTCAGGGTCAGCGTCTATTTTTTCTAATATTTCATCTATTTTTTCGGCTTCAAGATCGATAATGTCATCCATGATGCGTTGAGCCAAAGCTACATGTTTTTTAAACAACTCAAAATCGAAATATGCATCTTTTTTGAAAGGATTAACTACATACGAATATAAGTTAATAGCCAACAAACGGCAACTGTCATAAGGGCAAAGAGGGATTTCTCCACACGGATTAGTGGAAACGGTTTGAAAGCCTAAATCAGCATAACAATCAGGAACAGATTCATTGATAATTGTATCCCAGAACAAAACACCGGGTTCTGCAGAACGCCATGCATTATGTACGATTTTCTTCCATAAGGACTGCGCATCAATTTCTTTCACAACCCAGGGATCTTCCGAATCAACAGGATATTGTTGATAGTAAGATTTTCCTGAAGTTGCTGCTTTCATGAAATCATCATCGATTTTCACCGAAACATTGGCTCCGGTAACTTTACCGTCTGTCATTTTAGCATCGATAAAAGATTCGGAATCCGGATGTTTAATAGAAACGCTCAACATCAATGCACCACGCCGGCCATCCTGGGCAACTTCACGGGTAGAATTGGAGTAACGTTCCATAAAAGGCACCAAACCGGTAGACGTCAGGGCAGAATTTTTAACAGGAGAACCTTTCGGGCGGATATGAGAAAGATCATGCCCTACTCCACCACGGCGTTTCATCAGTTGAACCTGTTCTTCATCGATCTTGATGATAGCGCCATATGAGTCAGCGCTACCATCAATTCCGATTACAAAGCAGTTAGAAAGGGAAGCTACCTGAAAATTGTTTCCAATGCCGGTCATTGGACTTCCCTGGGGGACTATATATTTAAATTTGTCGAATAGGGCGTAAAGTTCTTTTTCTGTTAAAGGATTGGCATATTTAGCTTCGATTCTTCCGATTTCCTTAGCCAAACGCTTGTGCATATCATCAGGGGACTTTTCGTAAATATTACCAAAAGCATCTTTCAACGCATATTTATTGACCCACACTTTAGCGGCCAATTCGTCGCCCGTAAAATAATCGAGGGAAGCTTGATAAGCTTCATCAAATAAGTACGTTTTTCTATCCACGGCTAAAAAGTTATAATAGTTTTTTGATTGTTGTATGTTATGTTTTTCTATTTGACAAGGAACAAGACTACAAAATTATGAATTACTTTCAAAACATCCAAACATATCACTAATTATATTTCACTTATTGAAAAAATTTTCCATTTTTAAAATTAAATAACTGAAAAACAGCTATTTAATTTTTCATAAAAGCAAAAAAAAAAATCCAAAATGAAATTCAAGATAAAAATCTCTTTTCCATTTTGATTATATTAATTGTAAGAAAAATTTCAAATAAGATTACTTCAAAAGGTATAAAACTGAAAAACATAGAATTTCTCCATATAACAAACCCATCTTCTCCTGTAAAACGAACGATATTGACATTTATCCAGCAATAACTTCAGAATAGAAGTGAAATAAATCTTAAAATTATTAATAAAATATAGTTAACGCATAAAATTAATTAATGCAAATAAAAAATTAACTAAAATATACGTTATATAAAACTACTTCTCGATTGTAATAAATCATTGCTAATATTAGGCAAATGACAAATAACACAAATAATAAATTTGGGAACATACTTAATAAATCAAATAATAACATCTTAAACTATATGTTGAATAATAAAAACCGCGAAAACATCTTCACCTCATTTTTGAGTTCTTTGGGAGTTAAATATACCAATCAATATGCCAACAAGCATTAGCTATATGAAAAATATTAATAATTATTTATGATTATCCGCAAAGTGTCCTATTGTAAATTTTAGATTTGAAATCGGCTGTGCTAGTCATGGCTGCTAATACCAGCCTTCCAAATAGAGCTTGTCCGAAATATCTTCTATTAAATTTGTAACAGAACTCATTGAGGT
>JAVBLO010000042.1:0-17715 GCA_031553415.1 Bacteroidales bacterium | reverse complement strand
ACCACCTCAGGGACAATTGACAATCAATTTTTCCTGAAAAAGGGGGAGGTCTATTTTGAAACTATTGGGTTCAACACCGTTTTATGTGGATTTCAATAGGATTTTGTTGAATATTAAATTTTAGTCGGACAATAGTGAAATTTTATTTTTTCCATTTAATTTGAATTTAATTGTTAAACGTGTTAAATGATCACATGTTAAAATCCATTTTCCATACATTATACTCTCCTTTGGTCGATCCTCTCTGGGAAACGAAATAGATGCTTCTTCCATCCGGTGACCATACAGCAGACAAATCATTTCCAGGATGATAAGTAAACTGTGTAAACAATGTACCATCGGTTGCGATAACAAATATGTCGGTATTTTGCTTGTTCTTGGCAGTCACACTACTTCCCGTACACAGAATCCATCTACCATCAGGAGATATTTTAGGTGTGGTGAAACTCTTACCTGGTTTGGAGAGTAAGATTTCTTCAGTTCCGGTTTCAAGGTTAAGTTTCCAGATTTCACTTTCCTTATTGGTAGTAAACCGTGCACAATAGATAATGTTAGCATTTCCCGGCACAACACAAGGAGTCATACCCCTGGAATAATTAGAGAAAAGATTTTTATCTACATCGAAACTCCACAAGCTGTAGATATCGGTACCCTCACGTCGATGGAAATAAATGGTTTTGCCGTCTTTTGTCATAACCGGAGCATAGTCATTAGCCGAAGTTGTGGATATCTGGCGTACAACAGAGCCCTGTTCGGAATTAACCAGATAAATTCCGGAAATATTATTCCTGTTTTCCGAAAAGCAGAATTTCTTGCCATCGGGCGACCAGGAAAAATCGGTAACCCTGTTCCGGAATGTGCGCTGAGTAGATGGTCCGCCGGTGGTAGCGCTTTTCTCCATAATATTAGACATGTTTTCCTTGTAGTTGACATAAGCAATTTTACTTCCGTCGGGAGAAACTGAAATAATCGGATTTACCCACCAGGTGATAAGACTTGTAGATGTACTTATCGGAAAACTACTTGTGGGTACAGGATTAATTACTTTGTCGGCATCATCTGTAATCCTGACGAAATTAATACCGCCTTCTTCCGGTACGGAAACGTTTGCATACGAAACCGTTTGTTGTGTCACACAGGAATACAGGCATACGCTTATGGCTAACACGCCTAATCCGCAAATACCCTTGATAAATGTTTTTGTCCTGAATTGAAAATTGAATAGTGATTTTCGCTTCATATTGAAAAAGTTGTTTTTTGCTCCTCAATTCCCAAGAAGCGGATTAGATAAAAAGAAAGTGTGGAATTGTTAGTTTATTCTTATGCAGTTCCGCAAGAACAGGCACATATAAACAACACTCCCACACTTATCAATAGCATATCATACAACCGTTACTGCACAACATACCTTAATAAAGTTATGAATTCAAGTATTGTTTTATTCCTGTACTTAAGTTAATTTGTCAGATTTCCACTCAAGAATAAAAGCTAAACACTTTCACTGATTATAATTACAATTAATGATTAAATTTTCCCCATAAATTAAATTTGAATTGTTTTTATCCCCTCACAAATAATTTCCTCCCCAATATTGTTTTCCTGAATACAGACTATTTAAAATAGAAAGTGTGGGTTTATTAGTCTATTTAAGTGGAGGTTCTGACAAAACCCAAGCACAAATAAACAATACCCCACACCTGCTGATATATTATTGTTGCAATATATACCAAACAGATGATGAGTGTCTGTTATTTATCCCTGTGCTTTTGAAACTGTCAGATTTCCACTTAGGAACAAAAGTTAAACACTTTCATCTTTATTTTACAGTCGTTTCCTTACGAAAACGAAACAAAGGTAATAAAAGTTTGTTTAACATACAAACACTCAAGGGGTACTGGCATTTAACCTTTCAATCGCTTGACTTCATGAATATTTTTCATTTTACCTATGTCATTCATCACTTTATTCAATTCCATGGCCGAATGAACCAACAACGTGATTTTGCAATCTACGATTTCATCTTTCGAGGTAATAGAAATAGATTCAATGCTCAAATTTTGCCGGTTGGAAATTTCATCAACCAAATCTAATAAAAATCTATCTCTGTTTACCCCCTTAACACTGATTGGGACAGGATACTTATATATTTTAAATGGTTCCAGGCCTACATTTTCAATAATATCTCCCTGCCGGGCGGAAAGGGAAATCGCATTGCTGCAATTGCATTTATGTACACGTATATTACCATCCTTTTCACAAAACCCAACAACCTCATCTCCTGGCAAAGGACGGCATTCCGGACAAAATATATAGGGAGCCAAATGGGGAGTATCCTGTTTGGCCCGTTGTAAGTACAGACGGATGCTTTTATTAGCCTTATAGGTTTTTACAAAATCCAGCCATCCAGGTTTAGGAAAGACTTCATCATCTGTTCCAACATAAACCCTGTCGCCTCTCTGCAAAACAGTCCTGATGGAACAAAGCTTGTCATTGACAATCGCATATTTCGCTTTTTCACCAATACGGGTATGGATTTCATACGCAAAATCAAGTGCTGTAGCATCTTTAGGCATTGTAACGGCATGTCCGGTAGATGTAAAAACAACTATATCATCATAATAAAATGCAGAGACAACATCTTCTATAAATACATTATCTTTTCCACGGTTGGCAATATCTTTCAGGACAAGACGGAACTTGGCAATCCAATTTTCGATTCCGGTTTTACGTTCTACAAGACATCCATAAGTTGAAGTCAGCAACATTTCGTCCGATTGGATATGTATTTCCATCCAGCGGCCTTCATTTCCCATTAATTTGCAATGTAGACTGCGGTAAGCATTTTCTTTGGGAGAATCCAGATAATTACTGAGGCTCAGGGGTTTTTCTATATACAGGCTTGTCAGCAGGGAATAAATCTGCAATGCCTGGTTTTTCTCACTTAAAATACTACCGGGCTGGTGTTCAAATGTGATATGAACGACACGGATATGTTCTACTTCTTTGAATGACAGGTTATTTTTCTGCATCTTTCTCCAGATGGAATAGACACTGCGTTTATCGCAGGTAACTGTCGCCCTGATTCCTTTTGTGGCAAGTAAATCCCGTATGGGCTGCATCCAGAGCTCGGCAGATTCGGAATGAGCGGAAACATATTCATTGATTTGCCTTTCTATTTCTTCATATTCGTGTGGAGAACGGTATTTCAAGCTGAGGTTTTCCAGTTCGGTTTTAATATTGTGGAGTCCGAGGCGGTTGGCCAAAGGCGCATAAAAATAATCGGTTTCGCCGGCAATTTTCAGTTGCTTTTCGGGTTTCATCGATTTTAGCGTACGCATGTTATGAAGCCTGTCGGCAAGTTTAATCAACAATGCCCGGATATCGTAATGGATAGAGTTGAGCATGTGCCGGAAATTATCGACCTGCTTCGATGTCTCATAATTTTCCTTCTTCTCTTTGGTAACAACCCCGACTAATGATGCCACATCCTCTCCATAATGTTTCCTCACTTCATCTACAGTATGAGGTGTATCTTCAACCACATCGTGAAGGAGCGAAGCTATAACAGGATTAGCGCCCAATCCCATTTCTTCGCTAACAATACGGGCCACGGCAATGGGATGTGTGATATAAGGCTCCCCGCTTTTACGTATTTGCGGCGCATGTGCTTTTTCTGCAAAGAAATAGGCATCACGGATAAGCTCTGTTTCCTCCGGAGTGAAGCGTTTGGATACTGATTCAAACAGTTTATCCCGTTGTTCTTCCACTAATTGCTGATAGTTGATTATTTCCATAAGAGATTTTCGTTTTTGCAAAAATAAATATTTTTATTTACCTATTTTCAGAATATCACCTCTCCTTTGTTATCAATGGTAATATAATGATTATATCCGGCAACTCTGCATGAAAACAATTCATTTCCCAATGCTTTAATATCTTTGTAAATGGCAGGAACCACAACTTTTCCATATTTATTCATCAATCCGGAATTATCTCCAATGGTAAATTCCATATAATCGCTTTTGATGTAAATATATTCTCCCGAATCATTTACCTTGCCTGAATTGTAATAAATATCCGTAACGTCATTATACACAAATGGTTGAAGAACGGTTTTCCCATCATAAGCATATAATTTCTGGTTGTCCTGCCACCGTACTACGATGCCTTCCGTTTCCAATTCAATCCAATCATACTCCACAGGAAAGATTTGTTGCAGGCTCTCATCCAATAAACCTATTTTCTCGTTGCTCTTTATTGAATAATACCCACGATAAGAACGTTCTACATAAGAATATTGTGGCTCAATGATCCATTCTCCTTTCGTATTGATGAAACCCCACTTACCTAAGGAATCCATAACAGCACAATAACCATTTTTAAAAAGATAATCAGGTTGATTAGATGAATGGTTATTCCACTCAAACCGGCAAGTTATAATCTCTTCTCCTTTTTTATTGATAAATCCTAACTTATTGTCTTTAACCACAGCGCCTAATCCTTCGGAAAACACCCAGGCTCTGTCATATTGAGCTGGTAAAACTATTTCTCCGCTATATACATTCAAATATCCCCGTTTATTTTTATAAAAGAATACTGTCAGGGTATCTCGTATCTGAAAATTATCATAAATATATTCTAATGGGGGCGTAAGGTATTTACCGGTTTGAGTGCTCTTGGTTCTAACCTTTGCTTTGTGCCACTCGAATTGGTAATTTTCGCTGTATTGGCTTGAGGTATAGCAATAATCGTTTCTACTATGTCTTCTTTTCTCCTGAATGTATTCGTAAGTGAGTAATCCGATAAAGAAGATGATGGCGGTTAGGCCGATGGCAACCAGGATGCGCCAGGATAAAAGGAGTTTTGCTTTCATTTTTTTCGATTTTTAAGTTGATAATTATGAGTTTTACAATATGGAGGAATGATGTTGGAAAAATCTATCAACAGGAAGAAAATTATTTATTGCTGATATTGCAGACATATTTGCCCGATTTTTCGAAAGGATAAATCTCCCCTTTATAGCTTATAGATAGATTAGGGGAGCGAAAATCAAATGATTGATATGTTTTCGGAGGAATAGAGTAGGTTTCGTTGTTTACTGCAAATTCCACAGGATTATCCAAGGGATTATCAACATAAAGATTCCAATCATAATTAGTCCACATGAAATACAGAATCGGTATATAACAGAAAAAGAAAGGAATAGCACCAAAACCCATTCTTCTTTTTACTTTTTTGATATTCAAGAACAACAATCCAATATAAGTGCCATATTTTTCATGTTATGCCTGTGATGCTTTTATAAAGGCCGCTTTGAGTGGCATTGTCCATATAATATCGTTTTCTTTAACCTGTGTTGTGCATTTCTTCTGGAATCCTTCTGAATAATAGTACGACTTTGAACCTGCTAAATGAACTATGCCATGATGTTTGGATAATGCGATATCACCACTCAACATATCTAAATGTTTTGAATGAACATATGCGATATAATATCCTTCCTGTAATAAATTTCTGATTGCCTCCAAATCCATGTACTTAATAGGGGAGCGAGAGATATATGATATACTTTTAATTGATAACGGAACAATGATTAATAGTATCAAGCCTATTAATTTCCATGCAGTACCAGATTGTAACCCGGACGATATTAACCAGTCATATAGTAAAACGATGGGTATGATTAAAAAAACTAAAACTAAAGTTATTAACAACCAGTAAACCCAACTTCCCTTCAAACAAGCCTTGCATTCGTAAAACCGTATTTTCTTGAATTGCATTTTATCATCTTTTTTAGCCAATAGGACTTCTATTTTATAAAGCTTGGACGTTTTGCCACAAACTTCACAAACTCCATGTTCCGTTCGATTATCTGAAATGCTATTTTGTTGTTTTTTAGTATCTATTTCCGGTTTCTGCTTGTGAACTATTTTATCTAATTGGGACAAAACATTAACGAAGTTAACTTTTTCAAAGACAAAGTTTTCTTCCAAAGTTTTGTCCGCATAATCATTGTCTTCGGCACATTTCATATTGTAAAAACGGAAAATATTCAATGTTTCGGGATACATTTTCAATATTTCGCTAATCTTCATTTTAGGATCAATGGCGTTCATAACGTTTTTTCTAATATTTTACTTGTATAATTGCTGTTTTTCAATATTTTCCACGTCCTTTACCGAAAAACGATATTCGCCTTTCCATAAAAAATGCTTATAGTCCAATTTAATGATATGTTTATGTGCGTTTTCAATCGTAATCACTATCGGTAGGTATTTGATATATGCGCCTTCTATTTTCAAATGATGTTTTCCTACGGATGTTTGAATTTTCAATGTGAAACCTTTTCTGCACTGACCTTTTCCAACGTTTTTATCATCCCAATAAACATAAAAAAACAATTCGGTCAAAGGTGTCTTGTGTAAGCCTTTTTCTAATACAATCTCTATTTCCACCTCCTGTCCGGATTTTTGAACCGTTTCCAATTGGTTGTAATATTTTGACACCCATTTCCCATATTGTAAAAAACTGCAATTGTTTAGCTTAGATAAATTGACTATGAATTGATTTTGGTAAATCCCTTGAGTAAACACATGACACTTTTCATTAAACTGGGGGAATAACCGGATTGCAGGATTGATGGTCTCCTGTTGTTCCTTCAGGTTTGACACTGAAAATAGTTGCAATTTTTCCAATCTTAATTTGGTCAACTTTGACAAAGGAACATTTGGGAAAGGGTCGGCAATGAAATCGTTATTCCACTGAATTTGCTTGGCTTGTAAAAAACAAGCAGCAGTATAGTATTGTGCTGTATAAAAATCGGCAACCGCTTTGTCCGATTGGGCTAGTATACCGATGTTAGTCAGTGTTCGGTCAAACATTTGCAAAGCAAAAGAAGATTTCAATAGAGCCGAAACCAATGCTTCACGTCCCACATATTGAGCAGACAAGCAATCAGCATCATATTCCATTTCAATAGAAAAAGAGGCGAAATCTTTTGAAAGTTTAGTAAAAAGCAGATCAGTCAATGAACGAAAAAGGTATGCAAAAATATAGTATTGATCTTCGAATGTCCCTCGTTTCTTTAGTTGTACCTTTTTGACCAAATACTGCATACTTTGTCCTACAGCATATACAGTTCCGTTGATTTGCATTGATTTCCGCGAAAAATGTCCGAACTCGTGCGCTAAAACAGCCCGCAACTCTTCCTGATTCAAAAATTGTATCAGTCCCATGCCGATTTCCAGATTCTTTTTTGCCGAAAAAAAAGCATTCCAAAAGCCGGTTTTCAGGAATATGGATGCGGTAGCGGTAGCAGACAAATAAACGTGCTGAGGTTTCTTCACCCGCATAGCAATAGGAACTTCATCAATCAATGCAAATAGGGTGGGGTATTCTGATCGGGTTATCTTATGTAAATCCGAACGGTTGATTTTTTGAATAGCTGCCAGTGAACCGAACATTTTGTAGATAAGCAATAGTCCGCCGAATAGCAGTAAAATGATAAGCATGGGGGGTAAATCGTAAGGTAGCGTGTAGGGATAGGTTAATTTCATTTTTGCTAATACACAACCATACCACACAAATGCTCCGCCTACAGCAAAAAACAGCAGGTAGAGTATTCCGAATAGCAGCAAGCTTTGCAACAGAAACTTAATTGACCTTAACCGATTATTTTTTCTTTTCGACCTCATCCGGATTCTCCGAATCGTTGGGATTATTGCCTAAAAAACCAGCCATAGGCAAGGATTCAAAAGGTTGCAACTTAACTGTTTCGCAGGAAAGTTTGCTGACATCCGGCATATCGTCCAACTCATCATCAGTTTCTTCTGCAATGTTTTTTGCAGTTATAGACATAGCAAGTGTTTCCAAATCTTTTTTTGTTTGGATGGAATCTAAAACAGTTTCGTTTTCTGATTCAGACGTGTTGCCGTCGATAAAGGCGGCAAGTTGCTCGTCGGTAAGTTTTTTGAATTTATCGGATTTCATATTTATTTCTTCTTTATCTCAAATCCTAATTTTACAATCACTTTCAACGTTTCTATAGCTGTATTACGATCATACAGCTTCTCTGCTTCAGGCAATTCTTCGTAAAGAACGAGGCAAGGATGTTTTTTCTGTTCATCGTTGCGTTCTTTGCCATACTGCCATCCTTCTTTTATGCGTTGCTCTGCCCATACTTCATGGGTATTTTTTGCCAACAGTTCGGTAAGCTCAAGCAATTTTTTATCAAGCAATACTTGCGAGGTATCTATGGGATTGGGGATGTAATTATTCATTGCTTGTGTTTTTTTGTTTATTTGTTCATTTCTTTATAGAGCAATGGAAAATGCCGGGTAATCCGCCTGTCTGTCTCTTGATAATTTTCCTCTTTCATATTTCCATTACGTTTTCTGATTGTATTTACTTTTTCCGAAATCAGAGGTAATTCATCAAAATCAACCAAGCATCCATGTTTTAATAAGTTGTCATTTTTATCCTTCAATTTTGCATTTTCAGTATTTATATCTTCCACATACCATTTGCGGATACCATTTACAAGATGAAAAGCATTCCAACGCAAATGTTCATTTTCTGCCAAGATTTCTAATTTATCTTTATTTTCTAATATGCTCCATTCTTCACCTATGATTTCATAAATATTCCTGACATTCATGGATACTGCTCGGCTTGAATTCTTATTAAAGATAGATTCGCACTCCCAGATCGCTTCTATTTCATCCCACTTATCATCTAATCTTTCAAATTTCTCAACATCCCACTTTGAATACACGTAATTTACCATTTTAGCCATCCTGTCCATGCTTTCGTTTACTACCACATCGTGGGTATAGATTTCGGATAAGTCGCCAAAAATGGTAATAGGAGATTTCATTTTTTTGTCTTTGTAATATCCGTATTTGTCTTTTTGCTGTACATGGGCAAAAATAAGGCTTTGAAGTTCCTCGTTATTGCTGATTCCTTTTCCTTTGTTTTGAAGAATACGAGCCAGTTTTACAGCCGTTTCAATATTGGTATGATCATCACCTAAGGAAATAATAATACGGTTGTAGTTCGTAATGTTGCCATTGAGCCATTTGTAAAATACACTGCTACCAACTTCACTTACCTCTTTAGGGTTAAATATCAAATTATATTTTTTTATATACTCGTTGTACAAAAGCGGATAATCGCCCTGTTCCGGTTCAAAGCCCTTGTCAATAATGGTAGCTTTGAATGAACTCCCTTTGAATTGGGCATCGCAAATGCATTTGTTCAGCAGTTCACGACCTTGCCAACCAAAACCCAATAACAACAAACTAAAATTTCCATTTACTAATAGTTTTTCTTCTTCTATAGTTATTCCGGGTGAAGTTAACATAGGATGTTGTTCTACGAAATAACGAGCTGTTAAATCGGATTGGTTGAAAAAGTGCAATTCTACATTATTTTGTTGAGAAAAGAAATTATCTATTCGTTCCTGTTCTGTGCGGATATAGAGATGGATGGATGAATTATTTTCGGTACTCGATTCGGACACTTTCAGAGCCATACGCACGTTGAAATCTTGATCTTCGGTAAGGAAGAAATGTCGGCGACCTTTAGCTAATTTCTTTTTTGTAGAATCAAAATCCTGATAAAGGACAATAGCACCCATTTTGTCGATTTTGTCAAAAATCAGTTTGTCTTTATCCTTGTCGTCACGGATAGATTCAGAGAGCATGAAAACACATTGCTGCCAAACATTGTCGTTTTTTAAAATATCTTTTGCTAGTAACATACCAGCTTCGCTATATCCCCAGAAAATATTCCGGTGTTTTTTGAAAGTAAATGAATACCCACTACGATTCATCAGACGGCGACCAAAAATGGCAAAGCCCACCATAGCAAGGAAAAAGAAAGAAGATAGGTGTAGCAATTGATAATCCAAAGAATTATGAATGCCAGTTTTTTCGTCAAAGTCCCCTCGAGATGGATAAAATACAGACAATGCCTCATTAATAGGCTTAATGATATTTACATTTTTTGTCTCCTGATTTGTCGTTAAACATTCAGGTTGCCTACAACGGTAAATATAAACACCAAATAAGTATATCAAGCAAAAAGCTACTACAATCCAAACCGACTTTTTGACAAAATGATATATGGATGATAGCAAGAACCATAATCCAGATAAAATGAGGATAGCTTTAAACAACAATTCTACGCCTTGATTACAGTGGCTACTTACTAGCCATAATAACACAAATAGCAATGCAGCTATTAAAAACTGACTTATACGGAAAATATTGCGTTTTTGTTTGGTGGTCATGATTTGTGTTTAAAAATGATGATTTGAATTGAAATAAGTTGCTTTGCAAAATGAGACACTTAGTTTAATAATTTAAATGAATCCAAAAATTTATCAATATCGGTATTAAAATCATTATCTATGTCCGTTCCAACCATAATCATAACCATTGTATCCTTAATCCAATAAACTCGTGCGGTAATGATAAATTGTTTTTGGATGCTCACCCTAACTTCCCTGCCTGCAAACCCATGTAGATTTTTAACTGTTTCTGTCAACTTCCTGCCATTAACATTATCAATCATACCATCAATTGAATATTTAAAAAGGTATTCTAAAATTTCTTTTTCGTCAGCCTCAATTTCTCTTTCAACAGGATAAGTATATTCTGTGATTGCATAATAGCCATTTAAGTCAGCATCACTATTTATAGGCTCATAACTATAAATATCCATTTTTACTTCCTCATACCCTTTCATTTCTGTTTTTGCAATTTCAGAACTTTTAGTGGGTTTTTTAGGAAAAAATATTTGATAATTTTGAGTTTTTAGAAGATGCCAACCAGAATATAGTTCAGCTTCTTTTTGATAATTACTGTTTTTTTGAGCCCATAAAGAGCACGACGATAGAATTAATGAGAAAACTAAAATAAACTGCTTCATAAAATAAAATATTAAGTTATTGATAAAAATTCACACATAATTGTTTTATAAATAAACAAATTTCATATTTTTAATCTTCTTTTTCTGCGACAGGGTGTTGTTTGAGATTTTTTCGCAAAATTCCTAAATTATAAAGTACCGAGACTATTTCTTTACGGTATGCGTCGGGATTTTGAGAGGCAAATTCTCGATAAATAATTAATGCCTCACTATATTCCTCTTCGGCAATAGAATATTGTTTAAGATTAGAATGCAGATTTGCCAAATTCAAAAGGATCATAGCAACATCACTACGATATATCGGGTTTTGATCCGCAAGTTTTCTGCGAATAACCAATGCTTCACTATATTCTTTTTCCGCGACAAAATATTGTTTGAGATCAGAGTGTAGAATTCCCAAATTATTAAGAATACCTGCAACAGCATTCAGATAAAGGTCTGGGTTCTTGATTACAAGAGCACGACGAATAACTAATGCCTCACTATACTCTTTTTCTGCGATAGAATATTGTTCGAGATCAGAATGTAAACTTCCTAAACGATTCAAAAGAAAGGCAACTTCACCAAGGTAAGTATCGGGATTTTGAGTAGCAAACTCTCGATAAATTGCTAACGCTTCGTTATACTTCTTTTCGGCAGCAGAGTATTGACCAAAATCAGAGTATAGAAGACCTAACTCAGAAAGAACTGAAGCTAAATCACTGCGATATACTTCTGGATTTTGAGCTACAAGTTCCCTACTAATAACTAACGCTTCGTTATACACCTCTTCTGCAACAAGGTATCTGAGGAGTTCTCGGTGCAAATTTCCTAAATTGATGAGGACTTCAACAATATTGCTACGATACATCTCTGGATTTTGAGTTGCAAATTCTCGATAAATAACTAACGCCTCATTATACTCTTTTTCTGCGACGGAATATTGTTTGAGACTAGAGTGCAATATTCCCAAATTATTAAGAATTGCAGCAAGTTGATCTTGTGATATATTTTTAATTTGTTTTGCAATCAAATAATATTTTTCAGCTTCTTTCATTTTTTTCTGATTGTGTAAAAAAATAGCACAATCAAATACTTCATCGTAATTAGTCAAGTTTGCATCAGCAATATCAATATATAACTGACAACATTTATCAAAGTTTTCTTTTCCTCCATTCGATTGGTAAATATTAATAAGCGTTTTTGCTTTTGATGAAAGAGTGCTAATGTCTTGCTTGCTTTCGAGTATCATCTGCTCACCAATAGCTTGTTTTTCTGCCATTCTTTTTAACTCTTTACTAATGTTTAATGATTCCATTAATCGGATAGCTTCTTGCATCTTCCCTGTTTTTACCATATCTAATGCTTCTTGCTCAATCTGACTTATAGCACTTTCATCTATTCGCGCCATGGTTTCAGCATGTTTTTGCAGTTGTTCTATTGCTGAGTTATACCTATCATTCGCATCTTTCAACAAACGTTCATACTTTTCTTTGTCCGTTTTATATTTTTCAGCCTCTTTCCATTCTTTTTCATATTGAGACTTATATGAATTCAAACTTATATTATAATATATTCTTACTAGTCTATCAAACTCAACATCCTTGCATAAAATAATGACAAAAG
The DNA here is from genome assembly GCA_031553415.1 of Bacteroidales bacterium. Taxonomy (GTDB): domain Bacteria; phylum Bacteroidota; class Bacteroidia; order Bacteroidales; family Azobacteroidaceae; genus JAIRVZ01. The sequence goes on along the minus strand of JAVBLO010000042.1, from coordinate 5,178 downwards.
GAGTATTGTCGCTTGATATACGCCATTCGTCATAGGCGTCCTTATTGAAGATAACATATCCTGATTTAAAAATCTGACCTATAGGTATTTTATCTCCTTTAGAGAGCTTATGAAAAACCAAACGAAATGAACCATCCTGTTTGCTAACATCCTCTACATCACTTACCTTAATACTTACTCCAGCTAAAGGTGTCTTAGCATTCTTCCCTTGATATTCAACAGTTTTACCGTTTTGTATGGTTTGCGCATTAGTTGTCAGAGGCAACAGCAAACAAAGAGAAATAATCAATTGTTTCATTATCATTTTATTTTTTTACTAACATAATAGTTCTGTCATATTTATCAGAAGGTCCACTTGTATTCTTCCACAGTTTATACCCTTGTTTGGTAATCACAATCTCTTGTTTCATTTTTTGTTTGTCCAAAGGAATATCTATTCGAAATATACCTTTGTCATTTGTTTGGGAAACAATTTTTGCAATAATTACTTCTGCTCCTTTGACAGGTTGCCCCTGCTCGTCGACAACTTGTCCAAAAAATGCCCCCCAAGAGTTATCTCTTTGTATAGGGATACTTACTTCTTTGGTAAGACTAAGTACTGTATCAATTTTATGGTAACCATACATCTCGAAAATAAAGTTAACTCTATTTGCATAAAACTTACCTGCGATATTGTTGAACTGTATTAAATCATTATAGCAATTGATTTCTTTAGTTATTGTATCACTATTTATCACAATAGCTATATAACCATTCTCAAAAGGAAGATTGAGATTATTTATCGTTACTTCATTTAGCCTGACTGTTGCATTAAAAGGTTGATTGTTTTTCCAAACACCTATCATGGATGCAATCATCAATAATGAAAAAATCGTCCATACAATAGCTTGATTGACTCTTCTTTTACGATGTCTTTTCCAAAGCGAATCAAACGAAACATCCAATATTTTGGATATTACGCGAATAAAAGCTTTCTCTTTCTTAACAAAATAAAAATCTTTTCCTAACTCATTGATGTTAACACCAAGTAGTTCAGGCAATTTTTCTTTAAGAACCGGATGGATACACTCCGTTTCGGGATCATTACTATATGGAATACCATCGATGATAAAAGGAATAATCTTTTCGGCTCCACCTAAAGCAATAAAATCAGTTATTTCTTTTCCTACCCATTTCGATTGTGCCGAAAGAGGGGAACAAATCACAATCAAATATTTCGATTGTGCCAATTTTTCACTTAATTCATTTTCTAAAAATCCGGGCTGAATATCTGTTTGATCAAGAAAAACGGGTTTTAATCTACGCGGAAGATCAGCATTTGATTTCCGTATTACCACAGGCAAATGGTAATATTCTATCTTCTTTTGTAGCCACTTTGCCCATTTTTCGTCTTCACGCTTGTAGCTTATAAATGCATAATATTTATACTGTTTCTCCATTGTTGTTTTATTATTTTACATTTTATTTCCACACCCGCTACAATACACCGCATCTTCCGGCAAGGCTTTTCCACATTGCGTACAAAATTTAGAAGATACAGTATTAGAAACAGCTTGTGTGGTGTGGGATGCTTCTCGTGCAATGGTATCAGCAGCAATGGAAATAGCTTTATCGTCCAATTTTGATTGCTCAACCATACCCCATATTTGAGTAATTACGATTGGCCAAAAAATAAACAGAGTAGCCACAGTTGGAGCAAATTGTTGTCCGAATATTCCTACGCCTGCATCTATTTGTATAGCATTCCCTGTAAAATAAACATTTATTTTCAGTGCGGTTTTCATACCTAATACGGCTTTGAACATTCCGCCTTTGGTAATGGAAATATCATATCCTCCACTTATCAGGCTATCGGATTGTACCAGATAACCTTCATTGGTAAAAACAGTGGTTATGTCGTTTGCAATAGCCGGAATCAATTCCGGTGAAACAAAAAATGTTTTGCTTGATTTGAACGTTCCCATATTTCTTCCTTTATTTTTGTCGGTAAATATCTTGGATTTGTTTGTATTGGTAAACAGCCGATAATACGCCGAACTCGGCCAACAGGTTTTCAATCTTTGACAATTGTTCCGGCGAAAATGTTTGTTCTATGTCCTGCAATAGTTCAAGTACCAATCCGGTTTGTCCGTTGATTTCTTCGTTGGTCACCATTTTATCTTCCATGATTTTTTGAAAAGTCGGACGGGTAGCCATTAACTCATCCAAGCAAAATATTCCGTTTTTATCAAATAACATAATTGTATGTTTTATAAGGTTATTATTTTAATTTTATTCCACAATATTTGCAAAACTGCCAAGTTTCATCAATCTCATTCCGACAATTTACACAAATATGATCATTCTGACCGGAATGAATATTTTTGAGAATTCGCCGGCATTGTTTGGCTTTACCCCATTTCAGTATCTCCCGCACCCGGATAGCGGCATAAGGATGTGATTCGCCAAGTATAGCATAGTTTTGCAACAATTTGTCCCAAGTGCCGTTTTGTAAAGAATCGTAATAATCAGCCTGTTTTACAAACTCGTCGATATTTACATCTTGAGTAATAGCTTTAGATCCACCTGCCAACCGGATTTGGACTTCCACCACTTTTTCCACACCACCTAAAGCAACTGCGGCTGCCCTGTCGGCAGAAAGTTCACTACGACGACTCCAATACTGTAATGCCCAATACACAGGCATAATGGCATTGCCCAAAATGCCCAAATTATTTATTTGTTGAAATAGCACTTGCGCCAATGAATGATACAACATGTGTCGACAGGCAATATGCCCGCATTCATGCGCTAACACTGACGAAACTTCATCATCCGTCAACGATTCCAATAAACCCGATGTTACAGTGATCATCGTACGGGTGTCTCCCATAGCATAAGCATTAGGGAATGGATTCATTTCCAAATAAAACTCAGGCTCAGAAATAGAAAGTCGTTGACAAATGGGTGACAATTTTTGATAAATAGCAGGCAATTGTGTGGATGACAAGCGGATTTTGTTAGCCATACTTAACCCATGTGTTAACTGTTCATCATAATATTTCATAAACAATTTCATTGCCGCTGCAAATCCAGGTATGGCTTCCATGTTCCGGCGGGCAGTTTCATCTTCGGGATGTATGTAATCGGCAGGACGTATCATAGGCTCATTGTATTTATAATTTATTCCTTTTTACGATTTCTATTAACTGCGCAAGTGCTCTTCGCTTGATGTTATACAAGTTATCTATCGTTATTCCCATTTGCAATGCTAACTGTTCCAGCTCCACATCATCTATAAAAAGTGCCTGCAATACTTGTCGGTAACGGTCATTCGGCATTTGTTGCAATAGAGTAACCACATCCATCTTAGCCATTAATCGGGCAAAAGGATCATGAGATGTTTCCTGTATTATTAGAGGATTTTGCGAACTGTTTTCTATCAATTCATCCCGTTTCTTATAAAAAAACCGTATTGCTACTACTGATAACCAGGTAGTCAATCTACTACGATAATCAAATAGTCGTAACTTATACCAATTATTTTCTTGTATATAAATAAACAGTTCGCTGATAAGTTCCTCCTTATCCGCTTTATAATCAAATATATTTTTAATTATATAGCAAAACATGGGAGTGCATTTTTCAAAGAAAAAATATTTAATAATCTTTTCATTGTTGGCTAATAATCCATTAACCAATTCTTCGTCTGAATATTGAGTGTTATTCATAACGACAAAACTTGAAATATATCATGATTTTATAATGTTCTATAAGTAAATTTCCCTCCTGACTTTTGGCAAATTTATGTTAAAAAAAGAAGCTCAACAACCACAATTTTTAAGTTTTTTGACTAACTTTATTAAATTTATGTTTATATGTTATTTTTTTATGTTTAAGTGGTATTTTTAAAATATTAAAAAAGGCCTCGTTGTTAAAATAACAATGAGGCCAGATACATAAACAACTAAACGTAGCTTAACGAAACAAAAGTTTATTCTTAACAATAAACCTTATACTTCCCAGCAGTGCGACAGACAATAAAATAGGCCACCAATAAGGTGATTTGATTGCTGTCGTTTGTATTTCTTCTAACTTCTTAACTTCTGTTTCCTGCTCCCAATCATGTTTTTCCTCGACAACCGATTTGTTTTCCATTTGCTGCCGGATTTTTTCAGACGAAAAATCGCTCTTCTTCCTTCGGATTGTTCTTGAAACAAAGTGTTCAGTTTCTGTAATAATCTCCTCATCTTCATGAAAAACTGTAATTTCGGAAAGAGTATCCTTGCGCTCTGTTGTTTCCTGTAAATTAATAATCTGTTCAGACATTTTTTCTGTTTGAACATCCAAACAGGAGTGCTTATTCACAGATAAATTTTTACAACCTGTCACTAAAAACATACAGGCCAATGCTATTTTTATTGTTCTCATTTTTTTGATTGCTTCATTTAATACCTACGGCATTGGTTTTAATTCTATATGATTTAATAATGGAAAGCGTCAAGCCGGTTCATCCAGACCGCAGCCAGCTTGTCTGAAGTTTCAGGTCAATTGCGGAATTCGGCAGGAGTTAATCAATCTGTATCGGAAATCCTTAGCTATCAGACTCAGGAAAAAGTGGTACAAATGTTTCTTAGCCTGGCCTTGCAGTTGTCTTCACGTTTGGCACAAATTATCTCATCCGAGGTTAGTGAAAAAGGAAACCGTGATTTTGAGTTTGTCCGGATGCAGAAAATACTGAATTACATCCATTTAAACATGGGAAAAAAGATTGATGAATCTGAAGTTGCAAGGCAGTTTGGTATGTCAGCAGGACACTTTTTTACCAATTTAATTCTCATACAATTTCAATTTTAGTTGTTATTAAAAACTTTTTTGTAGTTCATGAATTACATTGACAAAAGTAGAGTGTAAACATCAAGAGTACATAATATAATTTTGACAGAAGAATAACATTATTATGCTAAAAAACATTTTTTACTACTATTTGTCCGATAGAGTTTATGTAAACAATTTTTATTGACTTCGTAACATATTAATACATGTTTGTTTTATAATTAAATGATTATCCGTTATTTCGCCCTTAATAATTATCTTTACTGAAAATTAAATCACAAAGGCATGAATTTATTAAATTTCGTATCACAATATCCTGACGAAGCGAGTTGTAAAGCCAAGTTTAAGGAATTTAGAGATAAA
>JAVBLO010000053.1:0-5767 GCA_031553415.1 Bacteroidales bacterium | reverse complement strand
ATAAACTTTTTTTGGCCTGTGATTTCTGGGATTAGCTCTTCCTGGTCTTATGTTTTCGCAGGTTTTCGTCATCAGTTCATCAAAAGCCTTCAATGCATTTTTGAAATCTTTCTTGATAAATATTCCGACGGCAACCTCATAAAACATGCCTAAAGCAGAAGTGCGGTTGATTTTTTTCTCATGTTTACGTTCATTGTTGTTTTTCTCTTCCAATGACTCCGCCCTGACTTTTTCTTCTATCGGAAAAGAAAGTGCTGCACATAAAGTCATCATCAGTATTTTGGCATGAAAATCCTGTTTGACCGCTTTGGCCGTTTTACCCGAGAAATCTTCCAAATCCAACCGTTCTTTTAACAGTTTATACCCCTCTTCAATACCCCAGCGAAAATGGTATAGTTCCGAAAATACTTCGGATGGATAAAGAGTGGAATCAAGCAATGATGTACACAGGACTTCTTTTTCCCCATTTGCCAACTCAATTAAAATTAACCGGCAACGAAGGGGTGGCTCGTCTTTGAAGCCTTGACCCTGCTCTTTCTGATAATCTTTCTTGGGAAGGGATAATTCTATCCTCATCTCTTTTAATCCGCTTTCCAGAAAACTTCGTACAGGCAACCACCAATCCTCTTTCATCCGGAAACAAAATTCAACGCCTTTAAGTCTCAACAAATAAAAAAGGTAAATGCTAGGATAACCGCGGTCGGCAAGCAATAAATCCCCTGCTTGTAATTTAGAAATATGTTTGAGAAATAAAGATTGTTCACTATCACTCCAAGGGGAAATCTGAGAATCGATGGTCAATAAATTTAACGGGTCATAAAGAAGGGAAATCAATGCCATGGAAACAGGGGTGGAACCATTACGACCAACCAAATGTTCCCCAAACTCTTCTTTTATTGTCGGATGATTCGGTAAATGCAAACGACTGCCATCAACCGATAATAACCGGTGACCATGCCATTGCTGATAAGGTGCACCCGAATAGAAACTCGAACAGGCCACATCGTTGATTTCCTTGAAGGCTTCCGGCTTGAGTTTGCTCCGTGACTGGCTTAATGCGCCTTTGGTGACCTGCCGGATATTGTAGTCGGTAGATAGAACGGCCTTGAAAAATGAATCCAGTTCGCGTTGAAGTGATGACTTTATCCCTCTTAACAGCATTACTATCAGCGATTTGAAGGAGAGTTTCCGGTCTCTTGTGAATTGCCCCTTTGAGCCGTCTTTGGAACGGCCAACAAATGATTCTTCATCAATTAATCCTGATATGGTTGTTAATAATTCTTCCCGATAGTCGCTCGTTTTTTTGAAAGGGAAAGCCCCTTTATTTATACCGTGAATTTACGCTTTTTTTTGCTAACCCCAAAATGTCAAAGAACTTTTTTTATTGGATGATTGTCGAATGTTTCCTTAACTAAACGACATTGTATTTTAATTATGCCTTTATCCTCCTCATTATATTTATCCTTTGCTTTGTTGTGTAATGCTCGGAGATTAGCAAGGTACAGGGATGGTGTACGCCTCCCAGTTGGTTTGTCTGGGCGGTTCTTTCTATCTGGCTTTGTTTGTAACCAGTTGCAATAATCATGCAGGAATTGTACCGTAACCTCCGATATATCCATACTATCACGCCCCAGATATGTTTTTACGCTGTTAAGTGCCACCTTATATACATAAGCATTGCCTTTGTTACCTGCATCCTCCAGCTCTTTAACAACACCCTCGCCAAACTTTATAAAATCAAGCTCAAAGGCTTTCCGCTCCAGCTTGTAATTTTGTATGTAGGCAATAACATCCGTAACACTCATTGCTTTTGCTTCATCTATGCCAATGGTGTTAGCTATCTCTTGGTACTTCTCAACCTCCTGTTTCAGCTTATCAATTATGTTCTGCGATTTTATTTTGAGCCCACGTGTCATATCCTCTTTGGTAACAAAAATATTTGTAGAGATATACCGTGTTTGCCTGTTATGGGTAATGCGTATCTTCACATTATACGTATTATCCTGCTTCTTGTGATGCTCCAGTACTACTGATTTGAATATTGTTGCCATACACTGTGAAACATTTCTAAAACAATTACCAGCAAAAGTACAATTAACTCGAAGAATGTGCGTTATATATACAGCAAAAGCATATCATAATTGGTATGCTTTTGTACCCTCGCTGGGAATCGAACCCAAATTTACGGTTTAGGAAACCGTCGTTCTATCCATTGAACTACAAGGGCTTAGGTCTATTTTTGTTCGTTTCTTTCTCGCAGGGGAGAAAAATACATCTTTTTCAGTCGTAAAACAGCCGCCGTAGAGTTTAGGAAACTTCTATTCCATTCGTTGAACTACAGAGACATTCCTGTTTGGAGTTGCAAAAGTATAATATTTATCTCATAAGTACAAACAAGTCTTAAAATTTTCATTCTTCATTCTTCATTTTTCATTTCAAAAGTATGCTTTATAAGACGAGAGGTATTGTGTTACACAGTTTTATGTATAACGATAAATATGCCATCACTCAAATATATACGGAAGAATTTGGCCGGGTTGCTTATTTGACTGCAAAATCGAAAGGAAAACAAACACGGGTACCCAAGTCATTGTTTCATGCATTGTCGGTTCTTGACCTGGAAGTGGAACATAAAAACCTGCGGGATATACAACGCATCAAAGAGGCCAGGAGCAACATCCCATTGTCAGGAATTTTGTTTGACCCTGTGAAAAGTACCGTAAGTATCTTTCTTGCAGAATTTATTTCCCATATAACTAAGGATGTTCAATCCAATAAAAATTTATTTGATTTTATTTGTCAATCTGTCCGTATTTTTGATATGGCAGATAATGGGGTTGCTAATTTTCATTTGGTTTTTATGATTCGGATGAGCATTTTCCTCGGATTTTATCCTAATGCAGAAGGATACATGCCCAACATGTTTTTTGATATGCAGAATGGCGAGTTCGTGAGAACCAAACCTTTGCATCCGCATTTTTTAAATCCTAACGACAGTCATGTTTTTCTTTTATTATTGAGGATGAACTATGAAAATATGCACACCTTTTCTTTCTCTGGTAACCAGAGAGTTGATATTATCAACCGGATTCTGGAATATTATAAATTGCATTTAACAGAACTCCCGGAGATGAAATCACTCGAAGTTTTCCAAAGATTTTTCCATAGATAATGTTGCTCGTTGTGTTCTTCAAAGACATTTAAATAATGATTTCTCTTTCAGAACTTCCACTTGGTCAAAATAAGCATTTCTTAATAGGCTTGCAGTAATAATAAACCCTCTTTCCAATAGGTCTGATTCTTTGTTGTAAAGAGTAGTTTTTACTGTTTTCAGGTATTTGTTCAAAGCCTTAGCTTCACCACTTTTACCTTTCACTTCTTGCCGAATGGAATCCCAATCTTCTAAATTCACATTCTTACCTGTTGAAAATGCGCATCTTTCGCCATTTACATTAATTAAAACTTCAATAGGCACTTTTCCATTTTTTCTAACTTTACTTTCTCTAATAATGAAAGTGGTCACAAATGAACTTCTTTCCATTGCTTAATTGTTTGAAATTAGACACTGGGAAAAGTTAGTTCAAACTTTATATCTCCATAAAAATCAGATATTTACATTCCATTTTGTGACCATTTCCTGTTTTTTTAAAAATGGTCACATATAAGTCACAAAATTTCCACAAAACACCCTTTAAAACACAAAAAACTCCTGCAACTTTTACATTACAGGAGTTTCTTATATATAAAGAAAAAACTTTCTTATTTTGCTTGCGAAACAGCTACAGCCACCGCTACAGATGCTCCAACCATAGGATTATTACCCATTCCCAAGAATCCCATCATTTCCACGTGAGCCGGAACAGATGAAGAACCTGCGAATTGAGCATCTCCGTGCATACGGCCCATAGTATCGGTCATACCATAGGAAGCCGGACCTGCAGCCATATTATCTGGATGTAATGTACGACCTGTACCACCACCAGAAGCTACAGAAAAATAGTTGTGACCATTTTCCATACATTCTTTTTTGTATGTTCCGGCAACCGGATGTTGGAAGCGAGTCGGATTGGTAGAGTTACCAGTAATAGATACATCTACACCTTCTGCACGCATAATAGCAACACCTTCACGAACATCATCAGCACCATAACATTTTACTTTACCACGAAGTCCATCTGAATAAGGAATAGTTTCAACTACATTCAATGCTCCTGAATAATAGTCGAATTCTGTACGTACGTATGTAAAACCGTTGATGCGCGAAATAATTTTAGCAGCATCTTTACCCAAACCGTTCAAAATAACACGCAATGATTCTCTACGAACTTTGTTTGCCATTTCTGCAATTTTGATAGCGCCTTCTGCAGCAGCGAAAGATTCGTGACCTGCAAGGAAAGCGAAACATTTTGTTTCTTCACGAAGCAAACGGGCAGCCAAGTTTCCATGACCGATACCTACTTTACGGTCATCGGCAACAGAACCGGCGATACAGAATGCCTGTAAACCTTCGCCGATAGCTTCTGCAGCCTCAGCTGCAGTTTTTGTTCCTTTTTTAATAGCGATAGCAGCTCCTACTACGTAAGCCCATTTTGCGTTTTCGAAACAGATCGGTTGTGTTTCTTCACAAATCTGATATGGATCAATACCTTTTCCGTCACAAATAGCTTCTGCTTCTTCTATGCTTTTGATTCCATAAGAATTCAACACTTTCAGGATACTGTCGATACGACGATCCTGGCTTTCAAATTTCACTTCTCTTTTAGCCATTTCTAATTCCTCCTTATTTTATTCGTGACGTGGATCAATATATTTAGCAGCTTCTTTGAAACGGCCATAAGTGCCTTTTGATTTCTCTAATGCTTCATTAGCATCAGTTCCTTTTTTTATCATATCCATAAATTTTCCTAAATGGATAAATTCATAACCGATGATTTCGTCATTTTTATCTAATGCCATGCGGGTGCAATATCCTTCAGCCATTTCGAGGTAACGGGCACCTTTAGCCAAAGTACCGAACATGGTTCCAACCTGCGAACGAAGTCCTTTACCCAAGTCTTCCAGACCGGCTCCAATAGGCAATCCGCCTTCTGAGAAAGCCGATTGAGTGCGTCCGTAAACGATTTGGAGGAATAATTCACGCATAGCGGTATTGATAGCGTCACAAACAAGGTCGGTATTCAAGGCTTCAAGCAATGTTTTTCCAGGGAGGATTTCAGAAGCCATTGCAGCCGAGTGAGTCATGCCTGAGCAACCTATTGTTTCAACCAATGCTTCCTGGATAATGCCTTCTTTAACATTCAGGGTTAACTTGCATGTGCCTTGTTGAGGAGCGCACCAGCCCACACCATGAGTCAATCCGGAAATATCTTTGATTTCCTTTGATTTCACCCATTTTCCTTCTTCCGGAATTGGAGCAGGACCATGATTTGCTCCTTTTTTGACAACACACATGTGCTGTACTTCGTGCGAATAAATCATAATTACTTTGTTTTTAATATTGGAGAATAGTTAGTTTTTCAAAATTCGGCGCAAAGGTAATATTTTTTAACCACTATTATTACGAAAGAAAAATGGAAAATGAAAAATTATCCGGCATAAGCTATTTTGATATAGGGTGTAAACTTCATTTTTAATCTAACTTAAAAATCCACCACCTTTGGTGGTGGTCATGTTCTTTTTGGCTATGCCTTAAAAAACTATTATATTTGTTTCATGAGTCATTACAAGAAACAAAGTCATGTAGTTTGGAAATGTGATTATCACATTG
>JAVBLO010000125.1:0-7260 GCA_031553415.1 Bacteroidales bacterium | reverse complement strand
CTACTGTCAGTATGAAATAATGTCAATGAACGCTTTACTCTTTTGCTCCCGTAAACCCCGGCGCACTCGCCGTATTTCCCAAAAGCGTGTGCAAAGGTAATCCCTTTTTTTAAAACACCAAACCTTTTCGAAAGTTTTTTGAAACTTTTTTTTTACAATTATTTATTCATCTTAAAGAATCGACACAAATCCGATTGATATTTAGGGAATTAAATAAACTGCGAATAATTTCAAATATTGGCTTGCAGACTTATTTTTTCAAATCGTAAGTTTTCTTTTTTAGAAATTCTCCAAACGATTTTATGTCTTTATATGTTAATTGTTCTTCAACAGAAATGGGCTCCCTAAAAATCATGTGTATACTTTTTCCCTTCTTGTTGGTTAATTCATGGCAAAGCCTGACAGTACGCAAACGCCAATCTATCAAATCTAAAAGATTGAAAAAACATGAATTTTTGCCTGAGATGTAAACCGGCACCACCGGCACTTTGGCTTTTTGTATTAATTTTACTACACCTTCCTGCCATTCCCGGTCTTCAATCCTATTGATTTTATTTTTAGAAACTGCTCCGGCCGGAAAAAAGCCTAACGGATGATTTTCCTTTATATGTTGAATGCATTCCTTTACTCCTGCCAAACTTGAACGCTCGGCCAAAGAGCCGGAACTGTATGGATTCACACCAATAAAATGGTCGGCCATCACATCTATCATTCCCAACATCCAATTAACCATTACTTTGAAATCGGAGCGGACTTTAGCAACTTCTCCAACCAACATGATTCCATCCAAATGTCCGTACGGATGATTGGATACAGTAATAAAAGGTTTTCCTTCGAATTGTTTTAATACATCAATATTATGGACAACTCTTTTGATTCCTAATCCGTCGATCATGGCATCTTCGATATCGGTACCGGTTTTATGCTTTCCACTATCATAAACCATATTGACCTTATCCAATCCGCCTAATCTAATGACACATTTAGCTAATGTTTCTCCATACGATTTCCGGAATATCGGATGAACCTTTTTAATATCTTCTATGCTAATTAGTTTTTCCTTCATATCAGTAGACAAGTAAACGAGTAAACAAGTAGACGAGTAAACAGGCGAACAAGTTTGATCTCACTTGTTTTACTTGTCTACTCGTCTATTTGTTTACTCGTCTACTATAACTTTAGTCCATAAAATCGATAGTTTCTTCACCTATGATTGAACGCAAAGTATTTTTCAATTTTACATATTGGATAAACAAGTCGTGTTCTGCTATTTTAGCGGGCTCGTGCATCGGACTTTTGAAATAGAACGATAACCAGTCCTGGATTCCATTCATTCCTGCACGTTTAGCTAAGTCTGTAAACAATACCAAGTCAAGACACAAAGGAGCTGCAAGGATAGAATCCTTACAAAGGAAGTCTACTTTCATTTGCATTTTATAACCTAACCAACCGAATAAATCAATGTTATCCCAACCTTCTTTGTCGTCTTTGCGAGGTGGATAATAGTTGATACGAACCTTATGATAAACGTTTCCGTATAATTCAGGATACAATTCAGGTTGAAGAATATTGTCGATAACAGATAGTTTTGATTCTTCTTTTGTTTTGAAAGAACCTGGGTCGTCAAGTACTTCTCCATCGCGGTTTCCTAAGATATTGGTAGAGAACCATCCGTTCAAACCTAACATACGAGTTTTGAACATCGGAGAAAGAACTGTTTTCAACATAGTCTGACCTGTCTTGAAGTCTTTTCCACAAATAGGAGTATTTGTTTTTTCTGCAAGTTCCCACATTGCCGGTATATCTACAGTTAGGTTAGGAGCACCATTGATATAAGGAATTCCCATAGAAACACATGCATAAGCATAAATGTTAGATGGAGCAATGTCTTTGTGGTTTTCTTTCAAACCTTTTTCGAAAGCAGCTAATGTTTTGTGTACATCGTTAAGCGGAGTAAACACTTCTGTACTACCACACCAGATGACAACAATACGATCGCAATTATTTTCTTTCCTGAAATTTTCAATATCTTGCTTTACTTGTTCTGCCAGTTCCCATTTAGTAGGAGCTGATTTTACCCAAGTACCATGAAGACGTTTAACAAATTCCTGATCGAATACAGCTTTCATCGGTTTGATTGCTACCATTTCGTCTTTCACTTTGTCAAGGTCTTCTACCATTAATACTTCAGCATGTCTTGCAGCTTCGTAGGCATTATCTTCAAAAATATCCCAACCACCGAATACTATGTCATTAAGATTTGCCAATGGCACTACGTCTTTGATTTTCGGGAAACGATTCTCTTCTCTTTTACCCAAACGCATAGTCGCCAACTGAGTGATTGAACCTACAGGAACTCCCTGACCTTTACGAGTCATTAATGTTCCTGCCATAAATGTAGTGGCTACGGCGCCAATACCAACCGACAAAATACCAAGTTTACCCTTGGCTTCTTGTACCTCAACTTTTTTCATTCTTTTAATTTTAATTTTTAAAATACACTGCAACCCGCAGCAATCCTTTAAATCATAAGGTTGTGTTTCAACCTCGTATAATAAAATAGCTTCAGTAACAGACCAATGTCATTTTATTCTCCCAACCCGGGATTTTCCGCCTTACGAACGGCTTCCATTATTGACATGGAAATTGACTAACTCTACAAGTATTACCAAATAAAATATTCGCGTTACAGTTGAAATATGTCTTTCAATTCTGAAAAGTCAGAAATAACAGCCTCTGCTGTCAACTCAGGCGCTTCATTTTCCCAGGACGGACCTTTAATCCAAATTGTACTGCAACCTAAACTATGCGCCGGAGCTATATCTTTTTTATAAGAATCACCGATTACAGTTACACTATCTACAGGAAGATCTAGTATTTTTACTCCTAATGCAAAAATTGCAGGATCCGGTTTTCTGACACCAACAACAGCCGATTCCACTATTTCAATAAAATATTTAAGAAGGTTGAAGTCTTTCAAAACAGCTTCAATATTTCCATAAAAATTTGAAACCAATACCATCGGATATTTACCAAACAATTGATTCAATACCAACCTTGCCTTTTCAACTGTTGAACGAGCAAAGTTATAACATTGATTTGAAACGGCAAGGGAATATTGAGAGGTTTTATCGCCTGAAGGTAAAAATCCCTCCGAAACCAGCCAATTTATCTGTAAATCAACTTTTTTTTTCAACAAGTCATTAAACGTATCTACAGGCTCAATAACATGGTGAGTGGCTAAATATCGTTCTGCATAAACATAAGCATCGCGAAAATCTTTTTTGGAAACAGGGACATGATTATCTTCATAAGCTTCCCAAAGGACTTCCGCCCAATGTTTTCCATTACTGTCTATTGTTCCCCCGTAGTCAAAAATGATTCCTTTTATTTTATTAATATCCAACATGCTTATAATGCTTTCGTAAATGTCTTGCAAATTCTCTCGTGCCGGCAAACCATATATACCAACAATATATTTAAGACTGTCATTTCAAAAATAAAATAAAGCCAGGGCAAACCGATAAGCAAGCTAATAAAAAGAGCAATTGCACGGGTATTAAACGATAATATATTGGTATATTTCATCAACGGTAAACTTTTCGTTCTGAATTCTGTACGGAACCAATCGGGAGCCTGACCGGAATATTTCTCATCCAAAACTTTCAGCATTTCTTGTAAACGCGGTGTCCACCTTTCCTGTCCTAATGTATAACTGATATAAAAAGTTTCAAATAATTTGACAAGAGGTTCTTTTTTCCAACTCAGTTTTTTATATTTTCCTTTTAATTCCTTTGAATTATGTAATTCGCTTCCGGATTTACCTTTCAGAAAAAGCAAATGGACATTCCGGTAATAATCTGCCATGGCAGCTTGTTTGGCATGACAATATCCTGTAACAAGAGCTAATACCAATATCCACCACCCCCATTCAGGCTGTAACCGGAATATAATAGCGAAATAAATAGAACCAAACCAGAAATCACCACAAGCGCCATCTAAAATACGCCCAAGCTCTGATTTTTGTCCTGTCATGCGGGCTAATTGCCCATCAGCACTGTCATAAGAATTGGCCCATATCAAAAGGAATATTCCAAATATATTTATCCAGATATTGTCAAAATAATAACAAATCCCGGCAGCCACACCAATAAATATGGATGCGATGGTAATTTGATTGGGAGTAGCTCCTATTTTATTAAAAAACAACGCCCAACGATAACCAATCGGGCGATAAAAATGAATATCTATAAATTCCTCCGTATCAGAAGATTTAAGAGTTGATTCGAGTGATGGTATATTGTCTGACATTATTGAATGAGAGTAGTCAATTCGATTTTTTCTTTAATTCTGTCTTTTATGCATTGAGCAATATAGACTGCTGCTTCTGTACGACAGGGAGCAAAACTCGGCCAATCATTAAAATCTATAATTTTCACATTTCCATTGGCATCAACAACTCCATCTCCTCCATATATATATATATTCAAAACTTTAGCTGCCCGGTTACAAATACCTTTAAAAAAAGATATATCGAACGGAATACCTATAGCTTTTCCATTGATAGTTTCCAATCCAAATTTACTATGATTGTGAATATCGGGGTAGAACCAATAAAAAAAGTCGGTGCCGGCAACTCCATAAAATTTGATTAAATCCCCGGTCAGATGTTCATTGATCACAGCTGTATCAATACCTCTCAGGGCATATTCATTCAAGATACTTTCAGCCTCTTCCATATTACGGGTATAAGAAACGTCTTCCCTGTGGATAGCGTGGAAATCGCCTCGTTTAATCCAACAATTAGAAACCATATCCTCTGCTTCAACCGGTAATGGTTGGTTTGTTTTTACTATAATGCTTTCTGGATGGGGAACATGATTGGCAATTAACAAACGGGTCATTTTTTCACGGGTGCAATTTTCAATTCCATATCCGGAATTAATTACCAGCTTCCCTTCATCTTCTAACTGTTGCAGTTTCCTGATACTTTTTTTATCTCTGGCCATATTAAAAATGATTTCGGCATCAATGGAATATGATTCCAGAAATTCCTGCTCAGAATATTCCGTTACTTTATATCCTGATTTAGCCAGATGTTCCGCAACCAGATTAAAAATGGCGGCATCGTTACCTATATGATTAGGAGAATACTGGCTTCCTCTTCGAATCCCTGCTATTTTCGTCATAATTTATTCTTTAGCTATGAAAGAAGAAAAAATTCCGCTTTCACAATATCTTCTGCATGGTCTACATCAACAATTTTCTTAAATGGAAAAGCTTTCAACTTTAAACCATCCGCAACCAATTGCCTCTGATAGTTACGCATTCTTGAAAATCCTTTTTCCATGCAATACTTGAGTGTGGTTATTGCTTTAGGAGAAAGACAATAAATTCCTCCTGATATATATTGTAGTGTTCCATCGAACTGGTCGAAGAAACCATTAATTATCATATTATTATCAATCCCAACGTACAAAGGCTTTTCATCATCAATATAATCCGTGACAGCCATCATACCGTCATTTTCCTTATCTTCGATAAATGCCTGTATAAATTGAGAAAATTCTTCTTCTTTGAAGATTGTGTCAACTGTGGTCAGACAAAACTTTCCGGTCTGAAAAAATTGGCTCAGTTCGAAAAAACTGTGCATAGAACTCGGAGTAGACTTTACTATAACATTCAAAGGGACGGAAATGTTCGATTGTAAAGATGCAATATGAGCTTGAACATCTTTCATTTCGCTATTGACAATGATACTTACAGACTCTGCCTTATTATTTATAAAAATATTGATCAACCGGTCGATTAATGATATACCATTCAATTTCACCAATGGTTTAGGAAATTTCACTCCTTCTTCCACTAATCTTGAGCCTTCACCGGCTGCTATAATTGCATATTTCATTCTTTAAAAATTAAAAAAATAAAACGTGCAAAGTTGCAAAAAAACAAAAAGAAAACCAAATGTTTTGAGGAAAAACAATTGGGAGAACAGTGAATGGAAAAACAATCACTCTCCTTATTCTTCTTTTGTCAAATCAAGTTTTTCATTGTCGGATCCTTTCTCAAAATACTGTTTTTTCAATGGATTCCGTGTTATTTTCTGATATATTTCCCTGTTATGAAATATATCGATTGCCATGTATAAGGCATTCCTGAAAGAATCTTCGGAAGCTATGTTTTTCCCGGCTATATCATAAGCAGTGCCATGATCGGGTGAAGTACGGATAACCGGCAATCCGGCGGTAAAGTTCACCCCCGCCTCCATGGCCAATGTCTTAAATGGAGTCAAACCTTGATCGTGGTACATAGCCAAGATTCCATCAAATTTATCGAAAGATCCTGAGCCAAAGAATCCATCAGACGGATAAGGTCCAAAACACAGGATACCTTGTTTCTCAGCCTCTTGTAATGCAGGAATAATAATTTCTTGTTCTTCATTACCCAACAGGCCGTCTTCTCCGGCATGAGGATTCAAAGAAAGGACAGCGATACGAGGTCCCGTAATACCGAAATCCGCCACCAAACTTTCACAAAAGGCTTTCAGTTTTGAAACAATTTTATCAACAGTTAAAACTTTTGCAACTTCAGCCAAAGGAATGTGGCCTGTAACCAAAGCAACTCTCAAGTTGTCTGTTGCCAAAATCATCAGGGCATTTTTCCCCTCTCCCGCTATTTCCTGGAGGTACTCCGTATGGCCGGGAAATTTGAAATTGTCGTTTTGTATATTATTTTTATTGATAGGTGCAGTGACCAGCACATCAATCAAACCATCCCGGAGATCAGCCACAGCTCTTTTCAATGCTGCAAATGCAGATTCTCCTGCGATTTGTGTGGATTTGGAAAGTTCGACTTTAACTTCTTCATCTATACAATTGATAATATTTACCCTGTTGTTTCCCGCAGATTGTGCATTATTAACAATGCTCAGGCTTATGTTAGGTATTTCGAGTGTTTTCTTATGATAAGCTGCAACCTTGGCCGATCCATAGATAACTGGTGTACAAAATTCCAATACCCTGGCATCAGACAAAGTTTTAAGAATTACTTCATATCCTATTCCGTTAATATCTCCGTGGGTGATTCCTACTTTTATCATTATATAATCTTTTTTTTGTACAAATTTACATGATAATTTTCAGATAACCACACAGACGCATAAAAATGGGTTGATTGGTTCTCTCATCACCAGATCGAGTCCATGATTTTCTTACCTTTATAACGTGCTCGAGGCACAATCAATAATTGTCTCATTTT
>JAVBLO010000117.1:0-5941 GCA_031553415.1 Bacteroidales bacterium | reverse complement strand
CTACTGTCAGTATGAAATAATGTCAATGAACGCTTTACTCTTTTGCTCCCGTAAACCCCGGCGCACTCGCCGTATTTCCCAAAAGCGTGTGCAAAGGTAATCCCTTTTTTTAAAACACCAAACCTTTTCGAAAGTTTTTTGTGAGAAAAAATTACAGACAAAAGTAAAATTACACTTAAAACACTCATAACAAAGTTTTTGCCACTTTATAAAAACTTTGTTTTATTTCAAAGAAAGTTATACAATGACAAAAAAACATTTTTCAAGGAATAACCAAAAAATTGTTTTAATTTTGCAAAATAATAATTTAGAAATTTAACAATGAAAAGGATTTTCATCATCACATTACTATTAGGGTATTGTTTATTTACTTACTCGCAAACGGCTTCAAATGTTATTAATCTTACCAAAAACGATTTTATAACAAAAATATATAACTATGAGAAAAATACCAACCAATGGGTATACGAAGGTACCATGCCTTGCATCATTGACTTTTATGCTGATTGGTGCAGACCATGTAGGGAAGTTGCTCCCATAGTAGAAGAAATTGCAAAAAAATATAATGGTAAAATCATCGTCTATAAAGTCAACACTGATAAAGAACGGGAATTGTCGAAGGCATTAAGAATAGAAAGTATTCCTACATTTCTTTTTATTCCTGCAAAAGGAGATCCTGTAATTAGCAGGGGTGCCATGTCTAAAGAATATTTTGAAAAGGGAATAAATCAAATTTTACAAGAATAAAATACAATAAGCCTGTGAAAATTCTGTTTTATAAAAACAAACATTTTATAATTTATATTATATATTTGCACAGGAAAAAGAACTGTACATCATAAACCCATAAAATACCAATGAGAAAAACATCTGATTTGGGAGGTCTTCAACAAAAAGATTTCCAAAAAACAATTGACGGTAAAAACGTTGATTTATACATACTTTCCAACAAGAATGGATTAGAGATGTCTGTCACAAACTATGGAGCAAAAATTGTTGCTTTGTATGTTCCCAATAAAAAAGGGCAAATGATAGATGTTGTTTTAGGACATTCAACCATTGATGAGTATTTAACATCGCAAGAGCCTTATTTTGGTGCCATTTGCGGACGAACTGGAAACAGGATTGCCAAAGGAAAATTTACGTTAGAAGGTAAAGAGTATAATCTGGCAATTAATAATGGTCCAAACAATTTGCATGGAGGAATAAAAGGATTTAATGCTGTTGTTTGGGATACAAGGCAAATTGATGACCAAACCCTTGAACTAACATATTTATCAGAAGATGGAGAAGAGGGGTTTCCCGGCAATTTAACAACTACAGTCATTTATAAGCTTACAGACAATAATTCTATAGAAATAGATTATAAGGCCACTACAGATAAAACAACTATCCTTAACCTTACAAACCATTCTTATTTTAATCTTTCAGGTGCTGGAGATTCTTATATCGGGGATCATCTGTTAGAAATCAATGCAGACACATATCTTCCAACAGACGAAACAGCAATTCCTTATGGAAAACCGGAAAAAGTTGAAGGAACACCAATGGATTTCCGTTCTACCCATGAAATTGGAGCCCGGATTAACGATGATTTCCAACAATTAATTTTTGGAAAAGGATATGATCATACATATGTATTAAATAAAAAGGACGGAGAACTTTCATTTTGTGCAAAAGCCGTTTCACCCAAAACTGGTATTATTATGGAAACATATACTACCGAACCCGGAGTACAACTTTATACGGGAAACTGGATGACTGGAGAATTTGTGGCAAAAGGAGGGCATCATTATCCTATGCGTTCAGCATTTTGTTTGGAAACGCAACATTACCCTGACAGTATCAATAAACTTGAATACCCCAACATAATTCTCCGCCCGGAAGAAGTTTTTGAAAGTCAAACCATTTTTAAATTCAGCAAGTAATTCATTAATAATTAAATAATTAAACAACTATGTCACAAGAGAAAAAAAATTATTTATTGCCCATTATTGTGATGATCTTCCTTTTTGGTATGATCTCATTTGTTACTAACCTGGCCTCCCCGATGGGAGATATTTTAAAATTCCAGTTTAACGTTCCTAATTGGATGGGAACACTTGGTGTTTTTGCCAATTTCATCGCGTATGCCGTGATGGGTTATCCAGCAGGTAATTTACTTCAAAAGTATGGATATAAAAAGACAGCTCTTATTGCTATTTTAATCGGATTTGTAGGTGTTGGTATCCAAACACTTTCCGGTACAGTGGGAAGTTTCGGCATTTATCTGCTTGGCGCTTTCGTTGCCGGTTTCTCCATGTGTTTGCTTAATACAGTAGTTAATCCGATGTTGAATAAATTAGGAGGAGGGGGAAATAAAGGAAATCAATTGATACAAATTGGAGGAGCTTTCAATTCTCTTTGTGGTACAGCGGTTATTGTTCTAACAGGTATTTTAATTCCGGAAGGAATCAAGAATGCTCAAATCAGCAATGTTTTTCCTTTAATGTACGCTGCTTTAGCTATCTTTGCATTCGCATTCATCGTAATTGCATTGACTGCTATTCCTGAGAATGAAAGACAACATCAAGTAACTTCTGAAAAATCACAGTACAGTCCTTTATCTTTCCGTCACTTTATTTTGGGTGCTATTGGTATATTTGTATATGTAGGTGTTGAAGTAGGCGTTCCCAATGTTTTGAATAAATGGCTTCAAAATCCTGATCTAAGAGTTTTGGGAGATGTAAATGCAGAAGCTATTGCTGGTTCCGTTGCTGCGACTTATTGGCTTCTGATGTTCGTAGGAAGGTTAGTAGGAGGCGCTATTGGCGCTAAAGTATCTGCAAAAGCTATGCTATGCGTAGCCTCTGTTATCGGTTTGATATTAACAGTAGCTGCTATATTTGCTCCTACTTCTATAATGGTTAATTTACCAGTATTTAAAAATGATGCAGAAGGTTTATTTGGCTTGGCAAACGTACCTATTAATGCCGCTTTGCTGGTCTTTGTAGGTTTGTGTACTTCTGTGATGTGGGGTGGTATTTTTAACCTTGCTGTAGAAGGATTGGGTAAATATACAGAAAAAGCTTCAGGTATTTTTATGGTACTTGTTTGCGGTGGCGGTATCTTGCCTTTACTACAAAACGGAATCATTGACATGACTGGTGGTTTAGGTTACCTCACCAGTTATTGGATAATTGTTATCGGTCTTATTTACCTTCTTTATTATGCCCTTGTCGGCTGTAAAAATGTAAATAAAAATATTCCTGTAGCATAATTAATTAAATAAAATATAAGGAATTGGCAATAGGCTTAATAAATAACATGAAGTTTATTGTCAATTTCTGAATTATCATTTTTTCAACTTTTATAACAATGGATACTTCAAAAATCAGAGAAAAATTTAAATCATTATACAGAACAGAAGGCTCTCTTTATTCTTCTCCCGGTCGTATTAACATTATTGGTGAGCACACTGATTATAATGGAGGATTTGTTCTTCCCGGCGCTATAGACAAAGCTATGTATTGTGAAATCAAGCCTAATGGAACTAATAAAGTTCGTTCTTATGCATTGGATTTGAATGAATCTTGCGAATTCGGATTGGAAGAAGCTGACAAACCCAAACAACAATGGGCTTGTTATATTTTCGGTGTTTGCCGTGAAATGGCAAAAAGAGGAAAACCTGTTCAAGGTTTTGACACTGTATTTTCCGGTGATGTTCCTCTTGGAGCAGGTATGTCTTCTTCTGCAGCTTTGGAAAGTTGTTTTGGTTTCGCATTAAACGACCAATACAATTTAGGTTTCAATCGCTTTGAATTAGCCTTAATCGGACAAGCAACAGAACATAATTATTGTGGTGTGATGTGTGGAATTATGGATCAATTCGCTTCATGCAATGGAAAAGAGGGTTATTTAATGCGTTTGGATTGCCGTTCTTTAGAATTCGAATATGTTCCTTTTAACCCTAAAGGATATAAAGTAGTATTATTAAATACATGTGTAACACATAATCTTGCGGGAGGAGAATATAACAAACGCCGGCAATCTTGTGAACGTGTTGTTGCAGCAATTGCTAAGCGTCATCCTGAAGTAAAATTGTTACGTGACGCCAATTTGGAAATGTTGAAAGAAGTCAAAAACGAAGTTGATGCCGTCGATTACATGCGTGCTGAATTCGTCGTTGAAGAAATTCAACGTTTATTGGATGCTTGCGCTGCAATGGAAAAAAATGATTATGAAACTGTCGGCAAAAAAATGTATGGAACTCACGAAGGATTGAGTAAGAAATATGAAGTAAGTTGTCCTGAGCTTGATTTCTTGAATGACATGGCCAAAGAATGCGGAGTTACCGGATCTCGAGTAATGGGCGGTGGTTTTGGTGGCTGTACAATTAACCTTGTTAAAGAAGAATTACACGATGAATTTATAAAAAAAGCAACAGGGGCATACGAAAAAAAATTTGGTATCAAAGCAAAAGTTTATGACGTTGTTATTAAAGATGGCGCCAGAAAATTAAATTAATAAATACACACTTAAAATTTTCATTATGGGGAAATTTGTAATTTCAAAAAGAAAAAATGGTGATTTCCAATTCAATTTGAAGGCTGGAAACGGACAGGTGATTTTAACCAGCGAAGGTTATACTACAAAAGCCGCCTGTTTAAATGGCGTGGAATCTGTAAAAAGAAATTCTCAGGTAGATGCCAGATTTGATAGGTTAACTGCTAAAAATGGCAAGACTTATTTCAATTTGAAAGCTACAAATGGACAAATAATTGGTACCAGTGAGATGTATGAATCTGTAGCTGCCAGAGATAATGGCATTGAATCTGTAAAAAAGAATGGCCCAGAGGGTGTTATTGTCGAAGAATTAAGTTAATTTAGCTTAAAATTATTTTATCCGAAGGCTGTCGTAATAATTAAAATATTAACTACGACAGCCTTTTACGTTTTATTTTATCTACTCTCCTACTCTGTAAAATATGTTTTAAAACACAAAAACGTTTATTTTCTCATCCAGTATTAGTATTAATATGTATATTTGTAGCGTTTTTCAAAATCCTCAGAATGTTTGAGAAAACTTTTCTGTTGTATGAATCTCTGAAAATCAGAGCATTTGCCAAGAGAGGCAAATGAGAGTGTAAACTTAAAATTATATTTATGAGGTACTTGAAATTATTTCTTCTTGTAACTTTAATCCCTATTTTCATGGGAGTTAGCACAAAAGAAAAAACATTTACCAAGGGTATAAATCCGGGTGATCTTGCACCGGAAATTTATTTGCAAGGAGTTGATTTTTCAAAAGATAAGTATGTGTTGGTGCAATTTTGGGCTGCTTACGATGGGGAATCACGTAAACAAAATGCATTATTAAACAATAAAATTTCTCATTCTGGATTGGATAATCTGCATATGATATCTATTTCATTTGATGAAAAAAGGTCTGTTTTTGAACAGGTTGTAAAAGTTGATAAATTGCATTTATCCAACCAATTCAATGTAGAAACAGGCAAAGCATCTGAGATTTACAAGAATTATTGTTTAGAAAACGGTTTTGGAAACATATTGATTAATCCGAATGGAATAATTATTGCCAGTAATGTTTCCCCAACACAGGTAATTAAAATGTTAAAAACGCAAAGTATCTAAGTAAAAGGTACTTTTTCAGATTATTAAAAGACGCCGGGAAATCAAAAAATGATTCTGGCGTTTTTTTTGTATATAAATTTCTCCATATTTTGTAAAAAAACAGATAAATTATTTTGTATTGACAAAAAAAAGTAGTTCCTTTGCATCGCTTTTAGAGAAAAGCACTGGAGAGATGGCAGAGTGGTCGATCGCGGCGGTCTTGAAAACCGTTGAACTGAGAGGTTCCGGGGGTTCGAATCCCTCTCTCTCCGCTGAAAGGTTCGGACAGAACACAGACAAAATCAGACAAGTCCCGTAAAATCTTAAT
>JAVBLO010000011.1:0-18469 GCA_031553415.1 Bacteroidales bacterium | reverse complement strand
AAGTTGCCGCCTTTATAAAGGGAGCATGTCTGCCTTTATAAAGGCGGAGGTTCCGGGTTACTAAAGGCAGGCATGCCGGGTTACTAAAGGCAGCAACTTTGCCTCCTATTGTAATGCCTTGCAATCCCAAGGAGTGTGCCATATTGAACACTAAGTGCTATAAGTTCAATGTTGCTCAAAATATAAAATTGTTCTTAATGAAATTTAAACAGGTTCTAAAAGCAAGGCAGTAAAAATCACTAATTTTTACTACATTTGACACCAAAATCTTTAAGTGATGATTTCAATTTATAACATTAAGCCTAAATTCCAGGCTTTTTTACGTCCTGTTTTAGAAATACTGCATAAGGCGGGGATAACTGCTAATCAAATTACAGTTAGCTCTCTTGTTTTGTCTTTAGTAATAGGTGTTCTATTCTGGTATGCTGATGTTCAGCATGCTTTTTTCCTGGCTTTGCCCATAGGGCTTTTCTTGCGAATGGCTTTGAATGCTTTAGATGGAATGATGGCTCGCATCTATAATCAACAATCAAAAAAAGGTGAATTGCTGAATGAGTTGGGAGATGTGGTATCCGATTTGTTTATCTATTTTCCGTTGTTGAAGTTTGAACAATCAAATCTATATCTTATCGTTATATTTATATGTTTAAGTATAGTGAATGAGTTCTCAGGTTTGTTGGGAAAAATAATATCAGGAGAGCGGAGGTATGAAGGACCTATGGGAAAAAGTGACCGGGCTTTTGTAATGGGTTTATATGGATTACTCTGTTTTTTCCATGTAGATTTGTCCCCTTATTCGGGTTATATATTTATAGTCATTGATATTTTGTTGATACTCAGTACCTCAATCCGGGTAAAAAAAACGTTGAAATAATATGAATAAAATATTTCATTTAAGTATTTTCCAAAACAATGATATCCTGATCATTGTCGGATTAATTTTTGCAATATTGAGCATAGTCTCTATTGGTCTTTTCATTTTTGGTAAACTGAAACCAGATGTCAATATCAGGGAACTGAAAGACCGCACTAAATCATGGTGGGTAATGTCGGCCATGTTTGTCGGTGCGACTATTTTCAGCACTAAAATATCTTATGTAGCCATTGCTTTCCTTTCGTTTGTAGCTTTCCGGGAGATGTATTCTCTGTTAGGATTCAGGCAATCCGATCGCCGGGCTATCTTTTGGGCATTTATGGCCATACCGATACAATATTATCTGGCTTATGCCGGATGGTATGGTGCTTACATCATATTCATTCCGGTTGTGATGTTCCTGCTTTTACCTTTGCGGTTCGTATTGAAAGGAGATACCAAAGGCATTGTCAAATCGATGGCAACATTGCAATGGATATTGATGCTGACGGTTTTCGGGATTAGCCACATGGCTTATTTGTTGTCCCTTCCGGAGTTGGATGGATTCAAGGCTGGTGGCCGCGGGTTATTGTTATTCCTTGTTTTCCTGACAGAAATCAATGATGTCATGCAATTCGTCTGGGGCAAATTATTCGGCAAACATAAAATAATACCTAAAGTAAGTCCCAATAAAACATGGGAGGGTTTTGTCGGTGGAATCCTATCAACAACAGTTATCGGTTATGCGCTTGGCTTTCTCACACCGCTAAGTACATGGCCATTGTTGCTTGTTAGCTTCCTGGTAGCAATAGCCGGATTTATCGGAGATGTAGTGATGTCATCGATTAAACGCGATATCGGAGTAAAAGATACCGGAAATGCGATTCCCGGGCATGGTGGTGTATTAGACCGCATTGATTCGCTGGCCTATACGGCGCCCGCATTTTTCCATCTGGTTTATTATATAGCTTATTGATAGAATTAAAAATGAACAATTAAAAATGAACAATGATTGTTGCTTTGTAGTGAATAGTAGAAGGTAGTGGTATTAATTTTTAATTGTTCATTTTTAATTTTTAATTATTCCAAAACGTGCAGGCATTTTTTCTGAAAATAATCTACAGTGTCGTTATCCGCAATATTTTGAAATTGATTGTCGGGGTTAATTTCGATAAGGCTGATTTTCTGTTGAAAGAAAAGCAATTTGTTATTGTGGCCAATCACAATAGTCACATGGATACTATGGCGCTGATGGCTTCCTTGCCTTCATCAATTGTTCATAAAGTAAAGCCGGTGGCTGCAGCCGATTATTTCGGGAAGACAAAATTCAAAGCATGGTTCAGTAATTATTTTATCAACACATTGCTTATTTCCAGGCAGGGGGGGAATCCCATCCATAAAATGAAACAAGCATTGGATGATGGTTATTCGCTGATTATATTTCCTGAAGGTTCCCGTGGCGAACCGGATAGCGAACAACCGATGAAGCCCGGAGTAGCTTTGTTACTTTCTCTTTGTCCGGGTGTGAAATATGTCCCTGCCTATATGTATGGAATGGGGAAAATTATGCCTAAAGGAGATGGACTGATTGTGCCTTTCAACTCAGTCCTGGTTTTTGGAAAACCCGCACTTCCCCAATCTGATAAAACAAAAGAAATTCTGGTTCAGATAGAAAATGATTTGGCAGAACTGAAGGCAAAATATAAACCCCATGAAGAAACAGAGTAATAAAAATATTGAAAGTAAATACCGGCATAATTTCAAATACATGTTTGTTGCTACTGCTGTTATTATAGCCATTTCTTCTATTTGGGTCACACAAGTTTTGGTTAATGACCTGGCAAAAGAAGAACGTAAAAAAATAGAAATCTGGGCCGAATCAATCAAATTGGTGACGACCCAAACCCAGGATTTAGATGTAGATCCAAACGTCTTTAATGAATATGATAAATTGATTTTTAAATTCATTCAGGGAAATACCACTATTCCATTGGTTTTGGTTGATGAAAACGATAGTATATATCACTATATTATTGACCTTCCTAAGCATCTTTCTGAGCAGGAAAAAGAAGAATTTCTGCAAAAGAAACTTGAAAAATTCAAAAAGGTTAATCCGCCTATTGTGCTTGATTTTGATGATGATACCCATCAATATGTTTACTATGATGATTCAACTGTTTTGAAAAGGCTGACCATTTTTCCTTATGCACAGTTAGGTGTCGTTTTTGTTTTTATTGTAATTTCTTTCCTGGCTTTACTGAATGCCAAAAAAGCGGAACAAAATAAAGTCTGGATAGGATTGTCAAAAGAAACAGCGCATCAGTTGGGAACTCCGATATCTTCGCTGATGGCATGGATGGAGTATCTGAAGACAAAAAATGTAGATACATCGCTCCTCACAGAAATGGATAAAGACGTACATCGCCTGAATGTTATTGCAGAACGTTTTTCCAAAATAGGTTCCGATCCCGAACTTGAACCGATGGATGTGAATGAAACTATCCGTAGCGCTGTAGATTATGTTTCGAAAAGGGTTTCGGGAAAAGTTTCCATCAATTGTAATTTCCCTGATCAACCATTCTTAGTATTAATGAATGAATCATTGTTTGGCTGGGTTGTGGAAAATTTAATCAAAAATGCAGTGGATGCAATGGACGGGAAAGGCCGGATCGATATTGATGTGGAAGAAACTGAAAAGTGGATTAAAGTCGATATTTCAGACACAGGAAAAGGTATTCCTAAATCAAAATTCAATACTGTTTTCCACCCCGGGTATACTACTAAAAAAAGAGGCTGGGGTTTAGGACTTTCTTTGGTGAAAAGAATTATCCAGTCTTACCAGCATGGCAAGATTTTTGTACTAAAATCAGAGATAAATAAAGGTACGACATTCCGCATAGAATTAAAAAAGTACAAGTCGTGAATCTATAAATTTGAATTTTATTTCAGATAGACTTGCGTTTTTTACATTGTTTTTTATACCTTTGCAGGGTTTTACTAAAAAACGGACGTAAAGTGGGAAAGTTTGATCCATATAAAGTCGATTTAAAAAATATGTCTGCTGATGTTCAAACGTTTGAATATAAGCTAGATAATGTTTTCTTTTCCAATATCGGAGCTGACGATGTCCAAAAAGGGAAGCTCATCGTGAATTTAACACTCAAGAAAATTCCGATGATGTTTGAATTCAATTTTCATATTGAAGGAATAATTGTTATCCCTTGTGACAGATGTCTCGATGATATGGATTTTGCCGTTAATACAAACAACCGGTTAATCGTGAAACTCGGCAAGGAATATGCCGAAGAAAGCGATGAAATTATTGTTATTCCGGAAGAGGAAGGAGAAATTAATCTCGCATGGTTTATATATGAGTTTATTGTGTTAACCATTCCTATCAAACATGTTCATGCTCCCGGAAAATGCAACAAGGCGATGACCTCTAAGTTGAAGAAACATTCACCGAAAGGTGGAGGTGACGACGATGATGATTTTGAATCTGTTGGAGCAGATGAAGATATTATTATCACTGATGATGAGGACGAAAAAGGCTCGACGGATCCTCGTTGGGATGCCTTGAAAGGTTTAGTCGAAGATAATAATAATTAAAATAAAACAAAATGGCACATCCTAAACGAAGAACAGGTAAGGCGAGAAAAGCGAAAAGAAGAACGCACGACAAGGCGACATTGCCTACAATGGCAATTTGCGCTAACTGTGGTGCATGGCATATTTACCACACTGTATGTGGCGAATGCGGTTATTACAGGGGCAAATTGGCAATTGAAAAAGTTGCAGCCGTTTAATAGTAATCTATAATTGCTTTTCCAAAAGAAATAGCCCTAAAACAAACTTTTAGGGCATTTTTTTTAACTTTACTTGCTTTTCTAACATTTTAACTCTAATTTTAGGCATCTTTAAAAACATAAGAATCAAATGGGTAAAATAAATGCAGTTATAACAGGAGTTGGAGGATATCTCCCCAATTATGTGATGACTAATGAAGAAATTTCTCAGATAGTTGACACGTCTGATGAATGGATCATGACTCGTATTGGTATCAAAGAAAGACATATTCTGAAAAAGGAAGAAGGAAAAGGGGTCTCTTGTATGGCAATTAAAGCTGTGGAAAGACTTATTGCGAAAACGAACCTTGACCCATTGGAAGTATCTGCAGTTGTGTTTGCTACTTCTACTCCTGATTATGTAATGCCTAATACAGCCGCATTGGTAGCCACTCATTTTGGCATGAAAAATGCTTTTGGTTTTGACCTGAGCGCTGCTTGCAGCGGATTTATATATGCTTTGGAGGTTGGCTCCGGACTTATTGCTTCCGGAAGGCATCAGAAAGTACTTGTTATCGCCGGTGACCAGTTGTCAATAATAACTAATTATGATGACAGGAATACTGCTCCGATTTTTGGAGATGGCTGTGGCGCTGTTTTGCTTGAACCGACTACAGAGAATGTTGGTATAATGGATTCTTACCTGAGAAGTGATGGAATCGGCCTCAATTATTTGTATCAGAAGGGCGGAGGTTCAGTTTATCCGGCTTCTCATGAAACTGTTGATAATAATGAACATACAATATATCAGGAAGGAAAAGTAGTATTCAAATATGCTGTATCCAATATGTCTGATTCATGTGTGGCGATAATGAAAAAGAATAATTTGTCACATGATGATGTACAGTGGGTTGTCCCTCACCAGGCCAATTTGCGCATTATTGATGCTGTGGCAAAAAGAATGGAAGTCCCTCATGAAAAAGTCATGATAAATATTGAAAAATACGGTAATACAAGCGCCGGAACTATTCCTCTCTGTTTGTGGGACTATGAACCCCAACTAAAAAAAGGTGATAATATAATTTTAACTGCTTTTGGCGCCGGGTTTACCTGGGGGGCAGTTTATTTAAAATGGGGCTACGACCCGAAATAAGTTAAGAATTAAGAGTTAAGAATTATGTTTCTAAGTTTTTAACTCTTAACTCTTAACTCTTAACTCTTAACTTTGTAAAGTGCATAAATCCGGTTTTGTAAATATTGTTGGTAATCCTAATGTAGGAAAATCCACATTGATGAATCTCCTGGTAGGGGAGAAGGTGTCTATTATTACATCAAAAGCGCAGACTACCCGGCACCGTATCATGGGGATTGTAAATACGGAAGATATGCAGATTGTATATTCGGATACTCCCGGAGTATTGCGCCCGAATTACAAGTTGCAGGAAAGCATGCTTAATTTTTCCGAATCGGCTTTGAACGATGCCGATGTGTTGATTTACGTGACCGATATGGTCGAGAAAATCGAAAAAAATGACTTTTTCCTGCAAAAAGTTCAGAAAACAGAAACTCCTGTCCTTTTACTTATCAATAAAATAGACCTTACTGATCAAAAAGGACTTGAAAAATATGTGGAAGAATTATCCTGTCTTTTACCCAAAGCTGAGATTATTCCTATTTCAGCATTGAATAAATTCAATGTTGATTATTTGAAAAAAAGAATTATAGAATTACTTCCGGAATCCCCTCCTTATTTCGAAAAAGATGCGTTGACAGATAAACCTGCCAGGTTTTTTGTGACTGAAATTATCCGCGAAAAAATACTCCTTTATTATCAGAAAGAAGTTCCTTATTCTACTGAAGTTGTTGTGGAACTTTTCAAAGAAGATGATGCTCTGATTCATATCAAAGCTCTGATTATCGTTGAACGGGAATCCCAGAAAGGAATCATTATAGGAGACAAAGGCTTGGCCATAAAGAAGGTTGGATCTATGGCCCGCAAAGACCTTGAGCGCTTTTTTGAAAAGAAAATATTCCTCGAAATGTTTGTCAAAGTCGAAAAAGATTGGAGAAACAGAGATAATTTATTGAAAAATTTCGGATATAAACTAGAATAATTAACAATTAAGAATGAAAAATTAAAAATGGAAGGGAGCTCTGACGAATTCATTTTCATTTTTCATTTTTCATTTTTCATTTCTTATGAGTAACATAGTAGCAATAGTAGGTCGTCCCAATGTGGGTAAATCGACGTTATTCAACCGTTTGACGCAAACGCGCCAGGCCATTGTGAATGAAGAGGCCGGTACCACACGCGACCGTCAGTATGGTAAAGCAGAGTGGTTAGGTACAGAGTTTTCTGTTATAGATACTGGCGGATGGGTTGTAAACTCGGACGATGTTTTTGAAGAGGAAATCAACAAGCAGGTGCAAATTGCCATTGAAGAAGCCGATGTGATTTTGTTTGTTGTAGATGTGATGAATGGTCTTACCGATTTGGATTTGTTTGTGGCAAATATCCTGCGCCGCACTTCCAAACCTGTTGTTGTGGTTGCCAATAAAGCCGATAATTTCGAATTGCATCATCAAGCAGCCGAATTCTATTCTTTAGGATTAGATGAACCTTATTGTATTTCTGCTGCCAACGGTTCGGGAACCGGCGATTTATTGGATCTGGTGATTTCCAAATTCTCCGATAAACAAGCAGAAATAGTTGAAAAAGAAATACCCAGAATAGCTATAGTAGGCCGTCCCAATGCGGGAAAATCTTCATTGGTGAATGCTTTTGTTGGTGAAGAGCGCAATATTGTTACTGATATTGCCGGAACAACGCGCGATTCTATTCATACGGAATATGACAAGTTTGGTTTGAATTTCTATTTGATTGATACTGCCGGAATCCGTAAAAAAGGGAAAGTAAATGAAGATTTGGAATATTATTCTGTAATCCGTGCCATCCGTGCCATCGAAAATGCTGATGTTTGTATCCTGATGTTGGATGCAACCAGGGGTATTGAGGCCCAGGATATGAATATCTTTTCTTTGATTCAGAAAAACAGGAAGGGTTTGGTCATTGTCGTTAATAAATGGGATTTGGTTGAAAATAAAGACCAAAAGGTGATCAAAACATTTGAAAATGCCATTCACGAAAGGATTGCTCCTTTTACAGATGTTCCAATCATTTTTGCTTCCGCATTAACAAAACAGCGTATTCTCAAAATACTGGAGACCGCGAAAGAAGTATATGATGTGCGGAAAACTAAAATTTCTACACATCAGCTTAACGAGATCCTATTACCGATTATTGAAAATACACCTCCGCCGACGAATAAGGGGAAAGTGGTGAAAATCAAATATATTACCCAACTTCCCAATACCGCAGTCCCGAGTTTTGTGTTCTTCTGTAATTTGCCCCAATGGGTAAAAGAACCTTACAAACGTTTTTTAGAGAACCAGATTCGCAAACATTGGAATCTGAAAGGAACTCCGGTTAACATCTTTATGAGGGAAAAATAAGATAAAATTTCGAGAAAATCAAAAAAAAGTATCATTCCTTTCAATATGACGTTAAAAGTATTAATTTTACGTCGTTTTTACTTGCATATTGTCAGTGAAGAATAATCAAAAGTATATCTGTAAATTAATGTTAAATGGATAAAATTAGTTATGCTCTAGGGCTTAGCATCGGAAATAATTTCAAAAGTTCTGGTATTAATAGCCTTAATATAGAGGATTTTGCAAAAGCAGTTGAAGTCGTATTGAATGATGCTCAGCCTGAAATATCATATGATGAGGCAAAAACAATAATTAATGAGTATTTTACTAAACTTCAGGCAGAAAAAGGAAAACTGAATCAAAAAGCGGGCGAGGAATTCCTTCGCATCAATAAAGAAAAAACAGGAATTGTTACTTTACCAAGTGGACTTCAATATCAGGTGATTAAAGCCGGTACAGGACAGAAACCAAATGCAACCGATCAGGTGAAATGTCACTATGAAGGAACTCTAATCGACGGGCAGGTTTTTGATAGCTCTATAAAAAGAGGTCAATCTGCTGTTTTTGGTTTAAACCAGGTTATTCCAGGCTGGACAGAAGCTTTACAGTTGATGTCTGTTGGTTCTAAATGGCGCTTGTTTTTGCCTTCTCATTTAGCTTATGGCGACAGGCAGGCAGGTGAATTGATTGAACCTAACAGCACCTTGATTTTTGATGTTGAGTTGTTAGAAATAGTCTAAACTATAAATATTGTTCATAATTAATAATTTAAAAGTATTCTAAATCAGATGAAAAAGTTAAGCATTTTATTAACACTTGCTATCGTCATTATGATGGGTAGTTCTTGTACCGCTCAGGCTCCAAAAGCTAATTTGAAAAATGAAGTAGACTCTCTTTCTTATGCTATCGGTCTTTCTCAAACACAAGGTTTGAAACAACACCTTTCAATGAGAATGAATGTTGATACTGCTTATATCAACGATTTTATCAAAGGTTTTGTTGATGGTTCCAATATCAATAAAGATGATAAAAAGAAAGCTGCTTATATGGCTGGTTTGCAAATCGGACAACAAGTGGGAACAGGTATGGTAGACGGTGTTAATGGCGAATTTATGAATTTGTATGGCGACTCTACTAAGAAAGTAAACAAAGCTGATTTGTTAGCTGGTTTCATTGCAGGAATTGATCCTAAAGGTGGCAAGATGACCATGGAAGATGCTCAAAAATACAGCCAGACTACAATGGATAACCTCCGTAATGCAAAAATGGAACAAGAATATTCCGGAAACAAAACTGCAGGTGTTCAATTTTTACAAGAAAATAAAGCGAAAGAAGGCGTTGTTACTCTTCCTAGCGGACTTCAATATAAAATTGTTAAAGCTGGTACAGGTGCAATCCCAACAGCCTCTGATGTTGTGAAAGTAAATTACAAAGGTACTTTGATTGATGGAACAGAATTTGATAGTTCTTATTCTCGCAATGCTCCTGCTGAATTTGGTGTAACTCAGGTTATCAAAGGTTGGACTGAAGCATTGGAATTAATGCCTGTAGGTTCAAAATGGGAGCTTTATGTTCCACAGGAATTGGCTTATGGAAGTGCTGACAGAGGAACAATCAAACCTTTCTCTGCTTTGGTTTTCGAAGTTGAATTGCTTGACATTGTTAAAAAATAAAAAGAAGTAAGAAGTGAGAAGTAAGAAGTTAGAAGATTAATACATTCTTCTCACTTCTTACTTCTCACTTCTCACTTCCTGCTTTCTTTTACTTATGGAAAAAATAGACAAATTAGACAGGAAAATTTTAGAAATCATCTCCCAGAATGCCCGTACGCCTTTCAAGGATGTGGCGGAAGTTTGTGACGTTTCCCGCGCTGCGATTCATCAGCGGGTACAGAAGATGATTGAGATGAAAGTGATTGTCGGTTCGGGGTATCATATTAATCCTAAATCTTTAGGTTATAATACCTGCACTTATATTGGCGTAAAACTTGAAAAAGGGTCAATGTATAAAAGTGTGGCTCCCGAATTTGAAAAAATTCCCGAAGTGGTTGAATGCCATTTTACAACAGGTCCGTACACTATGCTTATCAAACTTTTTGCCCGGGATAATGAGCATTTGATGGAGTTGTTGAATAGTAAAATACAGGAAATACAGGGAGTAATTTCAACAGAAACTTTGATTTCCCTGAGGGAAAGTTTTAAGCGGGAAATTCCTGTCAGTATAGAGAAATAAATCAGGCGATTGTTACTGTTTTTTCTGTAACTCGCAAGTCTGTTGTCTTTCCGCAAATAAGTGGGAAATTTTCTTTTATGTGTCCTGCCGGGAAGTTGAAACAAACCGGGTAATCATATTCTGAAACCATATCAGAAATGGATTCGTATATGCTTTTTTTCATTGACACATCTTCTTCATAACCGGAAAATTGCCCTACCAATAATCCGGAAATATTCCTGAGGATTTTTCCGAACTTTAAATTATACATTATTCGTTCAATGTGATAGGGTTTTTCCCCAACGTCTTCAATAAACAAAATGGTGTTTTTAGCGGGAATGTCATAAGCTGTTCCCCGAAGACCATTTAAGACCGATAAATTTCCTCCCCTGAGTATGCCTTTGCCAGTTCCTGTCCGGTTGAGTGAATGTGGAGTTATAGTGTATGATGGCAACTTGCCACAAAGCATATTTTTCAAATAAATGCTTGATTTATCTTCTCCGTTTTCTTCTGCCAGGTGAGATGACATTGGTGCATGAATAGAACAAATTCTTTCATTATTTATTCTGGCATGTAAAGCGGTAATGTCGCTGTAGCCGATAACCCATTTCGGGTTTTTCCTGAATTGCCTGAAGGAAAGCTTTTCCAACAGATGGACTACTCCATATCCGCCTCTGGCACAAAAAACAGCTTTGCTGTACGGATTATCCAATGCTTTTTGTAAATCAGATAACCGTTCTTCAACAGTGCCTGCAAAGCGACCATATTCTGTAAAAACATGTTCCCCTAATTCAACATGAAAGCCCCACTTTTCTAAAACTGCTTTTGAATGAAGCACGTATTCCGGGTTTACTTTTCCCGAAGGGGCTACGATTGATATTAAATCTCCTTTAGCTAAATATGGAGGTATTATCATTTTTTTTTATTTGAATTTGTTTAAAATCGGGCTCTAATTGAACTATTTTTGGAAAAGGCCAAAGGCCTTTAAGCAATAGCGTAGGGCAACGCCCTATGTATTTGAGATTTTTTTGTAGATACCAAGCGCTGTAAGCGCGTAAGATTTGAAAAAATTGCTTATGCCCTTTCAGGGCTTGGATTGGCATCATGCAATCATTCCATAGGGCGTTGCCCTATGCTATTGCTTAAAGGCCTTTGGCCTTGTAACAAAAACAGTTCAAATCGTGCCCTAATTGAAACAAAATTCTAAACTTAAAATAACTTTATAATTTTTCCCCGAACGATAAATCACCTGCATCACCAATTCCCGGAACTATGTATGAATGCTCATTCAAACTATCATCGATAGTAGCAGTCCAGAGGGTTGTTTTATCTTCCGGAAAAACCTTGGAAATATATTCTATCCCCTGTTTACTTGCAATGACCGACACTAAATGTATGTGTTTTGGGGTTCCGTTTTGCAGCAATCCATGGTATGCGAGTTCCATTGAACTGCCGGTTGCAAGCATAGGGTCGGACAAAATTAATATTTTATTTTCAATATCCGGCGAAGACATATATTCCACTACAATCTGAAAATGACTGTGGTCGCTTTTATACTTCCTGAAAGCTGATACAAAAGCGCTTTCCGCTTTGTCGAATATCTTGAGGAATCCCTGGTGGAAGGGTAGTCCGGCTCTTAATATGGTTGACAAAACAATTTTATCTTCAGGAAGAGAAACTTCTGCGATGCCTAATGGCGTTTCTACTTTGTGTACCTGATATTCCAGCTTTTTACTGATTTCATAAGCAATTATTTCTCCTGTACGCTCCAGGTTTTTACGGAATCTCATACTGTCCTGATGTATCGAAATATCCCTTAATTCTGCAATAAACTGATTGACAATACTATTTTGTTCTGAAAGATTATAAACTGTCATGCAAATGAATAAATATCTAAAATGAGCTGCCAAAGTTATTGTTTTCTGATGAAACTCTGTTCGTTATGCAGCGTATATTTTTTTTGTTGATAAGATGTTGAAACATATGAGTAATAAAATGCCGACTATGGTTCATAGTTGGTTACCTTTGCATTCCCATTCGGGGACATGGTGCACGGTAAACAGTGCATGGTGTGGAAAAATATTTACCGTGCACCCTGTACCTTGTACCGTGCACCCAAAAAAACTATAATGGCAGAACAAAATAAGGGTAATTCCCGTCCTAAAGGACGTAAGCCGGCAGCAAGTTTGGAAGAGGTAGGCAGGTTACAACCACAGGCACGAGAACTGGAAGAGGCTGTATTAGGAGCTTTGATGCTTGAAAAAGATGCCTATTCAGTTATCAGTGATATCCTTCGTCCGGAAAGTTTCTACGACAAAACACATGAGATGATTTTTTCTGCCATACAAGATTTGGCAGTTCAACAGAAACCTATTGATATGTTGACTGTTGTCGAACAATTGAGAAAAAGGGGAGAGTTGGATTCTGTCGGGGGACCTTTTTATATTGCACAACTTTCCTCCAAAGTGGTTTCTACCGCCCACCTTGAATATCATGCCCGTATTATTGCCCAGAAGTATTTGGCCAGGGAATTGATTTCCTTTACTTCTAATGTGGCATCCAAAGCGTTTGATGAAACCAATGATGTGGATGATTTGATGCAGGAAGCGGAAGGTCAGTTATTTGAAATTTCCCAGCGGAACGTAAAAAAAGATGTTACGCAAATTAACCCGGTTATCAAGGAAGCTATCCAGTTGATGCAGATTGCCGGTCAGAGAACCGACGGATTGAGCGGCTTGCAAACCGGATTCAAAGCGTTGGACAAGATTACTTCCGGCTGGCAAAACTCCGACCTTATTATTATAGCTGCCCGTCCTGCGATGGGTAAGACTGCTTTTGTGTTATCAATGGCCAAAAACATGGCTGTCAATTTTAATACTCCGGTGGCTGTTTTCTCGTTGGAAATGGCGAATGTGCAGTTGGTGAACCGTTTGATTGTGAATGTTTGCCAGATTCCGGGTTCGAAAATCAAAACGGGACAATTGGAACCATACGAATGGGAACAATTGGATTATAAAATCAAAGAACTTTTTGATGCTCCTATTTATATAGATGATACACCAAGTTTATCAGTATTTGAATTGCGAACAAAAGCCCGCCGTCTGGTAAGGGAGCATGGAGTCAAGTGTCTTATTATCGACTATTTACAGCTAATGAATGCCAGTGGGATGGGATTTGGAAGCCGGGAGCAGGAAGTAAGTATGATTTCCCGTTCGCTGAAGGGATTGGCCAAAGAATTGAATATCCCGATAATAGCGCTTTCCCAGTTGAACCGTGGAGTCGAAAGCCGTGTGGGAAATGAAGGAAAACGTCCGCAACTATCCGACCTTCGTGAATCAGGAGCGATTGAGCAGGATGCTGATATGGTTTGTTTTATCCACCGTCCGGAATATTACAAAATATTTGTGGACGAAGCTGGAAACGATTTGCGCGGAAAGGCCGAAATTATCATTGCCAAGCATCGTAATGGTGCGGTAGGTGATGTATTGTTGAGTTTCAAGGGAGAATATGCCCGCTTCCAGAATGTGGATGAAGACCAGATTACAGGTGAATACCAATCCAGGTATAACGGACAAGCAGACATGATTCCTCCTGCAACTTCCGCTGAACGGAAATTTGAAAATGCCGGAAGAGAAGAATTTCCTTTCTGAACACACCTGTGATTCCGGCTGAATTTTTTTTGAGTAAAAACTCCTTGCAGATTCCCGAAAAAGCATTATCTTTGCAGGCCGATTATTATTCAAAAGATGTAAGTGTTTGATTTTGAACTTATTATTCCAAGTGTGTCCAAGTGAATCTTAAGGGATGAATCAATTAAGAGTCAAATTATTAACTAACAAAAAATTAAAAGCAGTGGATACTTTAAGTTATAAGACCATTTCTGCTAACAAGGCAACTGTTAACAAAGAATGGGTTGTAGTAGATGCAACCGGGCAAAATTTAGGCCGCATTGCTTCGAAAGTAGCGAAACTTTTGAGAGGCAAATACAAACCAAGTTTCACACCTCATGTGGATTGTGGTGACAATGTGATTATTATCAATGCCTCTAAGGTTGAAATGACCGGAAACAAATGGAATGACCGTGTTTATTTAAGCCATACCGGTTACCCCGGAGGTCAGAGAGAAAACACTCCCGCAACATTAATGAAAAAAGGCGGTGGTGAGCGTCTGTTCAGGAAAGTAGTTAAAGGTATGTTACCCAAAAACCGTTTGGGAGATAAAATCCTTGGCAATCTTTATGTTTATGACGGTGCAGAGCACAAACATGAAGCTCAACAACCTAAAAACATTGATATTAATTCACTTAAATAACAACTATGGAAGTTATAAATGCATTAGGAAGACGTAAAGCTGCTATCGCACGTGTATACGTTAAAGAAGGATCAGGAAAAATCCTTATCAACAAGCGTGAGCTTGAAACATATTTCCCTTCCCCTTTGCTTCAATATGTTGTAAAACAACCGTTAAACAAAATTGGTGTAGACGGACAATACGACATTATGATCAATCTTACCGGAGGAGGTTTCAAAGGCCAATCAGAAGCTGCCCGTTTGGGAATAGCACGTGCATTGGTGAAAATCAATCCGGAAAGCAAGCCAGCTCTTCGTTCTGAAGGATTCATGACTCGTGACCCTCGCGAAGTGGAAAGGAAAAAACCGGGACAACCGAAAGCAAGAAAGAGATTCCAATTCTCTAAACGCTAATTCATTTAGAAATGAAGAAAATGAAATGAATGGAAAAAATGAAAGAAATTATTTTCATTGTTTTTTTATTACTTTGATTATTTTCATTTCCAAAATAAACTCCGTTTAGTATCTAAACCACTGGGACTTATTCTGCAAGCTGATTGTCGAATAGCTGCCTGATGGTTGATGTAAACAAAAAAAGAAAGTAAACGAAATTAAACAAAAAATTATGTCAAGATTAAATTTTGATCAATTATTGGAAGCCGGGGTACACTTCGGACACTTGAAAAGAAAGTGGAATCCAGCTATGGCTCCTTACATCTTCATGGAGCGCAATGGTATTCATATCATTGACCTTCATAAAACAGTTGCTAAAGCCGATGAGGCTGCTGCTGCCCTGAAACAAATTGCAAAATCAGGCCGTAAAATTTTATTTGTTGCCACTAAGAAACAAGCCAAACAAACAGTTGCAGAACTATCGACTTCTGTAGGTATGCCTTATGTGATTGAACGTTGGCCGGGTGGTATGTTAACCAATTTTCCGACTATCCGTAAAGCTGTAAAGAAAATGACTACCATCGATAAGATGACTAAAGATGGTACATTCGATGCTCTTTCTAAAAGGGAAAAACTTCAAATAACCCGTCAACGCGCCAAATTGGAAAAGAACCTGGGTTCAATTGCTGATTTGAACCGTCTTCCTTCAGCTTTGTTTGTGATTGACGTGATGAAAGAACATATTGCTGTTGCAGAAGCAAACCGTTTGGGTATTCCTGTATTTGCTATGGTAGATACCAATTCAAATCCGGATAATATCGACTTCATAATTCCAGCTAATGACGATGCTACAAAATCGGTTGAAGTTATTCTGGGCGCTATGTGTGATGCCATTAAAGAAGGATTGGAAGAACGCAAAGTAGAAAAAATTGATTCTGCTACAGCCGGAGAAGAAGCTCCTGTACTTAAAAGAGAGAGAAAAGCAAAAGCGAAAAAGGAAGTCATCGCCAAAGAAGATGAAGAAGCTTTAAACGCTAATGTTGCAAGTAAATTCGCTACAGAAGAAGAGTAATAATTCAATTGCGAATTATAAATTACGAATTACGAATAAGAGTTTGATTGGCTTTGACGGTATTTCGTAATTCGTAATTCGTAATTATTAATTCAAAAGAATATTATGGCAGTTACAATGGCTGATATAACCCACCTGCGCAAGATGACAGGTGCCGGTATGATGGACTGTAAAAATGCATTGAACGAAGCAAATGGTGATTATGATAAAGCAATGGAAATCATCCGTAAGAAAGGACAGGCGGTAGCCGCTAAACGCGAAGACCGTGAAGCGTCTGAAGGATGTTGTATTGCTGCAACTAAAGGCGATTTCGCTGCTATTGTTGCTTTGAAATGTGAAACAGACTTTGTTGCAAAAAATGCTGATTTTGTTGCTTTAACTAAATCAATCCTTGATGCAGCTTTGGAAAATAAACCGGAAAGTGTTGAAGAATTGAGTGCTTTGACAATTAACGGAACTTCAATTGCTCAATTAGTAACAGACAGGATTGGTGTTACAGGTGAAAAAATGGAAATTGGAGCTTATGAATATCTTTCTGCTCCAACAACTATAGCTTATATCCATCCGGGAAATAAATTATCTACTATTGTAGGATTTAATCATGCCGGTGTTGATGCTCAGGTTGCAAAAGATGTTGCTATGCAAGTAGCAGCGATGAATCCTGTTGCAATCAGCAAAGAAGGCGTTTCTCAGGAAGTTATTGACCGTGAGTTGAAAATCGCACGTGAAAAAGCTCAGGAAGCAGGTAAGCCGGAAGCTATCCTTGATAAGATTGCAGAAGGCGCTTTGACTAAATATTTCCAGGAAAATACATTGTTGTCTCAGGCTTTTGTGAAAGATGCAAAAATGACTATTGAGCAATATTTGCAAAAACAAAACAAAGACTTGACAGTTGCTGATTTCAAACGCGTAACATTGAATGTCGACTAAGCAGTCGGTTCAAATATAATCATTTAAAAGGCTGCTTCGAAAGAAGCAGCTTTTTTTATAACATTGGGCTCTAATTGAACTATTTTAAACACGGAGTAAAGAAGAGTTTATTTCACGGAGTTACACGGAGTTCTTTTATTTTGTTTTCTGCCAATCAATAAGTTAGCAAAAATAAATATAAAACTCTGTGATACTCCGTGGTTAAAAACATTCAAATCGTGCCCTAACTGAATCATTCATCATGCAAAAAGAAACTTTAGCCGGAAAAACACTCCATGAACTCCAATCGGTTTGTGCCGGATTGGCATTGCCATCTTTTGTTGCCAAACAAATAGCTGATTGGCTGTATAAAAAGAAAATAAAGTCGATCGATGGAATGACTAATATTTCTGCTGCAAACCGGGAAAGGATCAAAGAAAACTATGAAATAAATGCCATTCCGCCCGTTCAACAACAACGCTCAAAAGATGGAACTATAAAATATTTGTTCCAAACAAACAAAGGACAATTCATTGAAACTGTTTATATACCGGAAGATGACAGGGCTACCCTTTGTGTGTCATCTCAGGTGGGATGCAAAATGAATTGTATGTTCTGTATGACCGGAAAGCAAGGATTTTCCGGCAATCTCACAGCAAACGAAATTATTAACCAGATACAGTCCATTCCGGAGCATGATAAACTAACTAATGTGGTTTTCATGGGAATGGGAGAGCCATTAGACAATACCGATGAATTATTCAAAGTGTTGGAAATATTAACGTCTTCTTATGGATATGCCTGGAGTCCCAAGCGCATAACCGTTTCTACCATCGGAATCATTCCCAACCTGAAACGTTTTATAGAACAAAGTGATTGTCATCTGGCGGTCAGCCTGCACTCCCCTTATGGAGGTGAACGGGAAGGATTAATGCCGGTTGAAAAGAAATATTCTCTGAATGATATTCTGGATTTAATCAAAAAATACGATTTTGCACATCAACGCAGAGTCTCTTTCGAATACATCATGTTCAGGGGATTAAACGATGATCTTCAACATGCAAGGGATTTGGCCAAATTATTATCCGGAATACCTTGCCGGGTCAATCTTATCCGTTATCATTCGATTCCCAATGTTAATTTACAAAGTTCAGATGAAAAAGCAATGCCTGCCTTCAGGGATTATCTGAATTCACAAGGAATTATTTGTACTATCCGGGCTTCCCGTGGAGAGGATATTCTAGCCGCCTGTGGAATGCTTTCTTCAAAAAACTCTTAACTCTTAACTCTTAACTCTTAACTCTTAACTCTTAACTCTTAACTCTTTTGTATATTTCTCCTATAAATGGTTGAAAGAATAAGATTCCTGTCATGAATTTTCAGTATGAATACGAATCATTCTGTGTCGACACTATTGAAAGCGCCTACAATATCTGGTTTATAGTCCTGTTTTATCGCCTGGGAT
>JAVBLO010000010.1:0-22545 GCA_031553415.1 Bacteroidales bacterium | reverse complement strand
ACAATGCGTTACTGTTAATACGATTTTTTAGCAAGTTCGGTATTTCCACGAACAGGCCTAAAAATCAAAAGATTTTCAAAGAACTACTGTTATTCGGCACCCTAGCAGCATAAAATATCATGAATTATAAACGAACTATTGTTAAAGAATAAGATTAATGGGTTCTTTTTTTTATCAGAAAGTCAAGGATTTGAATCGGAAAGGATTGTTGATTCCAAATTAAACAAAAACACTATATTTGAGAAAATGAAAGAACATGTTGGAATAATGAAGAAATTAAATGAAAAGTATAAAGTAAATTGATAAAATTGAAATGAAAATTAGATCTTTAAAAGTTTATCATTCGAATTTAGATAAAATAGTCAACTATGTTGCCGATAAAGTAAAATTTGAATATGAAAACCATTCGTCTGATATGAGCATTCTCCTTTACGAAAGTTTCCATTTGAGAACTATGTCGGGTCAGGTAGATATGGTTATTTTCAAATTGAATAAAGATTACATCTATATTGATATTCTTGCAGGTGGAGGTGGCGAAGGGATTTTAAATTTGGACTTATGGTCGGAAAATGAATTTATCAGATGTGTTGAAAATGTGTTGAATGAATATGTATCCAATGAAGAGGTAATCATTGAAACCATTACTACCTTGGAGTGAATGCTGACTCACAATTTCATCTCAATTGTAGTGACCCCAAATTATTATTGGAATATTCTTAAGTTTTCAACAACTCCTCTGCCTTTTCCAGCGCCTTATTAATATCACTGCAAATATTATCTTTTCCGATTTTATCGGCAAAACCTACTTTTACCAACATATTTTTGATGTTGTCATTAACGCCAGATAAAACCAATTGGATTCCTTCTTTTTCGGAGAGCCGGTATAGGCTTTCTAAGTTGTGCAACCCTGTTGAATCCATGAAAGGTACTTTACGCATGCGGATAATACGGATTTTTGGTTTTTCTCCTCCGATTTGCTTCATGCTTTCATCAAACTTATTGGCGATTCCGAAGAAGAAAGGCCCATCGATTTCATAAACTTCTACTTTTTCGGGAAGAACCAATTTGTCGTTATCAGCCGTTTTTTCAGCATCGGTTTCCATATCTAATTCATCTCTTACAACAGAAACCTGGGTTGTTTCAGTAATACGCTTCATAAATAGCAACATGGCGATTAATAATCCGATTTCAATAGCAATCGTCAAATCGAATATAACTGTCAGGAAAAAGGTTGTAAGCAATACGATTACATCCGATTTTGGATTTTTCAGAATAGAACGGAAAGTCCTCCATTCGCTCATATTATATGAAACAATTATTAATACTCCGGCTAAACAAGCCATAGGAATATGTTTTGTCAGAGGACCTAAAAACAATAAGATAAGTAAAAGCACAATTGCATGGATAATTCCGGCTATAGGAGTTCTTCCGCCGTTGTTGATGTTTGTCATTGTACGGGCGATAGCTCCTGTTGCAGGAATCCCTCCGAAAATCGGTGTTATTATGTTAGCCACCCCCTGGGCAATCAATTCGGTGTTGGAATTGTGTTTATCTCCTGTTACACCATCTGCCACTGTGGCTGAAAGCAGGGATTCAATAGCGCCTAACATGGCTATTGTGAAAGCTGCCGGAAACAATAAATTGATGGTTTCCATGTTGATAGGAATTGTTGTGGGTTCTGGCAGGGAAGCATTGATTTCAAAACGGTCGCCAATAGTTTCAATTCCGGTTATTCCGAAATAATTCTTTAAAATATAAACGGCTATTGTCATGATAATAATAGAAATCAGAGAACCTGGAATTTTCTTGATAAGTTTGGGCGAATAAATGATAATCAAGACACTTAATATTCCAACAATTGCAGACCAGACATTAATAGTAGAAGCAGCTTTCCCGTAAGCAATCCATTTGGAAATGAAATCTGCAGGTACAGATGTCATTGTCAAGCCGAATAAATCTTTCATCTGGGTGGTGAAAATA
The DNA here is from genome assembly GCA_031553415.1 of Bacteroidales bacterium. Taxonomy (GTDB): domain Bacteria; phylum Bacteroidota; class Bacteroidia; order Bacteroidales; family Azobacteroidaceae; genus JAIRVZ01. Next base: position 20,565 of record JAVBLO010000010.1, on the reverse strand, counting down.
GTCAAGGCGATTCCACTTGTAAAACCGACAATGATGGGGTAGGGCATAAACTTGATGATAGTGCCTAATTTCAAAACTCCCATTAAAATCAGCATTACTCCGGCAATCACGGTTGCAATGGCTAATCCTTCGATTCCGAATTGCTGGATGATTCCATATACAATAATGATGAATGCTCCCGTCGGTCCACCGATTTGAACAGAACTTCCTCCCAGAAAGGAGATAATAAATCCGGCGATGATGGCTGTTATTAATCCTTTCTCAGGACTTACCCCTGATGCAATACCAAAAGCAATAGCTAAAGGAAGGGCTACAATACCCACAATGATACCCGCCATCAAATCGGAAATAAATTTTTCTTTGGAGTAATTTTTCAGGCAAGAGAATAATTTCGGTTTGAAATCGAAGTACGATTTAGCGTTTGAAAAAGTCATTGTCACTTGATTTGTTGGAATTGAAGGCGCAAAGGTACAAAATTGTTTCTAATACTTAATCTGCAACAAAATTCTTTTCGTTATCTTCGCATGTTTTTATTATGACAGGATTTACGGGATTAAGTATGGCAACTTTAAATACTACTGTTCAACCAAATAGAATTTTGCTGGTGATGTGTATGTCGGCATTCCTCGTTCCTTTTATGGGTTCTTCACTTAATCTGGCATTACCGGAAATCAGTAAGGCATTTTCTTTCAAAGCGGTTACTCTCACCTGGATGGCTACGGCTTACCTTATTTCATCTGCTATTTTTCAAATTCCTTTTGCCCGTTTCGCAGATTTAGTGGGGCGCAGAAAAATTTTTGAGTGGGGTGTTCTCATTTTTTCTTTGTCAACAATTTTATCTGGGTTTGCTCCTACAGGAACGGTTATCATTGTTTTGCGTATTATTTCGGGATTAGGAAGCGCTATGATGTTTGGAACAAGCATGGCCATACTGACTTCCTCTTTTCCGCCGGCACAACGTGCGAAAGCATTTGGTATAAATACGGCGGTTGTATATTCCTCATTAGCCGCCGGTCCTTTTTTAGGAGGACTGATGACTCATTATTGGGGATGGCAAAGTATATTCTTTATTTGTGGCTCGGTAGGTTTATTGGTGATCTTATTATCCCGCTTTTTCCTGAAAATCGATTGGATTGAATCTAAAGGCGAAAAATTTGATTACACAGGAAGTGTAGTTTATGGTTTAGGACTCTTTGGATTGATTTATGGATTCACCGAATTACCTCAAATTTCGGGATTTGTTTGGCTATTTGTAGGAGTTGTTGCCTTCATTGTTTTTGTATATTATGAAAGATATTGTAAATTTCCCGTTTTTGATGTCCGGCTTTTCAGTGGAAATCGTGTTTTTACGCTTTCATCTTTGGCTGCATTGATTAATTATGCTTCAACTTCGGCGGTTGCTTTTATGTTGAGCCTATATTTGCAATATATTAAAGGTTTTGACCCTCGCCATGCGGGTCTGGTCTTGATTTCACAAGCTTGTATCCAGTCTGTTTTCTCCCTTGTTTCAGGAAAATTATCTGATAAGATAGCACCTCCCACATTGGCTACTATAGGAATGATCCTTAGTTTTGCCGGTTTAACCGGTTTGTGTTTTATCTGCACAACGACTCCGATATATGTTCTGGTGATTTTGTTGCTTACATTAGGGATTGGGTTTGGTATTTTTTCATCTCCCAATACCAATGTTATTATGGGTTCCGTTGATAAAAAATACTATGGTCAGGCTTCTGCAACTACAGGAACCGTACGGTTAACCGGACAAGCTTTCAGTATGGGAATTGCCGGAATGGCGATTGCCTTACAAGTTGGTGATCGGGTCATTGAACCGGAAGTGTATCCTGCATTTCTTCAAAGCTTACATATCACTTTTATAGTATTTGCAGTTCTTTCTATCGTTGGTGTATTTGCTTCGTGGAGGAGAAAGTAAAATTATAGAATTAAAAATGAACAATTAAAAATGAACAATTAAAAATGAACAATGTCAAAAGCAAAGCCATTTTTCATTTTAATTTCAATGGTTTTTGAGTATCCGGTGCGGAATATTGCCATGCCCGATTAAATCGAATGGACATGCAAAATGTTTTTCCAACCAGTGATAATCTACATTTGTCCCGGCATGATAATGCAGGCTTTCGTTTACACAGGCGATATTTTTTACAGTGGAGATTACTGTGCCTATATCGTGTGAAACTAAAATGATAGTTGTCTTTTTGTTGATATCTTTCAATATTTCGTAAAAATGACTCTCAAATCGCTTGTCGACATAAGAGTTTGGTTCATCCAATACCAGCAATTCCGGTTCATTGATAATGGCACGCGCAAGCAGCGTCCGTTGCAGTTGCCCTCCTGAAATTTCTCCGATAGGTTTGTTCTCAATTTCGCTCAGTCCCATTTGTTCTATGGTTTCCCGGACTTTTGCTTTAACATCTGTTTTGGATAATTTTTCTGAAATCAACCCTGATGAAATGGTTTCTTTTACAAGAATCGGGAATTGTTTATCTATATTGTTGGTTTGAGGCATATAGCCAATTCTCTTCCTGAGGCTTGAATCATAGAATAAAATCTCACCGGATTTAGGCTTTAAGAGTCCTAAAATCAATTTCACTAATGTGGTTTTCCCTCCGCCATTGGGGCCTATGATACCCAGAAAATCGTTTTTGTGGATGTTCAAAGAAACATCTTTCAGAACGAGTTTTTCATCGTATCCGGCATTTAATCTTTTTATTTCAATTATAGAGTTATTCATGCGACAGGGCTTCAGCGATTCGAATCATTTCTTTATCCCATTCATAAGCAAGAGGATTGATAACCACTAATTTAGTATTGGTTTCTTTTGCGATAATTTCCGCATTTTTCTGGTCGAATTCCTGTTGGATGAAAATGGTCCGGATATTTTTTTCTTTAGCCAATTCAATCAGTTGCCTGAGTTGTTCGGGCGTTGGTTCTTTACCGTCAATTTCGATGCAATATTGTGTGAGTCCGTAATCCCTGGCAAGATAAGTTAAAGCCGGATGATAAATAATGAATGATTTACTTTTTGCTTTTTCCAGTAAAGCCGAAACTGCCTTATCTGTTTCTTCGATTTTGCGGTTTAGTTTTTCCAAGTTATTGTGATATATTTCTTTATTCTCATTATCAATCTGTTCTAAAGATTGATACATATTGCGGGCAATGATAAGTGCTTCTTTGGGGGAACTCCATATATGCGGATCGAATCCTGTATGTTGATGATTGTGTTGCCCCTCTTCGCTTTCATCATCACTGGAAATAAATGTTATTCCATTGCTATTATCAAAAATTTTTAAGTTTGGGTTATTTTCATGGATTTTATCCATCCATGAAATTTCGAATCCAATTTGTCCGATACGGAAATAAGCTCGGCTATTAGCTAATTTTGCCATTTGAACAGGAGAAGGATCATAAGTCTCCGGACTTACTCCGGGAGGTACCATCGTATGAATTTTAAAAATAGAATCTACCAGTTGTTCAAGAAAGTAGCGCTGAGGCTCTATTGTTACAGTGATAATCCTGTCATTTGATTTCTTTTGCTCACAAGAAATACATAAAAGAAAGAAGGCAAAGACCAGAAGTATAATATGTTTGTTCATTGCTTGGAAATTTGTGTAAAGTTAGAGAATTATTTTAAACGGCATAAATGAATAATTAACCATGCTTTAAAAGATTCAAATCGTTCCCTTATCGGATATTTTCCAATTTGCTAAAGTAAAATCAATATGCTGATAAAAACAATCCTATATCGTTTGAAGGCAAGTTAAAATGGCTTGCAACATAAGAATTTACCAGTTTACCGGCATACATGTAAAATCCGGAACGGAAACCATGATCTGCTTTAGTCATTCCAACCAAGCCTCCCGGATCGCCAATCTGTAGGATAAAAGGAGTGAAAATATTGCTTAAAGCCATGGAAGTAGTACGTGCTACCCGTGAACTTAAATTGGGAACACAATAATGTAATATCCCGTATTTTTCAAATATTTTTGGATGATCTTTAGGAAGAAAACATGAAGTTTCAAAACAACCACCCTGATTAACACGAAGGTCAATAATCAATGCGCCTTTTTTCATCGTTTTGATAATATCTTCCGTAATCACATAACGAACGGGAGAATCTATGTATCTCATGGCGCCGATTACCACATCGGCTGTCCGGAAAGCATTTAATAAAACGTTGGGTTGGAAAACAGAAGTGAATAATGTCCGGCCTAAAGTGCATTGGATAATCCGTAGTTTATTGACATCATTATCGAAAATTTTGACAGAAGCGCCTAATCCTAATGCTGCACGAGCTGCTATCGTACCGGCTGCTCCTGCGCCTATGATAACGATTTCTGTGGGAGATACTCCCGGTATTCCTCCCATCAGGATTCCTTTCCCTCCATGCTCATTACTCAGTAATTCAGAGGCGACTGAAATCGCAGCCGCACCTTCGATTTCTGAAATGGATGTCCGTATAGGGTAACATTTACCGTCATCTTCTGAAATTAACTCATAGCCAATTCCGTTTATTTTTTTTGCAGCCATGCCTAAGATGGTTTCTTTCGAGAAGTCAGGTAATTGCAACATGCTGCACATAGTGGAGCGTTGTTTCATCATGTTTATTTCTTCGAGGGTCGGAGGAGATATTTTGAAGACAATATCGCTTTGGAGGACAATTTTTTTGTCTTTAACGATTTCTGCCCCGTTATCTGCATAACGTGCATCAGAATAATTAACCCCTAATCCGGCTTCAGTTTCCAAAATGACCCGGTGTCCGGCATCGACAATCATTTCTACGGCCTCAGGAGTGAGGGCTAACCGTTTTTCTTCATCACAATTTTCTTTGGGAATCCCAATTGTAAATTGGTTTTTTGCTTTGGTCATTTCTTTCATCATTTCCTGAGTAATGAAAGAAGTTTCTTCGGAGTAAGAAAATTTTGAATCTTGCATGGTTTTACTTATTTTGAGGAAGATGTAATATCAGATTATTCACAATATTATCGACATCGGTTTGCGTGAGCATTTTTTCTGCATCAAAAATCAACCGGGCCTGATTATAAAAATGATTACGTTTCTCTATGTTTTCGGAGATAAAAGTACACATTTCTTCCTGTGTTTTATTCCTAAGTAACGGACGTTTATTTTTGGCGATTCTCAATCTTTTAGTTAATTCTTCCGGTGAAGTTTTCAAATAGATTGTGAATCCGCTTTCATTCATTAAATCCATGTTATTATGGAAACAAGGGGCGCCTCCACCTGTGGAAATAACAACATTTTCGAACAATGAAATTTCTGCTAATGCCTTGTGTTCTATCTCGCGGAACATCTCTTCGCCTTTTTCTGAGAATATTTCACTGATTGTTTTCCTTTGCCGGTTTTCGATAAAATGATCGACATCAATAAATTGGAAGCCAAGTTTTTCCGCCAGTTTATTACCTATGGTAGTTTTTCCGGAACCCATATAGCCGATTAAATATATCCTGTTATTTATCTCCATAGGCACAAAAATAGCATATTAGTTTGAAACCATTCTATCTAATCAAGTTAAATGTATAGAAATCTTTCTTACTTTTGCACGAATTATGGCGAAACAAAAATTCTATGTAGTTTGGAAAGGTGTTATCCCCGGAATTTATGCTTCATGGGATGATTGCAAACCCCAGGTTGAAAATTTTGAGGGAACATTGTACAAATCTTTCCCGACTAAAGAACTTGCGGAAAAAGCTTACCAATCAGGACCTTGGGAATATATTGGAAAATCGAAGGAAAAGGCTTCTGTTTCGCCGCAGGGAAATTTTATTAAAGACAGTTTGGCTGTTGATGCAGCTTGTTCGGGAAATCCGGGTCCTATGGAATATCGCGGTGTTTATATTGCGAATGGGCAGGAGTTGTTTCTGAAAGGACCCTATCAGCAAGGAACAAATAACATCGGAGAGTTTTTAGCCATTGTTCACGGATTGGCTTTCCTGAAAAAACAGAATATGGATATTCCCATATATTCTGATAGTGTGAATGCCATGCTTTGGATTAAAAATAAAAAATGCAAAACAAAGTTAGAACCTTGCGAGGCGAACAAACCGATTTTTGAATTGATAAGGCGTGCTGAAAAGTGGCTGAAAGAGAATACATATAAAAATAAAATTTTGAAGTGGGAAACTGCTCAATGGGGTGAAATTCCTGCCGATTTTGGTAGAAAATAACTTTTTCCATTGGCAGTTTTGATTTTGTTATGAAGATTACCGGCAAATTATTATCGGAAAAAAAGTGGGCTTTTATCCTGATTTTTTTTATCCTGTTATTTAATCCTGTATTTTGTTTTTGGGCGGATAATATAAACTTGAAAGACAGGCTTATGGCTTGGCTCACTTGCTTAATAGTCGGTTTGGCTCTTTCCTGCATTGATTTATTTGTGAAAAAGCGAGGGGAAAAAATCTATTTGGCCATTCTTTTTATTCTTTCCATTGTGCCGAACCTTATTGTCTGGAGTTATCTTTTCATGTCGCATTTGTGGATGAAACGGGATATGTTTTGGGTGATATTCGGGACAAATGTTTCAGAATCAACAGAATATTTCGACCAGTTTATTTCCTGGCAAATGATTTTAGTTGGCGTTCTTTATATTTTAGCCGGAATTTTTTTCATTATCAAAGCTCGTTCAGTCCATTCCATATCCGTCAAAAAATATTGGATTTTGTTTGCTCTTTCCGTTTCCCTTGTTTTACTGAGCATCATTCTTCAATATTTAGTCCAGGCAATTCCTACTTTTGATTTTTATAAAAGCCGGATTACTTTCTGGAATGAAAACCTAAAGTTTGAGCAGGAAAAAGAATTGAGGAAAAATCTTTCGATGGACATAGAATGTGTTTTACCTGATTCTACCGGTCATGTTTTTGTTGTTGTCATTGGTGAATCTACTTCTACTTATCACATGAGCCTGTATGGATATTTCCGTGATACAAACCCATTGTTAAGCGCCAGAAAAAATGAATTGGATGTTTATACGGATGTTGTTACTCCCGACACGCATACTATCGGAGTATTGAAGAAGGTTCTCTCTTTTGCAGATCATGATCATCCGGAATATTATGCCCAAAAACCTTCTGTCGTAGAGATGTTTAATGCGGCCGGATTTGAAACTTACTGGATTTCCAATCAGGAATTTATAAGTAAATGGGGCGGAAGTTATGGCGCTATCGCTGAGAGTGCCAAACATGTGTATGATTTGAGTGTGCTTAAAAAATATGACGAAGTAGTCCTTCCTTCATTAGATAAGGTTTTGCATGAAAATGCACCTGGCAACAAAATTATTTTCATTCACCTGATGGGTAGTCATCATAGTTATAATTGCCGTTATCCTGATAATTTTGATTATTTCAAATATGCAAAAATGGAAGATTTAACCAAAAGTTTTTTGAATGATGAGATGAAAAAAACAATTGACGAATACGACAATTCTGTTCGTTATGATGATTTTGTTGTCAGCTCGATTATTGATCAGGTTAAAAATTTGGATACTTCTTCTTTTGTCTTGTATTTTTCTGATCATGGAGAAGAAGTATATGATTCAAGGGATGCGAGAGGACATTTTATGAGCAATGCCTATCCATACCAATGCAAAGTCCCTTTTATCCTTTGGCGTTCGGATGCTTACAAAACCGAAATGCCGGAACTGGCGATTGATACCGCCCGGCCTTTTAGTCTGGTGGATGTTATCTATTCTTTGTCTACATTAGCTTGTCTTGAATATAGGGAAAACGACCAGTCAAGGAGTATTTTTTCTCCTGAATATAAGGTTCCGGCAAAACGATTGGTGGGAGATGAAGATTATGAGGATATTTTGAGAAAGTGAATCGTTAACCTAAAATTTATTTAGACTTTTCTTTATTTTAATTTCAAAGAATCATTATTGTGAGTGATGAGGTTGATTCTCCTCGTGTTATGTTAAAAACTGCTGGGGATGGGCTTATATGATGTATTAGGTTATGGCTATGATATAACGGATGAGTGTGTGGGTGAAACCTCAGTAAAATGCCAAGTGATTGATGTGAAAGCATTTATTGATGCCGGTTATGCATATAAGTTTGATAATCCATATATTGGGATTATAACAGATAGGTTTTTTGCTGGCGAAGATGCACTTACTTTGACAAAAGAAATTATACAAAAAACCAATTTTAATGCCTCTGCTGCATCAAAAGTTAGTACTGGCGACAATACTAAAGCAGAAGATAATAAAAATGGTCCTGTGTTTTCTGGTTCTGTGGCAAAAGACCGAAAATCTAAATATTCTTATTCGTCTAAATATTCTTTTGCGAGAGCTGATATTATAAAAAACAACGTCAGCTTTTAATAGAAAGGCTGAGTATTCTTCTGCTATTATAGAAGAAACCTCAACTGTATCGAAAAGTAAAACAGTCCAAGCAGGTTTACAAGTAACCATTGCTAAAATAGGGCTTAGTTTTAACGGATCGAATACTACTACAGAGAACAATACTTTGAGTATGAAAAATTCGCAATGGCGTTGCCAAATTGAAACCATAGGAGGAACAACGAATGGTAATTCAATTGCTATTACTTCTGGTAATCTACTATCACAATCCCTTAACATATCGACATGGGCACAATCTGTTACTGATAATACCTCTAAGTTGGTCGAACTAGATTGGAATGGCACCTATCCTATTTACGATTTCATTACTGATTCTACAAAAAAGGCTCAAATAAAAGCGGCCGTGGAAAGGTATATTATAAGAAAACAAATAGAGATCGTAAAGATAAAACCATTGTACAGGTATAGAAATAAATCAGCGCGTTATCTTTATACATCGGATTGGAATGAAGTAGGTAATGGAAGTGCTCATGGATTTACGTATGAAGGAATTACAGGATATTTATATAATGCTCCCGTAGCGGAAACTATACCATTATATCGATTTTGGGATAAAAAAATACATTTTTATACTACATCCCGAACTGAAGGATGGGGTAATTATGAAGGTATAGTGGGTTATGTATACCCCAATTGATTATTCAATAAATTACCCGCAAAATCATTTTATGGGGAACGATATGAAAGTCGTTCCGATTCAAAAAGTTGTTGTACTTTTGTTTGAATTTCTATATAATTGCAAAGAGTATATGAGTAATACTGTTCTTTTATTAACAGGATGTATAGACCCTAATGGTATGTCATACAATGCATTAAATGATTGTTTTGTTCGTAAGCAACACTACATAGATGCAATTCATTTTTATTTGAACAAAACGAATTTGCCAATCGTTTTTATAGAAAACTCAAGCAATGATATTTCTGAAGAATTTAAGGAAAAAAGTAATTTTAACAGATTGGAGATATTGACTTTTTCTGGAAATGATTATCCAAAACATTTAGGAAAAGGTTTTGGGGAAATGAAAATAATCGAATACGCATTTCAACATTCAACATTCATATCCAATTGCAAATTTATTTTTAAAATTACGGGTAGATACAAAATCCTGAATATTAATCATTTTATTTCATTCCATGAAAAAAACATATCATTAGATATTATTTCAGATTTTTTAGATAATAGTTTATCTTTTTCTGATTCCAGATTCTTTGGAGGAACTTTTTCTTTTTTCAAAGACATATTTGTGAAAAATCAATATTCTGTAGATGATTCGAAAGGTGTATATCTGGAACATGTATTAAGTAAAAATATTCATCAGGCAATCATATTTGGATATAATTTCTCTTTTTTTAAACATAAGCCACGATATTCAGGTGTATTTGGAACTTTCAATAGAAAATACAAACATCGTTGTATCTATTGGATTAAAAATGATATTAAAAACGTATTAAGATATAAATGGTTTAGAAGATATAATTTTGAATGAAAGATGTGTAATCCCAAAATTTCTATTATATGTGTAACAAAAAATGCTGCTAAGCATTTGGAAAATTGCCTTAAGAGCATTTGTAATCAATCTTATAAAAATATAGAATTGATTATACAAGATGGGCAAAGTACAGACAGAACACTTGATATTATCCACAAATATCAAGACCGGATTGCATATTATGAAAGTGCACCAGACAAAGGTCTTTATGATGCAATGAACAAAGCTCTGGGGCATGCAACAGGCGATTGGATTTATTTCATTGGCGCAGATGATTATCTTTATCCTGAATTTTCTAATATGATTGAATCTGACCTTAAAGATATTAATACGATTTATTATTCAAGGGTAACAATCCAAGGCGGGAAAATTTATGGTAAGAAGTTTTCTTCATATAGGTTGACAAAGGGAAATATGCCACATCAATCAATGTTTTATCCGGCATCTGTGTTTAAGAAATATCAATATCCAATTCAGTATATCATTAAAGCCGATTATGTTTTAAATATACAATTACGCAAAGAGCGCAATTATACTTTTGAATATGTTAATAAAATTATTGCAAATCATACGGAAGGTGGAATATCTTCCCAATATGAAGATAAGGAATTTGAAAGGAATGAAAAAAAGTTAGTTTGGAAATATTTTGGCTTATGGGTGAATATTCATTATTGGTTTCGTTTGTTAAAAATACATATTCGTTCAAACAAAATATAATTTTCATCTCAAACTTTGAATATAATCTTCCAGCAATTTTACATTTTTATCCCATGAAAACCGCTGAATGAAAGCGTTTCCACTTTTAGCTAAACTTATTCTTTCTTTCGAATTTTTAATCAACCGGAAAATTGCTTCCACCATTTCTTGAGGTTGCTTAGGCTCTACCCAAAGAGTAGTATCCTGGTTGGTGAATTCATGGTGACCGCCAATATTGGTACAAATCAATGCACAACCACAAGCTATCGACTCTACTGCAGGTAAACCCCACCCTTCCATAATACTGCTGGTAATAAAAATTGCAGATTGGTTATATAATTCGCATAAATTATCAGGTTTTCTATAATATTCGATCCAATCCGGAAAGAAATCCGGTTTCTTATAAACGCTGAACATAATTACTTTTAACTCTGGAATTTCTTTTTTTACACTTGCTAATGCTTCCAAACCATATTTGCAACCTTTTCTTTCGTCTTCATGGTACATCATGCAAATAGTCATAGAATTTCTCGTTTCTATAGAATTAGTTATTTTAAATTTTTCAAAATCAATGGCATTGGGTAATAAAAAAGATTCTTTTTTAGTATAATATTTCAATTTGTTCTTTAATTCATTTGAAATAACAATATTGTGTATATGTGGTAAATTGTATGATTGGTGGAGTTCGTCAATTCTTCCTATCCAAATTTCATAATCTTGAATTAAATTGATTTTTATCCCTTTAGTAGAAGATAATTTTTCTACATCATATCCCAATTCCCACCAGGTATAGATAGTTGCATCTGCATCCGGGATTTCTTTATCATTAATGAACCTAATATATTTAACTTTACAAGATTTGTTGAAATTGAACCAGAACGGAGTGAAAAAATCTTCTATTTCTTTTAAGGTTCTGGCGACAGGGTACATTAGTGATGAATATCGTTGGAATTGTTTGCGTCTATTTAAAATTGTTATTGTATGCCCTTTTTCTGCTAAACGATTAGCATATTCATACATTATCTTGATTCCTCCAGTAGGCTGTTTGATTCTGAAAGGTAGTAAAATATTAATCCTCATTTTCTTTTTTTGCCAAAAATACAAAAATATTCATGTACATTTGTGTTTTCATATTCATTGTATTTATGATTTCACTTATTATTTGTTCTAAACATCAGGATATTGATGATAAATTAAAGACTAATATTCAAAATACAATTGGTATTGAATATGAGTTGTTAGTTATTGATAATTCAAATAATCAATATTCTATATTTGAAGCTTATAATGAAGGAGTAAAAAAGGCTAAATATGATTTTTATTGTTTCATGCATGAAGATATTTGGTATCATACTCAAGATTGGGGGAATAAAGTAATTAAACATCTTTCTGTAAAAGAAACTGGACTTATTGGATCGGCAGGATCTTTTTACTTATCAAGAATTCCTTCTCCTTGGTTTAAAGCGAAACCTTATGTGAAAAGTTTTGTGCAATCATATAATAACGAGCCAGATAGACCGCCTAAATACTATACGTTGGATAAAGATTACCAGGTTCTTTGTTTGGATGGTTTTTGGATGTGTTCCAAAAAAGAAGTATTTGAAAAGGTGTCTTTTGATTCTGATTTGTTCAAAGGTTTTCATTGTTATGATTTGGATATTTGCTTACAAGTTTATCAAGCTGGATATAAAACGTATGTGGTATCTGATATTTTAATACAACATTTTTCAACGGGTTCGATGAACCGGCAATGGATTGATGAAACTTTTAAATTGTATAAAAAATGGAAATCAATTATGCCGGTGTCTGTTTATCCCAATCTGAAAAAAAGAATATTGAATGAAACAAAAGCTTTTAGGGATATATTGTATACCATGTATCTAAATGATTACAAAGAAAATAGAATGCCTGTTCTTAAAAAAGCGTGGAGTGTGATTCATTTTAATATCTTAACTGCTTACATATTGTTATGGTTTAAATTATTGACTAAAGGCGGAAGGAAAAAATCAACACCCCCAAAATTAACTGAATAACATACTTTATTGTTGGTTAACTCAAAATATCTTCCAGTTTTTTTGTGATTATCATTGGCTCAATATCAAGGCATTCATATTGTGCTGCGTTTTTGCAGATTGTTACTTTTGTGATAAATATGGAAAACTTTTCTGTGAATATTCCCAAAAATATATTGCAAATATTTGCTTCCCCTACATGGGGAGGGGGGGAACAGTATGTATATGATTTGTCGAAAAAGTTAATTGGAAATCATCATCATGTTCTTTTTGTTCAGAGAAAAAGCCCTATAATTGAACAGCGGATAAATAATATAAATGCATCTTCTTTTATTCTCCCTTTGAAGAATAATTTCGATATATATTCCATACTAAGGCTTTCCCGGTTAATCAGAAGAGAAAACATCGGATTAATCCATACTCATCAGTTCAAGGATGCTTTCATCGCTGTTTTTGCCCGTTTGTTAAGTCGGAGAAAAGTAAAGATTATACAGACACGTCATTTGGTAAAAAAGGCCAAAACCGGTTGGTTATATTCCTGGTTTTATAAAAGAATAGATAAGATAATTTTCGTTTCACAATTGGCTATGGATGAATTTTTATCTACAAAGCCTGAAATTAGCCGGGATAAAGTTATTGTTATTCATAACAGTATTTTACCGGCAGCATTTTCAGAGAAAGAAAAAAATATCCGGACACAATATCATATTAATCCGGATAAAATTTTATTGGGTTTCACTGGACGAATTACCCCGGAAAAGGGACTTGATATTTTGATTAATGCTTTATCGAAAATCAAAAAATCAGACTTTTTAATGCTGATTGCAGGTAAAGGAAATCCCTTGTATGAACAGGAAATAAATGATTTAATATCTTCTTTACAATTAGCGGATAAGATAAAATGCTTAGGTTTTTTGGGAGATGCTCAGGCTTTTGTAAAACAAATGGATATAGGGATTGCTCCTTCTGTCTGGAAAGAGCCGTTCGGTTTGTCGATTATTGAATTTATGCAAGCCGGCAAACCTGTAATTACAACAAATAACGGAGCTCAACCTGAATACATTACCAATCATTATGATGGAATTCTGGTTCCTCCTTCAGATCAGGATGCTTTGGCTGAGTCTATAGAGTACCTGATTGAAAATAAAGAAACAAGGGTTAAAATAGGGGAGATGGCAAAAAAAACATTTGAAGAAAAATTGTCTTATCCGGTTTTTTATCAAAAAATATTGTCTGTTTACAATGAAAATTAGCCATGAAAATAGGATTTGATGCCAAACGGGCAGTCCAGAATAATACCGGATTAGGGAATTATAGCCGTTACATTGTGGAAATACTTTCGAAGTACTATCCGGAAAATTTTTATTTCCTTTTTTCTCCTAAAGAGAAACAAAATCTACGATTAAGTATTCTGAAATCGGCATCTAATGTCTTTTTCAGGTTTCCTCAAGGGTTGTGGAAGAATTTAGGTTCCTTTTGGCGGGTTTCAACTATTAAAAATGATTTAAAGAAAGACCAAATTGATATTTTTCATGGTCTAAGTAATGAACTACCTATTGGAATTCATAAAACAGGAATTAAATCAGTAGTTAGCATCCATGATTTGATTTTTCTACGTTACCCGGAGTATTATAAATGGATTGACAGGAATATTTACCGTTGGAAATTCCGTTATGCTTGCCAGAAAGCCGATAAAATCATAGCTATCAGTGAATGTACCAAGCGGGACATTATTTCGTTTTTCAATATCCCGGAAGAAAAAATCGATGTCGTATATCAAGGTTGCCATCCGGATTTTTCCATCCGTATTCCCAAAGAAAGAAAAAGGGAAGTTGCGCGGAAATATCAGCTTCCGGATGATTTTATTTTGTATGTTGGAAGCATTGAATCAAGGAAAAATCTATTATTGATAGTTAAAGCATTATTGTATACTGATAAAAATATCCAATTGGTAGCCATTGGTAAAAAGACAAACTATCAAGTGGAAGTAGAAAAATTTATTGAAGAAAATAACCTTTCCGGAAGAGTCAGGATAATCAATAATTTGCCTTTTGAAGATTTACCGGCTTGTTATCAGTTAGCCAAAATATTCGTTTACCCCTCTTTTTTTGAAGGTTTTGGAATCCCTGTCATTGAGGCTTTGGCAAGCGGAACGCCTGTTATTGCAGCTACAGGCTCTTGTCTGGAAGAAGCCGGAGGCCCTGATTCCCTTTATGTTGATCCTAATGATGAAAATGATTTAGCATTGAAAATCATGCAAGTCATTAATGATAAAAATTTGGCATTGAAAATGAAGGAAAAAGGAGAGCAATACATTGAACGGTTTGCGGATGAGCAAATTGCGAAAGATATTATGAAAGTGTATGATTCTTGTTTTTGACTCTTTACTTCAATGCTTCATCAATATCACTATCTTTTATTTTTGACTCAATTACTTTGGCAATAGTAATGAATTTGTAATAGCCTGATAGATAAGCCCAGATAAACCCAGGTTTTCCATCCCTGAATCCGCCTTTAAGAACATAACTTTGAAAAAAACGATAGAAAGGATTGAAAATAAGGGAAAAATAACCGTAATTCTTATTTTTTCTTCTTTGCACTTCGAATCCGGTATATCTGTTTGCCTTTTGGATCATGGTTTCCATAGAATCATTGGCAAGATGGATGAAAGCCAGGTCTTTCCTTTCTTTGGGAATAGTATATATTTCACCATCAATCTGAGGAACAGAGTGGATTGTGGGAGGCCAGTTGACTGCACTTTTTTTGAAGAACCGGAGGATATGGGCAGGATAAGCAGAATGCAGGAAACGGCCCATGAAATAATTTTTCAGAGGAATCCTGATGCCTGAGGGACAGTTTTTGTCTTTAATCCGTTCATACAGGTAGTTTCTTAATGCTTCAGGAACACATTCGTCGGCATCAACTACAAATACCCAATCGTGCGAAGCCTGGTTAATTGCAAATGATCTGGCAGGCTCTACATAACCAACCATTTCGTGATATACAATACGGCAATTATAACGTTGGGCAATTTCTACAGTCTGGTCGGTACTGTGCATATCACAAACGATAATTTCATCAAAAGTTTTTACTGTTTCCAGCACTTTTTCTAAACACTTTCCGGCGTTGTATGTATTGATGACAACAGATATTTTCATGATTTGCAAAAATACAACAATTTTATGTAAGTTTGCAACTTATTTCAAAGCAAGCTATTATGTCGTTATTCTCTTTTTTCAGGAAAAAAGGTCTTTGTGTGCTGATGTATCATCATGTTGGTCCTACAGACGGCATAAATGATGAATGTTATTACATTTCTTCCGGAATGTTTTCCAGGCAACTCGACCTGATGATAGAAAAAGGATTCCAGCCGCTTTCGCTTTGGGATGTTGAAGAGGCATTTATGCAAAAGAAGGAGCTTCCTGAAAAATCAGTCTTGATTACATTGGATGATGGCTGGTTAGATAATTATCTGTATGCTTTCCCTATTTTGAAAGAAAAGAAGATTCCGGCGACTATTTTCATCACTCCCGGATTGATAGGGGAAGATAAAAATTTATCGTCATGGGAACAGATTAAAGAAATGCACGAATCCGGTTTTGTACAATTTGCTTCTCACGGACATAACCACAAACGTTTGAGGGATTTGAGCAATGAAGAGGCTTTGTTTGAATTAAAAGAAAGTAAAAAAGTCATAGAAGAATTCTATGGAAGGCCATCAATCAGTTTTTGTTATCCTTATGGTGCTTTTGACAAACGGGTGAGAAAATTGGTTTTTCAGGCAGGATTCCAATTGGATTTTGGTACCCGCAAAGGAATTAACTCCTGGCCATGGAGTGCAAGCCGGCCATTACTTCGTGCTCATGTGTTTGCCGGCGAATCGCTTGACGATTTTTACAGGGAACTTTTGAAAGGAAGGAAATAATTGTCAATTATTCAAGCGTCCGGATCCATATATTTCAACATCATTTTCTCACATTCATCCGGGTCAAATCCTCTTCCTTGAGCATATTTCCTTGCCAGCAATCTGTACATTTCTTCTGAAATACAGAAGCTATTCATATTTTTGCAGGCAGTTTTCATATCAACCGGCATCATTTCCATCCTGTTGGTATCGACTAATTCGAATTCAAAATGATTGTCAACTTTCCCAAATAAAACATTTCCGGGCGTATAATCTTTGTGCAATATATTTTTTTTATGTATTTCGGCAGAAAAAGCGCCAAAATCAGAAACGATAAACCCGGTTTCATCTGTTTTTGGCGAAATCGCAACTTCCCTGAATTCGCGTGAAAAACGGCTTTTTAGTGAGATGTAATAACTTTTCTCAAATAAACCGTTTTTTATAATGAACATATAGCCAATGGGAGTCGGGGTGCCGATTCCCTTGTCTTGCAATAACCGGGCATTGGTATATGACCTTTCTGCTTTGGAAAGTCTCAGATGTGCATAAGCTATTTTATTGATGTAATGAGGAATTTTAAATGACTTTACTACCACATCCAAATCTTGAACCTGGAATAATTTAACTTCATTTCTTCCTTTGTAGATAGTAGTTCCTTCTTTGGGAAAAATTTCCGGTAATGATTTTATAAAACCGGATAGAAATCTAAATTTAGGATTTATAACTGTTTTTTCCATTAAGCAGATAAATAGATGCACAAAATTACTATTTTTGCTCGTCAAATCAATATTTCCCATGAAGAAAAAAGAAATCCGCCGTATATTGGTTATCCGTTTCCGGAGAGTTGGAGATGCGGTGATATCAACGGTTTTATGCTCCACTCTAAAGAAAACTTTTCCCCAGGCCAGAATAGATTATGTGTTGAATGAGGGCATTATGCCGTTGTTTGAGCATCATCCTGATATTGACCGTATTATTCCTTTCAGCCAGTACGATATGGATTCGTTTGGCCGGTACATCAAAAAAGTGCGGAAAATTGTTCGTGAAGGAAAATATGATATGATTGTAGATACCCGCTCTACAGTTAAAACTTTGTGGTTCTCATTGTTTTCACTTTCGACACCTTACAGGATAGGGCGGCGTAAGCCTTACAACCGCTTTTTGAATAATATGCGTGCCAGCGATGTTTTTGCCCCTTCAGATGATGAGGTTGTGAGAACGTTAAGGATGCTGCAGCCATTGGAAAAAATATACCCGTTACAATATGTTTCTCAATTCAGGTTATACGTGGCTGAACAGGAGAAAGATGATTTCCGGAAATACATGATTGAAAAAGGTATCGATTTTTCAAAACCTGTGATTGTTTGTGCTGTTACTGCCCGTTTGGAACGTAAACGGTGGAAAAAAGAATACATGTGGCAAACACTTCAATTCATTATAGATAAGTATGATGCCCAGCTTGTGTTTAATTATGACAAAGATGAAAAAGATTATGCTTTTGACTTGTATGAAAAGATGGGAAGGAATCCTCATATTTTTATAAATATTGAAGCAAAAGGACTCCGGCAGTTATCTGCGTTGATGGCTAATTCCAACTTCTTTTATGGAAATGAAGGAGGGCCGCGGCATATCGCACAGGCTTTTGAAGTCCCCGGTTTCGCTATTTATTCTCCCCAAATAAGTAAGCCGGTTTGGCTGACTAACGCTTCTTCCCGTTATCAGGGAATAGAGCCCCGCGATATTTTATCGTCGGCTGATTTGGAAAAACTTTCTTATGAAGAACAATTTTATTCAATTACTCCCGAAATCGTAGAAGCAAAATTAACTTCTATGCTGGATGATGAATTCAAAGGAAAAAATAATCTTTCTACCAATGCTGGATAATGCCAGAGGCATCTTATGAAATTAATGATATCGAATTATTTTAATAATCTCAAATTCCTTGTCTCAATATTTGTTTCAGGATTAATTGTCTTTTTTCTTTTCAGGATATTGTTGCTTTTAACACAATGTGGGCAAGTAACTGAAATCCCAGATAAAGGAAGTATCTTATTTCAATCTTTCCTGATAGGCTTGAGGTTTGATACGGTTATTTCCTGCTATATATTAGCTTTGCCTTTAGCTATCCTTTCTTTAACCGCTTCATTCAATTATTATGCCGGTTGGTTGTATAAATTTGCAGCAGGTTATATGTGTTTGTTTTATGTACTTGCTTTTTGCATTTGTATGGCTGATATTCCATACTATTCTTTCTTCTACAAACATATCAATGCTTCCATATTTAACTGGGCGGGAGAGCAAAGTTTTGTTGCAGGAATGATTCTTAAAGATAAACAGTTCCTGATTTATGTATTAGCAGGTATATTGGTTTGCGTGGGCTTTTGCATATTTATTTTCAAGATAATTGTCAGAAAATTTTCCCGTAATTTTCCTGTGAAGGAAAAATATAACTGGAAAAAATTTATAATTATCCTGATTTGTTTTTTAGTGTCGGGTGGTTTATGTTTTTTAGGTATCAGGGGAAGAGTAGCTATAAAATCGCCCATACGCATAGGTACGGCTTATTTTTGTAATTATCCTTTTGCCAATCAGCTGGGATTGAATCCTGTTTTTTATTTTTTGCATTCAGTTTTGGATGCTCAAAAAATGCAAAAGCAAGAAATATATTTAATGCCGGATGATGACGCTGTTGCCAATACTTGTAAATATCTTGGCATAGATAAACCGGAATCACAGTTTCCTATTGCACGGAAGGAAAATGAAAATAAGGAGGTTAAGAAATATAATGTGGTGCTGATATTGATGGAGAGCCTTGCGGCCGATTTACTACAACGAAACAGTGGAGAATCAGACCTGCCTTTCTTAGATAGCTTATCAAATAATTGTTTGTTCTTTGAGAATGCTTATTCCGCAGGGATACATACCATGAATGGTGTTTGTGCGGGGTTGTTTTCGTATCCGTCATTGATGCAACAGCATCCGTTTAAATCGGAAATGAAAATTATGCATGGTTTTCCGAACATATTGAAGGCAAATGGATACCAGACAATTTATTTCACTACTCATGACGAGCAATTCGATAACATCGGTGGATTTGTTCTGGCAAATGACATAGAACGCGTGGTTTCGGAGAAAGATTATCCTTCTAACATGGTTTTAAGCAATCTGGGAGTGCCGGATGATTATATGTTTGAAACAGCTATCCCAATCCTGAATGAAATGTCGGCAAAAGACAAACCGTTTTTTGCAGCTATGTTGACAGCATCTAACCATACTCCTTTTGTTATTCCCGATTATTTTTCTCCCAAACCAGGCGATATAAAAAAACAAATGTTGGAATATTCCGATTGGGCATTGGAGAAATTCTTCCGGTTGGCGAAAAAAGAAGGATGGTACGAAAACACCATTTTTGTGCTATGCGCTGACCATGGTGCTCCTGTGGGGCCACAAATTTATGATATGTCGCTTAGTTTCAATCATGTTCCCATACTTATTATATCTCCGGAAGTAAAAGAACCAGCAGTTTATTCTGCCCCGTCGGGACAAATTGACATTTTCCCGACGGTTATGGGTATGTTGGGAATTCCTTATGTCAATTATACATTTGGGGAAAATCTGTTGGAAAAGGAAAGACAATACATTTTCTTTTCGGCCGATAACCTGATAGGTTGCATCAGCAATGATTATTTCTATGTGTACAATATGGACGGAAAAGAAAGTTTATACGATTATCGTACAAAATCTCCTGAAAACCTGATTGAACTCCATAAAACCGAAGCTGAATCCATGCGTAAATATGCTTTTTCGATGATTCAGACGGCGCAGTATTTGTGGAAGAAATATTAAATGAATGGGTTCTGATTGAATTAAAAATTAAAAATGAACAATGAAAAATTGAATATAATACAATATCAAGCGTAAACTCATTTTTAATTTTTAATTCAATGTCGTTTAGTTAAGGAAACATTCGACAATCATCCAATAAAAAAAGTTCTTTGACATTTTGGGGTTAGCAAAAAAAAGCGTAAATTCACGGTATAAATAAAGGGGCTTTCCCTTTCAAAAAAACGAGCG
>JAVBLO010000055.1:0-22661 GCA_031553415.1 Bacteroidales bacterium | reverse complement strand
CGCTCGTTTTTTTGAAAGGGAAAGCCCCTTTATTTATACCGTGAATTTACGCTTTTTTTTGCTAACCCCAAAATGTCAAAGAACTTTTTTTATTGGATGATTGTCGAATGTTTCCTTAACTAAACGACATTGGATTTAATCTATTAATTTTGCTGAATATATTAGGTATTGATGTATGACAAAAAAATCATTTTAATTAAAATGATTTTTTTGTCATATTTTCTTTTCTGTCTTTAACCGTTATTCCCTTTGTCAATGAGGATGTTATGAGCTTTTTTATATAAAGATGTAAGCCTTATTTATCAAAAACGGTCTTTCTAGAGAACATAATTTTCACAACATGCAATATTAGACGTCTATTTTTCTTAATAGATTCAAATTTTCAAGTTCATTGACCTACCACAGTTTGCATTCATACTGTTTCTTCAAAAGTTTTCTTTTGCACCAGAGCCTCCTCTCAAAAAAATTGTTTTATACTTCTCTTACCTATAAATACTTTTTTCTTTGTATTGTATATGATCTTATTTTTTATATAATATTAATTATCTATGTATATGGTTTTATTTATTTATATAAATAGAAGTGTAATTTATTGATAATAAATATATTTGATTATTATTAAAAATTTATATATAAATATTATTTGTATATAAAGAAATTATTTTTATTTTTGCAGAAATGTTTAATTAATACTTAATCTTATGAAGAGTTTATTATTATTTTTAATGGTTTTATTTTTGGTAAGTTGTGACAATGATGATGAAAGAATTCCTCTCAATATTACAGATATTCAATTAACGGATATGGGACAAATTCATTATGAATTCAATTTTGATGCTGCTCCGGGCGAAAATGGTATACAAAAATGTATAATAAGGACAGTTAACATAAAAAAAAATGACAGCATAAAATTTATAGAAGGATTCGTACAGGGAAATAAAATTAATATTGATATTGTATCTTCCCCTTATGACTTTGATTGCGATCTGGATACTTGTTTAACCGTACATGATTTGCGTTTTAACCTGAATGGCTTAAAGGCAAAAGAATACAACCTTAATATTTGGGTTAACTATTCACATGTTTATAATTCTAATTACCAATTCAAACCCTTTTCAAAATAAATAAAATACTATTAGCTGTGTAATAATCAATAAAATTTAATCAAATGAGAAAGTTAGTTTACATTTCGATGCTATTTAGCATCTTAACATGGTCATGTTCACAGGATGAAGTTGTTAATGTTGAAATTTCCAAAACTTTGAATGTGGAACAAGAACAATTGAATGGTTTTATTATGTCGTCGTGTGATGAATTTAAACCTGATAGTATAATAAAGAACGTTCCGGAGAATTCAGATAAATATGTTTTTGAGGATTCTCATTCTGAATTATGGGTAGAAGAAAGTAATCTTAAAGCAACTACTACTTCTGAACCATTGTTGGCAACCGGTTACGACATTAAAGAAAAGGTTGGTACAGAAACGACTATGTATACTGGTTATTCTTCATCTGAGCCAAGACTTGTTCCTTATGTGTCTTATCTTGTAATAAAATATCAGTATAAAAAAGTCATTCAAATCCCCAAAAATGCTACCCTGATTCTTCCCCCAGATGATATTATGAGTGCATATAGACCAATGGGATATATGCCTGGAGCAGGATATAAATTAGGATATCGCTTTGCAAAAGTACGAACAGATAATTATTTTGATACTTATTATTTAATAACTGAAATTTATGAAATCACTCATACAACTAGTGGAAGTCAAGTTGCTCCAGCAGACGATCCTATATACGCATTTACCGGGATGCGTTATCCCAAAGATTTAGTATTCAAATATCAATATACGGAACAAATTAATTGGTAATTTCTGAAAATTAAATGTAAATGGTTAATAGTATTAAGGGTGTGTCAAATGACCACCCTTTTTATTATTCATCTTAATCTTATAACATCACCTTCAGTCAGAACAAAATCCTGACCTTCTTTTTTATTCATCTTATAAAGGTTTGAAACCTGGATGCCGTATTTCTGGGAAATACCGTGCAATGTTTCTCCCGGTTGAACAATGTAATCAAAATAAGGTTTGTCGGCTTTCTTTTTCTTTTTTTGAAGATAAACAATATCACCGTTACGTAACCGGTAATTCTCCGGATATTCATTGTATTTGATCAAGTCTTTTTCCTTAAAACCTAAATCGGATGCTATAGAACGGAAACTATCATTATTTCCCGCTATCACATACACCAGATTAAAAGTTTTGTAAACATCCCGGTTGCAATAATGCTTCGAATCATATTGCTGGAGTTCATATAATTCGATTAGACCGATTAATTTGTTTGCATAATTTTTATCGGTTGCATAACCACATTCTCTCAAACCTTTGGCCCAACTCTTGTAATCGTCCAATTTCAATGAAAATAATGTAGTATAACGGCTTCTTTCCGATAAAAACTTGGAATGATCTTCATACGATTCTTTTGCATTTTTGTATTTCCGGAAGCATTCATTCTTGGCATCATCATCCTTATAAACTTTTTTACCATCCCAATTACTACATTTGATACCGAAATGGTTGTTGGCATCTTTCGCTAAAGAGCTTTTTCCTCCATTTGATTCTAACAATCCCTGAGCTAAAGTAATGCTTGCAGGTATTTTGTAACTATTCATGTGTTCAATAGCCAGGCTACGATAAGTCTCGATGTATAACACATAATTTTTGTCTTTATTTTGTCCGGAGGCAAGCTTGGAAAAGGATAAAAACAAAATCAATGTTAATAAGGTCCGGATTTCGTATTTTTTCGTTTGCATATACTAAGAAACATTTATATTTGTGAGAAAATAATGATAATGAGCACAATGAAAGAACTCAAAATTATAACAAAAGTAATAATTTCTTCTTATACGGAACTTAATGATGAAGAAAAAAGGTTAATGGACGTGGCTAAGAATGCATCTGAAAATGCTTATGCTCCATATTCCCACTTCAAAGTGGGTGCATCAGTATTATTGGATAATGGTGAAATTATAGCTGGCAATAACCAGGAAAATATTGCTTATCCATCGGGAATATGTGCCGAACGTGTAGCTGTAAATTATGCCAATGCGGCTTTCCCTGATATGAAAATCAAAGCGATTGCTGTTGCCGCTTATTTTAATAACGATTTCACCGGAAAAATTTCACCGTGTGGTTCTTGCCGGCAAGTATTAATGGAAACTGAAAACAAACATGAATCTCCAATCCGGATTCTACTTTATGGAAAAGATGAGATTTATATAGTAGAATCTGTTAAAGATTTAATGCCTTTAAACTTTTCTTTCTGAATTTTTGATTTACTTTACATGATAAATAAACATATGCTGCTATGAAACGAAAATTATCATCTTTTCTCCTGATTACTTTATTGGGAATTTGCTGTTTCTCTTGTAAAAACAACAAGGAAATTGCACCTTCTGTTGATTTTGCGCCTTATATTTCTGCGTATACAGGCGGGGTGGTGTCTTCGCAGTCACCTATCCGGATTCAATTGACGCAGAATGCATCTGTGGTTCAACTCAATTCGGAAATCAAAGAAAAGTTATTTGACTTTTCTCCGTCACTGAAGGGAAAAGCTTATTGGGTAAGCAACAACACCATTGAATTTATGCCTGATTCCGGACAATTGAAACCCGGTACTTTGTACAATGGCGAATTCAAGCTCAGTAAAGTAATGAAAGTGGATAAAAAAGCTGAGACTTTCCCATTTTCATTCCATGTGATTCCTCAGGATTTTTCGGTAGAATCGGCTGATTATTCAGTTTCAGCTTCTAATTTGAAAGTCGCGAAAGTTTCGGGAAAAATCAAATTCAGTGATATTGTTTCGCTCGAGAATGTGAAGAAAATGGTAACCTTCGAGATGAAGGAAGACAAGTCATATACAACAAAAATAGAACAGGGCGATAATAACAGAACGTACCTTTTCACCGTAGAAAATATAAAGAGGGGAGATTCAGACAGGGAGCTTTTTGTTAAAATAACAGGAAAACCTATTAACTCGGATAAAATAGTGGAAGAGCCGGTTTTGATTCCCGGTATGAGTTCTTTCAAGGTAATATCAGCCGAAACCATTGAAGACCCGGAAAGTGGTGTTCAACTTGTGTTTTCCGAACCTGTTTCCACCAAACAGAATTTAAAAGGATTAATTGAACTTCCTGAAGTTTCTTCTTATGTTTTTCAGGTTAAAGATAATCATGTAAATGTATTTTTTGAAAAAAATAACCTGACAACTGTAACTGTTAACATTGATCAAGCTGTAAAAAATTCCGAAGGAAGGGCGTTAAAATCCGGTGCTACTTTCTCATTGGAAATCAAATCGTCTAAACCGAAAATTGAACTTTCCGGAAGCGGGTTGATTCTGCCCGATTCAAAAAACCTGATTTTGCCGTTTAAATCGGTAAATCTTTGTGCTGTAGACTTACGAATCATTCGTATTTTCGAATCTAATGTTTTGATGTTTTTACAAGCAAATAAATTAACCACAAGTGATGAGTTAAGGCGTTCCGGTCGTTTGATATACAAAAAAACATTGCGTTTAGACCAAGATCCAGCTAAAAAACTGAACCGTTGGAACGATTTTTCCATCGATTTATCGCAAATAATCAAACAGGAACCTGGTGCCATCTATCGTATTGAATTATCTTTCAAGCAGGCCTATTCCACTTATTCCTGTGAAGGTGAAAGCGAAGAAGTGGCGGATGCAGGTTTGTCTACCATAACTCCGATTGAATTGGATGATGATAATGAAGATGAAATCTGGGACAGGCCGCAACCTTATTATTGGAGCCAGGATGATTATGACTGGAACGAATACAATTGGGATGATGTGGAAAATCCTTGTAAGCCTTCTTATTATATGAGTTCTGAAAACACACGGGCATCTTGTAATGTCTTGGCTTCTAATTTAGGTATAATCGCCAAAGGTAATTCCGACAAAAAACTTTGGGTTACCATTAACGATATCCTGACAACCAATCCCATGAGTGGTGCGGAAGTAAAAGCATATAATTATCAATTACAGGAAATCGGCTCCGGCAAAACGGATGGGGATGGATTCGCTGTTTTAGACCTGAAAGGCAAACCATTCATTCTAAAAGCTTCTTCAGGACAACAATTAGGATATTTACGTCTGGTTGATGGCGAAGAAAATTCCTTGAGCCACTTCGATGTGGGTGGAAAAGAAACACAAAAAGGATTGAAAGGATTTGTCTTCGGAGAAAGAGGTGTTTGGCGTCCGGGTGATACTTTGCATATCAGCTTTATTTTGGAAGACCGCGCCAAGAGAATTCCTCAAAATCACCCCGTTTCATTAGAATTATATAACCCTAAAGGCCAATTTTATACCAAATTGGTTTCGACCAATGGAATCAATGGTTTTTATACGTTTAATGTTCCGACAAATCCCGATGATTTGACGGGTTTTTGGAATGCTTATGTGAAAATCGGAGGTGCAAGTTTCCATAAGGCATTACGGATTGAAACCGTAAAACCGAACCGTTTGAAAATTAATCTCGACATACCGGGAAATAAAATCAACGCTTCAAGCAGTAATACTTTGACTTTATCTTCTAATTGGTTGACTGGGGCTATTGCTAAAAACCTGAAGGCATCGGTTGAAATGTCACTTTCAAAAATGTTCAATACGCAATTCAAGGGATATGAAAAATATAATTTCAATAATCCTGCAACACTGTTTAATTTCGATAAAGTCGAGGTTTTTAAAGGCAATCTGAATGATGAAGGTGTCGTAAAATTCAACCTGAATGCTCCTGAAGCTGCTGATGCTCCCGGAATGTTACAAGCTACATTTTCCAGCCGTGTTTTTGAACCGGGGGGGGATGTGAGTACTTACATCCAATCGGTGACTTATTCTCCTTTTTCTTCTTACGTAGGTATTTATGCTGCTCCTAAAGAATCAAAGAGTTATTTTGAAACAGATGTAAGTAATGTATTTGAAGTTGCAACTGTAAATTCTGATGGAAAACCTGTTGACCGGCAAAATCTGGATTATCGTGTTTATAAATTATCATGGAGCTGGTGGTGGGAAAGCAATGGTAAATCGTTGGATAACTATGTGAATAATACATCAAATAAACCCATTTTATCGGAAAAAATTACTACAGTAAATGGAAGAGCAACCGCCCGTTTCAAAATAGATTATCCAGAATGGGGAAGGTATTTCATTTATATCAAAGATAAACAAAGCGGACATGCTACAGGACAAATTGTTTATGTGGATTGGCCGGAATTCAGGGGACGTGCTCAGAAGAAAGACCCGGAAGGATTAACTATGCTTTCATTCACTAAAGATAAAGAATCATATGAAGTAGGTGAAAATGTTACCATTACTATTCCTCAATCGGCAGGAGGGCGTGCTCTGGTTGCCTTGGAAAACGGTACATCTGTTTTGAGCCAAACCTGGGTAGACGTTTCCGGTAAAGGAGATACCAAATATTCGTTCAAAGTAACGGAAGAAATGGCGCCTAATTTCTACATACATATTAGTTTGCTACAGCCTCATGCGCAAACCGTGAATAGTTTGCCTATACGTATGTATGGAGTAATGCCTGTTTCGGTAAACAATAAAAATTCTGTTCTTGAACCGGAAATCAAAATGCCCGACAGCCTTGAACCTGAAAAAGAATTTACCGTCAATATCAGCGAAAAATCAGGCAAAGCAATGACTTATACATTGGCTATCGTTGATGATGGTTTGTTGGATTTGACTGCATTTAAAACTCCTAATCCCTGGAACGAATTTTATGCCCGTGAAGCTATCGGCATCAAAACCTGGGATATGTATGACTTCGTAATCGGCGCTTACACCGGAAAATTTGCAGGAATGTTCTCCATTGGTGGCGACCAATCATTGAAACCGGGTGAAGCTAAAGCCAAACGTTTCAAACCTGTGGTGAAATTCATCGGACCGTTTACACTCAAAAAAGGTGAAACAAAATCGCATAAGTTACAGTTACCTATGTATGTGGGTTCTGTCCGCACAATGGTTGTAGCCGCGCAGGAAGGGGCTTATGGTAATGCCGAGAAAACAGTAACCGTAAAAAACCCGTTGATGATTTTACCAACTTTACCGCGTGTCGTAAGTGTAGGTGAAGAAATCGTACTTCCGGTGAATGTATTTGCGATGGAACCGACTGTAAAAGATGTGAATATCAAGGTGGAAACTTCAGGATTAACCAAAGTTGAAAAATCATCCCAATCCATGAGATTTTCAAAAGTTGGCGATGAAATGGCTTATTTTACATTGAAAGTAGGTGAGCAGGCAGGTGTTGAAAAAATCAAAGTTTCGGCTTCCGGAAATGGTAATAAAGCGGAAGATGTGATTGAAATTCAGGTGAGGAATCCAAACCCGGCAGTTATTTCGAATGTGAGTAAATTGTTATCTGCCTCACAGGAAGAAACATTTGATTATAGTTTATCGGATTTATCAAATGAGAGTTGGGTGAAAATGGAAGTTTCCCGCATTCCATCGGTAGATTTAAGCCGCAGATTTGATTACCTTATGTCGTATGAACATTGTTGTACAGAACAATTGGTATCTAAAGCATTCCCATTGTTATACATTGGTGAATTTAAAAATATGACTGAGAAAGAGTTGGAAATGACTAAAGCCAATGTTCGCGAAGCTATTCGTCAATTATATGGCCGTCAATATCAACATGGAGGATTTATGTATTGGCCGGGCTACGAATATTCTAATCCGTGGATTTCTTCTTATGCCGGGCAATTCCTGTTGGAAGCCCGTCAAAAGGGATATGATGTAAACCAGGGTGTTATTAACCGTTGGTTGGCATTCCAACGTAAGGCTGCACAAACAGGTGAATATGAAAACAGCCGTTACAGTTATTACCAATACGATTTGCAACAGGCTTATTGTCTTTATACTTTGGCTCTTTCAGGTAATCCTGAAATCGGAGCGATGAACAGGTTGAAAGAGCGTAAATCATTATCTCCGCAAGCCGCCTGGAGATTAGCTGCTGCTTATGCACTATGTGGGAAAACGAATATTTCAAACGAACTGGTATTTAATGTGAGAACATCGATTGACCCGTATTCATCGAATAATTCTTCTTATGGTTCATCCGGTCGTGATGAGGCTATGATATTGGAATCGTTAGTTTTGATGGGAAATATGCAGAAATCTTTTGAACAGGCTAAAAAGATTTCCAAAAATCTTTCTGCACAGTATTATTTCGATACTCAGACAACTGCTTATTCTTTATTGGCAATGGGTAAATTAGCTGAAAAATCGGCCAAAGGAATGATTGAATTCAATTGGTCGGTAAATGGTAAATCCAATCCTGAAGTTAAAATAGCTAAAGCAGCTTATTTAATTGATGTCGCTGTTAATAAGCCACAAGGAAACCTAAAAGTGAAAAATATCAGCCAGGGCGATTTGTTTGTAATGCTTACATCCAAGTATAAACCATTGAATGATACTTTGCAGGCCAGTTCCCAAAATATTAAAGTAGAAGTTTCCTATACTGATTTATCGGGAAGTCCGGTTGATATTGAAAACCTGAAACAAGGTACAGATTTCAAAGCCATAGTTAAAGTTTCAAATATCAGCGGAAACAATGATTATAACGATTTGGCGTTGACACATATCGTTCCTTCCGGTTGGGAAATATTCAATGAACGCATGGAGCAACAGGAAGGTAGCGAATCTGTTGAAAAGAAAAGCTATACTTACCGCGATATCCGTGACGACAGGGTGTTTACTTATTTTGAATTGATGCGGAGCCAAAGCAAAACATTCGTTATTCGTTTGAATGCTGCTTATACAGGTAAATTCACGTTGCCGGCTATTCAATGTGAATCTATGTATGATACGCAGGCACATGCAAGAACAAAGGCAGGAAAAGCTGAGGTGGTTCGGTAATATTTATTCTCCACGAATTACACGAATTTTCACAATTTTATAAGGGTTCTAAAAGTGAAAATTCGTGTAATTTGTGGTTGATTTTGAAAGATCAATATTTATGAATAATCGGCAACGAATTTTGATAACCGGTGCTGCCGGGAATTTAGGCAATCTTCTGTCTCAATATTTAAAAGATAGAGATTTGGATTTAAAAAATCTCAAAGACTCTCACCCGCGATTTTATTTGTATAGGAATAGTATCTTTTTCAGTTCTTTATTAATCTTGTCATCAAATCCGTAAACATCATCCGCATAATACAATTTGTCTTCTCCCGGAATAGCATACATTGTAAAATAATCGATGAAAAGGGGAATTCTTTCTTCCAAGTTCAAAATGTTTGGCAATTTGGTTAATTTGCCTTGTTTTTGTAGTTCTTTTCCTTTTTGAGATAAAACAGGTTGGTCTACACTATACCTGATTCTGTCATAATAAACAGAATCTTTTTCAGCCAGGCAGAAAAAAGCAAAATCCATTGGTTTCTGAATTCTCACGCAACCGTGACTTACCGCCCTGTTTTTATAAGTTAATGCTCTTTTGGACGGAGTGTCATGTAAATAAACAGAGAATGGGTTATCAAACATGAACTTGATACGGCCTAATGAATTGCCATCACCAGCATCTTGCCTTACTGCAAACGGGAACCGTTTCGGGTCTGTATATCTGCTCCAATTAACAGTATCGGCATTTACACTTTTCCCGTTATGGGTAATTTGCATCCTGTTTCTTTTGAAATAATTGGGGTCTCTTTTGACCGAATAATACATCTCTTTTTCAATAATACTGCGTGGAACTCCCCAAGTCGGATTTAAATTTATATAGTATATTTCGCTTTCCAAGAGAGGAGTTTGATTAGTAAAAGCCTTCCCTACACATACATTCATTGTTAGTGTTTTTTGTCCGGGCTCAACTGCCATTAAACGGAATGCAGCGACATTGGCCAAAACATATTTTTTAGGCAATGCTGTTTGACGTTTCCAACGGTAGCGTTCCAGGTTTGCAACAGCTTTATTCTCATAATACGACATCGGACGATTCAATGCATCAATAGTTACTTTTCCCACTTCTTCATCTTCGGGATAAGAATTGTTGTTGCGGAAAATGTTAATTGCCGCCATTAATTCGGGTGTAAGCGTTTTATAGATACTATCAGGATTTTGTGCTTTTGGAAGTTCCCCGGTTACCATAAGCCGTTTGGCGATTAATGACATGATTTTAGGATCGGAATCATTCAGTTTATAATTTTTGGTTTCTTTTTTAACCGGAATGATTTCAAAAGCGCTATCCGGAAAAGCGCGGTAATATTTCAATTCTTTTTGTATTTGAGCATAGACCGAATCTTTGGGCTGAACTTCCGACAACAAATAAACAAGTCTGGAGCCAATATTGGCAAATACAAATTCATTAAAAACAGAATCGGGCTGCTGCAAGGGAATTGTATAGTCTTTTGCGAATGTTTTTTTCTGGTCAATAAATCCATAATTCATCCCCGATACATAGTTATGTGTAGAACGGGTTGCCTTGTTTTCCAATTGAACCAATGCTGCATATAATGACGATATTGAACTGGAATATGAACCGTTCATAACTGAATCCCTGATTGCCTGAATTGCTTTGGTTTCAAAAAAATCAGGATTTAAACCATGTTCAGTTGAATTCTTTAAATAATATAGCAAAGTATCTATTTTGGCGACTTCAAAGGTATCTTTTACCCAAACAGTTGCATGTTGGTTTGCCTTATAATACTTGCTGATGAGATTCGTATCCGAGAAAAATTTCTGCATTGAGTTGGTCAACTCTTCCTGCTTGAATCCGGGATATAATGTTTGGAACTGGGATTTATGGAAAACATCTGAAACAGAATGAATATCATTCATGCTTTTTGAGCCGCATGAAATTAACAAAAAGGGAATCAGGAGCAAAAAATAACCGGCAATTTTCATTTACAGTAAAGTTTATTAGTGTGTATTTTCATTTTGAGGCACAAAGATAGTTAAAAATTTAATAAGTAGATATAGTGGATAAATAGAATGCAGGATACACGGAAAAAACAGAATACCACAGAAATAAAATAAAAATCCGTGATATTCTGCTTTTTCCGTGTATTCTGTGTTCTATTTAATTGTGATTCTTTCTCCTGCCGTATGTGATACGAATTCCGGCGCATACATGCATTGGATTGTTGTAATGCCATTGGAATATTCGCCAGTCCTTGTCACATACAAAGGATATTCAAAAACATACGTTCCTTTCGGCAAATTATAGAAATAGAAGTTCATCGAAGCATCTTTTGCACTTTGATAATAAACGACTTTTTCTTTCCAACGGACACCTGAAATTTGCTCAACGGGTTCGAAGCAGGAACCACGCATATCCTTTAGCATAACATATTCCATGTCGCGGTCATTGCGTATTGTTAGACGTACAATTGCTTTATTTCCAACTTTAAGAGGGTTGTTTGTAGAAACAGGGTCTAATATCTTTCCTGAAGAAGATATTTTCTCGATGAAAAGTTTCTTTTCTACATTCAAACCCGTCTTTGCCTGTGTAATTTTATCCAAATCTTCGAAATATTGCCAGTACAATGCTCCCCATGCCGGACCTTCATCTTCTTTAGTAATTTTTATTTTACTCATATCTGAGGTAATAGCAGAGGCTTCATATACTTTTTTGAAATAGCCCGTTCCTACTTCAGAATTTTTCGTATCTATCGAAGATTTTCCTAATTGTATACCAACTTTTCCTTCGCTTTCCAACCAGTTATTGCCTGTTTTCAGTAAAATATAAACAGAGTTGACTGTGGCTGGAGTACTTTCCCATTGCTGGGATTGTTTTTGTTTCAAGAGCCATAATTTCATTTCATCCATTTCTTGTGGAGTACTTCCTACTGCATTGAAAGCTTCCATAATAAATGTATGTACTGCCGTTGCACTCTGGAACATAAATGCAGAGGTATTGTTATTTGCCCAATACATTCCTAAGTCTTCTTTATGTGAAGCATGTTCACGCAAAGATTTCAGGATGTTTTCTGCGACAGCATTTTTTCCACTCCTTTGCATCAATGTTGCAGTTATAGCGCGGGCATACAGATTGGTATTGTTAGCCCAGTATTTTTCTGCAATTTCCGAATAAAATTTGGCGGCTTCATCAGCTTTTCCGAAAGGAATATCTTTATAAAAGCTTCTTACAAACAGATATTCCAATTGGTAAGTTGAAATAGAAGCCGTTTTTTGCCAGTCTTTATTATATTTCTTCAATTCATCGAAATTTTCTTTGAATTTTGTATCAATAAAATCAATAGCCTGGTGTTGCATTTGTTTAACATCATCGTCGTAAGTTACTGCATTGAGTTGCGATAATTGTCCCATGCCGTAAAGCAACCATTGAGTCATGGAAACACTTGAGTACATGCCTTTGAACCACGACCATCCACCATCCTGCAATTGCAATGATTTTAGTTTTTCGATAGCAGTTGCACTTAAGTTGCTTGAACGGTTGATATCAAATAATAAAGCTAAACGTTGTTTTTGTTCAGTTTCGTCTTTGGCTTCCAATACCCAAGGGGTTTCTTCTAACAAGACCGCTTTCAATTCCTGATTCTTTTCCAGATTGGAGAGCAAGGTTTCTTTAGTTCCGCCTTGTTGAGTCCATATATTGATAATTTGTTTGATCTTGGGCGCGCTGTTTGCAATATACGTTGCCAGTGTGTTGGCGTAGTAAGCGCCAAACCATGAAATTACATTTTCACTTTCGGGAGAAGTCATAGCTGGTAACGCTTGTACAGCATACCAGGCCGGATTGGACGCAAATTCCAGTGTTAAACGGTAGTTCTCCAATGTTTTTGATGAACTTTGTTCCATTTTATCGAAAGAAAATGATTTGGTTTCTTTCCCTGAGATATCTAATGGCAGGCTTTCGGTAACCAACATCCGGTTTGGCAAGACAGGTAATAAATGTTGTTCTCCGTCGCTGAAGTTCATTGATTGGGCAACAATTTTATAAACAGTCATATCGATATTTGAAGGAACGTCAAATGACCAGGATACTGAAATTGTTTTTCCGGGTTCGATCGTGAAGTTTTTGAATCTTTCGGAAACAGTGATATTCTCTTTCTCTGAATTTGGGTCAGTAAACCCGACCTGTACAGTGCCGGTGATTATTTCTTCTGAAAGATTCGAGATGTTCGATGAAATCGTCATTTTATCACCATGACGGATAAATCTTGGCATATTAGGTGTAACCATCAATTTTTTCTGGCTAATAGCTTCTTTGATGATTTGTCCGTATTTCAAATCTTTTGTGTGGGCAATGCCCATGAATTTCCAGGTTGTATTACTTTCCGGCACAGTAAATGAAATCAAGGTTTCTCCTGCTTCATTAGTTTTGAGTTGAGGATAGAAAAATGCCGTTTCATTGAAATTTTTACGGATTTGAATGTTTTGTTCTTGTACTCCTTCATCTAATTTACCATTTGATTCAGAATACTTGGCTTTTGAATTTGTTGGAACAGCAGCATCTGCCAAAGCCATAGATTCTTCTCTAACTTCTACAACTTCGTTTAGCGCAGCAGCCATGGGAGCGGCTTGTTTCATCATTACACCACCACCTCTTATCCTTATATTTCCATTTAATGCACCACCATACAAGTTCAGTCCAAACCAGTTGAATGAATCATAACTGAATTCAGGAGTTGTGAGATATTTTGAATCTTTATAAATAGAGGTGTTGGAATTATTAAACTCCATGCCTTGTTGGAAATAAGGCGACCATAATCCGATTTGATAGGCCGGTGTAAAATTCCATGAATGAGCATAAATCTTATCTAACGATGCATCATACATTCCGGCAAGGATTTCTGATGAAACCGCTTTTTTATCAGCATCTTTTACGGAAATTTTCCATTCTTCTTTTTGGCCGGGAAGCAATTTATCCCGGAAAACTTCCGTATTAAAAGTTAGTGTTTTATCAGGTTGTTTCCGATAAATTTCGATATTTCTTGTAAATACTTTATTGTCTTTGATGAAAGTGAAGTTCACTACTATACCATTACCATAAGATTCCAAAAACAGGATTTCTATTTTTTTATTTTCATTATTCAGTTCGAAACGGTTAGTTGATAACTTTTCTCCTTCTTTAAAAATTTCGTATAATACATACACATTTTTCGCCGATGAACCATAAATAATTTCAGTTTTTTCTCCAACCAAGCAAGTAGTTTTCGGAGTCAATAGCCATTCATAAACCGGAACCGGAGGCTGCTTGTCTTTTGCCGAAGAAAGTATAAAATCTTGTTGAGTGGTTACTTCTCTTCCTTTATTATCATTTGCTTTTAAGATAATACGATATTTTCCTGATTCGGTATTTTTCAAAATATTCAAATCAAGCGGTTTATTCGAAGAAAAACTACCGGAAGCAATTTTTTTATCTTGCTGCCAATCATTTTCTTTTTGTTCATCAGTTAAATTTCCATTTCCTTTCAAACTGTAAATTTCATAAACTCCTTGAGCTTCAACCAGATTATTTGCCAAATTCATTGCTTTAATGCTGATGTTAGGTAAGTCATCCTTATTTACATTTTCAATCAATCCGTCAATAACTAAATACATTGATTTATCTCCGATAGAAACGTAATTTTTTGAAATTTGTGTTTCTCCGTTTGTATCTGTTACGGATGCTTCAATCTCATAAGTATAATATACATTTGTATGGTTTTTGTCTTTGAAAGATTTTTCAGCATTGAAGGAAATCTCAAAACTGCCATCATCTTTTGTTTGGACAAAGCCTTCTGCAACCTGGGTTGAGAAATATCTTGCGATAAAGAAAAACCAATGTGGCCGTTGTGTTATTCGGTATTGGACTTTGGCATCCTGAAGATTTACTCCTGAAAAGGTTTTAGCTTCACCTTTCACAATTACGTTGTCTCCAAAGTTATATGTTTCATTATTGGGCAGGAATGTAATATCAAAAGTTGGGCGTTTATACTCTTCTACTTTGAAATAACAAGATGCACCATTATTATCCGATGAAATCGAAAAATTTCCATTTAACAGGTTCTGAGGTAAAATAAATTCTCCGGTAAAAGAACCGAATTCATTGGTTTTGAAAGTCTTCGTTGCAACTTCTTTATAATTAACATCACGAAGGGTTAATGTATATGACTTATTCGTTAACACTTTTTGCTCGTTTTTCCCTAATTCACCGGCAATTCCTTTGAAGTAAACTGTTTGCCCGGGACGGTAAATGCTGCGGTCGGTGAATAAATATAATTGTTCAATAGCATCTTTAGGTGTATGATAACTTGAGCTCCATGGAACCGAAGATAAAAGTAATGCCATATCATCACCCAATGTCACATTATATAAGGAAATATCATTTTCTGCACTGCCTTTAGCTAATCCTGATTTATCGGTTGTGATTGAAGATGATAGTTGTGGTTTATTTTTAACCTGTTTATACAGATTCACTTTTGCACCTTCAATTGGTTTTCCTGAAATCCGGTCAACAACCAAAAATTCACGACCCGAATTTAATGTTCTGGAAATAGTGGCTAACCGGCTAACCGAAAATTGTTGATTTGCTACATTTTTTTCTTCTTTATCAGTATAAACGACATATTCATAATTCCCTAATGCTTTCACCGGAATCTTTACAATAGTATCATAATCCTGATAAATATTTGTATTGGTTAAACTGATTTCTTTTTTATCGATTAAAACGCCTGATTTTTTATATAATCCGTTTCTTGACCAACTGTTTTGATATTCAGTTACCGGAGCATTAATTTTATAAATTTCAATAGCCAATTTATTGGCATTTTTATACCTGACACTTAATTCCAGTTCTTTTTCAGGATAAACAACATTAGGAGCCTGTATGTTGGCATAACTTGAAGTGATTTGGTTAGAAAGATTTTTCAACAAATTGATTCTTTCATAGTTTGAATATCGTTTGATACCATCCTGACAGATTTCGTATGCTTTTTTCTTCTCTTCATATTGATTTTTTGCCGATTCCTCCGGAATAATTTTTTCATTTCTGAGTGGAATTGCGTATTCATTTGTTTTATTATTATAATAAAGTGCTTTTTTATACAGAATTTCCACACAAAAATCGTTCGAAGTATATTGTTTTTCCAATTGGTCAAGTACTTTTACATAAGCATCTCCGGCTCCGTCAGATTCTGTATTATTTAAAATATATTCCAGCCTGTCTAAATCAGCTATTAATAAAGCTTGTGGATTACTCCCTTTCAAGCGGAAAGCTAATAATTGCTGATAAAGTTTCAATGTCAATGGAGCAAAATCATAATTTTTTGCATCAATTGAAAGTTTCACAAAATCATTTGCGGAAAGCAGGTATTGCGTATCTTGGAATTTACTTTGAGGAAAATACTGGGTAGTTTGATAATTGGCACCATACATTGAAAACAATTCAATTGCCTGATTCATCAAAAAGTCATATATGGTAGGACGCAAACTTTGTGAAGATTTTCCTTGGTTCAGGATGTCTGCGTATTGGGAAATATTGGTTGCTTGTAATTCTTTTTCAGCCTTAACTGAAAGTTGGACATGTTCAACAATTTTTTGAATAAAAATATTGCCCGGCCATTCCCGGATATCTTCAGGAACAAATCCGGTAACTGCTGTGCGGCGGCCAATTGTATAATTATTTGCCTGAAAATATTGCGAATATAAATTTGCCAAAATAGAGTGAAGTACGCTTTGTTCTACTACATTTGTATTTTTTCCGTTATAATCTTCGATTTCTCCGATTAATTGGGGAAATTTATCATTATCAACACTTAGTTCCAACTTCATTTTATAAATCAAGGATTTAATGAGTTGAGGGCTGTTTTTTTCTTTCAATGCTTTTTGATAAACCGCATTGACATTTTCCAATGCTGATTTTGGCAGTGAAGCTTTTTCGTTTTGTTCTACAGATTTCCAAAGCATATCGTAACTCGGGGTTATACTTGTTGTTTTCTTTGTAGTTTGAGCAAAAAACATACTTCCTGCAGTTACTAATGCAAAGCAAACAACGAAAAGAATTAATTTAGTCTTCATATCGATTCTTTTTTATTTTCAATAAATAGATACAATCTTGGCGTAAATTCCATAACTAAAAGTAAAAAACTTCTGGTAATCTTCATGTTTAGTTCCAAATTTATGAAATTATAGCTTGTAAAGATAGTGTTTCATTGTTATTTTAACAAAATGTATTTTGGGGTATCATAACTTGAGGTCACAATTTGTGACTACATCATATATTTCATCCAAATCGAAATCCAGCACGACTTTGAACCCACGAATCTCGTAGATTTTGTTTTGGATAATTTGCAACTCCATAATTGTTAGTTCTGCTTAATAATTATTAATGGTGCAAAATAGAATAAAATTAAATCTCTCTTGCTGTTTAGGTATTTTTTATTTTATTTTGCATACTTAGATTTTTTAAGTGCATATTTTATAAATCAAATGATTATGAAACCAGATGAAAACAATAATATTTTTGAATTAGCAACCAACTTTATCAATGAAACTTCTGAACACGTTTTTCTTACAGGAAAAGCAGGGACCGGGAAAACTACTTTTCTGCGCCATATTCGTAATAATACACATAAGAGAACTTTGGTGGCTGCTCCTACAGGTGTAGCTGCAATTAATGCCGGAGGAATCACTTTGCATTCTCTTTTTCAGTTGCCTTTTGAACCCTATGTTCCCGGATTTTCAGTGAATTCATCGCAAAAAAACCGTTTCCGTTTTTCTAAAATGAAGCTGGATTTATTGCGTCAGCTTGAATTGTTGATTATTGATGAAGTAAGTATGCTGCGCGCAGATACATTAGATGCTATCGATGATACTTTGCGGGGAATACGCCGGAATCCCAAGCCTTTTGGCGGTATTCAAATATTATATATTGGTGATATGTTCCAATTACCACCCGTTGCTAAAAACGACGAATGGGATTTGTTGAAGGATTATTATACAAGTACTTTTTTCTTTCATTCCAAGGCATTTGAAAAAACAAAACCTGTTTATCTGGAGTTGAAAAAAGTATACCGGCAAAGTGAACAACGTTTTGTAGACCTGTTGAATAATGTCAGGAATAATTGTCTCACTACTTCTGATTTGGAAGTGTTAAACCAACGTTTTCATCCCAATTTTTCACCTCAAAAGGAAGATAATTACATAACCCTTACCACTCATAATTATAAAGCTGACCAGATTAATATCAGAGAGCTAATAAATTTACCAGGAAAAGAATATGTTTATTTGGGAGAGGTGAATGGTGAATTTCCCGATTACTCTTTGCCGACTGATATGCAATTGCGTTTGAAAGAAAATGCACAAGTCATGTTCATTAAAAATGATCCCAATGGGAATTATTATAATGGAAAAATTGCAACTGTCAGCCGGATTTTGAATGACCAGATTTATGTGTATTTACCGGAAAAAAACACTGAAATTTCAGTACAAAAAGAAATCTGGAAAAATATAAAGTATACTCTTGATAAAGAAACGGGAAAGGTTTTGGAAGAAGAACTGGGCTCTTTCATGCAATATCCTTTAATTTTGGCATGGGCTGTAACAATCCATAAGAGTCAGGGATTGACTTTTGAAAGGGCTATTATTGATATAGGTGCTTCTTTTGCTGCAGGTCAGGCTTATGTAGCTTTAAGCCGGTGCACATCTTTGGAAGGAATTATCCTTCATTCCAGGATTCATTTGGATTGTGTTTTTACTGATGAATACGCCATTAATTTCAGTAAAACAGAAAAAGAAGAACCGGAATTGCAATCACTTTTTACTGCCGGAAAACAAAAATTTTGGGATGAACGTCTTTTGATGTATTTTGATTGGAAAGATATGTATCAAATTTTGCGGGAATTTGAAAAATTACTGGATGATAAAACTTCAGATGAATTCCATGCAGCCCAAATGATTTTGACCGATGTTAAGAATAAAGTGCGCGAATTGGAAGATACATCTTACAAATTCAAGCAACAACTTTCCCGCCTGGTTGAGCAGGAACACCAAACTCATGATATTACTTCTTTGAAAGAGCGCTCGCAAAAGGCTGTAGTTTATTTCCATGAAAATATTGTTGAGCATATTTTAAAACCATTGCAACATTATATCCAGTATTTTCCTCATCCGAAAAAGGCGAAAACTTTTTATAAAAACATTATTTCTATTGAAGAAGATATCAAGTTATTTATGGAAAATATGAGGCGGGTGCGCTATAATAATATTCCTTTTGCTGATGACTTGAATTTAATAATTCCCGAAAGAAAGGATATTTTTAGTGGAAAAACTTCATTAAGAGCACCAGAAAAAGAAAAACCTGAGAAGGAGAAAGGTTTACCTGAGGAAAAAACTACCCGGCCAGATAAAGGAGCTTCCCAACAAATGACATTGGTTTTATTCAAGGAAGGAAAATCCATAGAAGAAATTGCATCCATACGGACATTGGCAGTTTCTACCATAGAAAGTCATCTGGCATCTTTTATTGGTATGGAATTATCGATTGAGCAGTTTCTGAAAAAAGAAGATTTGGATATAATTGCTCCTGTTGTCCAACCTTTTCTGAATGATATAAATCCGCCGTTTAAACTAATATTTGACAGGTTAGGCCGGAAATATAGTTTCGGACAACTTCGTATGGCATTTAATCATTATTATACATTGAAATAATCTGTATTCAAATTTGGAGTGGCTATTAGTCAGTATTTTGTGTATTTTCATCTTCGCCTTTTAATATCGGCAAGCTGATTTGATATTTGACGGCAATCACTCTTGTGAAAATCACGGCTACTACAGTAACTATTTGATTGATTTCTGTGGGCATCCCGGAAAGGTCGCTTAGCCAATAAAAAAGTCCCCCAACAAAACAAGCCAGGGCATAAATTTCCTTCCGGAAAATCAACGGAATTTCGGTAATCAATACATCGCGTATCACACCACCAAGCGAACCTGTGACTGTCCCCATAATCATTGCAACCCAAAATGGAAAACCACATTGCAAAGTCTTTTCAATTCCCACAACAGTAAACAGCGCTAAACCAATAGTATCGAAGGTAAAGAATGTATAGTTTAACCGGATAAGAATTTTACGGTAGAATATGACAACGATTAATGCCAATCCTGTACATATAATGTAAATAGGGTTAATCATCCAGAAAGGGGTTAGGTTGAGCATTAAATCGCGCGTTGTTCCGCCGCCGACAGCAGTAACAAAACCAATGACAAATGCGCC
This sequence comes from Bacteroidales bacterium, assembly GCA_031553415.1. GTDB lineage: Bacteria > Bacteroidota > Bacteroidia > Bacteroidales > Azobacteroidaceae > JAIRVZ01. The sequence continues at coordinate 2,426 of JAVBLO010000055.1, read as the reverse complement.
AAACCAGTCAAACCGTTTGGCGGAAGCCAGCCGTATTCCTGAAATAGCAAAGGCGAATGTTCCAAGGAATTCTATTATTTCAACAAGTTTAGGGATTTCCATAGTTTATTTCATCTTCCGATTTCATACTACAAAGTTATATCAAAACAACGATATTATCAAACTGCCGATTTGTCAGAAAAATCTGTCATTCCCTTTTTGGCATACCGTTTGATAAAATTGGTGAGATGTGAGTCAGATAAAATTGAATATAAACTAAAAATAAATATATAAAATTATGGGTAAAATTATTGGAATTGACTTGGGAACCACAAACTCTTGTGTTTCCGTAATGGAGGGGAACAAACCTGTTGTTATCCCCAACAGCGAAGGAAAAATGACAACTCCTTCAATTGTAGCTTTTGTTGATGGCGGCGAACGCAAAGTGGGAGATCCTGCAAAACGTCAGGCTATTACCAATCCTACAAAAACTGTTTTCTCTATTAAAAGATTTATGGGGGAAACTTACGACCAGGTGCAAAAAGAAATTGCACGTATACCTTACAAAGTAGTAAGAGGCGATAACAATACTCCTCGCGTGGATATTGATGGCCGTTTATATACACCACAAGAAATTTCGGCTATGATTCTTCAAAAAATGAAGAAAACTGCTGAAGATTATTTGGGACAAGAAGTTACAGAAGCTGTTATCACTGTTCCTGCTTATTTTAGCGATTCTCAACGTCAGGCTACTAAAGAAGCCGGGGAAATCGCCGGTTTACAGGTGAAACGTATTATCAATGAGCCGACTGCAGCTGCTTTGGCTTATGGTTTGGATAAAGCTCATAAAGATATGAAAATCGCTGTATTTGACCTTGGTGGCGGTACATTCGATATTTCTATCCTTGAATTGGGTGATGGTGTATTTGAAGTAAAATCTACCAATGGTGATACTCATTTGGGTGGTGATGACTTTGATCATGTAATTATCGACTGGTTGGCTGAAGAATTTTTGAAAGATGAAGGCTTGGATTTGCGTAAAGATCCAATGGCTTTGCAACGTTTGAAAGAAGCTGCTGAAAAAGCTAAAATTGAGCTTTCAAGTTCTACTTCAACTGAAATCAATTTACCATATATCATGCCGGTAAATGGTATGCCGAAACACTTGGTTAAAACATTGACCCGTGCTAAATTTGAACAATTGGCAGATAAATTAATCCATGCTTGTATCGCTCCTTGCGAAAAAGCTATGCAAGATGCAGGTTTGAAAGCATCTGAAATTGATGAAGTTATCCTTGTGGGAGGTTCGACTCGTATTCCTGCTATCCAGGATTTGGTTGAGAAGACATTTGGTAAAACTCCTTCCAAGGGTGTGAATCCTGATGAAGTGGTAGCTGTTGGAGCTGCTATCCAGGGTGCAGTTTTGGCAGGTGATGTGAAAGACGTATTATTACTCGATGTAACTCCGCTTTCTTTGGGTATTGAAACTATGGGTAGTGTGATGACCAAGTTGATTGAGTCTAACACGACCATTCCTACTAAAAAATCAGAAACGTTTACGACTGCTGTAGATAATCAGCCTTCGGTAGAAATCCATGTATTGCAGGGAGAACGTCCTTTGGCAAAAGATAACAAAACAATTGGCCGTTTCCACTTAGACGGAATTATGCCGGCTCAACGGGGAATTCCTCAAATCGAAGTAACTTTTGATATTGATGCTAATGGTATTTTACATGTTTCTGCCAAAGATAAGGGAACCGGAAAAGAACAAAGTATCCGTATTGAAGCTTCCAGTGGATTGAGTGATGCAGAAATCAAACGCATGAAAGATGAAGCTGCTGCCAATGCTGAATCTGACAAACAGGAAAAAGAAAAAATCGATAAGTTGAATCAGGCCGACAGTATGATTTTCCAAACAGAAAAACAACTGAAAGACCTTGGAGATAAACTTCCTGCAGATAAAAAGGCAATGATTGAATCGGGATTGAGCAAATTGAAAGATGCTCACAAAGCCCAGGACATTGCCGGAATTGATGCTGCTATGACAGAAATCAACAATGCTTTCCAGGCAGCGAGCCAGGATATATATAATGCTCAACAACAAACCGGTGGCGCTGGTGGTGCTCAGGATTTCGGACAACAACAGAATCCGAATGACGGAGGTAATCAAGGTGGAAGCAATGATGGTGGTGTTACAGATGTTGATTTTGAGGAAGTGAAGTAAAATCGGTTAAAAACGATTATCAACAATAGCGAATCCGCAGTAAACAATTGATTTACTGCGGATTTTCTTGTTCGCCCATCATGGGTATATTCTAATGGGTGCAAGTCCCTAACACACCCTGATAGTGGGAAGTGTTTAGCCAACGCCAAGGGTGTCCACCGTGAGGTGGAATCCGAAGGAAGGTAGCGGCAAACATCTGGCCTGACGTACAGAAACCGGATAT
>JAVBLO010000032.1:0-70983 GCA_031553415.1 Bacteroidales bacterium | reverse complement strand
CCCGCAATACCTTCGCCGGTTAAAAACCGTTTCATCTTTTTCTTCCAGTAGTAAAACATAGCTTCGCTGATACCTTCATTCAAACAGAAGGAACGGATGCTTAACCCTGAGGATACGTAACGCGAATGAATCTCTGAAAATTGTTGATCTGTTAGCATGGCTTTTTTTACGCAAAAATAACGGAGAAAGAAACATCCAAAAAGACGGGGAGCGGCGGATGATTACGTCCTTTTAGTCTATTTGTAGTCAATAAATTATCTTCCGACTACCGCAAATATACTAAAAAAATGGTTCCATTTCCACAGAACCATTTTTCAATATCATTGATATATTTTGAAACTTCTATTTTATTACAACTATTTTAGAAACGACACCCTGTGTCCCATCTGAAGTCGCAGCCATTACCAAATAAACTCCTGTTTTGACACGTTCCCCGGATCTATTTTTACAATTCCAACTAAATTGCCCACCCACAGAGGTCCCTTGAGACATCACATTTCCGGATAAATCTGTTATTTTAACATTAGAGTCTTTGATTAATCCTGTTATAACAACATCTCCTATAAAATCAGGTTTAACAGGATTTGGATAAGCATATACATTGGAATAGTCTGATTTCCCCTCTGTAGCAAGGGCTGTATATGAAATCAGGCCTTTATTTGTTCCAATAAAAACTTCTCCGTTGTCATTATTTATTACAATTTTGTTGATGGTATTAGAGAGCAATGGACTATTCTCTGCGGTATAATTTGCAAGAACTTCATCACCTGTAGGACTCACGAGAAAAACTCCAGCGCCATTTGTTCCAATCCATTTTCTATTAGCGCCATCTACAGCTATCGTTGAAATACTGACTCCATTCAAAAGATAATCCGCCAAATCAGTTCCATCATTCTTCGGAATTTTAGCACGGGAACATCTATTGAATTCAAATCCTGCAGACTTAGTTATTTCTGTAGGGTTATAAAAAAGGATTGGCCCCATGTTTGTACCAACCCAAATTGTACCATTTAAGTCTTCAACAACACAATTAAACAGTGTAATATCCAATTTTTCTCCATCTTGGTCAGAGAAAGAGCTTGAAAAATAAGAAATAATACTTTGGCTATTACCAACTTCACTATCTTTAAAAACATATAATCCGGAATAAGTACCTGGTCTTGGAGAAACCGCCCATTTTTGATCATTATTAGTAATAATTAGATCTTTGAATAATTTTACCTTAGGAAGATTCTGATCATATAAACTCATCCACTTTCCTTCAGATGAATAAATAATAACAGCATTTTCAACTGCTAATTCTTTTGAGCTAATGATGTAAAGATTACCTTTACTATCATATGTTAAACTTCCTAATCGTATATAATTCGGGTTGTCAACTACAGATACGAAAATTTTATTTGTATTTTTGGCTTCATATAATTTTATAAATTCAATTTTTTTTGTTTCTATGTTGCTTCTAAATTCATATAAGCCTTGCCCAAAAGATGTTACAAAATAATGATTTTTATCCTTAGGATCAACAATCGCATCAGAGAAATCTCTACATATATACGATATACCTGTTTGAGCTATTATAGCAGATTGCACATCTGTTTCATTAACATTTAGCCAAATATTTTCACTCCCAGATTTTTCCATTATCATAAATGTCCCGGGATTATCATAATTATTAGCATTCATCCCCCCCCCTACAACAATTAACTTGCCTTGAGAAAAATTCATATTGCCAATCAAATTTCTTTTAGGACTATTGATAGTTACCGGATTACTCATGTTTCCACTATTTTTATCAATACTACATATTCCAACTGCATTTAAAGCCATCCAATACGTAGATCCATCTATAGATGAAATACATGCTACATTTGATACCGTTTTCTTCTCAGGAGCAGATGTTGAATTTAAATAAAAATAAATTGCAGAATTATTAACTAAAACCAATTGATTCTTAATTAATGTCATTTGGTTAAGATTGGTTGGCGCATTCATAGGATTTACAGAAAAAGAAATTGGAGTTCCTCCTGGTTCAACTTGATAAGATATTCCACTTCCTTCTTGATAGAAAAAGAAACAATTATTCCATGTTAATATTTTTTTTGAAACAACAGATGAATATAAACTCCAATTAGCTTCAGTTAATAAATTAGCTTTTTTATCTGCCCTTACAATTCCTTTTTCTGTAGCTGCATATACATGCTCTTGCCAGAAACACATAGAATATGTCTTTTTATTTATATTATAAGTACTTTTGATTACCTTGTTTTTAACATCAACAGCAATTATTCCAAAATTCATTGAGATGTATGCAAAACTGTCATATATATTAATACCATTGACGGTTTTATCTGCTACACTTGTTTTATCTTTGATATCAGCTAAATTGTAGACATCTCCGCTTTTCGTGTCATACAAATCTATATTACCGCTATCATAAACAATTACAAGAATTCCTTCTGCTTCGACATATGCAATTTGAACTATGGTGACATCATTTAAGCCATCTACTTTTGATAGCAATTTAGTTTCACTAAGAGAATTTCCTGAGGCAGGTTTATATTTCATTAAGGAACCATCATATATAGCATATACATAACCGTCAGAAGCTACAGCTACCATTGTTGCTTTTTGGTATGCCATATATGGCCTCCAACTCCCAAGAGCCTGTCCTTTTGCCATTTGTATAGTAAGAACTACAAATAGGATAAAAGCTACTGAACTTTTAAGTATCGATAATTTCATAATAAAAAAGCTTTTAATTTATTTACTGCTTGCGATCTATGACTGATTTTATTTTTAATTTCAGAACCTAATTCTGCAAATGTTTCTTTATATCCATCCGGAACAAATATGGGATCATATCCAAATCCTGTATTACCTTTATTTTCTTCTATGATTTGTCCGTCTATCTTTCCTTCAAATTGGCACACCTTATTTCCTATTATTAAGACAATTACGGTGCGGAACCTAGCACGTTTATCTTGCCTTGTTTCTAATTCTTTTAATACTTTTTTCATATTGGCCATGGAGTCTTTCGCATCTCCTGCATAACGGGCTGAATATACTCCGGGAGCATTGTTCAAAGCAGGGATTTCCAATCCAGTATCATCTGCGAAGCAATCATACCCATACTTTTCTTTTACATATTGGGCTTTTAGTAGCGCATTTGTTTCCAAAGTATCTCCTGTTTCTGGAATTTCTTCAAAGCAATTAATGTCATGTAGGCTTAAAACCTCATATTCACTCCCCAAGATGTTTCTTATTTCCTCTAATTTATGATTATTGTGTGTAGCAAAAACTATTTTTTTCATTGAATATAAAACGTATAAAAAAGGAGAAAATTATGTTTACTTAGCCTTTATTTTTTCAAATCCTTCCCCATAAACTCCAATAACAGAACTTTGAGATATAAATGCATTAGCATCTATGTTTTTCACTAAACGGAAGATTGTTACAGATTCTGTTTTTTTTGCTATCACAACTACAATTTTAATATCTTTTTTAGAATACCATCCTGTACCATCTAATATGGTGCAGCCTCTGTGAACTTGTTGATTAATAGCATCTGCAATTTCTTCGAATTTATCTGAAAATATGAAAAATTGGACAGATTGCCTGGCTCCATTTAAAATCATATCTACAGAATAGGATATAATTCCTAAAAGCACAATACTATACGCAATTTTTTCAATACTATGAAAAATAAGATATGAAGAACTGATAATTATACAATCACAGATTAACAATCCTTTACCAACAGTAATGTCCTTGTACTTATTTATAACAAGAGCTACAATATCTGTGCCACCTGTGCTTCCTTTGGCATTGATAACGATACCAATACCAACTCCGCATAGCACTCCACCAAGTACACAACTCATAAAAGGTTGGCCAGGAACAAAAGGCTTTGTAATTAATGGTTGTAATATGGAAAGTAAAAATGTAAGTGTAAAAACTCCAAAAATTGTTCGTAAACTAAACTTAAATCCGAGAGTTTTTATGGATAATATTAATAATCCTATATTAATTATAAAATACGATATTCCGACAGGGAATTTAATTGAATAAAATAAAAGAGCACTTATTCCTGTAACACCTCCGGGAGTAATCTCATAAGGAAGTATGAATCCAACAAAACCAAGTGCATAAAATACTAATCCTAAAACAATAAAAAAATAATCTCTTATTTCCTCCCATAATAAAGCTTTGCTGACTTTCATAAAATAAATTGGAAATGTCTTTAGAAATTAATATGTTTCAAAATGATTCTCTGTACTTGCCTTCTGATTTATCTTCTAAAATATTGAGATAACTAATATAGCGGGACTGGCTGATTAACTGGTTATTTAATGCTTCAACAACTGCACAACCAGGTTCTTTTCTATGAGTACAATCATTGAATTTACAACCTTTGGAAATATTAAATATTTCAGGAAAATAATGGGAAACCTCGCTTCCTTCCATATCAATAGTACCAAATCCCTTAATCCCAGGTGTATCAATAATATAACCTCCATAAGGCAACTCTATCATTTCTGAAAAAGTAGTAGTATGCATCCCTTTATTATGATACTCCGAAATATCTTGTGTTTTTAAACTTAATCCTGGTATTAACTTGTTAATAATAGTAGATTTTCCGACTCCGGAATGACCAGATAGCAATGTAATTTTATTTCTTAACACTTCATTGAGGTTATCTAATCCAATTTCTTTTTTTGCTGAAATTTTCAAACAAGGATAACCAATTGTTTCATATAAATTAATGATTGCCTCCAAATACTTCGAATCATCTATCTTATATCTGTCTATTTTATTGAAAATAATTTTTACCGGAATGTTATAAGCTTCAGCAGTTGCCAGAAACCTGTCAATAAATGTAGTAGTTGTGATGGGAAAATTAACTGTAACAATCAAAAATGCTTGATCAAGGTTACTGGCAATAATGTGAGATTGTTTGGAAAGATTAGAAGACTTACGGATTATATAATTTTTTCTTTCCTCGATTTCTGTTATAAAAGCTGTACCTTCTTGATTAATTTCAATTCTTACATGATCACCAACTGCAACCGGGTTAGTTGTGCGTATATCTTTCAACCGAAAGGTACCTTTGATTTTACAATCAACAAGTTTTCCTTCATCAGTATGAACTTGGTACCAACTACCTGTATTTTTGACTACTAAACCCTTCATATAGAATAAGAACTGAGAACCGAGAACCGAGAACTAAAAAAGCGTGTGTATACTAATTTTTAGTTCTTAATCCTTAGTTCTTAGTTTTTAAACAGTCATTATTTCTTTTTCTTTAAGAGCTAATACTTCATCAATCTTTTTGATGTATCTATCATGTACTTTTTGCATATTGGCTTCACTGTCTTTACCAACATCTTCAGAAACACCTTCTTTTACAGTCTTTTTAATTGCATCAACAGCATCTCGACGAGCGTTACGGACACTTATTTTAGCATTTTCAGCTTCTTGTTTGGATTGTTTTACCAACTGTTTACGTCTTTCTTCTGTCAATGGAGGAATGCCCAAACGGATAATTTCTCCATTATTTTCGGGAGTTATTCCAACATCGGAATTTAATAATGCTTTTTCTATTTCCCTGAGCATTGTTTTTTCCCAAGGAAGAACTGTTATTGTCTTTGCATCAGGCGTACTTACAGTAGCTACATTTGAAAGGGGCACCAAGCTACCATAATATTCAACTTTCACTCCATCTAAAATATGAACATTTGCTTTTCCTGCACGAATATGCGATAATGTATCTTCAAGAAAACTAACTGCATGTTGCATTTTTTCTTCAGAGTCTTTCTCAATCTTCTTAACATCAACCATAATTATACAATTTATTATTTGTGCAAATATATAAAAGAAAACTCAAAATTCAATTATGTACCAAAGTTCCTACATTTTCTCCTGATAATACTTTTTTCAGGTTTCCAACAGTGTCCATATCAAAAACAATGATTGGCAAATTGTTTTCTTTACACAATGCAGTTGCTGTTAAGTCCATTACTTTTAATCCTCTATTATAAATTTCATCATAAGTAATATCATTAAACTTGGTAGCATTAGAATCCTTTTCCGGGTCAGCAGTATAAATTCCATCAACTCTGGTACCTTTGAGCATAACATCAGCTTCAATCTCTATTCCACGGAGAGCAGATGCTGTATCGGTTGTAAAAAAAGGATTTCCGGTTCCTCCTGACATTATAGCAATTTCACCTCTTTCCATCGCAGCAATAGCTTCCCACTTGGTGTACAAATTTCCGATAGGTTCCATTCGTGTTGCGGTGAATACTTTGGAACTTACACCATCTTTTGTTAATGCAGAACTTAAAGCAAGGCTATTGATTACAGTGGCCAGCATTCCCATTTGATCGCCTTTAACCCTGTCAAAGCCTTTGGAAGTACCGCTTAATCCTCTGAATATATTTCCACCACCAATAACGATTCCGATTTGAATACCCATTGATGCGATTTCTTTAATTTGTGAAGCATATTCAGACAAACGCTTTTCATCAATTCCATATTGTTGTTTTCCCATCAGGGATTCTCCACTTAATTTGAGGAGTATTCTTTTATAGTTTGCCATTATAATATAACTGTTATTTCTACTACAATATACTTAATTCATCAATGTCTTTCGCCAATTTTAACATGCTTGAATAAATACAATCAGCTCCAGCTTTCAACAAAACATCATCAGCCAATGGTCCGGTATTAACAGCAATAGTATATATTCCGGCTGCTTTTCCAGATTCTACTCCTAAAGGAGCATTTTCTATGACAATAGCTTCAGATGCTTTTACTCCGGCTTTATCTAATCCCATTAAATAAGGTTCAGGATGCGGTTTACCAAATTTCACATCATAGGCAGTAACCATGAGTTCTTTTTTGAAAAATCCCGGGAAACTGGCATCAAGTTTGTCAAATAAAGAGAATTGTCCGGAACCGGTTATAATTAGAGATAAAATTTCATGTTCTTTAACTTTTTGTAATACTTCCAATGCACCAGGCATTGGATTGGAACTTTCCAATTCTGAAAATCTTGCACACTTTTTTTCATAGATTTCCATTTGCTCTTCTTTTGTAGCATCACGTCCAAACGATTGATTGAACATGATATTAATGGTTGAGAATCCTGTGCGTCCTTCGTGCATATAAAATTCTTCCGGAGCACAATTAATCCCATACGAAGTCATCACATCGTGCCAAGCCTGTGCGTGGCTTGGCATCGAATCAAAGAGGACTCCATCCATATCAAAGAGAGCAGCTTTTATCATTATATTCTTGCTTGAATTGCTTTACTTTCGGCTTCGAATCCAGGTTTGTTTAACAATGCAAACATATTTTTCTTATATGCTTCAACCCCAGGTTGGTCAAAAGGATTAACTCCTAAGATATATCCACTGATTCCACAGGCTTTCTCAAAGAAATAGAGCAATTGGCCCAAATAGAATTCGTTAAGCTCCGGCATTTCGATTTTGAGATTGGGCACACCTCCGTCTACATGTGCTATTTGAGTCCCTAATTCTGCCATTTTATTAACAAAATCAACTCTTTTTCCAGCAAGGAAATTCAAGCCATCTGAATCTTCTTTATCAGAAGGTACTTCTACTTTATATTTAGGACTTGCTACAGAAATTACAGTTTCGAAAATACTGCGTTCTCCATCCTGAATCCATTGCCCCATAGAGTGTAAGTCAGTTGTGAAATCAACAGAAGCAGTGAAAATACCTTTATTTTCTTTTCCTTCACTTTCTCCATAAAGTTGTTTCCACCACTCAGAAACATAATGCAATTTTGGGTGGAAATTAGCAAGAATTTCTATTTTTTTTCCTGATTTATATAATTCATTGCGGGTAGCAGCATAAATTGCAGCGATATTTTCAGCAAAAGGTACATCTGTTCCTGTTACCTTTTCCATACTTACCGCACCAGCAACTAATTGTTTGATATCAATTCCAGCGACTGCGATTGGCAATAATCCAACAGGAGTCAATACAGAGAAACGTCCTCCTACATCATCTGGGATTATAAAGGTTTTATATCCTTCCTTAGTAGCCAAAGTCCTCAATGCTCCACGTGCTTTATCTGTAACAGCAACAATACGTTCTTTGGCTTCATTTTTTCCAACAGCATCTTCCAATTGTTTTTTCAAAATACGGAAAGCCAATGCAGGTTCTGTTGTAGTTCCGGATTTAGATATATTGATAATTCCGAATTGTTTATCTTTCAGATAAGTAGATAATTCGTACAAATAATCTTCCCCGATATTTTGTCCGGCATATACTACTACCGGATTTTCACGGTTATTTTCTAATGCATCAAATGTTCCTGAGATTGCATCAATCACAGCTTTTGCACCGAGGTAACTTCCTCCTATTCCAACAACAACAACAACTTCACACTTACTTCTGAGTTTGTTTGCTGTATCTTGTATATCTTTAATGTCTGCTTCTGAGATAGAAGATGGAAGATGCAACCAACCTAAGAAGTCATTACCTTTTCCGCTTCCGTTATGTAATGCGGCGATACATTCTTTTGCTTTTGTTTCTTGTGCAAAAACTTGTTCTTTAGTTATAAAACCAAGGGTTTTGCCGATGTCTAATACAATTTGTTTCATAGGGATATATATTATTATATTTCAGATAACCACAACCAGCTACCTTTCATTCCATATTTGAATTGAAGAGGTAAAACAACTACATGAGGAAGTTCAAGCTAAGAAAAAAAAGCAGATACTACTCCTATTTAAATGATTCTGTCAATCTCTTAATTGCAAGGGCAGGCGCTTTCCTTTCATACAAAATAGTATAAACCGTATCCAGGATAGGCATATCCACTTTATATTTATCATTAATTTCTTTGATACACTTTGTTCCGAAATAACCCTCGGCAATCATTTCCATTTCAAGCTGAGCTGTTTTAACCGAATAACCTTTACCAATCATTGTTCCGAATATTCTATTACGGCTGAACCTCGAATATGCAGTCACCAATAAGTCACCCAAATAAGCAGAATCGCATATATTCCTTTCAATGGGCTTTACAGCATCGATAAAACGATTCATTTCCACAATCGAATTTGACATCAATATAGCCTGGAAGTTGTCTCCATATTTTAATCCATGGCAAATCCCGGAAACAATTGCATATACATTTTTCAGGACAGAGGCATATTCAACACCAACAACATCGTTACTAATGGAAGTTTTAACGAAATGATTTTTAAATACATTTGCAAAAATCTGTGCATTATCCAGATTCTGGCATGTAATGCTTAGGTATGAAAGCCTTTCCAAAGCAACTTCTTCTGCATGGCAAGGTCCGCCAAGTACTGCCAAATTATCATGTGGTATCTTGTAGAATTTTGCTAAATAATCCGATACCAGCATATTTTCGTCAGGAACAATTCCTTTAATTGCAGAGATGACAAATTTATCGTTTAACTTACTCCTTAATTTTTTCAAATGTTGCTTCAAATAAGGAGAAGGTGTTGCAAAAATTAGTGTATCAGAGTCTTTTACAACTTTATTGATATTAGAATAAAATGTTATTTTAGAAGTATCGAACTTTATTCCTGTCAGGTAATATGGGTTATGTCCGTAACTTGAAAATTCATCAATTTGTTCAGGACGTCTCATATACCAGTTAATTTCATTTTGTGTTGACATAACAATCTTTGCGATAGCAGTTGCCCAACTTCCACCACCCATAATCGCTATTTTTCCCGGCAAATTCATAATATTGATACGTTTAATTTTAGGATATAAACACTTTTACTTTTATGATTGAGACGTTTCGCTATTAGCTTCCGCTTTCTGCATTTTTTCAGGCCTCATTTGTGGGAAAAACAATACTTCCTGGATGGAAGTTTGTCCGGTTAACAACATGACTAACCTGTCCATACCAATACCCATACCGGATGTAGGAGGCATACCATATTCCAAAGAACGAATAAAATCCTGATCAATGAACATTGCTTCATCATCTCCTTTCTCCGAAAGTTTGAGTTGTTCTTCAAATCTTTCCCTTTGATCAATCGGATCGTTTAATTCCGAATAAGCATTTGCAAGTTCCTTGCCATTAACCATTAATTCGAAACGCTCTGTCAGTTCCGGATTAGTCCGGTGTTGTTTACACAAAGGAGACATTTCAATTGGATAATCAGTAATAAATGTCGGCTGGATGTATTTTCCTTCACATTTTGCTCCGAATATTTCGTCGATAAGTTTACCCTTACCCATCATGGAGTCTTGTTCTACATGAAGTTGTTTACAAACATCCCGCAACTGTTCTTCATTCATTCCGTTGATATCAATACCTGTATTTTCTTTGATTGAATCAATCATGCTTATTCTACGATAGGGAGCCTTAAAATTAATCAAGTTCTCTCCTACTTTAACTTCAGGAGTACCCAAAACATCCAAACATATTTTCTCCAGCATTTGTTCCGTAAAATTCATCATCCAGTTGTAATCTTTGTACGAAACATAAATTTCCATAGCCGTAAATTCAGGATTATGGGTTCTATCCATTCCTTCATTACGGAAATTACGGGAAAATTCATATACTCCTTCGAAACCGCCAACAATTAATCTTTTCAGATAAAGTTCATTCGCAATCCTTAAGTAGAGTGGAATATCCAATGCATTGTGATGAGTAATAAAAGGACGTGCAGCTGCTCCTCCCGGAATGCTCTGTAAAACAGGTGTATCTACTTCAATATATCCACGCTCGTTGAAGAAATTACGCATGGAATTGAAGATTTTTGTCCGTTTTATAAAAATATCTTTAATGCCTTCATTAACAACCAAATCTACATAACGCTGACGGTAACGCATTTCAGGATCCTCGAAAGCATCATAAGCAACGCCGTCTTTGTATTTTACTATAGGAAGTGGTTTCAAAGACTTTGCTAAAACAGTCAGGCTTTGTACATGGATGGATATTTCACCCATTTGCGTGCGGAAAACATATCCTTTTATTCCTACAAAATCACCTATATCCAACAACTTCTTGAAGACGACATTATATAAGTCTTTATTTTCACCCGGACAAATATCATCACGGGAAATATAAAGTTGTATACGCCCTTTTGAATCTTGTAATTCGACAAAAGAAGCTTTCCCCATAATGCGCCGGCTCATGATACGTCCTGCAACGGAAACCTGACGAGGTACTTCTCCATCTTTGAAGGTTTCTTTTATTTCTGTAGAAAAAGCGTTAGTTTCAAACTCTGCTGCAGGATAAGGTTCTATTCCTATACTACGCAATTCATCCAAACTCTTACGGCGAAATATTTCCTGTTCGCTTAGTTCTTGCATGTTCATTTAGTTAGTCTTTTTTCCAATTTCATGCAAAGGTATCATTTTCTTAAGAAAATAAAAATAGGTCTATTGTTTAATTATGAAAAAAGCCGTTTGTTTTTAATACAAACGGCTTTTTACCAGATTTAATATATTTCTCTTATTTCTGCAGTTGTTTGTTTTGTTTTCTCTTTTGAATTTCAAAAGCAACCGGAGCAGCACAGAACATAGATGAAAGTGTTCCCATAAATACTCCGAGAATCATCGCGAAAGAGAAGCTACGGATAGCGTCACCACCGAAAATGAATATCAGAATCAAAACTATCAATGTACTGACACTGGTATTTACTGAACGGTCTAATGTAGAATTCAAAGAGTCGTTGAACAACTCAAACTTATCACGTTTCGGATATAAGTGAGTATATTCACGAACCCGGTCGAAGATAACCACCTTGTCATTAACAGAATATCCGATTGCTGTTAGTATAGCTGCTATAAATGTTTGGTCTACTTCAAGTGAGAATGGTAATATACCCCAGAATATAGCATACATACCCAGAATGAAGATTGTATCCTGAACTAAGGAAACGATTGTTCCCACACTATAAGATAAGTCCCTGAATCTTAACAAAATATACAAGCCAATACCTAATACAGCAAAAATAACAGCCCAATATGCACCGGTTTTCATGTCATCCGCAATGCTTGGTCCAACTTTTTGAGAACTCAATATATAGTCCGAAACAAATTGTTGGTAAGTAGTTCCTTCTTTTAATAAAGGTTTTAATCCTTCATAAAATTTATTTGTAATTTCTTCATCTATTCCGTCAGAAGAATCAGCAATCTTATAATTGGTTGAAATCCTCACCTGATTAGGTGAACCAATAGTAATTACACTTGGAACATGTTCCGGGAAAAATGGGTCTAACATTTGTTGTGCCTGAACAGTGTTTACTGGTTGTTCAAAACGAACAATATAATTACGTCCGCCAGTAAAGTCGATACCTTGATTCAAACCTCTTCCAAACAAGAATCCTAAACATAGAACTGTTAATACAATAGTAAAAATATAAATTGATTTTTTATATTTCAAGAAATTGTATTTTGTATTTACCAAAAAGTCTTTTGAAATACTTGTTGTAAATGTCAGATTCAGAAGTTTTCCTTTAGCCATGAATCCTTCATAAGCAATACGGGTTAAGAACACCGCAGTAAGGAACGAAACAGCAATACCTATAATTAAAGTTGTAGCAAATCCCTTGATCGGGCCTGTTCCAAAATAGAAAAGGATAAGACCTGTAAGAACAGATGTAAGATTGGAGTCAAAGATAGCAGAGAAAGCTTTTTTGTATCCTTCTTCAACCGCTTTCTTAACTGTTTTTCCACCCCTGATTTCTTCTTTGATACGTTCATTAATCAAGATGTTCGCATCTACCGCAATCGCCAAAGCCAACACGATACCGGCAATACCTGAAAGTGTTAATACAGCTTGGAATGATGCTAAAACACCTAAAGTAAAGAATAAGTTCAGTAACAATGCAGCATTTGCGATCAGTCCTGGCTTAACTCCATACATGATAATCAAGAAAATCATCAAGGCTAAAAGTGCGACACCAAATGCAATAAATCCGCTGGTGATGGCTTGTTGTCCCAATGAAGGACCTACAACGTCTTCTTGTATGATACGGGAAGGTGCAGACATCTTACCGGATTTCAATACATTGGCTAAGTCTTTTGCTTCTTCAGCGCTGAAATGTCCTGTAATTGAAGAGCGGCCTCCTTTAATTTCATCATTTACACGAGGGAAAGAATATACTGAATTGTCTAACACAATAGCAATACTTCTGCCGATATTATCTTTTGTTAAACGCGCCCACTTTTTAGCGCCTTCTGCATTCATAGCCATGCTAACTTCTGATGAATTAGTATATTGGCTAAAGTCGTCCTTGGCATCAGTAATAACATCTCCTTCAAGCGGAGCTTTGCCTTCACGGTTTGTTTTAATGGCAACTAATTCGTAAACAGTTTCTTTAGTATCAATAGCTTTAACTGTCCATAAGAATTTGATATTACGAGGGAATAAGTCCCTTACCTGACGCATTGCCAGATATGAGTTGACTGTTGCTGTGTCCTTTGCCATAGCTCTACCCACACATGGGCCTGGAACAACCTGGTTATTTTGCTGATTTATAGCCAAAACTGCAAATAAAGGATTATTTTTCACCCATTCTTCCTGAGTTGTATTTTGCAATGAATCTACAGCAGGTTGATCTTTTGAAATTTCAGCTAACAAATCATCCGTTGCAGTTTTTGTAGTGTCTTTTTTCACTTCAGCAACTTCTGTTTTAGTTGCCAGTGTATCTACCGGAATTTCAGCTTTTTTCAAATCTCTGAGAATCGCATTAGCTGCAATCAATGGCTGATAAATTTCAGTAAGTTCGTATGTTTCCCAGAATTCCAAATTAGCACTTCCCTGTAACAATTTGCGTACACGTTCAGGTTCTTTGATACCTGGAAGTTCAATAAGTATACGTCCGTCAGTTTCCAGTAATTGGATATTAGGTGCAACTACTCCAAAACGGTCGATACGGGAACGAAGCACGTTAAACGAATTGTTTATTGCACTTTTAACTTCAGTCCTTAACACTTGTTCAACCTGGGCGTCAGAACTTTGAGGTGTAACTTTATCTTTTAATTCGAAAGTGCTGAAAATAGCAGAGAGCCTTGCTCCCGGATCTATAGCATGATACTCTTCAGAGAAAACAGATACGAAATCCTTTGAACTTGTTAAACGACGGGCTTTGGCGTTGGCCAATGCTTTATTGAAATTAGGATCAGCATTGTTATTGGATAGAGATCTCAGCACTTCTGCAACATCAACCTCTAAAATAACGTTCATACCTCCTTTTAAGTCAAGACCAAGGTTAATTTCTTTCTCTCTACATTGTTTGAATGTATAGCCTAACCATATTTTTTCTGTAGATAATGAGTCCAGATACAAACTCTCTTTCATTAAATTGTCGCCGGCATATTCTTTTGCTTGCTTGTAGTATTTATTTGTCACAATCGTAAATGACAAATAAAACAAACAAACCAAAGTCAGTGCTACAGCTAAAACTTTTACAAATCCTTTGTTTTGCATTTTTATAATTTATTTAGTTTTTATTGTATATATTTTTCTACTATTATGCAAATTTAGCGTGCAAATATACATTTTATTTTTTTGTTTCATGAAATTCGCCGCTAAAAAATAAGTTTAAAGCATTTTGAGTTGTGATTTTTGCTACATCTTCAATAGAAACTTGATAAATCTCGGATAATTTTTCAGCTATTTTAATTAAATAAACCGGCTCATTTCTTTTCCCACGGTAAGGAACTGGCGCTAAATAGGGAGCATCAGTCTCCAAAACGATACGTTCTAAAGGAAAGATTGCCAAATAATTTTTTAATGTGGAATTTTTGTAAGTGACCACTCCATTTATCCCTATCATAAAATTATCAAGCAGCAACACTTTTTCCAATTCTTCCCTGCTTCCTCCGAAACTATGAAAAACTCCCCTGAGCTGATTTGCCCCGACTCTTTCAATTGATTCTATCACTTCCTGAAAAGCATCTCTTGTGTGAATAACAACAGGAAGATTAAAATCAATACTCCAGCGGAGTTGTTCTTCAAAAGCAATTTTTTGTTCTTTGAGGAAAGTTTTATCCCAATATAAATCAATTCCAATCTCTCCTACAGCAATATATTTTTTTAATCTGAATTGATTCTTTATTTTTATTAAATCTACAGAATATAATTCTTTTACACTGGTAGGATGCAATCCCATCATCGGAAAACAAATATCAGGATAACGGTCGCATAAATTATGTAAAAGAGGGATAGACTCAACATCCACATTAGGTAAGAAAAACTTATATATGCCTTTGGATTGCGCTCTTTCAATGACTTCTACAATATCTTCGTTAAAGTCGTTTTGGTATATATGAGTATGTGTATCAATTAGTTCCATTTTGTATTATAAAACTTTTTCACCTCTCCGGTAGTAATACACAACTCCGTATTTTATGCAATTTTTCAATCGTTTTTCGATTTCCATATCAGCATAATGACTTTCAACCTGGTTCCATATCTCATATATGATTTCGTCGGCTTTTATTCTTAAAGATGATAGGTTGGCTAATGCTCTTGTAGTGTTTTTTTGCAGCACTTTTTGCTGGTAATATGCCGTCTTGAACATATCATAATGGACTTGCACTTTCGCAATGGCCGGATTATACAATGGTGCGCCCCCCTTTCCCATGCGTAATTTTTCACCTTGAATAATTTTCTCTCCCCATTCTAACAAAGAATTGTCGGACGACATTTCCGGTGTATTAGAACTATTTGATTCCAACCCATACAAATTTTTCAGTTCGGCATTAATTTCTTTTCGTATAACAGACAAATTCAGTACCTGAATAAAATGGGAAACATAAAGTTTTGCATTTTTCATTAATTCCTGAAAGGCTTTATTTGAACGTATTTGGGCCTGAAATGCACGTTCATATTCAGCATGAGCATTTTCAAAAGTAGGAAGGAACACATTGGCAATTTCCATTGTTTCGACAGAAATTATCCTTTCGGCAAATGGAAGCGACCGGTTTTCTTCCAATGCCCGTTTTAATGATTTGATGCGCGCAGCATCTGTGTTAGGCAATCTGCGGTACGGCATACTACTGTAGTGTTTTTCAATATTCCCTATTCATTAACTCTCCCGCAAAATCAATTAGTGTTGATTTTTTCCATTCTTCTAATTGAACCGAATGCAATGAATTCAATGCTTTTTCATAAAACTCATTCATTTTTTTTTCGGCAATTTCCTTTATATTTAAGCTATTGAAAATATTAGTGACTGTTTTTATTTTATTTTCCGAATCAATATCATCTGATGAAATCAGTTGTAACAGAATATCTTTGTTTGCTCCTGTAGCATAATTTAATGCATTAATTAATAAAAATGTTTTTTTATTACACAAGATATCTCCACCTATCTGTTTTCCGAAAACATCCGGATTACCGTATACATCCAATAAATCGTCTTTAATTTGGAAAGCCAAACCAATATTGACTCCAAAATTATATAGATTTTCAGCATCGGATGCAGTAGCTCCTCCTATAATCGCGCCTGTTTTTAAAGCTGCTCCCAATAAAACAGCGGTTTTTAACCGGATCATTTCAATATATTCGTCCACAGAAACATCCAATCGTTTTTCAAAATCCATGTCATATTGTTGTCCGGCACAAATTTCCATAGCTGTTTTGGAAAATAAATCCAATAATGGTTTTAATTGGGAAGCTGAAATATCGGCCAAATACTGGTATGATAATATGAGCATAGCGTCTCCCGAAAGAATCGCAGTATTTTCGTTCCAAACTTTGTACACAACAGGTTTCCCCCGTCTTACTTCAGCTTTATCCATTAAATCATCATGCATTAAAGTGAAGTTATGGAAAATTTCCCAGGCAAGAGCCGGAGACAAAGCTTCAGAGATATCTTCTTTGTATAAATTACAGGATAGCAATGTTAGTACAGGACGTACTTTTTTTCCTTTGAGGGAAAGTATATAGTGAATAGGTTTGTATAAATTTTTAGGGTTTTCAGGGTATATTATTGTATCCACCTTGCAATTAACAATATCAAGCGCTTCATTAAAAGACAATATATTCCAACCCATGTGCAACAATTTGTTAAAGTATTTTTATTAAAAGTAGTGAATTATCAGCAAAAGTAGTTTTTTTATTTTAACTATACAAGCTGATCATGGCGCAATCTGAAATGTACAGGTAAAACAATGAAATTTTAGTCTTCAAATATACCTTTTTGACAATTTGTACGTTAGTATATTTAAAAGTTTAATTTTTATATTTGTGGGAATTTTATTTTTCATTGGATGAAAAAAATATTATATATTTCACTTGTTCTTCTTTTAACAATTTTATTTCCGGACAATTTATCAGCACAGGAAGGAAAATCAGCTTTTGATTTTTTGAAGTTGCCTTATTCTGCACGGGCAAGCGCCATGGGTGGAACAAATATTTCCGTAATAGAAAACGACCCATCTTTAGTGTTTCAAAATCCGGGTTTTCTGGGACCTGAAATGGATATGGGATTGAATGTCAATTACCTCATGTATATTGCAGATGTAAATGCAGCAAGTGTTATTTTCACAAAAGCCGCAGGAGAAAGGGGTGCCTGGGGAGCCGGAATTAACTATCTCAACTATGGGAATATCAAAGAAACTACAATAGAAAATCTCATTGTAGGAGACCTGAGCATAAAAGATATTGGAATTAATGCATTTTATGCACATGATATAACTGACCGGATACGCGGAGGTGTTACCGGAAAATTTATTTATTCTTCATTTGGTGAATATACATCTATCGGGTTAGGTGTTGATTTAGGATTAACTTACTACAACAGCGACAATGATTTTTCATTGGGTTTGACCGCAAAAAATCTTGGAGGACAACTCACTGCATATATTGAAGAACGTTCCCCGATGCCCTGGGATATACAGTTTGGAATGACCAAACGTTTGGCCCATGCTCCTATCAGGTTTTCCGTAACTGCCAATCAGCTGAATAATTGGAAATCTTATAACTTAAAAGGTGAAAAAGATTCTTTCATGAAGAACTTCATCAAACATTTTGTTTTTGCCATTGATCTCATCCCGTCTGATAACCTTTGGCTTGCTATAGGCTATAATGTCAAAACTGGAACTGATATGAGTCTGGATGAAGGCAATAAAATGGGTGGATTTTCCGGTGGCGCCGGAATCCGGGTTAAATCTTTCGAAGTCAGCGCTGCCGTAGCAAAATACCACCCTTCTGCAACTTCTTTTATGATTAGCTTGACTAATTTCTTCGGACAATAAAACACCCCTAATCCCCTAAAGGGGACTTGGAGCGTAATGGACCATAGGTAACTGCAAATAATTTGCTGCCGCCTTAGGGTTGTAATTCAAATATATACATCGTTTTAGGAGGTATATTGTTTAATTTTTCAATTGAAATAACCTCACCGGTTATAATATTTTTTGCTTTCGAGAAAGAGTTTATCATTTCAGGATAATCGTTGATTATTATCTTTCCATCCATTTCCTGAGGGTTCATTACACACATGACAGTTTGGGCATCATCATAACGGAAATAGGTATAAACACCATTTTTAGGTATGTATTGCATCATTTTTCCGGTTTTCAAGGCAGAAGATTGTAACCTGAACTGACCTAATTTCTTCACATAACTTTGAAAATCTTTTTCTTCTTTGGAAAGTCCTTCACCCGTAAATCCGCTTTTTTTATCATTTTTCCAGCCTCCGGGAAAATCTTTTCGTACAAAACCATCATGAGGCTGGGTTATGCCCGGCATCAGGACTTCCGTTCCATAATACATCTGAGGGATGCCACGACAGGTCATTAACCAGGCCAATGCAATTTTTAATTTATCAACATCTTCATTAACAACAGAAAAAAACCTGCTTAGATCATGATTATCCAGCATAATTACATTCCTGGTCGGATTTGTGTACAAAAAATCATTACTCAATGTGGTATATAATTTATTAACACCATCAGTCCAGCCTGTCTTTTCATTCACTGCAGGAAGAATTCCATAAAACAATGTTTGGAAATCGGTAACACCCTGTAAATTGCTTTTGAATGGAATCTCAAATATATTCTGAGCAAAATAAGCTTGATTGGCTGTTCCGTGTACCCAAGTTTCGCCGAACATGGTTATATTAGGATATTCATCCGTTAATGCCTTGTTGCAACGATTCATAAATTCCAAATTATTGTAAATATAGGTATCTATACGCCAACCATCCACTCCAAATTTTTCCACGCTCCAGATAGCATGTTGTATCAGGAAGTTAGCAACAAAAGGATTTTCCTGGTTCATATCGGGCATCATTTGTGTAAACCAACCATCAGTTAATACTTTCTTTTCAGAAGGCGCTGCATAAGGATCAAAATAAAGTTGATCCCGGTAGTTGGTTTGTGTATATTCAGGAAATTGATGTAACCAATCTTTTGAAGGGCCATCTTGAACTAAAAAATTGTAAAAACCAATATGGTTATAGACAGCATCCTGGATGAGTTTCATTCCCCTTGCATGAAGTGAATCAGAAAGGGCCAGATAAGCTTTTTCTCCTCCAAGGCGAGGGTCTATCTTATAGTGATTGGTAAAAGCATAACCATGCTCAGTACGGTTTGGCATATCATTCTCAATAACAGGAGTCATCCATAAAGAAGTAATACCCAGGCTTTGTAAATAATCCAGATGATTGATTACACCTTGTAAATCTCCTCCATGACGGTCATAAATAGAATCACGATTGAGAGATTGGTCTTTCATTCCTGAGATCTTATCATTGGAATAATCTCCGTTACTGAAACGATCGGGCATCAATAAATATATGAAATCAGAGGATGTTACACCTTGTGCGAATTGAGAACCATTACCTTTTCTCCGTTCTTTCAGTTCCCATTGAAGTGGTTTTTGCTTCGATTTTTCAAAATTAATTTGGACGATTCCAGGCTTGGCACTCTCACGAATCTTTAAGTCCAAAATAATATACTTTCCATTTTCAAAAGTATTTTTCTTAATCAGTTCAACTCCCGGGTAGTTTATAACAACGTCTTCCTTACTGAAGTTCGAATTATCCGGAGCATAAATCATCAACTGGATTTGGTTGTACTTCATTCCTGTCCACCAGTTGGTCGGATAGATTTCAACAGCATAAACAGAAAGATTTAGCAACACCCAAAAGGCAAGTAGAAATGAGATTTTTTTTAGAATCATGGTATAGAAGTTTTTAGTTTATATAATCAATTATAGCAATGACAAATATATAAAAAGAAACTTGACATGTAGCACTATTAGCATTTTTATCCGGAAATAAATTTATTGTAGTCGGAGTACAAGACATCTATAATCGGAGTATAAGATACATGTAGTCGGAGTACAGACTATCTATACTCCGACTATAATAAATTTGTGCGGCATTATTTTACCAAAACTTTGTTTGCCTTGCCATTGATTTTAATAATATACAACCCTGGGAGTAAATCTGCTTGTTCGAAAGAATCCACAGCAACTGTTTTCTTTAGTAATGTTCCATTGATAGTGTAAAGTTCAATGGGAGCAGAGCCTTCGAAATTAGCTTTGATTTGATTACCATCTGTTATAATAGAATGATTTATTAAATTAGAATATAATGAGGTAGCCGTATTATCAATCGAAAAATAAGCAACATAATAACTACCTCCGTTATTATCATAAATTTTGTAATCTAATTTGGCAACATAAAACCAAACAGAAATAGTGTGATCTCCATTAGAAAGTCCATCTGAAACATTGATCAATTCACCTTCTCCTGTTTGCCATTTAGAATCATTTGTATTTATATCAGCATTCCATGGTAAATCAAATGATTTTATAGATGAATCATCATCTATTTTATAATAAATTTTCACAGTCATACCATTAAAAATTCGAGGATAAGTAGATATTTCTCCTCCAATAAGCAATGGTTGTGTAGTGCTAAAAGTACCAAGTGACTTTCCATCAAAATCACTTACACTATACCTTTTGTTTTCATCCGTAAAATCTGTAAAAATATATGAATCAAATACGCCACCGAGATATTGTGCAGTTACAGACATTGATGTAAAATCAAGGGTAATTTGATATTTTTGGCTATCATCCAAACTGAAATTATTTTCCATGATATCGCTCCATATTATATCTCCATTTT
Organism: Bacteroidales bacterium; assembly: GCA_031553415.1. Taxonomy (GTDB): domain Bacteria; phylum Bacteroidota; class Bacteroidia; order Bacteroidales; family Azobacteroidaceae; genus JAIRVZ01. The sequence continues at coordinate 49,862 of JAVBLO010000032.1, read as the reverse complement.
TGGCTAATGTCACTAATTTATATTCACCGTTAGTCAAATCTCCTATAAAATATGATTTTTCAGATGTATTCATGATTAGTTGTATTTTAGAAGCATCCCAGCCTCCAACAACATCTCCAACAAGATAAAATTCTTGTGCATCGCAAAAAACGTACCAATACTCAGAACTTTTTCTTGTATAAAAAGTAACTTCCTGATTATCTTCCGTTGTTCTAAAAAAACGATTTGAGCCATCTATCCAGCTATCATCAACAACTACTTTGAACTCATGCTCTCCTATATTGGAAATTGTTGTAGTTAATTTATAAACATCAGTATCTCCTACTTTACTCATTATTATAGGATTTGTACCCCAATCGGTAAAATCTCCGGCAATCTTAAAAGTTTGTGCAAAAGAAATTGTACTCAATAATAAAAACAAACTTAATAGTGTAATTAATTTTTTCATGATTTTAATTTTTAATTGATTATTAATATGACTTGAATAGAAAAATAGATTTTCTTATTTACTTAACCCCTATTTTATAAAATTCATCTTTCACTTTAACAATGTAAACTCCTGATAAATTACCGTTTTGACGAGTTACATCATTTCCAAATATAAGTATTGCTTGCCTTTTCATGGAAAAGAATTATTATTGGTTTAGTTATTTCTTATGAAATCCAGTGTTTAGAAATAGACAAAAGGAGCATGAATACAATGAAGGATAAACAAAGAGTCCCGGACCAGGAAGGATTTCTCTATCCGGGAAACTCTTTGAGGGAGCCTATTTAATCAAAAACCGAAAGGGCTTATTGTATAACAAATTTATGAACTATATTTCCTGATTCGAATTGTACACCAAGGATATAATATCCTTTTCCCATGTCCATTACAGAAATCATATTTTCGTTATTTGTTTTTTTTATTAACATACCATTGATATTGAAAATTTTAGCTTCAATAACTGTTTCATTAGTAATGATATGCAAATAGCCGTCTGTTTGAACTACATCCAATTTATCTATTTTGGTATCTTCGATTCCTGATGGTAAATTAATTTTTCTGTCAGTTAACACTTTAAATTTACCGGGAGCTAAGCTAATAGTTATATTGGTATTTGTTACATTCATAGTTTCACCAGTCATTAAGTCATACCAAGTTCCTGTAGCAGGGAAATTAGGTTGAGTAGTAGCATTTCCGTCAGGATTAAAGTTTCCCACAATAACCATTTTCAAATCTCCTGAATTCAGGCATATGCGTCTTCCTGCCGACCAATCGCCATAACCAATTTGCATGCTCCAATAAGAACGATTATCGAATGCATCTCCATATTGTTCCCTTAATTTATTCAGCTTATAATAAGTATTATATACAGCTTTCCGCTCAGGAACATCATAATAATCCCAACGGATTTCTTTTCTGGAAGTCCTGTTATCACTACTAAGCGTTGCAGAACCAGCTGTTGAATTAATAGAATAATCATAGCCTAATTCTCCGAATTGCCAAATCATTTTTGCTCCGGGAATAGGAATAAAGAAAGCAGCATTCAAAGCAGCACGATCCATTTGTGTGGCTAAATCTGTTTTTATCGTGCCAGTAACACCATAAGTTTTAGCTTTATAAATATTACGCTCTTCATCATGACTTTCCATGTAACCGACTATATTGTTGTAAGACCATGACCTTGTCCAGCCATTGATACCCGAAAAATCAGATTCCGACTGATAGCCCATCACAGTCTGGCAGTATGCATTATTCTTATTTCCCCATGGTATAAGACCAGCTTCTGCTAATTCTTTTTCTTCCTGATCAGCACAGAAATGTTCAATTATCATGTAAGCGTTAGCATTTGTTGCCTTGATCTGACTATAATAATCTTTTAAGATAGCTATTCTGGTTGCATCATAATTAGCAGCCGTTGATTCGGTAGAGCTTTTTTGTGTAAACCCTTTTGTCAGGTCAAAACGGAAACCATCTAACTTATATTCTTCCAGCATGAATTTTAGATTACGCTTGAAATATGCCCTTACAAAAGGAGATTCATGGTTAAAATCATGAAATACACTATAAGGATGTGGAGCATTTACATTAAACCAAGGATTATCTGCTGTAGTTTTACTGGTTGCTGAATTCCAATATAATTTGGCAAAAGGATGTTGACCTGTAGCATGGTTAAACACAACATCTAAGATAACTGCAATTCCACGTTTATGACATTCATCAATAAACTTCTTATACATTTCCTTGGTACCATAAGCTTTATCCATGGCAAAGTAATAACATGGATTATATCCCCAACTGTCATTTCCATCAAATTCCTGAGTGGGCATCAACTCAATTGCGTTAATTCCTAATCCCTGCAAATAATCCAGTTTACTCATTACACCATTTAAATCACTTGTTGATGTAAAATCACGAATCAATAACTCATAGATAACTAATTTATCCTGACGGGGAGGTTGAAAATCAGGAACTTCCCAACTATAAGCTGCTTCATTTGTCTGGAATACAGAAACCATACCATCATTAATATTCTTTTCTGAAGGATAATGCTTCAAATCAGGATAAATAGTAGAAGATATATATTTGTCATTCCATGGATCCAATACTTTTTGGGCATAAGCATCTCCGACATATAGAGTACCGTTTACAAGGTATTGAAATGCATATTCTATATTCGGTTGAAGATTATTAAGAGTCAGCCACCAATAATCACCATCCTTTTTCATCATGTAGTTATTATACGGCATCCATTTATTGAAATCTCCGACCAGGAATACATCTGTTTTGGAAGGAGCATGCAAAATGAAAGTAACAGTATTATCATTAACTATATTAATGCCATCAGGGAGTGATGGACGAGATGCTGTCTCTACATCTTTTTTTACATTTACAAAAACACTGTCCCTGACAACATTAGGAGTCGTTCCTGCCTCTGCAATCGCCCAGAAAGAGCCTGCATTGTTAAACGTGTACACTTGTGAAATAGAAGTTCCTGTAGTTGTCGCAAACTGATTGTTATCAATATAAAGTTTTAATGCTGTACTTTGCGAAGCCATTGCTGAAAAAGTAACTACCGTTCCTTTATTAACAAGTTGTATAGAAGAAGCCGGAGCAGTGAAAGTCACATTCAAGCCGGCTTCATAAACATCAACAAATATATCTTTACTACCAGTATCTTTCCCTTCTTTACTACCTGTCGGGTTACGGAATACCATACATATTTTAGTAATTTTCTCTCCTGAAGGTACTCCAAAATAGGAACGCATATCATTAATTGTTAATGTTGCTTTATTGCCTCCTATTTTAGTTAGCTTATTTTCAGTTGTATTTGCTAAAGCAAGATTATTGGTTTTTGTATCCGGCCAGGGAGTTTTTACATATTTCCATGTTGCAGGACTCAGATTTGTATAAACCCCAATATGGACATACCAATCTTCAGTATTGTCCTTTAATCCGAATGTTCCCTGAGTTGCATCAAAAGTAATTGTTACAGGTTGGTTTTCAACTACAAAAGCAGGATTTGTAGTAACAATTTGAGCTTGAATTGAAATCGAAATTGCAAAGAATAGAATAATTTGTAAAAGTGTTTTCATTGGAATAATGTTTACGTTTTGTTAATTTTATTCTGGTATTAATATTTCACGGTATTTTGGGAAGGTTATTTATTTGGCAATAACATTTTTCACTAACCATATTGTAAAGCTACAATAAAAAACAATTTAATGGTTTCAATACAAAAGGTTTATAAACTATTTTCTACGCAAACGTTTGCGAAATTTTCAAAGAATATTCTCACTTTAATCCTCCTTGATTTCCATGCTCAAGGAGGATAATGAAAAACGCCTCAAGAAAACTAAAATTATTTCTTAATAAATTTACAAATGAAAGTATTTCCTGCTGATTTTACTTCCAGGAAATAAAAGCCGGGAGGAAAGTCTTTGACATTTATTGAATATTCATATCTGCTCTGAAATAATTTCTTTCCATTTAAATCGATAACCGATATCGATTCAACAGGAGAAGTTGTTTCCACATATAAAACATCTGATACAGGATTCGGATAAACCGTAAATCTATCAGATGTTATAGCTGGATTATTAATTCCCGAAGGGATTTCTACTTTCTTATCTGTATAAAGATGATATTCTCCTGCTTGCAATAATTGGGTAAGTGAAGTTGTCGTAAAGTCTACCGCATCTCCGCTAAAAGCATTGTACCAGATGCCTGTATGTGGCAAGGTAACTGAAACACTCCCTGCTTTCACATCAAAATTACCGATGGCAAAAGCGTTCATATCCGCATTCCTCCATACAAAAGATTTCAGTAATCCAGTAAGGTTATATGTATAGTCAGTTGTTGAAAATGTCGGATAATTTGTTTTCAGATAATTGAGATTAGCATAAATATTATATATCTCTTTTCGGGCAGAATTATCGGCATAATCCCAACGGATAGGTTTGGGAGATGTCCGGCAAACATCATTTACGATTCCATCTTCACACCGGTTGATGGAATAATCATAACCCAATTCTCCGAATTGCCAAATCATTTTCGGTCCGGGAGTCGGCAGATAAAAACAAGCTGAAAGCTTTGCCCTGTTGAGTGCTATATTTAGATACTTAATGTTATAAGTGGGAGTTGAATTCCCGTATTCCCGGTTTTTATACATCATCCGTTCTTCATCGTGGCTTTCCATATAAGCCAATAAATTTGGCTGATGAAAACCTTGCTGAGAATAAATACTGTTTGACAAATCCGCTCCATCCGAATACCCCATGCTTGACTGGCAATAAGCGTTATTCAGGTTTCCCCATAACAAGATATCGGCATCGGCCAATTCCACTTCTTCCGAATTTTCCGTAAGATGCTCGAAAATAACAATGGCACTCGATTTTCGTTTTTGAATTTCTGAACGCATCCGTTTAAGAATGGATATACGGGATGCATCGTAAGCCCAACCGTTACCCGGTTTTTGAGTGAATCCTTTGGTGAAATCAAAACGGAAACCATCGATATTGTATTCTTTCATCCAGTAGCTGTTGATACTATCAACCAAGGCCTGAGTCTGAGGGCTTTCATGATTGAAATCGTAACCCCAACTATAAGTTGCATTTGGTGAGGTGACATTGTACCAGGGGTTATTGGCGGCTGGTGTGTTGTTCGTACTATTCCAATATAATTGTACAAAGGGAGACTGTCCGTACGAATGGTTCAACACCATATCCATAATCACTGCCATTCCGCGTTTATGGCATTCATCGATGAACGTTTTATAGTCATTTTTCGTTCCGTAATATTTATCCACGGCGAAATAAAATGAAGGATTGTAGCCCCAGCTACTATTTCCTTCGAATTCGTTGACAGGCATCAGTTCCACAGCATTTACTCCCAGTTGCTTCAGATAATCCAGTTTATTTATCGCTGCTTTGAATGAATGTTGATCAACAAAATCGCGTATCAGCATTTCATAAATCACCAATTTTTCTTTTGTAATTGGTTGGAAATCTTTTATTTGCCAGTTATAGGCCGGTTGTCCGGTTTGAAATACCGATACGATTCCTTCTGTTTTTCCGGCAGGATAAGGTTTTAAATCAGGATAAACAGAAGTTGGAATATAGGAATCATTCCATGGATCCAAGACTTTATCTGTATAAGGGTCGGCAATCCGGAGATATCCATCCACCAAATACTGATAAGCATATTCCAGACCCGATTTTACAGGCTGAATTGTCAACCACCAATAGTCTCCGTCTTTTTTCATAAGGTAATTGTTGTCGACTTTCCAATCATTAAAATCCCCTATCAGGTATACAAAACCTTTATAAGGCGCATACAAACAAAGAATGACCGAATTCTCAGAGCCTATATTAATACCCGGACGGACATTTGCAGGACGGGGTTCATTGACTATTTCCGGACGGGTAATTACCCAAACAGTATCCCGTACAAAATCCGGCGATGTCCCTGCAACAGCAACAACTTCATAGTTACCCTCCGAATTAAATACGTGGTCGAAATCGAGTGAAGATACATTAGAAGCGCTTTTTACGGAAACCCCGTTGATTTGGCAATCAATCAAAGTTGAAAGCGTTGTTTGAATAGAAAAATGAACTGAACCGCCAACTTCAATAATGTTGTTTTTCTCAACCGGCGCCGTAAAAACAACATTCAATCCTGCCTGATATACATCTACAAAAATATCTTTCCCTCCGGTATCTTTTCCTTCTCTACTGCCATCACTGCTTCGGAAAACAAATGCCAATTGTTTCACAGTTTCTGAGGCATCGGTCATACCATAGTAAGAACGAATATCCGGAGAAATAGTTAATTTCCATTTATCATTTCCTAATGATGTCATTTTACATGCCGGAATATTTACACTCCAGCCTGCTTTAACATATTTCCAGTCAGCACTCGAAGTCGACTTACTTGTAACCACTCCGGTATGGGCGTAAACATCTCCGGTGTATCCCTTTAGTCCTGCAGTGCCTTTAGTTGCATCAAAGATGACTTCTATTACTCCGCTCTCTTGTGTGACTATCGTAGGATTAGTTGTTACAACTTGTGCCGGAGATAATGTAACGAATAAAAACAACAGTAGCAGTGTAAAAAATAAATTTTTCATAAAACTGTTTGTGTGTTTGTTCTGTTTAAAAAAGAGACTGTGCCAAAAAATCTTTTGACACAGTCTCTTTTTCTATGTTATTATTGTTTTACGATAGTACAAGTGTAAGCAGAAGCGTCACCTAATTTCAATGTAATCAAGTACGTACCATCTGAAACAACTGGAATATCATCGCCACCATAGGTCAATTTGTTCACATCTCCGCCAAGGTTAATATCCCAACCGTTATTTGCACGGAATTTGAATTTTTCTCCTCCGGTTAATGTTGTAGTAACTGTCCATTCACCCGTTGCAGAGTTTAATGTCATTGCCGTAGAAGTATCCCAACCTCCGGCAGTTGCACTTCCAATCAACCCCCAATTGGTAGATGTAGCTGTATAAGTATAAGGCTCTTTAGATAAATCAGCCGTAAGGCGATAGAATCCGGTTTCAGAAACTGTTAAATTACCAGCATCATTGGCAGTGGAAAGGGTACCGTTTCCACCATCGCCATAATTGGTATGATCCCAGTCGGGATCGGATGTAAACTTGAACAGACTTCCGGTTTCCAGATACACATAACCGTCAAATTTCCAGTCGAGATTCGGAGAATATAGAATGGGAGCCTTAGAAGGACTCCAGTCTTGATATCCGCCTGGAACATACAGTTGGCGTTTAGCATTGCCCAATAATTCAATTGTATAAGTTGATTCCATCATGTTGATAGTAACTTTTACCCACTGATCTTCCAATACACGCATGGCTTGAGCATTATCAATAATCAATGTACCTTCCAAATCGGTATTGCCGTCAACTGGATTACCTATCACTCCATTCCACCTATCATCAGCCACTTTATCTTTGCTTGATTGCGGAACGATCTTAAAGTATCCCGACATTTGAACAGTAATACTGAAAACAGGGTCGTCATATACATCTAAATCGCTATGGGAGAATTTGTATGTATCTATATTATCCATATTCCAGCTGTTTACATCGCCAATCAGATAATAAGCCGTTTCAATTTGGACATTTGAATAAGGTGTAATGCTACAAGGTCCAAAATCAGCCGGAGTAGGCACCATGGATGCTGAAGTTCCGTCCTTAATATAAAAATAATTCCGAAGGTAAATAGAATGTTCTACGGGAGCTTTCGTCTTAAATAACGTTTTTACAGCTTCACCTAAATCGGTCGAAAGCACTGTTGCTGCATTATTGGCACTTGTTGTAGGCAATTCTACTACATTTCCAAAATCTTTGGTATCGGATATTTCAGTTCTGAACACCACTGTTGCACCTTCCGCCAATGTAGGTGTAGCTGTTGCTTTTACTACTTGAAGTTCTTTTTCTTCATCGGTCAGGACTAAAGCAGCATTAAAATCGTCGCCTATAGCTATGGTAAAACCACTAATCACTTGTGGCGATTCTTGCGGATACGATTGCGGGGGAGCCACATCAAGGCCCACATCATCCGTACATGCAGAAAAACCGGCTACAAGAAGCATTGCTAAGAAAAAATATATCTTTTTCATTGTCTATCAAATTTTATTTTTAATAAATATAAAGTTCGTCAAGTTACCCCGGTCCAAGTACCGGGATAACGAGTTTCTGACTTTTATTGAATTTTTCCTGTTGATTTGGTGAAATTGATGTGCAATTTTTGACCAATGCTTCCGGAAACTCTATCCTGATCGCCTCCGTTTCCTCTGTATATCAATTTTTCATTAAATACCATGAATTCGGTATGCCACCATTCCTGACCACTGAGAACAACACAAGCGCGAACTCCGCCATCACTTTCGCCGGCTGCGTTTCCGGTAAATGCAGGTGATACAAATTCGACATCGGCGCCTAATGAAATATCGGGCACTGTAAACTGGTTATTGTCTCCTGCACCCCATACTCCTCCGGCTGCATTTCCACACAAATAAACCTTTGGTTCAAGGAATTGTACGTGGTAAACATAATCACGTCCTGAAATTTCGGTTTTCACCACTACGATGTACCAGCCAGGATTTCCAATCACGATATTATTATCGCCCGAAATACCTGCCAATGTTTTCGAAGCATCATCAATGTCGGCAGTTTGCATACCAAAATCATTGCCATCCCACTTATTTGTTGTGCTGAATTTGATTTCGGCATTGTTATTATCACCGTCTTTTCCTAAGTATTGAAGAGCCCAGAATTTACCGTCTGCTCCCCAAACAGGCACCATGGTGGTTGCCGCATTCCAATCCCAATTATTAGTAATATTTCCTATTATGTACATATTTTCCGGCATTACCATAGGATCCAGAGCAAAATAACCTTTCACATTAGGTAATGTAATGATATTTGACAATACCTGGCGGCTACCGTTTGATAGTTCTGCAGACATCCGTATATAAACCGGGAATGTTTCTGTCGGGAAATCCGCTTCATCAGTAATGCCCAGTAGGTTCACTATTGCGACAGCCATTTCGGAAGCGCTCACATCCATCTTTGCCAATTTATAAGGAGTAGGAAGTGTAACAAATTCCTCAAACGAATTTTCAGTGGCAACTTGCACCCGGTATGTGGTTGCGGCGGTAAAACCGTAAGCTGGTTGAGTACAGGTAAGCTGAACGCTTTCCGTATTTTCCAAATCATAAATACCGGAAACATAAGCCGGCGTATTCAATACAAAAGTATCCGGTGTCAACGCTGTCGGATGATCGTCTGATTCGCAAGCCCAAAAGAAAGTCAGGCAAGCAAGCAACATAATTATATTATATATATTTTTCATTGTTAGTCTATTTCATTTAATGTTTAACAATCATTGCATTAATACCCTGTATTTTGTTTCAAATTAGTATTGGCATTGATGTCGGATGATGGTATCGGATAAATATTGAAATGTGAGTCTACTCCATGACCGCTTTGCATGCCGCCCTTCCATTCCCAAACATAAGTCGAAGTGGTAAACAGATTATAACGAATCAAGTCGGTACGACGGAAACATTCCCAATACAATTCACGAACACGTTCGTCAAGAATGAAATCCGTTGTTAATTGACTTTCATCAATATCGCCCACACCTGCCCGGCTACGTAATTCATTGATATAATCTACCGCATCTGTTTTTGAACCACTACCACCACGCACTACTGCTTCCGCATAAATTAAGTATTGTTCTGCCAAACGGAACAATGGGAAGTCATTGTCTGCAAAATCCTGACCTGCATTAGAGCCATAAACCGGATTTCCAACCGTTGAAGCGGAAGTGATGTTGCGGTATTTATAGGGTTGTAAGCCATTCGTCGATTCTGAAGGATCGTCTCCCAATGCCGGATTTTCACCTACAAATAAAAATCGTTTGTCATTTGATTCAAATTTGTCCGAGAATTCTTTCCTTGTACGGTATCCATTCCAAAGGTGATTGTTGCCTAACATTCCATAGCTGATAATTTTATCGGCATACTTTGTCTGATAATCTACGCTTGAACCGCAGTTAATCAAAAATGAAGATCCTCCATAACCATAAGCCTTAAGTCCATCATAAGCAATCGCCAAAATGAATTCGGGGTTGTTCTTATTGTTATCTGCCAAAAACAAATCTTCGTATTTACCTTTCAATGAATAACCAGCGTCAATTACTTTTTTGGCATAAGTAGCAGCATCAGTCCAACGGGCCGTTCCCGTATAAACTTCAGCATTCAAATAAAGACGGGCAAGTAAAGCCCAGGCTGCCGCTTGGTCAGCGCGTCCATATTCATTTGTTTTAGCTGCCTTCAACAAATTATTGTTTGTAATATCCAATAACTCCGATTCTACATATTTAAATAAATCTGCACGATTGATTTGAGTAGGCAGAATATTCAGCTCATCATTTTCTGTTACGAATGGAGGATTTCCAAAAATATCCATCAATACCCAATAATCGAATGCGCGGATAAAACGAGCTTCGGCTTTGAAATTTTTAACTTCATCGCCCAAACCGTCATTTGCATTCCTGATAAATTCGTTAGCATACATAATTTGCATGACTACCCGGTAATACAAACCGGATGTGAATTTATCATCGTTTGTAAAATTAATGTAATTCAATTCGGGTATTCCTGCATCATTCCAAAGACAATGCGCTTCTTCGGTAGGAAGTTCCTGGTGATTGAACCAAACACGTAAGAAGTCTGCATTTGAACCTTCGTCAATACCAGGAATGTCCAAATCCGTTTTTCCGGCAGGACTTTCATTTCCTGTTGTCGTATAAGCAAGATATACTTTCGCCAGTGCACCTTTTGTGCCTTCGAACGTTGAGAATACTTCTTCCGCAGTAGACGTATTTTCAGGATAAATATCCAAATCCGTACAAGAAGCCAACGTCACCAATAGGGGCGTTACTATTGCAATGAATTTATATATATACTTTTCCATATTTTTCTTGTTTTATTGGTTAGAAATTAAGATTTAATCCAAGGACGTATGTACGCGGATTCGGATAGAAATTATTGTCTATACCTCTGTTATCATCATTTATAACTTCAGGATCAATACCATCGTATTTGGTTACTGTAAATACGTTTTGAACAGAGAAATTGGCACGCAGGTTTGCCCTGCGGAAAATTTTACCAAAATCATAAGCCAATTGAACATAATCCATTTTCAGGAATGAAGCTTCTTGAACATAATAATCTGAGAGCAACTGACGGTCATAGAAATTACTGTTTAAGCCATCTACCACATTGTTCATCAAGAAACTGTTGGGATTCAGAGTTTGCGAAAAATTACCCAAATCAGAATTTACGTTGTTGTAAACATAATTTCCGATGCTTGCGCGTAATGCTGTAGCCAGCGACCATTTTTTATATGTAAATGAAGTGTTGAAACCCATATACCAATCAGGGGCAGGTTTATGGTAAATATACAAATCCTGGTCATTTACTACACCATCCCCGTTGAGATCCTCATACATACCTTCTATCGGTTTCCCATTTTCATCATATACTTGCCGGTAAACATAAAATGAATTGGGAGCATAACCGACTTTGTGAATTTGAATCGTATTTCCTGTACCTCCGGAAATGCCGCCTACCATTGCTCCTTTATAATCCGAATCGGAATCATCGTTTAAAGATAATTTGGTAATTTCTGTATTATTAAAAGTAACATTGAATCCAAGCTCCCAACGCATGTCTTTGTTTTCTACAGCTACTACACCAATATTACCTTCCACCCCCCAATTATCCATTGTTCCGATATTTTTTACAATATAAGGAGTAAAGTTACTACCTGCGGGTAGAGGTACCCTATTTAGCAAATCTTTCGTATGTTTTTGATAATAATCTATGCTACCATAAATGCGGTTGTTTACAAATCCCCAGTCCACACCGATATTTTTGGTAGTAGTTTCTTCCCATTTACGATCTGCGTCATAACCATTGGGACGCCAACCGGAATAGTAAGCATTTCCGAATTGAGCCTGGGCATTCGGATCGCTTAATACATAAATAGGCAACCAGCCAAAATTATCCTCAACTTCATTGCCAAAGTCTTGTTGTCCGGTGATACCCCAACCTAAACGAAGTTTTAAGTTGGAAAGGGCATCAACATCTTTAAGAAAAGCTTCATCATGAATACGCCAGGCCAATGCTACGGATGGAAAAATACCCCAACGATTACTTGGGCTAAACCGAGATGAACCATCTCTACGAACCGTCGCTGTTAATAAATATCGTTCAAGAAGATTGTAATTCAAGCGACCATAGAAAGAAATCAACCGGTTTTGCACAGGAATTTCGATACCTGCTGGTTTTGCAACAGTTACATTATCATAATAATATTCATCAAATGGTTTGTTTGTTGTTTTCCAATCCTGCCAGGTATAACCACCCATTATTTCAAGGCGATTCGCATCGTTTAACTGTTTGGTATAGTTCAAATAAAATTCCAAAAGTGTATTTTGCTTTTTCTGGTCGAAGTAGGTTCTTTTTCCTTTTGGATACTCTGCCGGAGACCAAGGTTGAGTAACCACTCCTCCCTTTCCTTGAGAAACATCATAACCTAAATTCAAATTAGCACGCAAATCAGGCAAAAAATGAAATTTATAATCGAACTGGGCATTTCCAATGCTGCGATAAACGTCCGACTGATCATCCTTGGCTTGAAGCAACGCCACCGGATTTTTGGTAGCTAAAGACTTCAAATCACCATTCGATTCCAACCAAGCCCAATAACCATTGTACTTATCGAAACCATTGGCTGTGACGGGTTGTGTCGGATCCATACGCAAAGCTGCGCCAATGGCATCTCCATTTCCAAAACGGGAGTGAGTCCAGATGCCTTTTACGTTCAAATTCACAGATAAATGGTTTTCAAAGAAAACCGGAGAAAGATTAAGAGAGATAGTTCCCCGTTTCATATTGTCTGTCTCCAAAATACCATCCTGGCTGAGAAATCCTGCAGCGATCCGGTAAGGGAAAATTTCGTCAGCGCCAGTAATACTGATATTATTATCTGTAGTGAAAGCATTGCGGAATATCTGGTCTTGCCAGTCGGTATTGGCTGTGCCGAGGTAACCGATATATTGGGCAGCTTTATCCGCATTAAATCGTGCTGTAGCTTGGGTGGTCACAACATCCCGGAATTGATCGGCCGAAAGCACTTCCACTCTGCGGGCAATGGTAGCAATCGAATTTTGTGATGATATGTCCACTCTCGTTTTTTGCCCTATAGCTCCTTTTTTAGTGGTGATAATAATCACCCCGTTGGAAGCGCGGGAACCATAAATAGCAGTCGCCGAAGCATCTTTCAGAATATTCATCGATTCGATATCGTTGGGATTGATAGTCGATAACGGACTCGTTGCACCTGAAATATCCTCGTTATCTAAAGGGACACCGTCAATTACGATAAGCGGGTCGTTGCTTGCATCCAAAGAAGCGCCGCCACGAATACGGATTTGATTGCCGCTCCCTGCACGTCCGCCGGTAGATGTGATTTGTACACCGGCCACTTTACCTGAAATCAACGATGTCGGATTGACAATCACACCTTTTTGAAACTCCCTTTCTCCAAGCGCAGCAATTGAACCGGTCAGGTCGCTTTTTTTCATCGTACCGTAACCAATCACTACGACCTCATCCAAAAACTGAGTATCTTCTTTTAAGAAGACCGCCAAAGGTTTTGAAGGGTCTACAACCACTTCTTGTGATGCATATCCCAAAAAAGAGACCTGCAATGTATTTCCTTTGGATGCCTCAACAGAAAAATTACCATCTATATCAGTAACCGTTCCGCGCGTTGTGCCTTTCACGACAATGCTGGCACCGACAATACTTTCACCCGTTTTGGAATCCTTTATTACCCCATTTACCATACTATTCTGAGAATATGCCGGTAAAGAGAGAAGAAAACCAATAAGCAAGGTTGATAAAACCTTTTTTAGAGGAGATAAAAACTTTTCCTTCATGTGTAAATTATTTAAGATTAATAATGTATGATATTTGTACTTTTTTTTGTAATATTTGCCAACAAACTTAAATACATTGGTTAAATTCTATAAGGCATTTTCCTGATATTTACACTTATTTTCAATGCAATCGTTTGCATTTTTAGATATGTAATAGTAACAAAAATTTAAAAGGAAAGATTTAGAGAATAGACAAATACAGATAAAAAATCTATGCAATCGTTTGCGTAAATTAAAATTTTGGCACAAAATTTAATTTACAGATATTGAACAAAGGAAAAATTTACAAAAAAATTCACTATACTTTCAAGAAATACTGCTACATTTGCCTTGAGTTGAGATAAAACAATTTATAATATTTATTTACAAAATGAGCAACCATTCTCTATTTCAAATTTCTTTAATAAGCAATTCTAAATTTAACATTTCAAATTTGGAGTTGCTGATTTATTTCTTAGAGAGAGAGAGAGAGAGAGAGAGAGAGAGAGAGAGAGAGAGAGAGAGAGAGAGAGAGATTAGGTCGCTAAATTACAGAAAATATTTTCATTTTCAAAGGGCTATCTTGCCTAAAATCTTACAGTTAGCTTTCCTGAAACCGACAAATTCAGGAACGTTTTTTTGTTTTAAAAAATTGAGAATTACAAGACCTTATAGTTATCTCACAACTCCATTTATTTCAGTCTTTTACAAAAATAAAATCAAGTATCAACCTTGGTTACTTATGTTTTAAAATAAATATGGGTACCATGGAAAAAAAACAAATAACTTTAAAAGACATAGCCCGGGCTTTGAACCTTTCACCTTCAACAGTTTCCAGGTCGCTCAAAGATCATCCGGAAATAAGTGAAGAAACAAAAGAGTTGGTTAAAAAATATGCTCAAGAGCACAAATATAAGCCTAATGCTTTGGCCTTGGGACTACGAATGCAGAAAAGTAATACTATAGGAGTAATTATACCTGAAATTGTGCATTATTTTTTTTCATCTGTTTTATCGGGAATTGAAAAAGAAGCTGAAAAAGATGATTATGAAGTTCTTTTTTGCCAATCGAACGAAGACTATGAACGGGAAATCTCATGTACAGAAACTCTACTCTCCGCACGCGTTTGTGGTGTTTTAGCTTCCGTATCCAAGCAAACAAAAATCTTTCAACACTTTCAGGAAATTATTGACAATGATATCCCATTAGTTTTTTTTGACCGCATTTGCATGGGAATCAGCACCGATAAGGTGGTTGTAGATGATTATACAGGAGCATTCAATGCTGTAGAACATTTGATAAACACGAATTGTAAACGAATTGTACTGCTGGGAGGAAATCCCATATTAGCCCTCTCGAATAACCGGAGAATGGGTTATGAAGATGCTTTACGAAAACACAAATTACCTGTCGACAAAAATTTAATGTTTATTTGTGACTCAACTGCTGCCGCTCAGGAAATAGTACCTCAAATGCTTCAACAGGAAAATAAACCGGATGCTTTTTTTGCTATCAATGATGAAGTTGCTGCTACATGCATTAATATTGTAAAATCATTTAATTTGAAAATTCCTGAGGACATTTCCATTTGCGGGTTCACAAATAGTTATATTTCTCAATATACATCTCCTAACCTTACTTCAGTAGATCAAAGAGGGTTTGATGTCGGAGCGACTGCAGCCAGGCTGTTGATTAATAGACTGCAAGGACAGGAAAACAAGGAAGGCATTATAAGTAAGGTAATTAAAACCCAACTTGTTGTAAGAGAATCAACAAGAAAAATTTAATTTTCAATAACATACCATGAAAAAAAAACGCATGTCGTTTTGGGATATCTGGAACATGAGTTTCGGATTTCTTGGCATTCAATTTGGATTTGCATTGCAAAATGCCAATGCAAGCCGTATCCTTCAGACTTTCGGGGCAGATGTGGAACATTTATCCTGGTTCTGGATTGCAGCGCCTCTAACCGGAATGGTTGTCCAGCCTATAATCGGACATTACAGCGATAAAACCTGGACAAAGTTAGGAAGAAGGCGTCCTTATTTCCTTGCCGGTGCTGTTCTTACATCCATAGCATTAATACTGATGCCCAATTCTGCCATGTTTACGGCTTTTGCTCCGGCCATGTTCATCGGAGCGGGAATGCTGATGGTTATGGATGCATCTATCAACATCGCAATGGAACCATTCCGTGCCTTAGTCGCAGATTTGTTACCATCAGATCAGCGCACATTGGGTTTTTCTGTACAAACTTCATTGATTGGTTTCGGAGCGTTATTAGGTTCATGGCTTCCTTATATTTTGGCAGAATGGATTGGAATCTCTAAAATAGCGCCTGAAGGTCATATTCCGGATAATGTAATATTTTCATTCTATACCGGAGCAGCCATCTTGCTTGGCGCTGTTCTGTGGACTATTTTCACTACCAAAGAATATCCGCCAGAATCGTATGAAAGCGAATCCGGTAATCCGGAACAAAACGATAACCGGAGTTTTTTTACTGCCATTTTCCAGGATTTCAAATCTATGCCCAAAACGATGAAGCAATTGGGAGTAGTGCAGTTTTTTTCCTGGTTTGCTCTCTTTTCCATGTGGGTATTCACAACGCCTGCAGTAGCAGTACACATATATGGAACAGATATTCACGATACTTCATCCGAAACATTTCAAAATGCCGGCAATTGGGTTGGAATTATTTTTGGTATATACAATGCTGTTTCGGCTATCTATGCATTTTGTTTACCTGCCATTGCAAAGAAAATAGGCAGAAAACGCACCCATGCTTTTTCATTGGTTATGGGTGGAATAGCTTTGATTTCTATTTATTTCATTTCAGATCCAAAAATGTTGTTAATACCGATGATAGGAGTCGGGATGGCATGGGGAAGTATTTTAGCTATGCCTTACGCTATTCTTGCAGGTTCCATCCCGGCAAAGAAGATGGGAATCTACATGGGAATCTTTAATTTCTTCATCACTATGCCTCAAATTATAAATGGTATTTTGGGAGGACCGATTGTAAAACGGTTCTATGATTCACAAGCTGTTTACGCCATAATTATGGCTGGTGTTTGTTTGTTTATAGCCGCTTTTTCTGTATTATTTGTTGAAGATAAAGATGATACTGCTAAAATTTAAGAGTTAAGAATTAAGAGTTGAAAATATGAAAAAAATTCTTTTATTAATCACCATATTAGTTATTGCTGTTTCTTGTAGTAATAAAAAGCAAAAACAAATTGAAGAAGCAAGACATCATGCAGATTGGGTATATAATGCTACAATTTATGAAGTTAACATCCGGCAATATACCAAAGAAGGGACTTTCAATGCCTTTGAAAAACACATCCCACGGTTGAAAGAACTTGGGGTAGAAATACTTTGGATGATGCCCATTCAACCTATCGGAGAAGAAAAACGTAAAGGAACTCTAGGCAGTTATTATTCAATAAAAGATTACACCAAAACAAACCCTGCCTTTGGCTCTTTGGAAAATTTCAAACAAATTGTTAATGCAGCCCACAATTCAGGCATGAAAGTAATATTGGATTGGGTAGCCAACCATACTTCTCATGATGCCGTTTGGACTCTCGAACACAAAGATTGGTATGTTACGGATAGTTTAGGCCAAATAGTTTCTCCTTACGACTGGACTGACGTAGCTAAACTAAACTACAATAACGCAGATATGCGCAAAACGATGCAAGAAGCTATGGCTTTCTGGATAAAAGAAACTGATATTGACGGATTCCGTTGCGATGTAGCTTACGAAGTCCCCACCGATTTTTGGGAAAGTACAGTTGCCGGATTAAAAAATATAAAACCGGATATCTTCATGCTGGCAGAAGCCGCAAAACCCGAACTTAACACAACAGCTTTCGATGCTTATTACAGTTGGGATATACACCATGTTATGAATGATATTGCCCAGGGAAAAGCAAATGTAGATTCCCTTCGCAAAGCATTGGCAAAAATGTCTGAATTTCCTGATTATGCGATTCCCATGCAATTTACTTCCAATCATGACGAAAATTCATGGAAAGGAACAGAGTTTGAACGCATGGGTGATGCTGTAACTACATTTGCAGCGCTCACTTTCGTTTTGCCTGGCATGCCTTTGATTTACAGCGGACAAGAAGCCGGTTTTAACCGTCGCCTGCAATTTTTTGAAAAAGATTCCATTAACTGGAATAGTTCAAATAATTTCACAAGTCTTTATCAAACATTGATTAAACTGAAAAAAGCAAATAAAGTTCTATTTTGTCCGGAACCGGGCGGAAAACTGGAAGAAATTAAAACGAATCAACCGGAAAAAATATTTGCATTCCAGCGGGAAGTACAAGATAATAAAATCATTGCCATTTTCAATTTAAGTCCGGATGTTATTGAACTTACAATGGAAGATAGTACCCTCCCACCCCAAACAAAGCTAACTCCCTGGGAATATAAAATTATCGAATGATACGACAACCCAGCCCATAATTTCAATTATGGGACAAAATGTCAGTCACATAACGACTGGCATTTTTTTTGTTAAAGTCGTTTTATCATTTTGATGACAGGATTTACAGGATTAACAGGAGCTTTATTTTTTTAATTTATATATTCTGTTAATCCTGTAAATCCTGTCAAAAACAAAATACTAACAAAAAACAATATATTTATGAGCAAACAAAAAGGAAATATTGGGGTAACGACCGAGAATATCTTCCCCATTATCAAAAAATTCTTGTACAGTGATCATGAAATATTCCTTCGTGAATTAGTTTCTAATGCCGTTGACGCTACACAAAAGCTGAAAACATACGCATCAGTTGGTGAATTCAAAGGTGAATTGGGTAATTTGGCAGTTCAGGTTAAACTCGACAAAAAGACAATCACCATCTCTGACAGGGGTGTCGGAATGACAGCCGGAGAAATCGAAAAATATATCAACCAGATTGCGTTTTCAAGCGCCAACGATTTCCTGGATAAATATAAAAAAGATGCCAATTCCATTATCGGACATTTTGGTTTAGGATTTTATTCTTCTTTTATGGTTTCCAAGAAAGTAGAAATCATCACTAAATCTTTCCAACCTGATGCTGTTGCCATGAAATGGAGTTGCGACGGTTCGCCTGAATATACTTTGGAAGAAACAAAGAAAGATGATCGAGGAACCGAAATTATCCTTTACATTGATGATGACAACCAGGAATTCCTCGAAAAAAGCCGTATTGAAGGCCTATTGAAAAAATATTGCCGTTTTTTGCCTGTACCGATTGCTTTCGGCAAAAAAACAGAATGGAAAGACGGGAAAAGCGTTGAATTAGATGAAGATAATATCATCAACGAAACCAGCCCTTTATGGACCAGAAAACCATCTGAACTGACAGATGAAGATTATAAAAAATTCTATCAGGAATTATATCCTTTCAGTGAAGAACCCTTGTTCTGGATTCACCTCAATGTAGATTATCCTTTCAACCTGACAGGTATCCTCTACTTCCCGAAAATCAAAAATAACATTGAGTTGCAACGCAATAAAATTCAATTGTATTGCAATCAGGTTTATGTAACCGACTCAGTAGAAGGCATTGTCCCCGAGTTCCTGACATTACTTCATGGTGTTATCGATTCGCCGGATATTCCGTTGAACGTATCACGTTCTTATCTGCAAAGTGACAGCAATGTAAAGAAAATTTCAAGCCATATCACCAAAAAAGTGGCAGATAAATTAGAAGAACTCTTCAAAAATGAGCGCAACCAATTTGAAGAAAAATGGGATAGCCTGAGTTTATTTGTCGAATATGGCATGCTGACTGATGAAAAATTCTATGAACGTGCTAATAAATTCGCTCTACTAAGAAATATACAGAAAAAATATTTCACATTCGACGAATATAAAATGTTGATTGAGGGTAGCCAAACCGACAAAGACGGCAACCTGGTTTATTTATACACCAGCAATAAGGAGGAACAACATTCATTCATTGTTGCCGCCGAAGAAAAAGGCTATGATGTTCTGCTGATGGATGGACAATTGGATGTCCACCTTGTCGGAAGATTAGAACAAAAAATCGAGAAAAGCCGCTTTGTCCGGGTAGATAGCGATGTAATCGAAAATATCATCAAAAAATCCGACAATAAAGAAGTTACACTTTCAGAAGAAGAAAGAAACTCACTTGTTGAAACTTTCAAAGCTGCAATTCCATCAATAGAAAAAACTGATTTTGTGGTAGGTTTTGAACATTTGGGAGAAAAAGCTAATCCAATCACAATCACCCAAAATGAATTCATGCGCCGTATGACTGAAATGTCAGCCATGCAACCCGGTTTCAATTTCTATGGAGATATGCCGGCTTCATATAATGTTACTGTAAATCTGGATTATCCGGCTGTGAAAAAAGTTCAGGAAGGCAAGGATAATTCAGCCGGCACAGTTAAACAAATGATTGATTTGGCTTTGCTTTCTTCCGGATTATTGAAAGGACAAGCTTTGAGTGACTTTGTGAAACGCAATATCGAGATGATATAGTAACAGAGGGTGTGTCAAAATATTTTTAACATGATTTTTTCGGATACCTTATCTGAGTTTAATTTCAAATATTCAACTCTCAAGAACGAATAACTGGCTTTTGACACACCCTCATTTTTATTGAACCACAGTCACCCAACCATAACCATCCGGTTCATCTCCGCATTGGATAGCTTTCAGTTTGTTATATAATTTGGTGCAAACTTCGCCAGCGTTTCCATCTTTTGAGAAAACGTATGATTTTTTCTCATTCACATCATCCACCCGTTGAATCGGACTTATAACTGCAGCAGTTCCACACATTCCCGCTTCTTCAAAAGTTTCCAGTTCGTTTAGAGGAACCTGTCGTTGTTCAACTTTCATGCCCATGTCTTTAGCCAATTGCATCAAACTTTTGTTGGTAATGGATGGCAAAATAGAAGTAGAAGCCGGAGTAATATATGTATTATCCCTGATACCAAAGAAGTTAGCCGGGCCGCATTCATCTATGTATTTCTTTTCTTTAGCATCCAGATACAAAACAGCAGAATATCCCATTTCATGGGCAATATGTCCGGAAACAAGACTTGCAGCATAGTTTCCTCCGATTTTATAAGTCCCGGTGCCAAGGGGTGCAGCACGATCATATTCCCTGAAAATACCGACTGGAGTTGTTTTAAATCCTTCTTTGAAATAAGGTCCTACCGGCGTTACAAATACTAAAAACAGATATTCAGAAGCTGGCTTTACGCCAACCTGGGCAGAAGTTCCTATCAATAAAGGACGGATATATAATGATGCTCCGCTTCCATAAGGAGGAACAAAACGGGCATTCTTTTTAACAGCTTCAACTACACATTTTTCAAAAATTTCAACGGGTAATTCCGCCATCATGATTCCACGGCAGGATGATTGCATCCGTAAGGCATTCTCCTTCATACGGAAAATACGGATTTTCCCATCTTTCCCTGTAAATGCTTTTAAACCTTCAAAGGCTTCCTGTCCATAATGCAAACAGGTTGCAGCCATGTGCAAATCTATCATTTCAGAAGTTGAAACCTGAGGTTCACTCCATTTTCCGTCACGGAAATAAGATCTTACATTACAATCTGTTTTCATGTAACCGAAAGATAAATTTCCCCAATCGATATTTTCCATGCAAAATAAATTATTTAATGAAATAATATGCCAATGTGCCAATTGAAATTTACATCAACCAATTGGCACATTGGCATATTATTTCATTGGCACATTGTTCCCTGCAAAGTTAATGTTTTTATGATTGATTTTTGCTACCTTTGCAAGAAATTTTATTTTGTAATGAAAGTTATCGATTTATTAAACAATAGTCAAAAAACTGCATTCTCTTTTGAAATATTACCTCCAATCAAAGGTAATAGTTTTAATAAGGTTTGCAATATCATTGATAAATTACTGGACTTTGACCCTAAATACATCAATATTACTACTCACCACAGTGAAAATATATATAAACCTGCAGCTAATGGATTGATGCAGAAAGTAAATGTACGGAAACGTCCCGGAACTGTTGCTATAGCAGGAGCCATACAAAATAAATACAATATAACAGCAGTACCGCATATTATCTGTAAAGGATTTACAAAAGAAGAAACCGAATATGCCTTGATTGACTTGAACTTTCTCGGTGTACATGAACTGTTATTACTTCGTGGAGATGCCAATAAATTAGAAGCAGATCAAATCAAACCGGTTGAAAGTCACGAACATACCACCGATTTACAGCAACAGGTAAATCTGTTTAACCAAGGAACTTCAATTGATGATTCAATCTTTGAAAAACCGGATACTCCTTTTTCTTATGGAGTCGCTTGTTATCCTGAAAAGCACGAAGAAGCACCTAACATAGAATCTGATATTGCTTATTTAAAGCAAAAAATAGAACTGGGAGCTGATTATGCTGTAACACAGATGTTTTTCGACAATTCCAAATATTTCGAATTTGTAGATCGTTGTCGAAAAGAAGGCATTACCATACCCATTATTCCGGGAATTAAACCGGTAGTGTTTATAAATCAACTCACTGTTTTACCCAAAATTTTCCGTTCAGATATTCCCGAAGCTTTTGCAATTGAATTGCGCAAATGCAAAACTGATGAAGAAGCTAAAGCAGTTGGAGTAGAATGGTGTATTGGCCAATGTAAAGAATTGATTGCTAAAGGTGTTCCAAGCCTTCATTTTTATACTTTAATGGCGACAGATAGTGTAAGGCAAGTGGCTAAAGCTGTATATTAAAAAATGTTTTTTAAAGATATCATAGGCCAACAACAAGTAAAAAACCGGTTGATCCAATCAGTTCAGAAAGGATTTGTACCGCATGCCCAACTATTTGCGGGTGGAGAAGGTGTGGGTGCCTTACCTTTGGCCATTGCTTATGCACGCTATCTTAACTGCACCAATAAGCAGGAAACAGATGCTTGTGGAATATGTCCATCATGCGTGAAATTCAATAAATTAGCACATCCCGACCTGCATTTCGTTTTTCCTATTGTTAAAAATGACAAGAAGAAAAAAGAAATTTGCGATGATTATTTGATGGAATGGCGTAATTTTCTGTCTGGAAACACCTATTTCAATCTTTCACAATGGCTTGATTTTATTAGTGCTGAAAACTCACAGGGAATAATTTATGCCAAAGAAAGCAATGAAATCATCAAAAAATTGAACCTGAAAACCTATGAAGCCGAATATAAAATAATGATTATCTGGCTTCCTGAAAAAATGCATGAATCCTGTGCCAACAAATTGTTGAAGATTTTGGAAGAACCATCAGCAAAAACTGTATTTATACTGGTTCCCGAAAATCCGGATCAGGTTATCGGCACAATCCAGTCACGTTCACAGTTTATTCATATTCCTCCGATTTTACCGGAAGATATAGTAAATGCTTTAAATCAAACTTATACATTGGACAACGAAGATTTAAAAGCAATAGTGCATTTGGCAAACGGAAACTATATCAAAGCATTGGAAACATTAAAAGCAGGTGAGGAAAACAAACTGTTTCTGGAACTTTTCATCACCATCATGAGAAATTCATGGAGCCGTGATGTAAAAAATATGAAAGTAAAAGCCGAATTTTTTGCTTCATTAGGACGGGAAAAACAAAAATCGTTCCTGGCGTACGCCCAACGACTGATAAGAGAGAACTTCCTGTATCGCTTACAGTTACCCGAAATAAATTATTTGAACAAAGCCGAAGCGGCCTTTTCCGTCAAATTTTCTCCTTTTGTCAATGACCGTAACATCATTTCATTCATGGACGATTTGGCATTAGGAGAACGTCATATAGAGCAAAACGTAAATCCCCGCATGGTTTTCTTCGATTTATCTATGAAAATAGCGGTTTTATTGAAAAAATAATAACTTTGCAAAAACAATTGAGAATTAAAAATTGAGAATGGAGAATTATTAATAATAACGCTTCATTCTCAATTCTCAATTCTCAATTCTCAATTCTATGTCATTATGAACTTCAAATATATCGTTCCTGGTTGCTGCCGGATGAATTCAAAAGGTTGCAATAAAAAACAGGATTCTAAATTAAATACTTACGATTGGCTTTGCGATTTGCCTGATGCACAACAAGCTACAAAATATGTAGAAGTACAATTTAAAAATACCCGGAAAGGTTATTATCTCAACAGTAATGATTTACCCTTGGAAAAGGGTGATGTTGTAGCTGTCGAATCGAGTCCCGGACATGATATTGGCACTATCACCCTGACCGGAAAATTGGTTTTGCTCCAAATGAAAAAAAACCGTGTGCGCACAGATGTTGAAGTTAAGCGCGTATACAGGAAAGCCAAACCGAATGACCTGGAAAAATACGAAGAATCAAAGGCTAAAGAACATGACACGATGATACGTTCCCGCCAAATCGCCAAAGATTTAGGTTTATTAATGAAAATAGGCGATGTGGAATATCAGGGAGATGGGAATAAAGCCATTTTCTACTATATTGCAGACGACAGGGTTGATTTCCGCCAACTGATAAAAGTGTTGGCAGAAACATTCAAGGTACGTATCGAAATGAAACAAATCGGTGCACGCCAGGAAGCCGGGAGAATCGGTGGTATAGGCCCTTGCGGACGCGAACTCTGTTGTTCCGGATGGATGACTAATTTTGTTTCCGTATCAACCGGAGCTGCCCGTTTCCAGGATATTTCTTTGAATCCTCAAAAATTAGCCGGACAATGCGCCAAATTGAAATGTTGTTTGAATTATGAAGTGGACACTTATGTCGAAGCACAAAAGAAATTTCCATCACGTGAAATTCAACTTGAAACAAAAGATTCGACTTTTTACCACTTCAAAACCGATGTTTTCAAAAATCAGATGTATTATTCGACCGATAAAAATTTCATCGCTAATTTGACTGTAATTTCGTCAGAAAGAGCTTTTGAAGTTATCAATATGAATAAACGGGGAGAAAAGCCTCAATTCTTAAATCCGGAAGAAAACGAAAAAAAGGCCGCTCCTAAAGAATACCAGGATATTCTGGGAGAAAGCGTTACCCGGTTTGATAATCCGAAAAAGAAAAAGAAAAATAAAGGTAATCCTAATCAGAAAAATGGCGAAAACCAATCCAATGGTAATAATCCCAACAATAATAACAATAATAACCGGAGGGATGATAAAAGGCAACACAATCAACCCAGTGAAAATAGTGGCAATAATAACAATACTGCTCCACGGCTTGTATTAAAACAAAATTTGAATAATAATCCGGATAAAAAAGATGCATAAGTTTCCTATATTCATCCTGTGCTGTTTTATTTTTTCGGCTTGCATCAACAACAATTCAGACACGAAGTTTTATTCATTCAAAAATTCCGAATGGTATAAGGACAGTGTTTGCCGGTTTGAAATAATGATAACCGACACATTGACACCTCATAAAATTTGTTTGGAAATCCGGAATAATAATAAATATCCCTATCAAAACATCTGGTTGTTTTCAGATATAGAAACACCTGCCGGAAAAGTTCGCCAAGACACATTAAACTGCGAATTAGCCGACGAATTTGGCAAGTGGTATGGACAGGGAATCAGTGTTTATGAGTTGGAAATCAATTACGAACAAGCATTTATATTTCCTCAATCGGGCATTTATACCTTTTCAATCAGACAAGGAATGAGAGATGACGTATTGAAAGGAATAACAGAAATCGGCATCAAGGTAACACACTGATTTAGGAAATTACTTACAAGCTAAATACATAGAGCAAATTCCAAAGGTAAATTTCTTAAAAGAAACATTTTTATACCCATTTTTGTGTAAAATATCAGCCATTGCCTTGTTTTGAAGGAACTCCCGGATTGAAGCAGGCAAACAATTGTAAGCTCCAGAATCATCAACTTTCCAGCTGGACGTAATACTCTCAGGATTTTCCTGAAATTTTAATTCCATGCAATCTTGCCATTCAAAGGTGATTTTATCTGAAAGTCCTGCTTGATTAACTTTTTTACGACCTACCTCCATCATCTTTTCAGAAATATCTATGCATGTAATTTTATCAGGTTAGAGTACTATATTGCCATGTATTTACTTGGTTTTACATATAATCACATGGAAAGAAATGGTTAAAATCGGGCAAGGAAAAGAACTTATTACAATTTTGGAAAAAACGCACGCAATGTATTAATCTTTGGTATTACTCTATCTTTAGGTTTATTAATTTCACTAATTATTTGCTTCTAAGGAAGCAACGCATTCACTTCAAGGAGGCGATGGCTTCGCTCCTAAGGGACTGGTAGCTTAGCTTCCTGGAAGCGACGGTCACGCCTCCTTAGAAGCGAAAGCATCGCTTCCTTAGGGGTGAAGCTGCCGCCTCCCTAAAGGCGCGAGGGGTGCCATTATAGTGGCACGAAAATATACAGGAGTAAAAACTGATACCTATGTTATCTTTAAATATTATTCAATAAAACTTAGACAAATAAATAGCTCAAAAAAATTATTTGATGATGCGATATTTTTTCAATAAAGAAAATTCTTTTTCAAAATTTGGGGTAAATACACCTTTCCCTATTTGTGATTTTATTTCATCCAAGCTCCAAAAACGACCGTCTTCCAACTCAGATTTATCAGGAACAATTTTTCCTTCATAGGTAGTTTTGAATGTATAAACCAATTCACGCTCAATGCCAGACTCCCATATATATTTATAACAAAATTCCGGAGTAAAATCTTCAATTCCTAATTCTTCGTGAGTTTCACGTTTAAGTGCCTGCTCCACACCTTCTCCAAAATCAATGTGGCCTCCCACTGCAGTATCCCATTTTCCGGGTTGAATATCCTTTGTAGAAGCTCTTTTTTGCAAAAACAAATCGTCCTCACTGTTGAAAATATGCAAATGCACGACCGGATGCAATAATTTAGAGCCGCTATGACATTCTTTTCGGGTAGCTCGCCCTGTTATATCACCCTCTTCATCCACTAAAGGGAACCATTCTTCTTTCATAAATTTAATAATCCTTTTAGGCTGCAAAAGTACAAAATTAATATGTAAATTTGCAGATTATTTTTTAGGCATACACATCATGGTTAACGCAGAAATAATCACCATCGGAGATGAATTGCTTATCGGCCAGGTTGTTGATACCAATTCTGCTTGGATGGCACAGGAATTGAATAAATTAGGATTTGATGTACAATACAAATCTACAGTAGGAGACGATGAACAAGACATACTTGATGCCTTTGATAAAGCCTTTTCTAGAGTATCTCTTGTACTAGTTACCGGAGGGATTGGTCCAACAAAAGATGATATTACAAAAAAAACGCTCTGTAAATATTTCGATTCAAAATTGATTTTTGATGACGAGGTTTTGAAAAATATTGAAAACCTTTTTTTTCGTTCCGGTCGTAAAATCAACGAATTAACCCGCAATCAAGCTTATGTGCCGGACAAATGTACTATAATTCAAAATATAGTAGGCACTGCCCCCTGTACATGGTTTGAAAAAAACGGGAAAATATTGATTTCCATGCCGGGAGTACCTTATGAAATGAAATCATTGATGACCAACGAAATTATTTCACGCTTGCAAAAATTTTTCAATCAAACTGATTCCATACAACACCTGACATTTTGGATACACAACTATTCCGAATCGGCATTAGCCATCCATTTATCTGATTTTGAAGACGAATTACCCGGCAATATCAAGCTGGCATACTTGCCTGCAGCCGGAATTATCCGTTTGAGATTAACGGGAAAACACAGGTCAGGATTGTTCCTTTCAGCCCAAATGGCTGAACAAAAAGCAAAACTACTCGGATTACTTGGTGAAAATATCTTCTCGGAAGAAGATAAACCTATAGAAGTGTTATTAAGGGATTTACTTCAGGAAAAAAATCTCACACTTTCTTTAGCTGAAAGTTGCACCGGTGGAAATATAGCGCATCAACTCACCTCTGTTCATGGAAGCTCGATCTACTTCAAGGGAGGTGTAATTTCTTATTCAAATGAAGCCAAACACAATATTTTACATGTAAACAATTCAGATATAGAAAAATTTGGGGCAGTTAGTCAACAAGTTGTTGAACAAATGGCTCTCGGTGCAAAGAAAATATTCAATACAGATTGTTCCATTTCGACCTCAGGCATTGCCGGGCCGGGAGGGGGAACTGAAGAAAAACCAGTCGGAACTGTCTGGATTGCAGTATGTTTCGGAGAAAAGATAAAATCCGAAAAATTTTTATTCGGACAAAACCGGGAGAACAATATCCAACGGGCAACCAATGCTGCATTAACAATGCTATACGAATTCTTAAAAAAATCTTATTGATTTTTTGCTTATTGATAACATTTCCTTATTTTTGTGAGGAATTTGGGGTATTATGACAGACGATCAAAAACAATTGCTGGCTGTTTTCGAATCAAAGGTTCGTCAACTAATGTCCATGTATAAAAGCATGAAAGCAGAAAATGCGACATTAAGGAACCAATTGTCGGAAAAAGAAGGTGAAATACTGTCTGCAAAAGAAGAAATCGAACGTTTAAATCTCAGATATGAAAACCTTAAGATAGCCCGAGTTGTTCATATAAGACAAGATGAAATAACCGGAGCAAAAAAAAGGTTATCAAAGTTAGTGCAAGAAGTCGATAAATGCATCGCTTTATTAAACGAATAGAACTAAGATGCAATGAACGATACATTTAGAATTCAGCTGAAAATCGCCGATAAACAATATCCTCTCAAATGCAAAAGAAGCGAAGAGAAGATTTTCAGATCGGCAGCGAATTTAATAAACGAAAAATTAATCCAATACGGGAATAAATATCAATCAGCACCTGTTGAAAAGAAAGATTTTGTTATAATGGCAGCCTGTGATATTGCTGTTTCCCAAATGAGGTTAATAGATCAACAAAATGAGACTCCGGCGTATGACAAAATAAAGGAGTTAAACGCTGAATTAGAAGATTTTATTGAAGGAGAACTTTAATAAATCTGAATATGGTTTGAAATTTGCACTGCTTTGACTTTTAAGGGATAAAAACTTTAGAAGCAAAAGCAGTTTTTTTATATATTAACTTTATACTTACGTAATATGGAAATAATTATAGGAATTGTATGTCTTATTGCAGGAGCAGTTGTAACATGGGTAATAATGAACACTGTTCTGAAATCCAGACGCAAAAGCATCATAGAAAACGCAGAAAAAGAAGCGGAGACAATAAAAAAAGATAAACTGCTGGAAGTAAAAGAAAAGTTTATCGGGTTAAAAGCAGACCTGGAAAAACAAGTTACTGCAAGGAATGCGAAGATACAGTCGCAAGAATCAAAATTGAAACAACGCGAATTGATCTTGAACCAAAAACAGGAAGAACTGAACAAGAAAAAACTGGAAGCAAACGCTGTTAAAGAAAACTTGGACATTCAGTTAGAAGTGGTCGAAAAGAAAAAACAGGAATTGGATAAAATCCACAAACAGGAAATTGAACGCTTGGAAGCGCTTTCCGGATTATCGGCAGATGAAGCTAAAGAACGTCTGGCTGAGTCGTTGAAAGAAGAAGCCAAATCACAAGCAACGGCTTACATCAACGAAATCATGGAAGAAGCCAAAATGACTGCCAACAAAGAGGCTAAAAAAATAGTTGTCCAATCCATTCAACGGGTAGCAACAGAAACTGCCATTGAAAACGCAATCACAGTCTTCCATATTGATTCAGATGAAATCAAAGGCCGGATTATCGGACGTGAAGGTCGCAACATCCGCGCTCTGGAAGCAGCCACAGGCATCGAAATCATTGTTGATGATACTCCTGAAGCGATTGTTCTTTCTGGTTTCGACCCTGTACGCAGGGAAATTGCCCGTTTGGCTTTGCATCAATTGGTACAGGATGGACGTATTCACCCTGCACGTATTGAAGAAGTGGTTGCTAAAGTCAAAAAACAAGTTGAAGAGGAAATTATCGAAACCGGTAAACGTACCACAATCGACTTGGGTATTCATGGTTTGCACCCTGAATTAATCAGAATGATTGGCCGTATGAAATACCGTTCCTCTTATGGACAAAACCTGTTGCAACACTCTCGCGAAACCGCTAATTTGTGTGCGATAATGGCTTCTGAATTAGGATTGAATCCGAAGAAAGCCAAACGAGCCGGATTACTTCACGATATAGGTAAAGTGCCTGATGATGAACCGGAATTGCCACACGCAATCCTTGGTATGAAACTCGCAGAAAAATTCAAAGAAAAACCGGATATTTGTAATGCTATCGGCGCTCACCATGATGAAACGGAAATGACAAGCTTATTAGCACCAATTGTCCAGGTTTGTGATGCGATTTCAGGTGCCCGTCCGGGTGCCCGCCGTGAAATTGTTGAAGCTTACATCAAACGTTTGAACGATTTGGAACAATTGGCACTCTCCTACCCTGGTGTTGTTAAAACATACGCAATCCAGGCAGGGCGTGAATTGCGTGTAATTGTTGGAGCCGATAAAATTGACGATGTGCAAACAGAAGACTTGTCAAATGAAATAGCGAAAAAAATCCAGGACGAGATGACTTATCCCGGTCAGGTAAAAATAACCGTGATTAGGGAAACCAGGTCAGTTGCTTTTGCAAAATAATAACATGACAGGATTTACAAGATTAACAGGATTTTATTCATAACAAAACCAAACCCTGTTAATCTTGTAAATCCTGTCTAATTCTAAAAAATGGAAGTCGCAATTATTAAATATAATGCAGGAAATATCTATTCTGTTGATTACGCTTTGAGGAGATTAAGTATCAATCCTGTCATTACTGCTGATAAAGAAATCATACAAAAGGCCGACAGGGTGATTTTCCCCGGACAAGGAGAAGCTGCCCAAACGATGCAATATTTGCGTGAACACAAGTTGGACAAATTGATAAAAGATTTGAGGCAACCTGTATTAGGCATCTGTATTGGAATGCAATTAATGTGTAAACACTCAGAAGAAGGTAATACCGACTGCCTGGGTGTTTTTGATGCTGAAGTTGTAAAATTCCAACCCCAAAAACACGAAGATAAAGTGCCTCATATGGGTTGGAATAATATTTATAACTTAAAAAGTTCTCTTTTTTCCGAACAAATTGAAGAGCAATTTGTATATTTTGTACATAGTTATTACGTTCCGCTCAACGAACATACGATAGCTACAACTGGTTACACGCAGCCATTCAGTGCCGCATTAAAGAAAGATAATTTTTATGCTACACAATTTCACCCTGAAAAAAGTGGCAAAATCGGTGAACGTATTTTGGAGAATTTTTTAAAATGATAGAAATCATCCCTGCCATAGATATCATTGACGGAAAATGTGTCCGCCTTTCACAAGGAGATTATGGACAGAAAAAAATTTATAATGAAAATCCGTTGGAAGTTGCCAGGATGTTTGAAGATAATGGTATCCGGCGACTTCATCTGGTTGATTTGGATGGAGCAAAAGCACATCATATTGTTAATTACCGGATTCTTGAAAATATCGCCACTAAAACTTCTCTTGTCATAGATTTTGGAGGAGGATTGAAAAGCGAGAGTGATTTGGAGGTAGCTTTTGAAAGTGGAGCTAACATGATTACCGGAGGAAGTATTGCAGTGAAAAATCCTGGAATATTCGAAAACTGGATACAAAAATTCGGCTCTAACCATATTATATTGGGAGCTGATTGCAAAAACAGGAAAATTGCCGTTACAGGTTGGCTGGAATCAACGGAAGAAGAAATTATTCCTTTTATTCAAGGTTGGAGAAAAAAAGGAATCCAAAAAGTAATTTGCACAGACATTGCTAAAGATGGCATGCTGGAAGGCAGTTCCATAGAGCTATATAAAGAAATACTGCAAAATGAACCAGACATTCATTTAATTGCAAGCGGTGGAGTTAGCAGTATTCAAGATGTAGAAGATTTAGTTGTAGCTAAAGTTCCGGGAGTAATTATTGGAAAAGCTATTTACGAAGGACGAATTACATTCAAAGAACTTTTGAAATTTTTATAAATAAAAGCATATGCACAAAGAATTTGAAACATTTTTGAATTGTTTCAACAAATTGGACATAAAAAATGCTGTCAATTTTGAATTGATGAATGAAATTTTAATTTCTCACCATTCAACAGCCATTGAAGGTTCTTCTTTAACAGAAGAAGAAACATTGCTTTTACTTACAGAAGGAATTACAGCTAAAGGAAAACCTTTAGTGGATCACAATATGGTTAAAGATCATCAAGATGCATTGGTTTACATAGTCAATTATGCTAAAGAAAAGCATAAAATAACCCCTCAAGTTGTTCAGTCAATGAGTGCAATGGTCATGAAAACAACTGGAAGCATTATCAATGCGGTGGCTGGCAGTTACGACTCATCTAAAGGTGATTTCAGAAAATCCATGGTACATGTTGGCGCTCGTTATTTTACTAATTATCAAAAAGTTCCAAAGGAAGTCGAGTCATTATGCGATGAAATTAATAATCGGATTAAAGAAGTAAAATCAACAGAAGAAATTTACAATCTTGCTTTTGATGCTCATTTCTATTTAGTTAGCATACACCCTTTTGCAGATGGTAATGGAAGAGTTTCAAGGTTATTAATGAATTATATTTTAGAATATCACCAACAGCCTTTGGCAATTATATTTAAAGAAGACAAACTGGAGTACTATAAAGTATTGGAAGATACCAGAGCAACTGATCCGGTAGATATTCAACTATTTCGTGATTTCATGTATTCCCAACAAGTAAAATATTTATCTCTCGAAATAGAAAAAGTAATTCAAAGTTCATAATTCATAATTAGTAATTGTAATAATGCTTGCAAAACGAATCATTCCTTGCCTGGATGTTAAAGATGGGAAAACTGTAAAGGGAATTAATTTTATTAATTTCCGTGATGCAGGAGACCCTGTGGAATTAGGCGCTCAATACAGTGAACAAGGTGCAGACGAACTTGTTTTTCTCGATATCGCAGCATCGCACGAAGGCCGGAAGACTTTCACAGACTTGGTTAAGCGTGTTGCCGCTAATATCAGCATACCTTTTACTGTGGGAGGTGGAATCAATGAACTATCGGATGTTGACAGGTTGTTGAATGCCGGAGCTGATAAAGTCTCAATCAATTCGGCAGCATTGAGGAACCCGCAATTAATTGAGGATATTGCAAAAAATTTCGGGAGTCAGGTTTGTGTGGTTGCCATTGATGCCAATCGGGAAAATAACCAATGGATTTGTTATCTCAATGGAGGAAGAATTCCGACAGAAAAAACATTATTTTCATGGGCTAAAGAAGCCGAAGATAGAGGCGCCGGTGAAATTTTATTCACAAGCATGACACATGACGGAGTTAAAGAAGGTTATCCGAATGAGGCATTGGCGCAATTGGCCGACAGTTTGAAAATCCCGGTCATTGCATCAGGAGGCGCCGGAAAAAGAGAACATTTCAGGGATGCATTTACTTTAGGAAAAGCCGATGCAGCTTTGGCTGCCAGTGTTTTCCATTTCGGGGAAATAAAGATAAAAGAACTAAAAGAGTATTTGAAAAACGAAGGAATAGTTATAAGGTAAATTACGAATTAAAAATTACGAATTACGATTTTTTTTAGCATATTTTTTCAATTCGTAATTTTTAATTCGTAATTTGTAATTTCAAAAAATATGAAGTTGGATTTTGAAAAACAAGGAGGATTAGTCCCTGCAATCATTCAGGATAATCTCACAAATAAAGTGTTAATGCTCGGTTTTATGAATCCTGAAGCATTGGAAAAAACAAAAGAAACAGGAAAAGTTACCTTTTTCAGCCGTACAAAAGATCGTTTGTGGACAAAAGGTGAAGAAAGCGGTAATTTTCTGAATGTTGTCTCCATTGCAGAAGATTGCGATAAAGACACGCTATTGATTAAGGTTAATCCTGTTGGTCCGGTATGCCATATGGGAACTGACACCTGTTTCAATGAGAGGAATGAAGAAGATATTATGTTCCTGAAATATCTTCAGGATTTTATCGAACGTCGCCGTCAGGAAATGCCGGAAGGTTCATACACAACTTCACTTTTTAGCAAAGGGGTAGCCCGTATGGCGCAAAAAGTTGGCGAAGAAGCTGTTGAAACGGTTATCGAAGCGATGTCCGGAAATGATGATCGCTTGCTTTATGAAGCATCCGATATGCTATACCACCTAATCGTTTTACTGACATCCAAAGGATATCGCTTGGAAGATTTATCTCGTGAACTGCAAAAAAGACATAAATAATGGACAATACACTGATTCATTACGAAAATGTAGAAATCCGCAGGGATGAAAATGTCATCCTTCATGATGTGTATTTTGAATTAAACAAAGGGGAATTTTTGTATATAATTGGTAAAGTCGGCTCAGGGAAAAGTTCTCTTTTAAAAACCATTTATTGCGAAATGCCTTTAGCAAATGGTGAAGGATTTGTATTTGATTATAATCTAAGCAGAATCAAACGAAAACAGATTCCTTATTTGAGAAGGCAATTGGGTATTGTTTTTCAGGATTTTCAACTATTGACTGACCGTTCTGTTGAAGACAACCTTAAATTTGTTTTGAAAGCAACCGGCTGGAAAAATAATTTGAATATTGAAGCGCGTATCAAGGAAGTTCTTGAACAAGTGGGCATGGAAAATAAAGGATACAAATTTCCTAACGAGCTTTCAGGAGGCGAACAGCAACGTATTGTAATTGCACGTGCACTGTTGAATTCTCCTAAAATCATTTTGGCAGATGAACCAACAGGGAATTTGGATCCGGAAACAAGCAAAAAAATCCTTCAACTATTACATGATATTTGCGACAAAGGAACTGCGGTGATTATGTCAACCCACAACTACCAACTTGTCAATATGTTTCCAGGGAAAGTAAAGAAATGTCATAATGGAACATTTTCCGATTTCGAAATGTAATTTTTATTTTATTTTGCTAACTTTGCAAGCTAAATAAGAGAAGTGAGAAGTGAAAAGTGAGAAGTGAGAAGAATGTTTCCACGTCTTACTTCCAACTTCTAAATTCTAATTTCTAACTTCTAAAAAAAATGAAAGTACTAAAATTCGGAGGAACATCTATTGGTTCTGCTTCAAGGATGAAAAGTGTTGCCCGGCTGATTTGTTCGGGAAAGAAAGACATTGTTGTATTATCAGCATTATCAGGAACGACCAATACTTTAATTGAAATTTCGGATTACCTGTATAAAAAGAATCCGGACGGAGCTAATGAGATTATTAACCAGTTGGAAAGTAGCTATTATAGCTACGCCAATGAATTATATTCTTCTGAAGAATACAGGAATAAGGCGAAAGAAATGCTTACTTCCCACTTTGATTATATTCGCTCTTACACTAAAGACCTTTTTACTTTATTTGAAGAAAAAGTAATCCTGGCACAGGGAGAATTGATGTCTTCTGCCATGATGGAATTATACCTAAGGGAATTAGGCGTAAAATCATGTCTGATGCCAGCTTTGGAATATATGAGGACTGACAAAAATGCAGAACCTGATCCCGTTTACATAAAAGAAAAACTATTCCTGCAATTGGAAAAATATTCGGATGCAGATGTATTTGTTACTCAAGGGTATATTTGCAGGAATGCATACGGAGAAATTGATAATTTACTGAGAGGCGGAAGTGATTACAGCGCTTCCCTTATCGGAGCTGCTGTAAACGCAGAAGAGATACAGATATGGACAGACATTGATGGTATGCACAATAATGATCCAAGATATGTAACCAATACTTCTCCTGTACGCAACCTTCAATTTGAAGAAGCTGCGGAACTGGCTTATTTCGGAGCAAAAATTTTACATCCGACATGTATCCAACCCGCAAAACTAAACAATATCCCCGTTCGTTTGTTAAATACAATGCAACCGGAAGCTCCCGGCACATTGATTTCGAATCAAATGGAAAAGGGAAAAATCAAAGCTGTTGCTGCAAAAGATGGTATTTCTGCCATAAAAATCAAGTCAGGACGCATGTTGTTAGCTCATGGATTTTTACGCAAAGTATTTGAAATCTTTGAAAGTTATCAGACTCCTATCGACATGGTAACAACTTCAGAAGTAGGTGTTTCTGTTACTATCGATAAAACAAAACATTTACAGGAAATCATTGATGACCTGAAAAAATACGGCACTGTTACTGTCGACAGTGTTATGACTATTGTATGTGTAGTCGGAGATTTGGAACCTTCCAATTTGGGATTTGCCTCTAAAGCTGTTGAAGCTTTAAAAGACATCCCTCTCAGAATGGTTTCTTATGGCGGTAGCAATTACAATATTTCATTCTTAGTCAAATCAGAAGACAAAAAAAGAGCATTACAAGCATTAAGCGATAAATTATTTTAGGATGAAAGGCAATTTTCCCATCGAAAAATTCAGATCATTAGAAACTCCCTTTTATTATTATGATGTTGATGTTTTACGGAAAACATTGGAAACTGTAAAAACTGAAGCCGAAAAGTATAATTTTCACGTACATTATGCAACCAAAGCAAATGCCAATTCACGTATCTTATCTATTATCAGGGAATATGGACTTGGCGCTGATTGCGTAAGTGGAGGGGAAATTCAAGCTGCATTAGACGCAGGATTTCCTGCCAGTAAGATCGTTTTTGCCGGTGTGGGAAAAGCTGACTGGGAAATTAACTTTGGTTTAGACAATGATATTTTTTGTTTTAACGCTGAATCAATTGAAGAATTAAGGGTTATAGACGAATTAGCCTGGGCCAAGAAAAAAAACGCTTCTGTCGCCTTAAGAATCAATCCTGACGTAGATGCCAATACACACCATTACATCACAACAGGATTGAAAGAAAATAAATTCGGTATCAATTTAAGCCAATTAGAGGAAGTTTTGGATGTAATGCAAACATTACCAAACATAAAACTAATCGGCATTCACTTTCATATAGGTTCTCAAATAACCGATTTAACCTCTTTCAAAGCGTTATGTGCCCGTGTTACTGAAATACAAGCACAACTGTCAAGAAGACAAATTTTGATAGAACATCTCAATTTTGGAGGTGGTTTAGGCATCGATTATGAACATCCTAATCGCAATTCGATTCCTGATTTCAAAACATATTTTGAAATTTTCCATAAACATATAAAGCTTCAAAGCAACCAGCAAATGCACTTTGAACCAGGGCGTTCAATTGTAGGCCAATGTGGCTCTTTAATCTCAAATGTTTTGTACGTGAAGGAAGGTACCAGTAAAAAATTTGTCATTTTAGATGCCGGGTTTACAGAATTAATTCGTCCGGCTTTATATGGAGCTTACCATAAAATTGAAAATATAACATCCGACGAACTCACTGAAACTTATGATGTTGTGGGTCCGATATGTGAATCGTCAGATTGTTTTGCAAAAGCCAGGGATTTGAACCGTACAAAAAGAGGAGATTTATATGCATTACGCTCTGCCGGGGCATACGGTGAAATAATGGCATCCCAATACAATTGCCGTAAACTTCCTAAAGTTTATTTTTCAGACTCAATTTAAAATCCTAAAATGAAATGGATATTACTTCATTAAATACTACCGATTTAGTTTTAATGGGCAGCTTGGCTTTATGCTTCCTCATAGAAATTTCCTACTACCTATTTTTCTTTGCAAAGCCATTGTCTTATCAAAATAAAATCAGGAAAAACAAAATAACGAAGTCCGTTATAAGCTCTTTTCCGGGAGTCTCAGTCATTATTGCGGCAAAAAATGAATCTCTGAACCTGTCGGAATTTTTACCCTCAATACTGGAACAGGATTATGGAAATTTTGAAGTAATTGTGGTGAATGATGGTTCTACTGATGAAAGTGAAGATGTGCTTGGTGAATTGGAACAAAAGTATAAAAACTTATATAAAACACATATCCCTGGTGACTCTAAAAATATAAGCCATAAAAAATTAGCGCTGACTGTAGGTATTAAGGCCGCAAAACATGATATTTTGTTGTTTACGGAAGCCAATAGTCAGCCCTTAAGCAAAGACTGGATTAAATCCATGGTACGAAATTTCGATGAAAAAACAGAATTTGTATTAGGTTTCAGCCGTTTCAATCGCTTCGGATTTATTTCAGGGTTAGCCGGATTTGATAATTTACTTACCGGATTAAAATATCTATCCAGAGCCATTTCAAGACGACCTTATATGGGTATTGGAAATAATCTGGCATACAAGAAAGACCTTTTTTTCTCAAAAAAAGGTTTTTCGAAATGGTTGAACCTGCAATCTGGTGAGGATGATTTATTTGTCAATGAGTCTGTAAATGAAACAAATACACAAATTGAAATCTCCCAAGAGTCAATTACTCAGACTAACATAGAATCTTATAAAATCTGGAAAGATATCAAAATTTGCAGGGAAGTTACTCAAAGTTTTTATAAAGGATATGAAGTTGGTTTATGGAGATTTGAATTTATCTCCCGGTTCTTATTCTGGGGGTTAGTTATTGCTATCTGCATCCTTTATTGGAATACCATTTATATTCCGGCTATAGCAGTATTTTTGTTTGTCATTAAATTCCTTACACAATACTTAATAATTAACAAGTCTGCCAAAATGCTCTTAATGAAACCTTTCGGCCCTTCATTGTTTTTGTTTGACTTGTTGCAGCCCGCTTTTAATATTTATTTTTATTTTTATAGGGTATTCAAAGGGAAGAATGATTATATTTGGCGGTAATTATGGCAAACGACGACGATAGATATAAACAATTCCAGGAATCGCTCGAAAATGTGCAAGGGCAATTTCATATTTTAGAAACAAGTGTTCCTGTTGAAACGCAAATGAAGTATTTTCATTATTCGGAGGATATACGGAAAGATGAAAACAAACCTACCATTGAAGAAGCTACCGATATTCTTCATAATCCAGAAACTTCAGATGAAGAAAAGAAGCTTGCAATGGTAGCATTAGCTATTTCCGGTGATGTCAAGGCATACAGGGTTCTGGAAACTTACTCCCAACATCCGGCAGAAGAGTTGAAAGATTGGGCAGGATTGTCTTTCTTGCAGGCAAAAATGATATTAGAATCTGAATTTTCAGAAGAAAAGCATATTTTTATCTCTACAGGACTAGGTGGTAAAGGCGATATGTTGAGGTTTTTCTCATTTTTTAAATCGAAAGATTTGCTGCCTTTTTCGCCATATCAAATCCAACTAATTGAAAAAGAAATTCCTTTCGCCATCCATGAAGCTCATGGGAATGTTGAGAATTTAGAAGTTTCGGAAAATTATTTCTGTATAGTCTTTTTGATAAACATAAAATCCAACATTAAAAATATATTGGAGAATGCCATTATAGAATGCAATCAATATGGCGATTTCATTGACCGCAGTTTTATTATTACCAATGTTAAAGTTTTTGATGAAGAAGACATCAAAAAAGAATTGGAAAGGGGTTAATCCTGTAGTTTGAACTTGATGAATAAAAATTTTTTTATTGAGGTTTTTAAATATGGAATTGTCGGTGTTTTAAATACGCTCTTGACTTTGGTTGTTATCTGGTTAATGAGGGCTGTATTAGGAACACCTTTAGTTATCGCCAATGCAACAGGTTATATAGCAGGTTTTATCAATAGTTTTATACTTAACCGGTCGTGGACTTTCAAAGCGCATGATGACTGGAAAAAAGAATTTGTGAAGTTCCTGATAGCTTTTTTAATATGTTATGTAATCCAGCTTGGCTTTCTTTTATTGCTTGAAAAATACACTGACTTAAAAGAATCATATACCACTTTACTTGGCATGGTTGTTTATACAGGAATTAATTTCCTGCTCAACAAATATTTTACGTTCAAAGTAAAACCGGATAATCTCCAGAATATATGAAATCACTGGCTATCATAATTCCTTGTTATAACGAAGAAGCTGTTATCCGGACAACCTACGAACGTATGAAAAGCGTTATCAACGGATTGTCTTATATTACTTCTATCATTTTTATCAATGACGGGAGTGTTGATAATACACTTCAAATCCTTAAAAGTATTGCTTCAGGAGACCAGTGTGTTAAAATTATCAATTTTTCACGCAATTTTGGGCATCAACCTGCTGTCACAGCTGGAATTAACCATTGCCAGGCCGACTTGGCAATTATCATTGATGCTGACTTACAAGACCCTCCTGAAATGATTCCCGATATGCTGCAAACAATGGAAAATGAAAAAGCCAATGTGGTGTATTGTGTCAGGAAATCAAGAGCTGGAGAAAGCAAATTCAAATTATGGTCAGCCAAGACTTTTTACCGCACATTGAATCGTTTATCTGAAGTGAAATTCCCTATAGATACCGGAGATTTCAGGTTGATTGACAGTCACATTATAAAAGAATTCAATGGGCTGAAAGAAAAAGGGAAATATATACGTGGGCTTATTTCATGGGTTGGTTTCAAGCAGGTACCTTTTTATTATGAACGGGAAGCACGTTTTGCAGGGGAAACCAAATATCCACTAAAAAGAATGTTTGCCTTAGCCTCCAAAGCATTGCTTTATTTCTCTAAAAAACCTTTGTTAATGGCTACAAGTTTAGGATTTACGGCCGTAGCTATCGGATTGGTTTTAGCCTTATGGTATATGTTCGGGAAAATTTTCGGATACACCAATGCTGAATCCGGATTTACATCCATCATGATAATTGTTATCTTCTTTGGAGGAATTCAGCTTTTAACTATTGGTGTATTAGGGCAATACATTGGAATCCTTTTCGATGAAGTAAAAGAAAGACCAGAGTATATTGTATCGGAAACATATAATTTCCCCGAATAAAGTTTTATCTTCAGTTCACTATCCAATATTTATCGTGTACTTTTATCTTATTCCTGCTGTAATACATATCTTCTTCAAGAGGAATATCAATTGTGTATGTTTTAGGATTCCTGGGAGACATCGTTAAACTCCTATCCCTGAGCCAGATATTAAAATCTTTTAGTTGGGAATAAGTGATATTGTTTTGTCTGGCGAATGCCGCCAAATCAGGGATATTGTAAGAAACCTGAATTTGCTTAGTTCTGATAGTAGGATACAAATCTTCTTTCTTCAAAATAAATCCGTATTTATTCGGACTTTTAAATATTTCCTTAGCAGCCATAATGCGGAAAACATATCGGGAAGTTTCTTCTACCAATAATAGGTCGAAAGCATTGTCAACCATCTGGTTGTTCAATTCAGAAGAAATCCGCCCCATTCCACCATTGTAAGAGGCTGCAACCGAAGCCCAATCACCATATTTGCGATATGCTTCATTGAGATACATGCATGCAGCTTCTGTAGCTTTTTCAATATGATAACGCTCATCCACCTGGTCACCGACTTCCAAACCATATCTTTTTGCCGTATCTGACATAAATTGCCATAAACCAACAGCTTTTGCCGAGGATATAGCCCTCGGATTCAGACTGCTTTCAATAACTGCCAGATATTTGAAATCATCCGGTATATTATTTTTCTTCAGAATAGGCTCTATAATGGGAAAATAACGATTAGCGCGTTTAATCAACAGCATTGTGGTAGAATGCAAATATGTAAAACCATTAATTTCACGATCATAACGCTCGTGCATATCATAACGATCCAGATAGACCTTTTTTCCACAAAATTCCACATAATCAGGAACCGGGACAGAATATGAATATGTAGCAACAAACTCTCTGTGTTCCTTTTCTCCTGCCTGAAGCGAAGTTAGAAAAAAACACATGCCGACAATAACAACGGCACACAATCCAATTAACAGATACTTATATATTTTCATATTGTAATTACTTCAAAAAACAAGCCAAATTTAATAAAAACCTCGTACAGATTTCACAGATTACACATATTTTATTCTATTCTATACCAATCGACATCTACTCTCTTCCGGTCATTGTTATTAATATCCTTTGGTAGCAATTTTCATTGCCAAAAGATTTTTTGAAATAATCAGAATATTTGTTTTAACTTTATTGCCTGAAATTAAACTTATAAACTAACGACAAATGGATGTAATAGAAGAAGCACAAGATATAAAACCTGAAAATATAAAGCTTTATGCATTTATATCGCAATTAGCTTTAGAGAATAAACATGTTGGTTATTGTTATCGTGAATATCCGGAAACCAAAATCGACAGTGGTTGGAGATTCATGCATGGCACTGAAGACGAAGATTATGTCTCCGAACCTTCAAACAGCATCTCCATTTATTTGGATGAAGTATTGGATGTGAATCCTCAATTAAAAAAAATTCTGGATTCACCTTTCAAATCAGAATTCGAATGGGATGAAGCAACCCAGTTATATATGGAATACTAAAATACAGGTGTTTCAATTATTTCTTCAATAACCTCAAAACCATCATTTTCATCTGCAGTTTTTTTCTGGATAGAGTACAATGAGATTACCTGGCCGTTATCCCGTGTTCTCCCTTTACTTTGTTTCAGTAAGGTAAATTCGTATGTATCAGAATAACGGGAATATAATTTTTGATAATCATCCTCTCCTATCAGAAGCAATCCATCCTGAGGTAAATCTTTTTCGAAATTTTTGAAGTCATTATGCAGGTAAAAATTCATTCCATACATATTAGAGTATTCCTTCAGGTTATTAACCACATAAATACTTTCATGATCGGCGTTATAAGCCCTGATTTCCTTTGCAAAAGGTTTTATGCTCACCCCATTTTTAAATGCAGGAAAAAAAATACCATCCATAACTAAGAAAATTGCAACATAAGTGGCAACAGTTACATACAAGACTTTCAGATTATTCTTTTTCCTTTGCAAAACAAATAAAGTGTATATAGTAACAACCAATATACAAAACAATAATACATACAATATACTTGGGGCAGTCAACGAACTCCAAATGATAGCTATATCAGATAATGTCCTTTCACTTTTTATAAAACCAAATAATTGAACCGGTTCAACTAATTGAGTCACAACTGTCAGTAAAACAATCAAGGCTACTAAAGTTCCAATGCAACCGATAATAATGCTGAAAATTCTTACAACTTTTGGTTTATATTCTGTTAAATACATAATGTAGTGAGCTATGAAAACAGCAATGAAAGGATAGGCTGGCATCAGGTACACACTCCTCTTACTCAATGGAATACAATAAAACAGGACTATAACGACAGCTGCTACTAAAGAGAAAAGTTTTACTTTACTCATAGACAACATTTTATTCCAGATTATCTTGAATCCGGGGAATTTAAAGCTGTATTTAATGGCAAAGAGGGAAATGACAAGCAACAATGTCCATGGAATAAATCCGGCAGATAAAGTAACAAAATTGTACCAAAATGGTTGTTCATGACCTAATTCGTATGAAATATTTACATCACTTCCTAAAAACCGGCCGAAATTTTCCGCCCAAACCATATCCAGGAATTTTTGACCATCTTGCAAATAGGCCAAATAATACCAGATAGCAGGTAAAATCATAGCTGCAATAGCTATCAAAACAAATTTTCCGGCAATTTTCCAGAAATTATATTTTAAAAGGAGTAGATATACTCCGAAGACAAGCAATGGCAAAACAATACCAACCGGACCTTTGGCTAATGTAGCACAACTTAGCATAATAACAGCAGTAATTGGAAAGCCCATTAACTTCTTATGTTCTTCCCACCGGAACAACCGGATAAGCCCGATAACAATTAAAGCAGTCAGCACCATATCAACACGGGCAGTCATTGCAGCCCTGTGCAATTCAAAACTTGTTATCAAAAGCATACAGATAAGAAATGATTCCAGACTTCTGATCCTGCTTCCAAAAAACAGGAAACATGCTCCAATCATGCACACAAATGCGATAGCTGAAGGCAAACGAGCCGTAAGAATGGAAACACTTCCTTTGGGTAACGAAAAAGCAGCCATCAACCAATGAGTAAAAGGAGGTTTATAAGCAATTTCATCAGCATACGAATGGGGCAATACCCATTCATTTTCTTCGACCATGGAAACTGCGACAGAAGCCTCACGTGGCTCTCCTTTGGTATAAAAATCCCCGTCATAAATCCAGCAGACACTTAATATTGTAATAAACAATACAAACATTAATGGTCTCTGCAAATAAAGATATTGTAAAGTAAGCGCCCTCATAATCTGCCTTTTATAAAT
Organism: Bacteroidales bacterium; assembly: GCA_031553415.1. Taxonomy (GTDB): domain Bacteria; phylum Bacteroidota; class Bacteroidia; order Bacteroidales; family Azobacteroidaceae; genus JAIRVZ01. The sequence continues at coordinate 5,738 of JAVBLO010000032.1, read as the reverse complement.
CTATCAATCCTTCCGGAATTATCATCCGGATTTTTTTATTTTCAGTATCAATTTCTAAAACCAATTCATCAGAAACAGGAACAAGGAGTTCTTCCCTTCCTACTCTTTCAACTATAAACAATATATTCATTGTTGTTTCATCAACATCCGAAATCACTCCAACATCTCCTAAAACATCATCAATCAATGTATACCCTATAAAATAATCCCAAGATGTGATGCTTTCCTCCAATTCATCTTCGATTATATATTGTTTAGGAAAATAAACATCCAAATTGGTAAAAAGTTTAGCCTTGATATCAGTTTCTATTCCCTTTAATTTAACTAATGCCATAGTATTAGACTTAAACCTGTAATTTTCAATTACAAAGGGAACAAATATACCATCAATTTCACAAACCAGGAACTCACATTCACTTTCATCAAAAACATCGTTCGTAAAAGTAAAAGAAATTTCGCCTCTAATACCATGAGGCTTGTTAAATTGTCCTATTTTTACTAAATCTTCCCTTTTAATCATAAGAGTGGAGAATTGAGAATTGAGAATTTTTCTTTTTGATCTTAATTCTCCGTTCTCAATTTAATTTATATTCTTGTTATTCTTGCTCCCAAGGCATTTAATCGTTTATCAATATCCTGATATCCCCTGTCAATTTGATCAATGTTATGAATACGGCTTGTGCCATTAGCGCTCATGGCGGCAATCAGCAAAGCAATTCCGGCACGAATATCAGGAGAAGACATTACCGATGCCCTAAGCGGATAACGTTTCCCCGAGCCGATTACAGTCGCCCGGTGAGGATCACACAAGATAATTTGCGCTCCCATATCTATTAATTTATCAACAAAAAACAGCCGGCTTTCAAACATTTTCTGATGAATCAGCACACTTCCGTTGGCTTGCGTGGCAACAACCAGGAATACACTCAATAAGTCGGGCGTTAATCCCGGCCAGGGAGCATCTGCAATTGTCATAATGGAGCCATCAATAAATGTTTCAATGGTATATGAATCCTGGCCTGGAATATGAATATCATCACCCAACTGATTCACATTGATGCCTAAACGACGAAAAGCATCCGGAATGATTCCCAAATCACTAAATGATACATTCTTAATAAATATATCGGAAGATGTCATGGCAGCCATACCTATAAAACTTCCGATCTCGATCATATCGGGCAATATAGTATGTTCACAATTTTTCAATTCTTTAACACCCTCAATTTCAAGCAAATTAGATGAAACGCCTTTGATTTTAGCGCCCATCTTCAATAACATTTTGGATAGTTGTTGAAGATAAGGTTCACAGGCTGCATTATATATAGTCGTTTTACCTTCAGCTAAAACAGAAGCCATCAATATATTGGCAGTACCGGTTACTGATGCTTCATCAAGTAACATGTATGTGCCTTTCAGTTTTTTTGCAGTAACATTAAACAGTTGCTTTTCATTATCATAATCAAATGCCGCACCCAACTTTTGAATGCCTATAAAATGGGTGTCTAACCGGCGACGACCAATCATATCTCCTCCAGGCTTAGGCACAACAGCTTTTCCGAAACGTGCAAGCAAAGGGCCTACGATCATCACAGAGCCACGTAATGAAGAACTTTTTTTCAGGAAATGGTCTGATTGCAAGTAATCCAGATTAATATCATCCGCCTGGAATGAATAAGTTCCCGGTTGAGGATGATCAACTTTTACACCCATTTCCTGAAGAAGAATAATCAGGTTGTTTACATCCAAAATATCAGGTATATTATGGATTATTACTTTTTCGGGAGTAAGCAGCGTTGCACAAATAACCTGTAGGGCTTCATTTTTAGCGCCTTGCGGTATAATTTCCCCCGATAATTTATGTCCTCCTTCAATTACAAATGAAGCCATCTTTATTTATTATTCTGTCTTCTCGCTAAATTTTTATTCTTTTTCATCAAAATCTCTTTCGATTCGGTCAATTTGTGGGACTCTTCATCCAAAACGATATTCCCTTTCGAAAGTTGATCTAAATCGGCAAAAATTTTCCGGTCATCAACCACCTCTTTATTCCAGGTCAGGAAAGACTTCTTCATGTGATTGGCCAACAGATTAATCAACTGTTCACGTTCTTCCCCATCTCCATACAGGGTTGCTTTCCGGATCATATTTTCCAGGTTTTTGCCATAATGCTTATATACAATTCTCCCTGTACTATAAGGCAACCTGGGAGGCTTAATATAAAGATCCTCTTTTTTTCTTATTTCATAAGGATATTCAATATCCAATTTGAAATCAGACATAATAGCCAGATGATCCCATAAAATATGTTTGAAATCATTCACATCTCTCAAATGAGGGAACATATTTCCCATGATGTTAATAATGGTATTGGCACAACGTTTCCGTTCATTCTTGTCTGGAATGGAAACACAATAATCAACCATATTTTGAATATTTCTCCCGTATTCGGGAAGCACTAAGCGAGACTGTTTTGTATTATATTTCATCTTTTTAATTAAGAATAAAGAATGAAGAATGAAGAGTTAAAAATCACATACATACTCTGTAATAATTCTTAACTCTTCATTCTTAATTCTTAATTTTATATTATTTTATTTCTTGCAATTGTAGCCATAAATTCTTTTAAGTAGAACGGTTCAAAATATACAACATCGGCAAATTCTTTTTTTTCATATTTTTCTTCTGCCAGAAAAACCATACCGGAAGCCAAAGGATGTATATCATCTATATATACAACTTCCGGAGAAGCTATAATGTTTTTACTTTTGACAACTCCATCTCCAAAAAAACAGATTTTTCCTTTCGATATAAATTCAGAATATGAATTTTCGTCTATTATATCAGCCGAAATATCCTTTACTTTGCTCATATTCTTATTATATATAGCCGAATAAACTTCCATTCTCCTGGCATCAATCATCGGGCAATAAAAATCACTCCCGATTCCTGAATGAATAACCTGATGAGCCATAATATCCAATGAAGGAATGGCTATTAATGGAATATCCAAACCATAACACAATCCTTTAGCTTCGGAAGCTCCAATCCTTAAGCCTGTGTATGATCCCGGACCAGAACTTATTACTACAGCATCAAGTTTTAAATTATTCTCCCTCACAAAACCAACAGCTTCATATACAAAAACGCCCAATAATTCCGCGTGAGAACTTCCACTATAATTTTCTTTGTTGAAAAGAATTTTTTTATTTTGTGATAACGCAACCGAACAAATTTTTGTTGACGTTTCTATATGAATCAAGCACGACATCTGTATTTTTGTGTGCAAATTTACATTTTTAAGCCGAGATATTAACGTTTGCAAGATAAAAAAACTATTTTTGCATGAAAATATAATATATATGGTACAATCAATGACGGGATTCGGAAAGTCGACATCCGAATTACCTAATAAAAAAATATGTGTGGAGATTAAATCTCTGAATAGTAAACAGTTTGATTTAAATACCCGGATTCCATCCATTTACAGGGAAAAAGAAATGGAAATCCGGAACAATTTACTTCAAAATATTGAACGGGGAAAAGTTGATTTTTCTATTTATATTGAAAATATAGGTAAAAACATATCTTCTCAAATCAATCAGAACGCATTAGAAAACTACTACAACCAGATTAAAGAATCTGCTGAAAATTTAGGGATTCCAATACCTTCTGATTGGTATACTGTTTTATTACGTATGCCTGAAGTTATGAAAACAGAGATGACTGAATTGGATGAAAATGAATGGGAAGTTGCAAAAAAAACAATCCAGGATGCTTTAGCACAATTCTTATCTTTCAGAAACCAGGAAGGGTTGGTATTACAAAAACTATTTGAAGGTAAGATTGCTAACATATCTCTTCTTTTGAATGAAGTTGAAAAATATGAGTCAGAGCGTATCGAAAAAATAAAAACAAAAATCATAGATTCTCTTCAGAAGTTGGATATCCAAAACTACGATTCCAATCGTTTTGAGCAGGAACTGATTTATTATATTGAAAAATTAGATGTAAACGAAGAAAAACTCCGCTTAAACAATCATCTTAAATATTTTATTGATACAATGATTAATGAAAAAAGCCAGGGTAGAAAACTCGGATTCATTACTCAGGAAATCGGCAGGGAAATAAATACACTTGGTTCCAAATCAAATCATGCAGAAATGCAAAAAATTGTAGTTCAGATGAAAGACGAGTTGGAACAAATTAAAGAGCAAGTACTAAACGTTTTATGAACGGTAAACTAATCATATTCTCCGCTCCGTCGGGTTCAGGAAAATCAACAATTATAAATTATTTGTTGAAGCAAGGTTTAAATTTGCAATTCTCCATTTCTGCAACAAGCAGGGAGCCTCGGGGAACAGAAAAAAACGGAATTGAATATTATTTTTTATCTCCTGAAGAATTCAAAGAGCGTATCTCTAAAGGAGAATTCCTTGAATATGAAGAAGTCTATGAAAATCGTTTTTACGGGACATTAAAGAGTGAGGTAGAAAGGATATTAAACGAAGGTAACAATGTTATATTGGACGTAGATGTTGTTGGTGGATGTAGTATTAAAAAATTTTATGGTAATAAAGCATTATCTATTTTTATACAGGCACCATCAATTGAAGAACTAAGAAAACGATTGGAAGATCGAAATACAGATTCTCCGGAAACTATTGAAAAAAGGATAGAAAAAGCTAAATTTGAACTGGGATTTGCGTCCCAATTTGACAAAGTTATTGTCAATAACAATTTAGAAGAAGCAAAAAAACAATCACTACAAACCATAAAAAACTTTATTAAACAAAATGATTAAGACAGGTATTTTTCCGGGATCGTTTAACCCGGTCCATATCGGACATTTAGCATTAGCCAACTATATTGCTGAATTTGAAGATTATGATGAGATTTGGTTTTTAATTACACCACAAAATCCAACTAAAGGGGAAGAAGATTTAATTCCACAGGAAATGAGGCTGGAACTTGTTGAAATATCTATTGCCGGATATGAGAAATTTAAAACATGTACCATAGAATGGGAATTGCCCCGGCCGGTATATACAGTCAACACATTACAAAAACTTCGCCGGACATATCCTGACAGAATTTTCGAATTAATCATAGGTGCTGATAATTGGAAAACATTCCATCGCTGGAAAGACTACCAGGTTATTCTTAAAAACTTCCAGGTTCTGGTTTATCCAAGGAAAGGAATGGATAAAGTAAATTATAACCATTATAACGTTCGCTACTGCGAGGCTCCAATGATTGAAATTTCAGCCTCATTTATCAGAAAAAGTCTGAAAGAAGGAAAGGATGTCCGTTTTTTCCTCCCCAATGGTGTTTATGAAAAGATTCTATCTGAAAATATTTTGGACAACTTCATCAATAATATTGATGATGGAAATTTGAAGTTCGACATCGAAGATCTGTCATAATTTTTTTTGTAAAACAAAAACAAAAGCTATCTTTGCATTCGAAATTTTAGGGCTGTTAGCTCAGTTGGTTTAGAGCATCGCCTTGACAGGGCGGGGGTCGGCGGTTCGAATCCGCCACAGCCCACAAATAATAAAATTAAGCCCATGTAATTTAGACAATTACATGGGTTTTTATTGTTCGCCCAGCATGGGTATATTCTAATGGGTGCAAGTCCCTCGCACGCCCAGATAGTGGGAAGTGTTTAGCCAACGCCAAGGGTGTCCACCGTGAGGTGGAATCCGAAGGAAGGTAGCGGCAAACATCTGGCCTGA
>JAVBLO010000068.1:0-41388 GCA_031553415.1 Bacteroidales bacterium | reverse complement strand
AGTCTATTGTGCATTGCGCTCGGCAGAAGCTCTGCTTCTGTCGTTTTTATAAGTAAATCTCCTGATTTACATATTTGTGAAGCAGAGCTTCACTTTTAACCCGACGAAGTTAGAAACTTCGCCGAGCGCAAGCACTTATTTTACCAGTCTACGGTGAGCTAAGGGTGCCCAAAGAAATTACAATCGAGGATAAAACCGCCTCCGAACAGGTACGCCTGATTGCCGAACTTGATGATAAAGACAAGTCCGTTATTTTCAGTTTGATTGATACAATGCTCACTAAAAAGAAGTTCAAAGACTTCTTCCAGAAAAATATAGCGGCACTATAAATAGCAAAATCCCGCTAATCTTTCACACAAAGACCAACGGGATTCAATCTATCTTTCAAGGGTTTTCGTACTACGAAAACATAACCTTGCTAAATCATTATTTCAAAGAGATTCTAATCGTATCAGTTACTAAGGGTTTATCCTCGCACATAATAAAATTGCTCGGTGGAATAATTATTGTCTCTCCTTTCCCCCATTTCTCTGGATAATACATGAAAAAGCAAATCAATGTCTTTCCTTCTTTAATAACAGGGATGTTGGGAACTTCCTTTTTATCATATTCAAAGTGAATAAAACGAGGATTAATGTTATTATACTTCGATAAAAATAAACTATCTTTCATATTAACATAAAATTCTCCCTTTAGTGATTTTATATAAATATAATAAATTGAAGTTCTAATTGTTGTTGCTCTAAATTCAACTCGATTTTCATTACATGTTAATACATACTTTTTTTGTTCATTTAATAGTAAAGAATAGCCACCACATGAATAAAATAAAGCTGATATGGAAATTAAGCATAGGATAATATACGATTTCATTGCTTTACATGTAAGTCAATTAATAAATATGCTTCATATAATATTCGGATGCTCGTTCAGCTTGCCATTCAAGAGTTCCTCGGGTGCTATATCCACTAAGCCAATTATTATATAAATTCAAAATGCTTCCAGAAAACAAAGCCCTCGTGTACTGGGTAATAGTTTTTCCATAGAAATTAGCCCATCCCATTTTATTTTGTTGCCACATGTGTGTGGATTCATGAGCTTCTGTTCCTACCAAAACATCACCCTCTCCACTCACACCAAGAGTCCTTCCCCAAGTTAGACCAGCACCATCTCTTAAAAGCAATCCTCCTTTTCTGTAGGTTGTTTGTCCATTTCTATCGTGCGAGTAATATGTATCATGAGGTTTATATGCAGGGCCAAAAAATGCCAGGTTCATTAATGTACTGCTTGCTCCGCTTACTGTTCCACCTAACGTATTCTGCCAAATGGCATTTGGGTTTTTGTCTATTCCAGCTTGCACCAACCCGGATGTAAATCCGGTTAATGCTCCTTTCCCAGAATTAAATCCGATTTCAGCAATTGCATTTTTAAACGTTGGATTGGCATCGATTGGCTTAAAGCCGGGCAAAACAGAACCAAGCACACTCCCAGCTGCCATTCCGGCTACACTTCCCCAAGTCATATCATTTCCGAACATGGTATTAGTCAATGCACTACTGGCTGCTTGGTTCAACATGCTATATCCCAAGGTGTTTCCAAAAGAGCCCAAAACTCCAACGCTGCCCAATGCACCAAATCCTCCACCAAGAGCGCCTCCAACTGCTCCCATGCCTACAGCATTCCAAAAATTACCAGAACTCCAGTTGCCGGATATTCCGGCTCCGATTGTATAAGCTACTGCACTGGTTCCGGCTCCTATGACCGCTCCCCAGCACATTCCATCAAGGACAACGCCAACCGGGCCTAAGAAAAGTGAAAATATAAACTCCCCGTTGGGGTCCGTATATCTCAACGGATTATTTAGGCAATACGAATACCGATTAAAATTCTGGCTAAAATCCGGCGCCTGCACATAAGGGTCTGCGGCAAGGAAACGACCTACAGCCGGGTCATATAGCCGGGCATTCATATTGATTAACCCAAACATTGTCAGATGCTCATGTCCGGTATAACCTCGTCCCAAAAATGGAGCAGGTTCACTACCCGGTTCATAAACCTGTTGATTTGACGGGTTCCTCAAGCGCCCCCATGCATCATAACTCAATTCCTGTACCAACGAGCCGCTGCTGTTGGCGATGTGGGTAATGCTACCCAAATAATCACGGCAAATAAAATAAAGTTGCCAACTTCCACTGCCATCTTTAACATACACTGCAGGAGCAGAATAAAAATCACCACCAAGATACAACTTTTCTTTGGTTCCCCCAAAAGCGCGGTCGTCTATTTCATAACAATCCGAAATATAATAGCGGGTAAGTTCTTTTGCACCGTTTTTCTTCAACTCCATTTTTACCCGGCTTTCATTTCCATTGTAGACGAAAGAAGCAACATAATTGTTTTCTGTAACCGATGCCGGACGCTTGAAAGATGTATAAGTAATATACTGTTCCCGCAATGGAATAGTTGTGGACAAAAGGTCCACGCTCGATATATTATAAGGTTTCCCATAAGTATTGTAAGAAAAACTTCCCACATCACTTTTTTGAGTAATATTGCCTTTTATATCATAGCTTGCTGTTCTTCCATCATATTCCGTTAAGCGGTTTAAGTTATCATAAGTAAAATCTTCCTGCATCCCGTACCGGTTGTCTTTCCTGTAGCTGAGGTTTCCGTTGGAAGAATCGAAAATATAAGTGAAATTTTGGAAAGAACCGGCGCCTCTTGATGTGGGTAGCCCGAAAGCGTTGTAACCATAGGTACGGTTAAATCCGCTGGTTGTGACCTCTGTTGGTTGCCCAAAAGCATTTAAAGAGTTTAGCCTCCATATAGAATTTGTACCATTTAATTTTATTTCATTAAGAATCCCGTTAGTATATGAGTAGGCTTCTCCTGAAATGCCACCATCCTGTGTTGCATAATTTATATATGAAACATTCCCGTTAGCATAACTATAGGTTTTTTGCAGGAATTTTCCATCAGGAACCATTTCTTTTATTTCAGATAATCGTCCATAGTTATCATAAGCATAAGAAGTTGAAGTCCCATTTCCGGAAGATTCAAGTGTCAGTAATCCGTCATTGGTATTGTAAGTATAGGTTGTGGTGAATTCCGAACGGATTTTTTGAGTCAACCTGCTATAATTATCATACGTGTATGTCGTTGTTTTGTTAGTGCCATCTGTTTCGGAATTGATATTCCCGACTGCATCATAAGTATAGGATTGCTTTCCGGCACTTGGATCGGTAATGGATTTTTTCCTGCCATACTCGTCATATGTAAAAGAAGTAGTAACATTTCCCGGAGCGATAATTGAAACCGGTTGTCCATCAGCTCTCAGGTTATAGGTGATTGTGCCTGCCGCATCCGATACTTTTATCACCTGACCAGTTGCATCAAATGTTTTAGTAGATGAAACACCATCAATTACCGATGTTATATTGTTCTTATTATATGAATAGGAATCTTTTTTACCGGATGCATAATTCAACGAAGAAATCCTGTCATAATTATCGTAAGAATAAGTGTTCCAATAAGAAGGAGAGGGTGAAAAAGAGGGTAATGAAGTCCTTGAAACACGTCCTCTACTATCATACTCTGTATAATTATACACTATCGAATTCAAAGACTGAGTTTCTTCTTTTACAATCCGGTGAAGCCCATCATATTGTACATTTTTGTCAGGGCTTCCTGTTGCTGTTTTTGTTACAGTATAATGATTATAATCATCATACGCATAAGAAGTCTGTTCGAAGGTATTGTCCGGATTGGTTTGTTTGACAACCCTTCTTGCTGCATCATATTCATATCTTACTATATTACCCTTGAAATCTTTAGCAGAAGTGAGAAGATTACCTGAGTAGGAGTATTCAGTAGCCTTTCCGAGTTCGTTAGTATATCTTAACAAATTATATCCATCATCAGAGTAAGTGTAGGAGACTGTAAGCGTTTTATCTGAGGCTTCATAAGGGGTATTTTCTTCTTTAATTAAATTCGAAAAAATATCGTATGAAAGCAAAGATTGTGAAACTATTTTCCCATTTATCTTTTTTATTACTGATTCGGGAAGGTATTTATCATTATAAGTGAAATGTGAAGATGAAGTTGCAATATTACTTCCACGGGTAATTTTAGATGTTACATTGAGAGGAAAACCGATTATTGATGTTCCCGAAGTTCCACCCTTGTAATTATAATAATCGGAGGTTATTTCTTTTGTTACATCGGAACCATATTGTTCAATTGACTTTATAACATTTCCATAAGTATCATAAGCATTATCAACAGTTGTGATAATGCCTGTTATATAATTTGTACTTTTTTGGTTTGTAAGCCTGAATTTGGGTTCCTTGTTTCCAACATAAGAAAAATCATACGTATTTTCGATTTTTTGGTCATAAGCATTTATTTGTTTAACAACTCCCAGATGGAACGGATCATAAGTAAACTCTGTACTCCGGCCTGTTATCCCATCATAAGAACTCACGTTTTCAAACCCGCAAAAACCTAATCCCTGCTTATGAATCACAGCATTTGAATAGGAATAATTCAAATCAAGGAATTTATTACCTATGAATGTTTTATTCAAATTCGAAACCACCCAGAAATAGCCATTATAATTTTCGAAAGGGAATTGAGCGCCATATCCCGATGAGTAGCAATACTGGTTATCGTCATCAATCCGGCTATAAATAATATTTGTTTTCACATTGTGGCTGGTTAGGGTAGAAGTCAGGTATGATTTTGCAATTTCATTCCTGTCAATGGATAACTTTGCAACTTTTTGCCCTTTAATATAGCCGACAATCCTATTATGGTTAGAGTAATTGATACCTATTGTGAATAATTTGCCCGAGTGTTCATACCCATCCACTGTATAGTTATTTATTAATTCTTTTTTAATTTGGAAGCCGTTAGAATGAATGACCTGAAGCACATTGTTTTTCATGCAAACAACATCCGAATATCCATCTCCATTAAAATCGTGCATGAACACATCATTATACGTGTTAAGCCAAACGCCAGGCATGTCATAGCTTGTGACATTAAAAACACCGTTTCCGGCAGATAGCACTTGCACCCAGGTGTCACCATTCATTGATCTTAAAGTTCCATCTTTTGAGCCATACTGAGCCGTTTTGATTATGTCTATTTTTCCGTCACCGTTGATATCCCCAAATAAAATATTTCTCCTTGCATACCAATGTGCTGAAAAAATATTACCTTTCCGCTCTTTGTCTTCTTCATTGAAATGACCCCGGGTTATTGCCGTGGAAGAAGCTATTTTTCTGAGTGAGAATGACAAGTCAGTTGATGATTCAGGATTTACAGGTTCAAAGGAATATATATCAAACCCGGAACCATGAAAATGGTATAAATCTGATTTACCATCCCCATCATAGTCTAAAGTGATTATTTTATCCTCACCATCCATTGTAAATGGTGTAACATAACGATATTGTGTTTGAGTTTTCAGATCAAATAAATATAAGGCGGAGGTAGGACAAATATCGCCTGCTTTTTGCTGAATCCCTAAGACCCGCTCAATACCATCTCCTTTAAAGTTCCCTGTCTGATATTGTATAGGCGTCACAGAAGTGTAATTATTGTATCTGTAATGTGCCGGCAATGTAAAATTTATTGTTTTAGTGACGCCATATTGAGCTAAACCTGCATAAGAAAACACACGGAATGATATATTTTGAGTGAAATTCGTATTTCCGCCTGTTGCATTGATCAGGACTACCTCACTGTTTTCAGGTAAATTATCGGCATTTAATGTTACAACCCCCCTGAATCCATTATTAACTTTGACTTGATAGGTTCCAAAAAAACTGGTAGCATCGCTATATGTGGGGGATATCAAAACAACATCTTCCGGACTGTACATTGAATGGAGAGTTTGATATCCATCTCCTTTAAATTCTCCCCACTGATATGTATTTTTCTTAGGATATACAGCAAATCCTTCTTCTTTATCATAAGCAGAAAATCTGCCGGTTGTGGCTTCAATGGTTTCATATCTCCCATCTGTGAAGTAAGAGGATAGATTTCCTTCCTTTTTATTCAAGCTACCGCTGTTGGCAATGCCTCCTCCATAAGAAAAATAAAGAGGTTCCAGATTTTGAGTCAACATGCCATTTACAAGTTGGCACCTGAGGTTTGATAATAAGGAAAAATAGCTCTGGAGATAATCTAATGAATACACTTTTGAGCCGGTTGTAATTGTTTTCAACCGCAAAGTTATTTTTATTTCTTTCCCTGAATGATAACTAAGCATGGGGTCGTGCCGTGTTTCATAAGTGAAATTTACAAACTGGGTGTGGGATGTACCTTTGGTTTGGTTTCCTCCATAACTTATTTTTTCGATATAATAGTAATTATCACTAAATTTATAGGAATAGTCAATATAATTGCCAAACCGGTCTGTGATTTTAGTTAATCTGAATGCCGCGTTATTGCTGCTATAGACATAAGCATATTTATTTCCCTGATTATCTCTAACGGTAAGAGTTCCTGAAGAAGAATAATCGGCAGTAATTGCCCCATCGCTACCTTCTAATTCATAAAAATGAAAAGTGCCAGTAAAAACTTTAAAGATTAATCTTTTCCCTTCCCAACATAAATCCATTGGTAAAGAACCCGGAGATGTTTTCCCATCATAGTAAATGGATTTATTTCTAATTGAAGCAGACGGCATTCCGCCGATATTCCATCCTGCACCTGCAACCCCGTTGCCTGATTGGTTATTATAAATCAAAGAAACAGAAGGCATAAGATTTCCAACTCCTTTGGAAAGCTCAATTGGGACATTGACCGTTGTTGACCCACTGGGAGAAACATCAGTGCTCATTGCAATTTCTCCGACAGCTGAAGATATAGCTGAGGTTGATTTCAACATGGACTGAGATTTCTCATTTGATTCTAAATATTCAAGATTATTGAAATATGACGATTCGGGAGTTATTTTTGATTCTATAAATTTGGAATCTATTTTTGATTCTCCTTTGCTCACTTTTAATAATCCGGGCACTTTTTCTTCTTGTGAAATGAGAACTGTTGGAGCAGCTTTAAGATATAATGAATCCGGAGTTGCTGCGACTTCTTTCACTTCTTTGCGAATATCCAATCCCTTGTCTTGTGATTTTATCCGGGATGGCAATATGGTTAGTATGATTATAATAAGACAAACAATATTTTTCATAAGTGTATCTTTTATTTTTTAATAATTTTATGAATAATGGTTGCTCCTTTTAAATTAACTTGTATCAGGTAAATTCCTTTTGCATAACCTGTCAAGTCAATTTCTGTGGTCATTGATGTTACTTTTTGGATGTAAATAGCTTTTCCTAACTGGTTAATAATCTTGATTTCACTTTCAACCCCGTCTTCATAACCTAAAATCTCTATTGTTAATGGACCTTGTGTCGGATTTGGGAAAATAACTACTTTATCATTCGAAATATTCTCAATACCGGGTATAGTTTCGAATGTTAGGTTTTCTATGTTTTCTCTATATTGATTATTTTCTTTTTTCAGAGGTTCTTCCTCTTGGGCTAAAGCTCTCAAGATGTTGCTATAAGGAAGTCTTCGCGAGATTCTGTTACCCGCCAAGTCATAATAATATTCTACACGGAGAATCTTTCCTTCAATATTTGTCTGAATAATTCCATTTTGGCTATATCCCTCCGACACCACATAGTAAGTTCCCGGAGGTAATGCTTTTTTCATATAAGAATGATATGCCTGATCACATTTTCCTTCACCATAGTAATCGTCATTATAATCAATTCTGTTTCCGGAAGCATCCAATAAGTGTAAGTAGGTATCCGAAAGTGTTGACCCACAATGGTTGATTGTTACTTCCATAACAGTTGCCAATACAAATTTGTAATATACATCATTGGCAGGGCGTCCCACATAATTGTTTGTAAAATTGACTGTATTTTGTGAATTTGTATATTGAAATGAGCCATTTGAGGAATTAACAACAATAGGTTTTTGGAAAGTGTTACCTGTGATATTGGTTTCTCCCTTAATTGAAGTAGAAATGACTCCATTTTGGCTATATCCCTCTGAAAGGACATAATATGTGCCCGGAGATAACACTTTGTTCAGATAAGATTTATAATATCCACCTCCTTCAGGGCACATATTTTCATTTCTGGAATCGTCATTGCGATCGATTTCATTTCCCAATGCATCCAACAAATACAGGTAAGTGTCTTCAATCTCTGAGCCACAATGGTCTATTGTAATTTCCATTGGAATTGTCAGTGTAAATGAATAAAATACATCATTGGCAGAAGAATAATAACCAATTCCTCTGGAATGATTATCTGTATAATTTTTTGTATTTACAGTATTAGAATATTGAAATGACGAATAAAAAGATCCAACCAGAATTGGATTCTGCATTCTATTCCCTGTTGGTTCGTTAGTTTGACTATAGCTATTTATTGCAAACAGATGAATGATAACAGCACAAATAAGCCATTGACATCGTTTCCACACTTTGTCTAAAAGTTTAAATATTTTCATGATACTCAATATTAATTATTGCCTACTCTTTTAAAGCTTTTCAGAACTGCTTTTTTTCACGCAACCGGTTTAACAGCCGTTAAGCCAGATACGCCAAACTTACCTGTTTCCGAGACAGGGATTTTGGTTGAATAATTTGTACCTTTACAGCGCCTCTTTGTGTTTTAGTTTAATATTCAAAATTGAGTGAGATCTGTTTTGTTTGCGAACCTCACAGGGAGGCATTTTTACATGTAAGGTGGCGAGCCTCACAATACTTATATTTTTAACCGATAACTTTTAAGTCATGGCAGCAAATTTATGTTATTTCTTTGAAAATATCTTCCTTACATGACACAAAAATTTCTTACACGGCCATTTTTAATATGCTCACATACAGGTGTTTAAAAAAATATTTTCTTACAAGGGGAGAAAATGGTCTTACAGGCTGTTTTCGGGGTTGAATTTTTCCATGAAAACGACAAATTCTTTTGAAGAGTTGAATTCTATTTTTTGCGACAATCTTGTTTTTCTTGTGCATAAAGTTGAAGTTTCATAGGATAATATCATACTGATTTCTTCTATTGGAAATTCTGCACATGGCAGGCAACAAATAATATTTTACTTATTTCCCCTATAGTTTGTTGTGGCTTTTTGTCCATGCTTTAATTGTGCAGTATATTTTTAGTCCTAAACTTCAACAGGAGGAGTGTTATCGGTTTTATTAGAGTCTTCAGTTTCAGGCAGGTTTTCTTTTACCGGTTCCGGTAAATTTTCTTTGATTTTGTGAGCCTTTTTAATAAAAGGGGAGAGGAGTGGTACAATAGCTTCTACTTTATCAAACAAGACAGATTCTTTTTTGGCATCTGCTTTCAGGATTTTCGAATCAGAATCTATGGAGGTTAAAACATTAAATATCAAGCTTAATGAGAGCAATGATACAAAAACTCCCATTAATCCGCCAAGCATGTAATTCAGGCAGGAAGCCGGGGTTACTTTTATGATTGTAGTTAACAGACTTGCCAACCATTTGAATACAAAAATAATAAGTGTAAATGCCAGGATATAGCAAATAACGGCAATGATGTGCGGGGATACGAGGTTTGTAACGAAATCATAACCGATTATGAATTTATATATCGGTTTTGATGTTTGTCCGGCAAAAAAAATGGCTAATATAATTGATAGCAAAGAAACAACTTGTTTGATAAAACCGTCAAACAGACCTTTTATCAAACCAACTGCAGCAATTACAACTATCAATAAATCCAGCCAATTCACAATAAAAATGAAGAATGAAGAATGAAAAATGAAGAATTAAAAAATGTCAGCAAAACAATTCTTCATTTTTCATTCTTCATTTTTTTATAGGGTTTGTTTCACTTCAATTTCTTCGAAAGCTTCAATCATATCACCAACTTTGATGTCATTGAAATTATTGGCGATATTCAATCCGCACTCGTATCCGTTGGCAACTTCTTTCACATCTTCTTTGAAGCGTTTCAAAGAGCCTAATTCGCCAGTGTAGATAACAATACCATCCCTGATCAAGCGGATTTTGTTTCCTCTCTTGATTTTTCCTTCGCGGACCAGACATCCGGCAACAGTTCCGACTTTTGTAATCTTGAATACTTCCTGTACTTCAACTGTGGCAGTGACTTCTTCCTTGATTTCGGGAGAAAGCATACCTTCCATGGCGGCTTTAACTTCCTCTATCGCATCATAAATTACAGAATACAAGCGGATATCAACCCCATCTTTTTCTGCATTTCTACGCGCTTGTAAGGAAGGACGCACCTGGAATCCGATGATGATGGCTTCCGAAGCTGCGGCTAAAGTAACATCCGATTCTGAAATTTGTCCAACACCTTTGTGAATCACATTGACCTGAATCTGTTCAGTCGACAAGCGAATCAAAGAATCCGCCAAGGCTTCGACAGAACCGTCTACGTCACCTTTCACAATAACATTCAATTGCTGGAAGTTTCCGATTGCGATGCGGCGGCCTATATCATCAAGAGTCAGCATTTTCTGAGTTCTCAGACCTTGTTCGCGTTGAAGTTGTTCGCGTTTGGTTGCAATTTCACGGGCTTCCTGTTCGGTTTCAAGCACGTGGAATGTATCCCCGGCTGTAGGAGCGCCGTTCAAACCAAGAACCAATGCAGGTTCTGATGGCCCAGCCTCTGTTATGCGCTGGTTACGCTCGTTGAACATTGCTTTTACGCGCCCATAATTGGTTCCGGCGAGGATTATATCGCCTACTTTCAAAGTCCCGCTTTGAACAAGTACGGTTACGGTGTAACCACGGCCTTTATCCAAAGTAGATTCTATAATAGAACCTGTTGCGCGTTTATGAGGATTTGCTTTCAAATCAAGCATTTCAGCTTCAAGGAGAATCTTTTCAAGCAGTTCCTCCATTCCAATTCCTTTTTTTGCTGAAATATCCTGTGATTGGTATTTTCCACCCCAGTCTTCAACCAGATAGTTCATACCAGCCAATGTTTCCTTTATTTTTTCGGGGTTGGCGCTTGGCTTATCTATTTTGTTGATGGCAAAAATCATCGGTACACCTGCAGCAGAAGCGTGGTTGATTGCTTCCACGGTTTGAGGCATTACACTGTCGTCTGCAGCAACAATGATGATTGCGATATCGGTTACACTGGCTCCACGGGCACGCATCGCAGTAAATGCTTCGTGACCCGGAGTATCTAAAAATGTAATATGGCGGCCATCAGGAAGTTTTACGTTATAAGCTCCGATATGTTGGGTGATTCCACCGGCTTCACCTGCAATTACATTCGCTTTACGGATATAATCGAGTAATGAAGTCTTACCGTGGTCAACGTGTCCCATTACAGTTACAATCGGTGGACGGGGAACCAGGTCTTCCTCTCTGTCTTCTTCTTCAGAAATGGCTTCAACAACCTCGGCGCTGACATATTCTGTTTTGAATCCGAATTCTTCTGCCACGATATTGATTGTTTCAGCATCCAACCGTTGGTTAATGGAAACCATCATACCGATGTTCATACAGGTAGATATAATCTGGACAACCGGCACATTCATCATGTTTGCCAGGTCGTTGGCAGTCACAAATTCAGTGATTTTGATGATGTGGCTGTCTTGTTGGTCCAGTTCATCCTGTTCGTATTGGCGTTGAGAAATGGCATCACGTTTTTCCTTGCGGTATTTGGCGCCTTTTTTCTGGCCTTTATTGGTTAAGCGGGCTAATGTTTCCTTTATTTGTTTTTGAACATCTTCTTCACTAACCTCTGCTTTTCCTACAGGTTTCCTGAGTTTCAGGCGTGATTCCTGACTGCGGTTGGCGCCTCCTCCTGTTGCAGGTACACCTTTTTCAATATCAACTTTTTCTTTCTTTATTCGTGTTCTTTTTTTCTTTTTACTGTCTTCAGGATCCATATCCGCTTTTTTCGTCAACGTTGGTCTTTCCCTTTTTTCAGTTGGTTCTGTTTTTTCTGCATTTGCCGGAGCAGGTTTACTAACATTTGTAGCAGCAACTTTAGCCATCCGTTCTTTTTTCCGTTCTTCTTTTGATTTCTTTTTCGGACGGGTGGATTGGTTGATTGTTGATAAATCAATTTTTCCGGTAACCTTAATCGATGATTCTATAACAGGTCTGTTCAGGCGGAAAACGCCATTGTCTTCATCGGAAGAATTTTCATTATCCTCAACTTCGTCACTCTCTTCTTCCTCTTCTACATCATCATCGTCTTCAATTTCATCTTCCGAATCATCGTCGTAGTCTTCCTCCTCCAAATCATTTTCAATAAGAGGCAGTTCTTCTATTACTTCTTTCTCCACAATAGGTTCTATTTCTTCTTTTTCCACAACAGGAGGTTGTGGTGCAGGAACTTCTTCTTTTACAACTTCTTTTTCTTTAGGTTCCTCTATGATTTCCTCTTTTTTAACTTCTTCCTTTTTTTCGACAGGAGGTTGCTCCACAATTTTTTTCTTACCTATCGCATCAAGGTCAATTTTCCCTTTGGTTACAAATTTCGGTTTGTATTCGTCGGGAATTTCGGTTTTGATTTCTTCAACAACCTTCTTTTCTTCTTTTTTCTCATATCCTTCCACGGCTACTGACTCCCTTTTATCTTTCAGCAAACGGTCGTGACTGATTTTTTCAGATTCGAGTTTCAGATTTTTGTCTGTGTTGAATTCCTTGATAAGAAGTTCATATTCCTCATCACTGATTTTTGTATTGGGATTCTCTTCTGTAGGGAATCCTTTTTTCTGCAGGAATTCCACAACCGTGGATAATCCGACATTCAAATTTCTTGTTACTTTATTTAATCTAATGGACATACAACTGTTTTAGAGGGATATTACACATTATTCTTCGTCTTCAAACTCGGCATGAAGTATAGCCAACACTTCGTCTACAGTGTCTTCTTCAAGGTCTGCCTTTTCAATCAGTTCTTCGCGACTTTTATTTAACACATTTTTCGCAGTATAACATCCGATATTTTTCAAGGCTTCGATGATCCATGGTTCGATTTCATCAGAGAATTCATCTAAGTAGATATCTTCTCCATCCATATCTATATCACGGAATACATCGATTGTATATTCAGTGAGCATACTAGCCAGTTTGATGTTCAACCCTCCTTTACCGATAGCCAATGAAACTTCTTCTGGGCGGAGGTAAACTTCGGCTTTCCTTTCTTCTTCATTGATTTTAATGGAAGATATTTTAGCCGGGCTTAATGCTCTTTGTATGAATAATGCCGTATTGGCAGTATAGTTGATTACGTCAATATTTTCGTTGCGCAATTCCCTGACTATTCCGTGGATACGCGCTCCTTTCATACCCACACATGCACCTACCGGGTCGATGCGGTCGTCGTAAGATTCGACAGCCACTTTGGCCCTTTCTCCCGGGATACGTGCGATACGTTTGATGGTGATTAATCCGTCGTAAATTTCGGGTACTTCCAGTTCGAATAATCTTTGCATAAACAGGTTGGATGTACGGGAAAGAATGATTTTCGGATTGTTATTCAGGTTGTCTACTTTTACAACCACAGCGCGTAATGTTTCGTTTTTACGGAAAAAGTCGCCCGGAATCTGTTCTGTTTTAGGTAAAATCAGTTCGTTTTCTTCATCATCCAGCAACAGGATTTCTTTTTTCCAGATTTGATAAACTTCTGCTGCAACAATTTGTCCGATTTTATCTTTATATTTGTTGTAAAGGCTATCTTTCTGTAATTCCAGGATTTTAGTTGATAAAGCCTGGCGCAGGTTCAATACGGCGCGACGTCCGAAACCGGCAAAATGTACTTCATCGGTAACTTCTTCACCCACTTCGTAATCTTCATCTATCTTTTTTGCTTCCGTCAAAGAAAGTTGCAAGTTAGGGTCTTCCAGTTCATCGTCAGCTACCACCTCGCGGTTTCTCCAGATTTCAAAGTCACCTTTATCGGGGTTGATAATAACATCATAGTTTTCATCAGTTCCGAACATTTTACTGATAACACTGCGGAAAGCTTCTTCAATCACACTGATTAATGTTGTCCTGTCGATATTTTTGAGCTCCTTGAATTCCGCAAATGTATCGATCATACTAATCGTTTCCTGTTTCTTCGCCATAAATCTTTTACTTGAATCTGATTAAGTATTTTGTATATTTTATTTCATCGTAAGTAAACGTCAAATCTTCTTCGACGGTTATTTTTCGCTTGGCGCCTTCAGGTTTTACCTGTTTTTCTATTGTCAGCACCATATTTTGTTCGTTGGCATCTTTGAGGATTCCCTGCAGTTTTTTTCCTGCTTTGGTAAGGACTTCCACTTCGTTGCCGATATTTTTCAGGTATTGCCGCAGGATTTTGAATGGTTGCGAGATTCCTGCGGAACCCACTTCCAGTTCATAATCTTCAATGTCCCGGTCTAATTTAGATTCGATAAACTTGTTCAGGGCTATGCAATTATCAATACTTATCGAATTATCGCTGTCTATTTCAACAACAATGATATTTCCGGGCTTAACTTCAACGGATACAAGAAAGATTTCTTTTTCTTTTGTAAAATCTTCCACTATTTGCCTGACAATTTCTTTATCAATCATAACTTTAACCCCTGAATCCCCTAAAGGGGACTTTCGAGACAGCTAATTATTTATTATTAAATCTTTCTTTTTTTACACGCTAAAGTCCCCTTTAGGGGATTTAGGGGTAGAATGAGCAAGGGGGACTATTAGTCCCCCTCCACCCCTACATAATAGTTGGGCACAAAATTAGTATTTTTTATTGTTTCTTCCAAATAATCAGGGAAAAACTTGTTAGTAAATCTTTTATATAAAAAAAGAATCTTTACCTTTGCTGACTAAAATTTGGTTCATAATGAAGAAAATCGCCATATTTCCCGGCACTTTCGATCCTTTCACCATTGGCCATGAATCTTTGGTTCACAGGGGTTTGGAACTTGTGGATGAGATAATTATTGCCATTGGTCTCAATCCGAACAAAAAAACTTTTTTTTCTTTGGAAGTTAGAATGGAAATGATTTCCAAATTATTTGAAAAAGAGCCGCGCGTGCGCATAATGAGCTATGACTCTTTAACTGTTGATTTTGCCGAAAAAATTGATGCCAGGTTTATCCTGAGGGGAATCCGGTCTGTGAATGATTTTGAATATGAAAAAAATATTGCCGATGTGAACCGGATAATCGCCGGAGTGGAGACTTTTGTCTTATTCACCAAGCCTGAACATACCCATATCAGTTCATCTATTGTAAGGGAATTGTTGGTATACGGGAAGAGTGTGGACGAATTTGTTCCTTTATCATTAAACATTCATGAATACTTAAAATAATGAAAAAAATTTGTACAGTTTTATTGTTGCTTGTTGCTTCCTGCCTGGTTGTTTCCGGGCAAATGATGAGTGGGAATGCTTCATCCCGCAAATTAAATATGGTATTATATTCCATAGAAAATTTATATGTAGACAAGGTCGATGACGATAAATTGGTGGATGACGCCATCGTTTCTTTATTAAAAGAATTGGATCCTCATTCCAATTACCTTAACCAGGAAGAAGTAAAAGAAATGAATGAGCCTTTGCAAGGAAACTTTGAAGGAATCGGTATCCAGTTCAATATGCTTACTGATACCCTTTATGTGGTAAGTGTGATATCCGGGGGACCATCTGAAAAAGTGGGTTTGCTGGCAGGTGATCGTATCATTCAGGTGAATGACTCTCTAATAGCCGGTGTTAAAATGAAGAATACCGACATCATGAAACGGTTACGTGGCAAAAAAGGAACTACAGTGGATGTAAAAGTACTTAGGGGTAATGTACCGGGATTAATTGATTTTAAAATTGTGAGGGATAAAATTCCTATCCACAGTTTGGAAGCATCTTACATGATAGATAAAGAAACCGGATATATCCGTCTAAACCGTTTTGCTGCAACCAGTCACGATGAATTTTTGGATGCTTTCAATATTTTGAAATCAAAAGGAATGAAAAATCTTATTTTTGATTTGCAGGATAATGGTGGCGGTTATTTGAATGCTGCGATTGATATTGCCAACGAGTTTTTGAATGGGGATAAAACTATTGTTTATACAGAAGGACTCAGGCAAAAACGCGATGATGCTAAAGCAAGTGGTAAAGGAGTGTTTGAAACCGGTAAATTGGTAGTATTAATCAATGAAACTTCAGCTTCGGCCAGTGAAATTGTTGCCGGTGCTTTACAGGATTGGGACAGGGCGGTTCTTGTAGGTCGCAGGAGTTTCGGTAAGGGTTTGGTGCAACGTCCGATTCCTTTGCCCGATGGCTCTATGATTCGCCTTACTACTGCCCGTTATTATACTCCGACAGGCCGTTGTATCCAGAAACCTTACGAAAAAGGAGATGCTGATAGTTACAACAAAGATTTGGCCGACCGTTATAACCATGGAGAAATGATAAGTGCCGATAGTATTCATTTTCCCGATTCGCTGAAATATTACACTTTAGAGAATAAACGTATTGTTTATGGCGGCGGTGGTATTATGCCCGATTATTTTATTCCGGTCGATACTTCAAGATACACTGTTTTCCATCGCAATATCATTGCAAAAGGAATTGTTAACAAGCTGACAATGAATTATATTGATAAGAACCGGGATGAATTGAAAAAAGATTATCCCACTTTCAAAAAATTCAATGAGAATTATTTTGTGAGTGATGATATGATGAATGAATTGCTTAACAGGGCCAAAGAAGATAAGATTGCGAGTAAAAAAGATACTACAAAGGTTTCGCAAAGTGAAATGCCCGAAAGTACAGATAGTTCTTCGCAAGGATTGACGGAAAAAGATATGGAGGAATACAAAAAATCGGAACCTCTTATCCGTCTTCAATTAAAAGCGATCATTGCGAGGGATTTATGGGATATGAACGAATATTTCCAGGTAATGAATCAGGATAATGAATCGTATAAAAAAGCGTTGGAAATTATAGAGGATAATAATAAGTATAATAAGTTGCTGAAAGGGAAGTGATTATATAATATTCATTCAACACAGAAGCACAGGAGCAATTATTTCCTGTGCTTTTGTGTTTTAAGTTATCAAACTTCCATGAATAATCCGATGAATGATGACTTTTGTGTCTTCAATTGTATAAATTATTGCAAAACCTTTGTAATTGACTCGCCGGACAGTTAAGCTATACTTTTGTACACTTTCTTGAGCAGATAATGGGTAGATATTTGCTTGTGTTTGCAGAGAAACAATCTTTTTATAAATACCTCTTGAAAATTTTTCAGCAGTCATTGGCGCTGAGAGGTTGTTTTCAATGTAATCAATTAGGTCGTCAATATCTTGGTCTGCGCGTTTTGTGATACGAACCGAGTATTTCATAGTGATATCTTGAACCCTAACCTTTTTTCTAATTTTTCTTCAAACCTGCTTTTGAATTCTTCTAATGAGTAATTCTCTTCTTCGATTCCAGAATTAAGATTAGATTTAGATATTGTAGTATGGTATTCTGCTGCTGGCTCGCCGACCATAAAAGAAGATGATTTTGGCTTTTCTTCCATTTTATTAGTTTGTTTTTTCTTGTTCATGAGTGTGATTGTTTTGATATTTTATGAAGGCAAAAGTACTATTTTTTTCAAAATTTCCAATAGAAATACGAATGATAAAAAATGAAATATGGTAAAATAGTTTTATCTTTGCCTTTGTGAGTGATTAAACAATAAAGTATAAACAAAATAAACAATTAAGATAGAAAATACTTAAATATTTGATTTGACATATTAGAAAAAGCGTTAGCTTTTATTCTTGCTTATTGAAATTTCGACACTTCAAAACAGCAGTCAAGAGTAAAGCGAGGACGCTCACGTTGATGTATATCGGCGTGAGCTTTACTTATTTATTTGACTGCAGGGTCGTCGAAAACCTCAATAAGCAAATAATGAAAGTTAAAGTCTCACGCTTTTTTATTTTAAATATTAATCGCCTTGATTAGGGACTTTGGGGCACACATACTATTTTTATTATGAAACGAAACGAAAAATTGAATGTGGCAATATTCAGTGTATTGCTATTGGCCTTTTGTGCTTTTACTAATAATGTAATGGCGCAAGGCAACGGAACATCTGCCGACCCTTGGCCAATTAAAGATGGAGGTGGTGATGGCGTTCGCGCGTATGTGTCAGGTTCAACGTTGCACATAGAGGGCAGTGGAAATATGGCTGATTTCTGGTCTTCTACTAAAGGTGAAGCGCCCTGGAACGATCAATACTATAGCAATAGTTCTTCCATTACAACTGTTGTAATACAAGATGGCGTAACAAATATTGGAGACCGTGCATTTCACGATTTAAAAAACTTGCAAAAAATAACTATTCCCTCTTCGGTTACCAAAATCGGAAGACAAGCGTTTTATATGGAACATGTTCCAAACAATAATTTTCAATCTATAACCATTCCAAACAGTGTTACGGAAATAGAAGGCGAAGCATTTAAAAACTGTACAAACTTAAAAACGGTCACTATAGAAAATGGACCTGTTGCATTGAATTTTAGTAGTTTTTACTATAATGGCAGTGAATATCCACGGGGTACTAAAACCGATTGGTTTTCCGGTTGTCCACTTCAAACATTACATTTTGGAAGAACATTATCCTCTTCTTCTGGTAATCCATTTAGTGGCACTTCAATACAAACCTTAACCATCGGGAATACAGTTACTTTACTTGGAAGTAAGGCTTTTGCTAATTGTACCGGATTAATAAATGTAACTTTGGAAGATGGAATAACGCCTTTATCTTTCAACTATAATTCCAACCTCTTTTCCAATTGCCCTATAAAAGTTTTCCATTGGGGGCGAAATTTAATACAGTTCAGTTCACCGATTGCTGGCAATACAGCTCTGACTTCAGTCACTATTGGTAACAATGTCACTTCGGTTGGAAGTTCTGCATTTTCCGGTTGTACTGCATTAACAAGCGTAAGCATACCTGCAAGTATTAAAACAATAGAAAGCAGTATGTTTTACCAATGCAGCAATATAACAAGTTTCACTATCCCCAGTAGCATTACCTCAATTGAAAGCGATGCTTTTCGCTATTCAGGATTAACTAGTCTCAATATTCCAAGCAATGTTGTTTCAATTGGAAGCCGTGCTTTTGCCGATTGTACCGGATTGACTAATGTAACTTTAGCAGACGGAACAACTTCTTTATCTTTCAACTATAATTCCAACCTCTTTTCCAATTGCCCTATAAAAACTTTCCATTGGGGCCGAAATTTAGTACAATTCAGTTCACCGGTTGCAGGTAACAAGGTTTTGACTTCGGTTACTATTGGTCAATATGTAGCTTCAGTTGGAAGTTCCGCTTTTTCCGGTTGTACTGGCTTAACAAGCATAACCATTCCAACAAGCATAACTATAATAGAAAGCAGTATGTTTTACCAATGTAGCGATTTAAAAAACATTACTATCCCCAGTAGTATTACCTCAATTGAAAGTGATGCTTTTCGCTATTCAGGATTAACAAATATTGATATTCCAAATAATGTTATTTCCATTGGGGGGCGTGCTTTTGCCGATTGTACCGGATTAACTGATGCAACTTTAGCAGACGGAATAACTTCTTTATCTTTTAACTATAGTTCCAACCTCTTTTCCAACTGCCCCATAAAAACTTTTCATTGGGGTAGAAATTTAGTGAATTACAGTTCACCAGTTGCAGGAAACAAAATTTTGACTTCGGTTACTATTGGCAATAATGTGACTTCGATTGGCAGTTCTGATTTTTCCGGCTGTACAGGTCTGACGAGTGTAACTATTCCGAGTAGTATTACTTCGATAGGTTCACAAGCATTTTATGGATGCTATGGATTAAAAGAAATCCACAGTAAAAATCCAAATCCGCCAACAGCAGGCTCTAACTGTTTTTATGATGTGTACAATACTTGTAAATTATTTGTTCCTGGAGGCGCTGAAACCAAATACAAAGCAGCCGCCGAATGGAAAAAATTCTTTTCTATTACATCAGCAATTATCCCAATCAAAGCAGACAATATCGCCATTCAATCCTTGGTAAATGGTATCGCCATTGAAACGAAAGAACAAATGCCTGTATCCATTTACAACCTTTCTGGTCAGAAAATATATGAATCCATTATTACCGGAAATACAGAAATACAGTTAGACAAAGGCATTTATATTGTAAGAGCGAATAATACAAGTGCAAAAGTAGTTGTACCTTAATAAGCAATGTGAATCAATAGTATAGTGTTGATCTTATTATAAACCATGGAGACATGGAGAACATAGAGTCTTATTTATTCTCTATATCATCCATTTCTCCATAGTTATAAACATATTTAACCTCTAAATTTTTGCCAACCATTTGGCAAAGAAAACATCGTAAACTTTATAATAATTTTCTTCCTGATAAACCATTTCCTTATCTAACAAGGCATTCAGCGCCCTGTTGAGCGAACTTGCTTGCACAAAACCATATTTTTTCATAAATGCTTTGGAATTGGGTTTATCAACACTTCCCTCTTTAGCGATGGCTCTCAACACTTCGAATTGGCTTTCTGTAAGCAGGTTTTTGTAGTTCTGAAACACATATTCCCGCTCTTCTAAAATGAGCCCTTTGGTTTCTTCGATTAATTCCAGAGTGATATTTTTTACTCCTGTTGAGAATAAGCGGTTGAAAAAAGATTGTACATAAAAAGTATAAGTATCATAAAAATAGACTATTACTTCAATATCTGATTTTTCAATATTACGTTTATTCTCAGAAAACTTTTGGGATATAAATGTCACGTATTCTTCTTTGGGAATCCTGTTAAGGAAAAGGAAATCGGAAGATTGGTAAAAAGGGCGCCCATAATCACTGAACATCGAAGTCAATAAATTTATTACACATTTTGTGTAAAGATATTGATTTTTCTATAAAACACAAAAGAGCAGGGAATAAGTATCCCGTCAATCCCATCTGAAAAAAAAGAGAATTTTGAACAATTTGCGGCTTTAGTGGTTATAATTAAAAATGATAATTAAAATCAATAAAGTTATGTACAAGCACATTGTTTCGAAATTTTTATTATTTACCTTGGCTTTGTTGCCGCTTTCCCTCCGGGCGCAGCAACAAGACATAGCAGCGCCGCGGATTGACTCTGTGGCTCTTTATGTGATGGAAAAGGTAAATGCTACTTTCCAAAGTTTAAAATCATGTAATTTTACGACTACGACCTATTATGATGTCTGGGTCGACGGCTTAGGTTATATCAAGCATTCAAATGTCAGCCATTCTTCCATGCAATTTCCTGATAAGATGAAAGTACAGTTGACGGGCGACAAAGGCAATCATTCCGTTTGGTATGACGGGAAAGTTTTTACCTACTATACTTTTCAAGGCAATCAGTATTCCCAGTTTAACTTTAAGGGAAGCCTGGTACAAACGATGGATACAATTAACAATGCCTATGGGGTGGAATTTCCTGCGGCTGATTTTTTCTATCCCGGTTTTGTTGATGATTTATTGAATACGGGAGGTAGCCTGATTTATTTAGGCGTTACTTCTATTGACGGGCAAGTATGTTTTCATATTGCCGGAAACGACACAAATGGTACGGTTTTCCAATTCTGGATAAGAGAGGATGGAACCTGGTTGCCTAAAAAAATGATAATTACCTACAAAGATGAATCCGGCAATTCGGAATATGAAGCAATTTATTCCGATTGGGTTCTTAATCCGGAAATCCCTTCTGCGATGTTTGATTTTACAGCCCCTCCGGCTGCTTCAAAAGTAAAATTAGTAAAAACTTTATCCGATGAAAACCAATAATAAAATAGCATATCTGCTGGCGGGAATCGTTTTATTGTTTTCCGTACAAACAGCATTGGCACAGCGTTTCAGACATACGACCGTTACACACACGACAACAATTTCGCATACAGGCGGGTATGGATACCGTCCTGTGCCACCGGCACCGCATCCTTATCCTCACCCTGCACCAGTACCTCGTCCGGTTCCAGTACCTCGTCCATATCCTGTTCCCCGGCCAGTACCAGTACCTGTCCCGGTTCCCGCATATCATTATCCATATTATTATCACCCATTTACCCCATATTATTGGGGACCTGTTTGGCATCCGATAGGATTTGTTTGTGCTACTATTGCAACAACAGCCATTGTAGTAAGTGTAGCAAATGCTGCATATCATTATGATGAAGGAGTATTTTATTCCGGCAGCGAAGGAAATTATAAAGTAGTTCCGGCGCCGGTTGGGGCAACCATTCCTTCTTTACCTTCAGGTTATTCCAAGGTAGTTGTTTCAGGAGTTGTATACTATTACTATGGAGGAGCTTTTTACATTGGTTCCGATGGTGGCTATAAGGTTATTACCGCACCTGCAGGAGCAGTTGTTACTCATTTACCCGATGGAGCAACTGAAACTACTGTAAGCGGTCAGAAATATGTGGTTTATAATGGCACTTATTATGAGCCAATCTCCCAAAATGGCGGAAGCGCTTATGTTGTGGTAGAAACGAAGTAAACTTAGTTTTTAAACCATAGAGGCGTGGAGAACATGGAACTCTTTTTATAATTTCTCCATGTTCTCCATGCCTCTATGGTTAAAAAATTCATTATATGTAACCTATCTAATTGAAAAATAATATCTTTGCGGCCTAATTTTGTTAAAAGTATTAAACAAATGAAAACTACAAAGAAAATTATTTTGGCTGGTGTAGCCTGTTTTTATGTGAGTGGATTGTTTGCGGGGGGGTTATTGACAAACACAAACCAAAGTGTACATTTTTTGCGCAACCCGGCAAGGGATGCTTCTACTGAAATTGATGCTGCTTATACGAATCCTGCGGGTCTCGCGAAATTGCCGGCCGACGGATTACACTTTTCTTTTAATAACCAAAGTGCATTTCAAACACGCACGATTACTTCTACATTTGGCATTGCCCAAGCCAATATCTATCCGTTTACCGGGTTTGGTGGCAACGCAACCAAAGTTTATGAAGGTGAAGCTGCTGCTCCTATAATTCCAAGTTTATTTGGGGCATACAAAAAAGGCAAATGGGTGCTTTCGGGAAATATTGCAGTAACAGGTGGTGGAGGAAAAGCTACTTTTAACAAAGGCTTACCTTCGTTCGAATCTTCAATAGCCATGCTACCTTTGGCAATAAACCAAATAGGAGCGGCGGTGCCTGCTTTAGGCTTGTCTGCTAATAAATATTCTGTAGATGCTTATATGGAAGGTTCTTCCATTATTTATGGAGCACAACTTGGAGGAACTTATGAAATTAACAATATGTTTTCGGCTTATGCCGGTTTCAGGATGAATTTTGTTAATAATGGATATGTCGGTCATTTGAAAGAAATTATGGTTAATCCCAATTCAACAACAATGCCAACGGTTTTAGGTAATGGCACGATGGTTTCTGCTACAGAATATTTTGGAGGGTTATCAAAAAATCCGATGTTTTCTTCAATTGCAGGAAAATTAGACACGTTGTCATATTCAACAAAAGACATGGAGTTGGACTGTTCTCAATCCGGTTGGGGTGTTACTCCTATATTGGGAGTCAACTTTAGTTGGAAGAGTTTGAATATTGGGATGAAATATGAATTCAAAACATCTTTGAATGTTGAGAACAAAACAAAGAAAAATACACTTCCAACAGGAAAAAAGGAAGCTTTTGATAATGGAGTAAACACTCCTCACGATATTCCGGCATTATTCACCATTGGCGCCAAATATGATATTATACCTTCTGTTACTGTTTCTTGTGGTTACCACCATTTCTTTGATTCAGATGCTAAAATGGCAAATGACAAACAAAAATATATCGATGGTGGGATCAATGAATATTTGTTTGGAGCTGAATGGCAGATTGATAAAATGTTCTTGATAAGTGCAGGAGGACAAATCACAAGAACTGGTGTTACTGATGATTATCAAACAGATTTGAGCTACTCGTTAAACTCATATTCTATTGGTTTTGGTGGAGCTGTAAATGTTTCTAAATCTGTTCGTATTAATATCGGTTATTTCTTTACTAATTATGAAGATTGGACAAAAGAATATCCTGAAAATTACAATAATACCAATATGCCGGGAACAGACGTTTTCTCACGTACCAATAAAGTATTCGGGGCAGGTGTAGATTTCCGTTTCTGATTTTTCAAACACATAGGACATAGGAATGTGTCCTATGTGTTTGAAAAATATTAAATTTGAAACATGAAAAATGTGCTTATTACCATACTTACATTTATCACATCCTTTAATCTTTATCCTCAACAATTAGATACGGAGATTTGGATGAAATTTTTGGATGACACCGTGTCAATCACTAATATTTCAATTCCCGGTTCACATAATTCTTGTTCCTATAATACTTCGTCTTCTTTTTCCAAATGCCAGACTTATGATTTAGAACAACAGCTTAATATGGGAGTCAGATACTTAGATTTGCGTTTCACCTTAAAAAATGGTGAATTAAAAATGTATCATGGTTGGGATAATCTAAATCTTCCGTTTGAAACCTGTTTGAGTACAGTTAAAACCTTTTTAGAAAAACATCCTTCAGAAATCATATTACTTCGGTTACAAAGGGAACGAAAATATATTCCAGATACAAGTCAGCCTTACTATGATACTATTATTGAGACATTTGCAAAAGTCAGCTTACCTTTGATAGATTCTCCCGAATTAAAGAGCTTCAAAATCGGTGATTTGCGGGGAAAAGCGATTGTCGTGGAATATAATAATTTAGACCAAAACAGCCGCACTTACCCATACATTACGGGTTATAGTTATTGGGGATATTTGAGCAATAAAGAACAGGTTGAGGCTAAATGGCAGGATATTTTGATAAAAGAAGTACCTGAATCGAATGACAAAAAATTTAAACGTATCAACCTCTATTCTTCCGGCGGAAAGAAAGTTCTGGGAGTAACTATTCCTAATCCAAAATCATTTATTCAATTATTTGCAGAAATGAAATTGCCCGATATCCTTGATTTGATAAATAAAACCCAGGCGATCTATATTGTTGATTTTGAAGAGTTGTTTATGGGAGAGCCGGGGAAGTTTTATAAAACTGTTATTGAGGGTAATTTCAAGACAAAGTAACCGACCTTGAACCATCAACCTGTTCTTCAATATCAACAAAAACAGTGTCGGGGGGCAATAGTTCTTCCACTTTTTCAGGCCATTCAATAAAGCAAAGGGCGCCGCTGTAAAAATAATCCTCTGCTCCTAAATCGTTGGCTTCGTGGATATTTTTGATACGGTAAAAATCAAAATGATAAATTAATTCGGCAGTTGTATCTGAACGATATTCGTTTACAATAGCGAAAGTCGGACTATTGATTACATCTGAAACACCCAATTCTTCACAAATAGCTTTGATGAAAGTCGTCTTACCCGCTCCCATATCTCCATGAAAGGCAAAAACAGTTTGGTCACCTATAGAACGTATAAATTCTTTAGCAGCTTCGTGAATGGTGTCGAGGCTTTTTATTTTGATTGATTTCATAAAATGGTACAAGGTACAAGATACAAGGTGCACGGAAAAAACCTTGTACCTTGTACCCAAATTATTTAGGTTCTAAAGTAATAAACGGTATCATCATTTCTTCCATCGAAATACCTCCGTGTTGGAAAGTATTATCATAGTAAGAAACATAGTAGTTGTAATTATTCGGATAGGCGAAAAAATCTTCATTCAGTGCAAAGATATATTTCGTGCTGATGTTGGGTGCAGGCAAGCCTACGCCTGTCGGGTCTTTAATTTCGTAGACTTCCTTTGGGTTGTAAGCCAGGTTTTTGCCAAGTTTATAACGCAAATTGGTATTCGTATTTTTATCTCCGACTACTTTAATGGCATTGTTTACGCGGATAGTTCCATGGTCTGTCGTTACAATCACCTTACAGCCTTTGGATGCTATTTTGCGGAACAACTCCAGGGTTGTTGAATGACGGAACCAGGAACGTGTCAGGGAACGGTAAGCAGCTTCGTCTGAAGCCAGCTCGCGCATCATTTTTGATTCGGTGCGGGCATGTGAGAGCATATCCACAAAATTCAATACAATAACATTGAGTTGGTATTTATCCAACTGACTGAAATTATGAATCAGTTTTTCACCGTATGAAGATTCATTAATCTTGTGATAAGAAAATGTGTATTTCTTCCGGAACCGTTCAATTTGTGTTTGGATTAAAGGTTCTTCATTGAGGTTTTTGCCTTCTTCCGATTCCTCATCAACCCATAATTCAGGAAACATTTTTTCGATTTGCAGAGGCATTAAGCCAGAAAAAATTGAATTCCTTGCATATTGAGTGGCAGTAGGAAGAATGGAATAATACAAATCTTCGTTAAAAGTAAAGAGTTCAGATAACAAATCTTTAACTACACGCCATTGGTCGAGCCGGAAATTATCAATGAGTATGAAGAAAATCTGTTCACCATTATCTAATCGCGGAAATATTTTTTGCTTAAACAAATCAGGACTCATCAACGGACGGCTTGAAGCGCCTTCAATCCAATTCTGGTAATTACGTTTTACGAATTTTCCGAATAAACGATTGGCTTCCAATTTTTGTGTTTTGAGCAAATCATACATGCTTGTATCGGAATCTTCCAATTCAAGTTCCCAATAAACAAGCTTTTTGTAGACTTCTTTCCAATCGTCGGTAGTAAAAGAATCATTGATTTGCATACCGATTTTGGAAAAATCCTGTTGGTATCCTGTTGTTGTTGTTTGAGTAATAATCTGGTTTTTATGCAGGTTTTTCTTGATAGAAAGGAGAATTTGATTCGGATTAACAGGTTTTATCAGGTAATCGGCGATTTTACTTCCGATAGCCTGGTTCATGATACTTTCTTCCTCGCTTTTGGTAATCATCACAACCGGGACATTCGGGTCGAGTTCTTTAATGATTGATAAAGTCTCCAAACCGCTTAATCCCGGCATATTTTCATCTAAGAAAATGATGTCGAAATTCTGTTCTTTACAGCAATCTATGGCATCTTGTCCGCTACAAACCGTTACGACTTCCATTCCTTTTTCTTCTAAAAAGAGGACGTATGGTTTGAGCAAATCAATTTCATCATCAGCCCATAAAAGTTTATCTTTTTTCATATTCAATTATCCCTCATTATGTTTTTCTCAAGCATAAGCAGACGGATTTTGTCTGCAATCCCATATCCGGAAATATAAACAGTCTCTTTTTCTGTAAAGTATAAAATTTTATACAATCCTTTTGCAACTACAAGAGAACAGATTATTTTTATTTGATCAATAAAAAGTTCATCTACAGGTGCAGCTTCAGGGTGTTTTTCTAAAATTTTAATTTCTTTCAATATGGACTTTACTAATCTTTTGGCTGTTGGTTGCTCTCGAAAATGATATATAGAATCTAAATCACCTAAAGCTGTTTTCGTAAAAATTATTTTCATAATGAATAACGTTTCAAAACAGCTTCGTATGAAGTAACATTACCTTTTTCTACATCCTGAATTGATTGTTTAATCCCTGCTTTTACTTCCTCTACAGTGTATTGACATGGATGTTTTTTTTCTTCCTTTTTTGTTATTTTTTTTGCATAGTTGAGAAGCTTAGTTATAACTTCTTCGTCATTTGTATTTAATGCAATACGAGCGATTTCATTTTGTTTATTTACTACTGTTGCATTCATAATTTACAATGTATGTTACTTACACAAAAGTAATATATTTACTTCAAAAGATAATTTTCTTTAGCTTTATTTAGCTTTCTCTTTGGCCTTGCGTTCAGCCTCTTTTTGCTTCCGTTCTTCTTCCCTTTGTTTATCTTTCAGTTTTTGTGCTTCTTTCCGAGCTTTTTCCTTGGCTTTCCGTTCTTCTTCCCGTTGTTTTTCGCGGGCTTTTGCATCTTCCTGTTTTTGCTTACGGGCATCTTCTTTCTCTTTTAACAACTGTTTGCGGGCATCTTCTTTGGCTTTCAGTTCACGGGCCTTTTCTTGCTCTAAAGCTTTTTCCTGTTCTTGTTTAGCTTTCAGAAGCGCTTTTTCTTCTTCCTGTTGTTTTTTGAGTAGATCTTTCCGTTCTTTCTCCTGTTGTTTTTTCAGCTCTTTTTGAGCATTTTCTTTAACTTTCCGTTCTTCGTCGAGTTGTTTCTGTTGTTCTTTTTCTTCTTTTTCCTGTTGTTTTACGTACTCGTCGATAGCATTATCTTTTTTACGTTTGGAGAACAGGTTTTTAATTCCACGAATAGGATCGTTAGCGATTTCGTCGATAGTTTTATTTACCGAATCAAAAGTCTTGGATGCTTTGTCAGCAGCTTCACCTGCTTTTTCAATTACTTCATCTTCCGAAATAATAGCTTTTACAGCGGGAACAGTATCTTTCGGAACAGAAATAATAGTGTCTTGGAATATCATTTCAATGGAATCCGGACTTTGTTTTTCCGGAACATCAATTGGCAAGGTTTCTTCTTCCTTAACTAATTCTTTTTCTCCTTGTTTATCTATGAGAGTAGGGTCTTCAAGGATATCTGACTCTTCAGAAAGCGTATCGATTTCTTCTTCCTGGATAGTTTCCCATTTCCGGATTAGTTTTTGATTATCAGTGCCAAAGTGTTCTTTGAAGAAAGCCACATATTCATCTAAGCTTTTTCCCTTCAACAAGATATCGTAGTTTTCGACAGACATCGGCACGGTGATAACTGCCTGGTCTAATGAATGCATATAACCTTCCGGCCTGTTTATCATGTCATAATATTGCATCACTTCGTTATAATTGTTGAAACCTCTTACCTGGAACATGCTGGTCTCCCCGAAAGTTACTGTTTGTAAATCAAAATCGTTCACCATGAAATTGGAGAAATTGAATTCGGCTACTGTATACAGGATTACGTTACCATTTACTTTGCCTGCTGGGTAAATCATCAGCAAGAGGTGAGGCGTATTCTTTTCCGGAGAGAAGACAATTGTTGAGTCGAGTAATTCGCCGTTTTCACCTACATTGCCGCCAAAGCGCAGGGCGAATAATCCTCCACGAGCCAAATTGCCGTCGCCTGATAAAGTCAAACCTTTCAACAAGCTTTTCATCATGCCTCCAGCCAGGACGCTTACATCAGCATCAGGATATTTATCCAGCAATTCTTTTAATTTTTCCTTAAACATAGCCGGATCATTGGTTTGTACATAACTCAATGCATTCAGGAACATGAATTTCGGCATCAACTTCGATTGCGGATATTTTTGAGAAACGATTTCATAGTTTTTCCTGATTCCACGCGGATTACTATTGGTATAATATTCGTATGTTTGTTGATAAATCGAATCCTGAACCACATCAATCATGCGCATATTGTACTCATAATCCGGGTCTGCCATGGCGACAGCCAAATCGCTTTCCGGGAATTCGGCACGGATTTTTGCCTTGTACAATTCTGCCATTTCAGTATTCTTCATTTTCAGGTACATGAGGTACATCTGGTAATAAGAATCCAGCTTGAATTCATTATCCGGGAAGCGGTTGTTCAAATCGTTAAAAGCATCTATGGCTAAAGAATAATCTTCCAGTTTATCTTTGTAAATAGTTCCCATGTTGAAGAGTCCGTCCGTCCAGATGTCATTTGATGAAGCGATATCTTCTTCAGTAACTGGTATTTGTTGGAGGTAGTATTCCCGTTTTTTAGGGTCATTGGCAGCTTCAAGTTCTTCAGGAAATTTTGCTACAGAAGAAGTATCCTGTAGTATTTCACCTTGTTCATTAACTTGTTGTTGGCTTCCACTATTATCAGCTAACTCATCATCAAATTGAGTGACTTTATTCCGGAGTCTCCAATTATCTTCCAGTTTACGTTTCCCCCATTTACGCTGGAATTCTGTTTTTCCCTGGGAAACTATTTGAGTGTTATAAAAATAGAAAGGGTCTCCGCCAGTTGGTTGGCGGAGTCCCGGATTGGTCATTTGCTGAGCTTGGCGTCCTACACTCAGATTACTCATGTTGTCGCGGTTGACTTCCTGTTGAGCAAGATATTCTTCTTTTTCCGTTTCTTTTTTAGCCTCTTCTTCCTTTTTGATATATTCTGCAATTATTTTATCAACAACCGCCAAGCGTTCAGCTTCGGGCATTGCAGCCAATGTTTGCAAACTATCTTGCAGATGAACAGCTTCGACATATACAACAAGTTCATCCAAAACTTCCGAGCGTTTCGACACCCTTGGATAATCTTTATATTCTTTTTTAATCTGCCCTAAAGCTTCCGAATAACAAGGTTGTGCTTCCACATATTTCCGTTGCTGAAAGTAAATATTCCCAAGGCAAATCTGGCATAATGCCTTGTCAAAACCGCCTTGAGTACTTTTTTCAACGCCGAGTTTGTACTGTTCAACGGCTTTGGCTGTATCGGGAATAGTCATATAAACGTTTCCCCATGCATAATAAACCTGGTCGAGATAATCCTTGTTTTTCTTGCTTTTAGACATTTTCTTCAGCATATCCGTGACTTTTTTTGTGTCTCCGCCTGAAAACACTTCGGTCTGTCGGATTCTGGAGCTGAATTGCAAAGGGTAGGGGGCTGTTGAACCTGCAACTTCACCAAAGGCTTTATAAGCCAAATCTTTTTGGTCTAACTCGGCATAAATCTGACCTAAGAGGTAAGTCATGCGCAATCGTTGCTTTTTATTTTTTTCCGCTTTAATGGCAGTTTTAAGGTAAGGAATGGCATCGCTATAATCTTTCTGCTTTATCAAATAATCAGCATATACAGAAGAAAACCAGTTGCTCTTATTTTTAGGAAGTTGATCATTATTAAGTTTGGAAAGCAAATTATCAGCTTCGTAATACCAACCCATTTCTGAATAACAACGTGCTTGCCAGATACGAGCTTCCGCAGTGATTTCCGGCTGTGTGGAATAATGCCGGGCTGTGTAGGAAAATGTACTGGCGGCAGTCAGGAAATCTCCGTTATGGAACTGAGATTTACCCATCATCAGCCACGCATTGTAGAGGAAAGGATTATATTCTTCCCTGGACAAAAATTCCTGGTATTTCGGGTCATTTCTTTTGCCCTGTTTCTTTTCCGGTTTGGTTTTGATGGAATGCGTTTTGATTGCCTTGGCCGCTTTCTCGATGGAACGATCGAATGGGCCACCTTCACTTTGTTTGTCTTTAGGCAGGGAACTGACCGGATACATCAGTATAAAATCGGAGTAACTCTCCTGATAGCCATCCCTTTGTGCTTTTAATGCTTCATTGTATGCTTCATTCCCATTGAAATAGACATTATAACGGGTATTGAACGAATGATACCACCTTGTCACGGCTGTATTCTTGGTAGATGTACAAGATACAAATGCAACAAATAATAAAAAGAAGATAGAAATTGTATAGAGTCTACTTTTGCCCACGTATAAAATAACAGAATTATTACCGTTTTATTGTCTTTTTCCACAGAAACTTACATAGTTTGCATAGCAAAAACAGTATTACCTGGATAAAAATAATTGCAGCTCCTGAAGGGACATTTAAAAAATAAGAAAGAAACAAACCTCCGAAACAACCGGTTATCCCAATCAAACAAGAGAGAATAAGTATGTTTTTGAAACGGGAAGTAAAAATATTAGCTGTCATTTGAGGTACTGTCAATAGGGAAAGGAGCATCATAATGCCGATTAAACGGATGGAAGAGACAATCGTCACTGCAATTGCGAGCATCATCAAATGCTCAATCCAAACAACCGGAAGTCCTTTGGTTTGGGCAAATTCCCTGTCGAAAGCTGTATACAATATTGGTTTAAGGAAAAACATAAAAGTTAAGACCAACAACAGAGCTAAAATTCCGGCCATCCAGATATCTGTAAGGGTGATTGTCAGGATATTCCCGAAAAGATAAGCAGAAATATTCGGGGCATATCCGGGAGTGAGGAAAACGCATATAACGCCGAGTGCCATTCCTAAAGCCCAAATGGAAGCGATTGCCGAATCTTCCCTGACACCTTGTTTTTTTGAAAGCCATTCTACGCCCAGAGCTGAGGCTACAGAAAATGCCATGGCGGATAAAACGGGGTTAATTCCCAGGAAAAAACCTAAACCCAATCCTCCGAATGAGGCATGGGTGATTCCTCCGCTGATAAAAACCAGCCGGCGGGCGACAATATAAGTCCCGACAATGCCGCAGGCAATGCAGGTAAAAAGGCTACCTAACAGGGCGTGTTGGAAAAAGGTGTATTGTAATAAATCCATAGCATGAGAAGTGAGAAGTGAGAATAAACTCTCAATTCTCAATTAAAATAAAAGTTTCATCTTTGAGTTCATCCGGTAATTCTATATTTCTTAATTGCAAACTCCGGAGCCAACCTTTTACATCCGATTCCTGCATCGTATAAAGGATTTCCCGGAACTCTTCGATCTCTTTTTCTGTATATTCACCGGAATTTTTTCCTTTGTATACATCTAATTCTTCATCATCGTAATATTCGATATTGTTGTTTAATGAAGCCTTTAAAAGGTCTTTTTCACAAACTTCATGGGCGCCACAGCAAACTTCATTTTCTTGTGAATGATTGATTTCCGGATATTTATTTTCTTCTACAGAATCTGTTTGTTTGCCCGGAATCCTTTTTCTGATTTGTTCAATTAAGATGACAACCAGCAGGAAAACAATAAATCCGATTGATAATTTTAAAATCATAAAAATAATCCGTGTTCTATTATACTAAATCCTGTTTTTTTCAAATCTTCCCAATAATTCGGATATGACTTCGAAACAACATTTGGTTCGTTGATAATAATTTTTTTCAAAATCATAGAAACAGGAGCAAAAGCCATAGCCATGCGGTGATCTTCGTATGTATCTATTACCGGATTTTCTTCCGGGTCACATTTTTCTCCGTTCCATTCCAGAATCCTGTCATTAAAATCTGTGATGACATAACCTAATTTTTTCAATTCTTTTTGTAAAGCGGCTATACGGTCTGTTTCCTTGATTCTCAGACTTTGCAATCCGGTGAAACGGAAAGGTATATTTAATAAACAGCAAGTAACTACAAATGTTTGAACCATATCGGGCTCGTTCACAAAATCGTAAACAAGTCTGGTTGTCCGGTTTGTATTTTTTGAAATACGGACATTGTTAGATGAATATGTCGTGAAAACGCCCAATTGATTGAATAATCCTGCGATTTTTGCATCCCCCTGTGAACTGTTTTCCTGCAATCCCGGTAATTCTATTTGTACATTATCAGATGATAAAGCTAATATTTGATACCAATAAGAAGCTGCCGACCAATCGCTTTCTACAAAATAAGGTGTTGGTTGATAGTTTTGGAATCCAACCCGGATAGTATTATTGTCCAATTCGGGAACGACTCCGAAATCTTGCATCATTTGGCTGGTAAGTGCAATATATGGCTGAGAAATAACCTCACCTTCAAGCTGTAAAGTTAGTCCGTATACCATTGTTGGAGCAATCATCATCAAAGCAGAAATATATTGGGAACTGATACTTCCATTCATAGAAATTGTACCGCCGTTTAGTTTTTTTCCTTTTATTTTCAAAGGAGGAAATCCTTCTTTTTCAACATATTCAATATCAGCCCCTAATTGCCGGAGAGCATCGACCAAAATACGTATAGGGCGGTTTTTCATTCTTTCCGTACCGGTTATTATATGTTCTTCTCCGTCTAATTGAGAAAGATAAGCGGTAAGAAAACGCATGGAAGTTCCTGCGGCTCCGATGTTTATTTCGTAATTACCGGAAGAAAAAGCTTTAATTATCACTTCAGTATCATCGCAATCGGAAAGATTTTCAACCGGGAATAAACTTTTACTCAAAGCTTTTAAAATCAAAGCCCTGTTACTGATGCTCTTAGAGGCAGGTAACCCGATCTTGATTGAAGATAATATATCAGGAGATTGAATTGTATATTTCATTTCAAAATCTGTGTGAGGCACAAAATTACGGAATTAAATTAAAAATGCTACCTTTGTCAGCTTAAAAACATTTTAGAAGATTTTCAGTCAAAAATGAAAACACTACATGCAAACGAATTGCAGTCGTTAAATGAACTACAACAGGGAGTTGCTGCAACTATCGGATTTTTTGATGGAGTACATCTTGGACATCGTTTTCTCATAGAACAACTCAAGGGGATATCACAAAAAGAAGGCGTTCCATCTGTTGTTATTACATTTCATATACATCCCCGTAAAGTTTTACAGACGGATTATGTGCCTGAATTGCTTACTTCTTTTGAAGAAAAATTGTATCAACTTTCTACTACGGGAATTGATTATTGCATTGTAATTGACTTCAACAGGAAATTATCTGAATATTCTGCCAGTTCGTTTATACAGAATATTCTGTTTGAAAAATTGCATGTGAGATATTTGCTTATCGGCTATGATCACCGTTTTGGAAAAGACAGGCTGGACGGATTTGATGAATACAAGAAATATGGTGAAGATGTGGGCGTGAAGGTAATTTTAGCCGACCAGCTGACAGAAGAAAAAGTCCATCACAGTTCTACTGCAGTAAGAAAAATGTTGCAGGAAGGCCGGGTAAAAGATGCTGCCCAGTTACTTTCTTATAATTACAAACTAAAAGGTGTAGTTATTCACGGAAATAACATGGGAACGGATATGGGGTTTCCTACAGCCAATATTGACCTGTTCGATAAAGGAAAAATTATTCCCGGGACAGGAGTCTATGCAGTCCGAGTGAAAATGGAAAATAAGTGTTTGAACGGCATGTTATACATTGGGTCACGGCCTACACTTTTCAATAAAGGGGAACTCAGCATAGAAGTAAACATATTTGATTTTTCGGATAACTTATACGGAAAAGCTATTGTTGTGGAATTTATTGATTACCTGCGTGAAGACATCAAATTCAAACAGGTCAATGATTTGGTAAAACAGTTGGAAAAAGATAAAGAAAATGCCTTGAAAGTTTTAAGTTAAGCGTATTGTTTCTTTGAAAGCATCATGATATAAAACCAAAAATGCATTTTTCCCTTTAGCTTCCTGTTTTAACCGGAGTCTGGATTCTACAGATAAAAGAGGTTCTATATCATAAGCTGATAACCAATCAATGGAGAGATGAGCCGAAGTGGGAAACACATCTCCGGAAAAAACACACAATCCGTTTGCTGTTTCTATAAATGAAACAATTTGTCCTCGTGAATGTCCGTCATACAAACTCATTGTGAAGCCGGGAAATAAATCAGTGCCTTTTTCAATTAAATGTAATAATCCTGCTTTCTGAACAGGCAACATATCCGGTTCCCTGAAAGAATGTTTTTCCAGCCGGTTGGGATGTAAATAATTTTTCCATTGTTTTTGACTGACCCAATGTTTGGCTTTCGGATAAGTAAGTTGTAAATCTCCCGACTCATCAATATAAGTACAACCTCCGCAATGGTCAAAATGTAAGTGAGACAAAACAACATCGGTTACATCTTCCGGAGAAAATCCGGATTGTTTCAATTGCACAGAAATATCTTGTAATTCCTGAAACCTGTAATAAGATAATTTACCTAAATTTCTGGAGCCAACTCCTGTATCCAACAAAACGACACGGTTTTCATTCCAAACCAGCAAGCATCGCATAGCCATCCGGCATGTATTCGTTTCATCACAAGGATATTTTCTAATCCAGGTCGATTTGGGAATAGCTCCGAACATAGCTCCGCCATCAGCATAAAAAAAACCGGAATTCAGGATTTGATACTCTACCATTATTGTTGTACTTTTGCGCAAAAATAACGAAATTAGAGAAAAGATTCAAATCTGGGATCTAACTGAACTATTTTTGGGTACGAGGTACACGATGTACGGGATTAAATTGCCGTTGGTCTTAACCGTTATCAGGCGTAAGCGTTCGGCGTAGTTTTCAACTACGTCGTTGTTAGAAGCAAGCCTCCCGGCTTGCCATTTGCAAAGCAAAGCTTTGCTTTTAGATACGACGTATTTAAAAACTACGCCGAACGCTTACGCCTGATAACACTGCATCACAGAAATCGTGTGTAAACAACCGTGCACCTTGCACCGTGTCTCGTGTCCCTAAAAATAGCTCAAATTGTTCCTTAAATGAACAAAAATGTTAATCGCTCAACAGAAAAAAAAGGAAAATATTGCGGAATACTTGCTCTATATGTGGCAGGTAGAAGAAATGCTACGTGCCTGTAAGTTTGATATGGAACTGGTCAGGGAATATATTGTTGATAAATTTAACCAACCTGAAACAGTTAAAAAGGAGATTGAAGATTGGTATGAAAATCTGGCCGAAATGGTCAAAAACGAACATATTCAGGAAAAAGGCCATCTACAAATCAATAAAAACTTAGTTTCCGATTTGACACATTTGCATCAGGAATTATTAAAATCTCCTTCTGAGAGTGTTTATGCAAGTGTATATTATCAAACATTGCCTTATATTGTTGAGTTGAGGAGCAAAGGAGATAAAGAAGTTTCCGAAATAGAAACCTGCTTTACTGCCTTATATGGTGTTTTGATGTTGAAAATGCAAGGGAAAGAAGTTTCTTCCGAAACGGAAAATGCAATCAAACAAATAAGTAAATTAATCGCATTATTAGCAAAAAAATATAAAGACGAGAATGAAGAAAATATTGATCACGGGGGCTAACGGACAACTTGGAAATGAAATGAGGGTTTTGTTTTCCTCTTATTCCCAATTTGAATTTTTCCCTACAGATATTGCTGAATTAGATTTATGCAATAAACAAGCAGTTGAGGAGTTTATTGATAAAAATAAAATCGGTTATATTGTGAATTGTGCAGCCTATACTGCTGTAGATAAAGCGGAAGACGATATCAGTTTATGTTATAAAATCAACCGGGATGCAGTTGAAAATTTAGCGGAAGCGGCATCAGGAAAAGCCAGAATAATTCATGTTTCAACCGATTATGTTTTTGATGGACAGGGAAACCGTCCATACAAAGAAACAGATTCGGTTAATCCTCAATCTGTTTATGGAAAAAGCAAACGTGAAGGAGAAGAAGCGCTTTTTAAGAATTGTAAGGAAAGTATTGTTATCCGTACTGCCTGGTTATATTCTTCTTTCGGGAACAATTTTGTAAAAACAATGATTCGTTTGGGTAAAGAACGTGATTCTTTGAATGTTGTTGCCGATCAAACAGGTACTCCCACTTATGCTGCTGATTTGGCTAAAGCTATTATGGATATGATTGTTTTTGATGAAAAAAATCAGTCATTTCCGGCAGGAATTTATCATTACAGTAATGAAGGTGTTTGCACTTGGTATGATTTTACTTTGAAAATACATGAATTAGCCGGAATCACTACTTGTAAAGTAGGTCCGATTACGACCGACCAATATCCTGTGAAGGCGAAACGGCCAATGTATAGCGTATTGGATAAAACGAAAATAAAGGAAACATTCGGGATACAAATCCCGGAATGGGAGAAAAGTTTGGAAAAATGTATTAATAAAATAGAATTATTCATATCGGGCTCTTTATGAATGAAAAATTAACAATGAAAAATGAAAAATTATATGGTGTAAATTATTTGTTATCAGGCGTAAGCCCCATTGTTAATTTTTCATTTTTCATTTAGTTCGAATCGTTCCCGATATGAACCTTATATAATAAACTTAATGGCCGATTTAACAAAAGAAATTCAACGCCGCAGAACATTTGCAATTATCAGTCACCCCGATGCCGGGAAAACAACATTGACCGAAAAACTGTTGCTTTTTGGAGGCGCGATACACGTGGCGGGTGCAGTCAAATCCAATAAAATAAAGAAAACAGCTACATCCGACTGGATGGAAATCGAAAAACAACGTGGTATTTCGGTGGCCACTTCCGTCATGGGATTTGATTATGAAGGATACAAAATCAACATTCTGGATACCCCCGGTCACCAGGATTTTGCCGAAGATACTTACCGCACTTTAACAGCAGTCGATAGTGTTATTATTGTTGTCGACATTGCCAAAGGGGTGGAGCAACAAACCCGCAAGTTGATGGAAGTCTGCCGGATGCGCAATACGCCAGTGATTGTTTTTGTCAATAAAATGGATCGTGATGGCAAAGACCCTTTTGATTTGCTCGATGAACTGGAACAAGAGTTGAAAATCAAAGTGCGTCCATTAAGCTGGCCTATTGATATGGGACAAAGTTTTAAAGGTATTTATAATATTTTTGAAGAAAAATTAGACCTGTATACTCCAAGTAAACAAACCATTACAGAATCTGTTGCTTTCAAAGATGTAAACAGTCCTGAATTGGAGAAATACATCGGAGAAAATTTGGCAGATAAACTCCGTGCCGACCTGGAATTGATTGAAGGAGTTTATCTTGAATTTGATGTCAATACTTATTTG
Source organism: Bacteroidales bacterium (assembly GCA_031553415.1). GTDB lineage: Bacteria > Bacteroidota > Bacteroidia > Bacteroidales > Azobacteroidaceae > JAIRVZ01. The sequence continues at coordinate 3,014 of JAVBLO010000068.1, read as the reverse complement.
AGTGGTGAAATAGCCCCCGTATTTTTTGGCTCTGCATTGAATAATTTCGGAGTAAAAGAACTGCTGGATTGTTTTGTGCGTATAGCCCCGTCGCCTCGTCCGGTAAAGGCTGAAGAAAGAACAATAACACCGGAAAAAGATCCATTCTCCGGATTTATTTTTAAAATCCATGCTAACATGGACCCGAATCACCGCAGTTGTATTGCTTTCCTGAAAATCTGTTCCGGAGAATTCGAACGCAACGCCAACTACAAGCATGTCCGTTTCGGTAAAATGATGCGTTTTTCATCTCCGACTGCTTTTATGGCTCAAAAAAAAGAAACGGTTGATGAGGCTTATGCAGGAGATATCATCGGACTTCCTGATACCGGCAATTTCAAAATCGGAGATACATTAACATCCGGAGAAGAGCTTCATTTCAAAGGACTACCCAGTTTTTCCCCTGAAATGTTCAAGTATATCGAAAATTCTGATCCGATGAAAACCAAACAATTAAACAAGGGAATAGATCAGTTAATGGATGAAGGGGTCGCCCAGTTATTCACTAACCAATTCAATGGGCGGAAAATCATCGGGACTGTAGGACAATTACAATTTGAAGTCATCCAATATCGTTTATTGCACGAATATGGCGCTCAATGTAAATGGGAACCTATCAATCTGTTCAAAGCTTGCTGGATTGAAAGCGATGATCCTGCTGAATTGGAAAACTTCAAGAAACGCAAATACCAATATATGGCTAAAGACAAAGAAGACCGCGATGTATTTTTAGCCGATTCGAACTACGTTTTGCAAATGGCTCAACAGGATTTCAAGAATATCCGGTTCCATTTCAGTTCAGAATTCTGATGTCAATCAATATTATGGGGTTATTGCATCTGCCCTGCTGATGCAATAGCCTGAAAAATACCCTACACCTCCGTGGCTGATATTTGTGGTTACATTTGATGGAGAACCTCCGAAAAAGGGATTTGGTCCCCTCATTCCATACTGACATTGGGTGATAAAGTCATAATAACCCTTGGAAACCCTGCTCATCTGTAATTCAATTTTATCTCCGGATTTAATATAAACAGAATTCTTCCTTTGTTCTTCCGAATCATTATCCCGTTCGCTGATGTTGTCGAAGCGTTCGATGGAAAGCCCATTCACATATTGCCCGTCGAACATTACATCGTCAAGCATACGGTATTCACTTATTTTGTTTGAAATTAAGGAATCATTTACCAGGTACCTGCATAAATAAAAATCTTCCCCGGCAGGTTCCTGTCCATACAAATTTACATTGTAATTATTGTGTCCCATAATTTTAACCGGAACGACAGTTATCGAATCGATAGGAATGGAAGAAAGAATAGACGTTGACGCTTCGTAAGTTTCTTCAACTCCGTCACCATTGAAATCAACCTCTACCTTCAAAGTATAAGTTACGCCTGCTACAGCCGCCCATTCTGTTGTTGTTTCATATAGACCGGGTGTTATATTACTCTCAACGAAATTGTAAATATCTGAATTAGAACTGGTAATCTGTACTTTAGCATCTGAAACAACCGGATTAGACTGCTCATTGAAATAAGGTGCTGACCTGCTGATTCTCACTTGGTGGAATGCGACATCATCAGTTAATACTCCGTAAATAACGATAACAGGCTCAGAATCATCGGTATGTATTGTTATATCTTCTGTACAGGAGAAGAAAAAGACAAGAAGCAGGGAAATTATTATGTATTTCATATTTTAGATTTTCATCGTTTTGACTTAACCGATCGAAGAATAAACTTTTAACGGAGCATTTGAGATTCAGAGGTAACGAGTTAGTAACCGTGCGTATTTCAGCGTTTTGCGGTGCTATACTGTCAAATAACTCGGGGGTAAAGGTAGGCAATTTCTTTGGAATCTCAGGTATATTTTTTCCTTTTTTTATCTGATAAACACCTCTCTTATAGAAAGAATAAATAAGGCAAGGCTTTTATCGGAAATACTCTTTCGAGGGACGAGAAAGGAAGATTTCCGATAAAATTCATTTCAGCCTTGACGTTTTATTCTTGGAATATACCTTTGTGTTCAGATAAATAAAGACCTATTGGCCAAGTGCATCTGATATGTTCATCGTAACCAAACTTTGAATACTTAAAATCAATCACTTGATCAATTCTTTTTGGATAGTCTCTATTTGCATAACTTATTGCTTATGAAATAGTTAATAGATTATTTACAAAGTATTATATAAATGAGAAATATTCTATTTCAACCAAGTAAGCCGATGCCAAATAGATTCCAAGGGCCCTTGTTTGTGATTTTTAAGCCACCAACGGCAGAACCGGATTTGAGCAAACATTACTAAAAGTCCCACCACAAAACTCCAGGCAATACCGAGCGTTAAAGCCAGGCCTAAAGCGTAAGGGAAGAAGATCAAGCTACCGATAATTGATTGGCTGATATAGTTGGTCAAGCTCATTCGTCCGTAAAAACGTAATCCATCGGTCATTTTTTTAAATATATCGCTTTGGTAAAGTATCACGAATACAGATACAAGTATTCCGGTAAAGGCTATATTGTACCACATGGTAAGGATAATTTGCAATGAATCAACGGCAGAGGTTTTGGTAACATAGAGCACAAAACTTGCGATGAAGCTCACTACAAAAGTTTTCACCCAAAAGCCGGCGCCACGACTAAAGTAGTCTCCACGCGCGAGTATCATACCCAAAATAAAAATTCCCGGCGCTTGCAACAGCCGTCCGGCATCAGCAGCCCAAAACAAACTGGCTAACTGACCTATAGTAGCATTGGCGATAATCATGTCCCAAAAGTTGCCCGAATCGATTATCGTTTTCAGAGTCGGATAGTAAGCGTCATTAAGTAGTGTGGGCATAAAATTAATACCGAAGCACTCCAATAATTCGATCGGCTGAATCAAAAATAGTAATCCAGTAATCAGCAGTGTCTTTTGCGAAAGTTTACGAAGCGGAATCATCACAAATCCCATTACAGCAAAAAGTAACAGAACATCA
>JAVBLO010000021.1:0-8367 GCA_031553415.1 Bacteroidales bacterium | reverse complement strand
TACCTCAATGAGTTCTGTTACAAATTTAATAGAAGATATTTCGGACAAGCTCTATTTGGAAGGCTGGTATTAGCAGCCATGACTAGCACAGCCGATTTCAAATCTAAAATTTACAATAGGACACTTTGCGGATAATCATTTTATGAATACTTCCAATTTCCCAATTTGAAAAATCATATATTAATTTTTCTTTTTGAATTTTAAGTTCCGGATAATAGGTCTCTAAATCTAAAAAGAATGGTTCAAGTTCTAAAAAATACACATATAATTTTTTGCTTTCTTCTCGAAGAAAAGCGAAAAGGCCATAATCACTTTTATATAATTTGTAATAAGAAAATGAATTTATAATAGTATCTCCATTCACCTCATAATAAGTTATATCTGGAAAGGAAGATGGATTTAATGTATTTGTTTTTGACACAGACCATTTGGTATCGGGATATAAAAGCCCTGAATCATTAATTCTGAAATTTTCCTGAGCAAAAGACACATTTGTGCTCAGAAGGATAAATAAGGTTAAAATATATTTTTTCATGGCAATTGCATTTTTATTCGGTTAAAATCATCCGTTTCGTATTTACTTCTTTCCCGCCAACAATGAGGGAATATATATACATTCCTGGCGTCAGTTCTCCTCTTCTGATAAACAAACTGTTATCTCCCGGTTGGGTATCTTTCTTTATTATCAGTTTGCCTTACATATCAAAAATACAAATATTTGCTTGTTTGGTATCCTGGGGTAGGAAGTAACGGATTTCTGTTTCTTCTGAAAATGGGTTAGGTACGTTTTGATAAAGAAAGGCATTAATGGTTTCGTCTTTTGCTATATATTCGATGGCTATGGTTTCTTCTACAGATTTTAAACTAATATCACTGATAGTTTTTCCTCCGCTGTTCATCAGGGCTTCCAATTCTTTGATTTTTAAGCTTTGGGCCTCAATAGTCAGGTTTTGTTCTTTCATCCCTTCAATGATAACAGGAATTAAACTAATGTAGTCAACAGCTAAGTCACCATCTTTGTCTTGCATTACCAAATCGGGAAATATTTTTTGGATATCTTGTGCTATAAATCCGATATGTTTTTTATTTTGATTTGTTTTCTGTTCGGAATTCTTGCTATTTTTAGCATTTTCAGATGAATTGTTTCCTTTTTTTTGTGCCACCGCATGTTCATCCATATCATAGGTCACTCCCGTTAGCTGTTTCAATAACGATAAAGATTTGTCTATTTTTTTAATATTGGTTTTGAATTTTTCATCCGACCATTGATAAAATTGTTGTCCATATATACTGTAAAGGCCTCCAATCTCACACTCAAAATAAAAAGTGTTGTCCCCATAGTTAAAATCATAATATGCAATTGGAAATAAATTTCTGCCTCGTGTTAAATAAATGCCATTATCTCCATGTAGCCAAAGTTGGTCGGTATCTATTTTGCCATTTACATAATTGTTCGTATATTCTCCAATAAAAACAAGAGCTTCTTCTAAACCAGAACCTTTTGTACTATGAGGTCCCAACATATCTCCGAATCCTAATTTTGCCCCGGAACATGCCCCATCTTTTCCTCCAAATAATTGCATTGTCGAAGAATTTGAAGTTTCCCGTAGATAGTATTGGTCCCAACCCATTGTTGGCACTGGCCCGACTAACGCTTTTCCATAAGAGTTAACTTTTAATTGTGAGAACGAATGGAAAGAGAAAAAAATCGCAAGAAGTAAATACGTAAATTTCTGTGTTTTCATAAAAAACTAATTTTAAGTTATTTTTTATAATAAAAAGAACAATTTATATATAAAACAAATATCGCAAAGAAATTGTTTGCAAATTGCAAAAAAAAATAATTGTTGTTTCAAATATAGATATTTAAACTTTAATTATAAGTTAATGATATTAAAATATAAAGTAATTATGATTATTTGTTGGATTTAATCCGATTACATAGACAATAATTTTTAAAGCATAAAAAAGAGGATTCCCAATTTGAGAAATCCTCCTTTTCTAACTGTCATTAATATTTTACGACAATGCCGCAATCGCCGAACCAATCAAATTCGGGTCAGACATTTCATTGATAATCTTAACACTTACACCTTTGGGTAATAAACTTTGAAGTTCTTTAGCAACAAGTTCTTTGTAATATGGTTTATTATCTTTATCCTTGCCCCAGAAAACGCTACCATCAGCTGCCAGGCAGATATTTTTAACTGAGTTATCCTGGGCAACCAAAACCTGAACCAAACCGGCAAGCGAAGCTGCAACGAGTTTAGCCGAACGGTCATAAATCCAACAGGCTACATCAACTTGTTCTTTCGGATTTTTGTCGGGATTATTAATCATTTGAGCCAATGCACCACCATCAAAATCATATTTGATTTTTTCGTGAGAGAAAACTGTTTTGAAGATTTCACCCAAATATCCTCCGGAAATGGCTTTTTCAAAACGCTGGTGCCCTTTGTTATTCGACATGGCATCTACCATTCCGTCTATAACAGTCAGATATGGAGGTTGGAAGTTCCCAGATTCCAGATTGACAGGAATTAAACCGCTTCCTTTGCTGTTTAATTTCTCGATTTTATCCAAGTGCATTAAACTTGCCATGTTGGTACCTGTTCCAACAATCAAGCCCATATAAGTATCATAACCAGCTTCACTTAATCCGGCAAATAGACAAGCAACTGTATCATTGATAACTTTTATATCAGTAAATGTAGTATCAATACCTTTGTGACTGTTCAAATATTTAAGGAATGATTCGCCCACAGGCTTTTCAATCATTTCGGGAATATTGATTCCTTTAGTCCAGCGAAGGAGAATCGCATCACCATTCAAACGTGATGCCGCAGGATAAGAGAAGCAATAACCGATTTGGGTTACATTTTTATCCAGGCTTTTAAGTTCACTGATTAAGGAAGCCATTTCGCGGAACAAATCCTCTTGTTTGAAACCCGTAGTTTCTTTAGCAGAAAGCAGTTTCTTTTTGGTTTCGAGGATTGAAGGCTTTCCGTTCTTAAATTCAACGATAGCCGCTCTGAAATTAGTGCCACCCCAGTCAAGTACCAGCACTTTTCCTTCTTTTATATCTGTTTTGGGAATGATGTGAGTTGGTATGTCTGATAATTCCATACCATCTTTTTTAAGACCTTCTTCGATCTTTAACTGAAGATTATTGGCAATATCTTTGAGTTCTTCAGTTGTAAGGGCAAAAATGTTTTCTTTCATATTATAATGTTTTTAATGGATTGATTTATGTTTTTTAGACAGGATTTACGGGATTAACAGGATTTTTTACAGAAGTATAAATAGTATCCTGTTAATCCCGTAAATCCTGTCATGAAAAAAAATTATTTAACAACACCCAGGCTTTTACGCAAAGGGATGTGTTCTAAAGTGGCAGTCAGATAATCCCAAAATTTCTGTACAGTAGAAATTTCGACTTTTTCATCGGGAGAATGCGGATGTTTGATTGTTGGGCCGAAAGAAACGATATCCAATCCGGGAACATTCGAAAGGATGATTCCACATTCCAATCCGGCATGCATTACTTTCACAGCGGGTTCCGAACCATATTTATTTTTATGTATCGACTTCATGACAGATAATATGGGAGAATCAATATTGGGATCCCATCCGGGATAAGCATTTCCATATTCCACTTTTGCTCCTGCCAAGGCAAAAATGCTTTCAAGGCTGGAACAAACAGCTGCTTTTTTAGTTTCAGACGAACTTCTTACAAGGATTTTCACATCAACCCGTCCCTCAGAGGATTTAACTATCGCTAAATTCGAAGAAGTCTCCACTGTACCTGGGAAATCAGTCAGAAATCCGGCGACACCATTTTGGCAGCCTTCCACTGCATTGATTAAATCATCTTGTATCTCTTCCGGAATCAGTGTTTGAGGTATATCTACCTGCTCTGCAGTAAAACAGATTCCATCTTCAATGTTACGATATTCTTCTATAAATAAATCTTGATAATCGGAAACCAATTCAAAAAAACCTTCACATTCGTCGTCTCCGGGAATGGTTATAACAGCAAAAGCCTCACGGGGAATCGCATTGCGTAATGAACCACCATCAATAGAAGCCAAACGGGCGCCATAATCCTGAACGGCTTCTTTCAGGAAACGAAACATCAATTTATTCGCATTGGCCCGTTGTAAGTGAATATCCACACCGCTGTGTCCTCCTTTTAATCCTGTCAGGGAAATTTTAATGGCAATATCTCCTTCCGGAATGTTTGTATCATCCTTGTACTGGAAACTGATGTTTAAATCGGCTCCACCTGCACAACCTACATATAATTCTCCATCTAACTCGGAATCGAGGTTAAGCATAACGGTTCCTGAAATGAAATCTGCGCGGATATCTACAGCTCCGTACATTCCGGTTTCTTCATCGTATGTAAACAAAGCTTCGATTGGTCCGTGTTTCAGCGTTTTATCTTCCAAAACAGCCATCATGGCGGCTACTCCGATGCCGTTATCGGCACCCAAAGTTGTTCCTTTGGCTTTCACCCAATCACCATCAACATATGTATCTATGGTATCTTTGGAAAAATCGAAAGTAGTCGATGAATTGGCTTGCGGAACCATGTCCAAATGACTTTGCAAAATAACTGTTTGCAGCTTTTCCAAACCGGGAGTCGCAGGTTTACAAATCAACACATTACCACCTTTATCTCTCCTGGTTTCCAATCCTGAAGATTTTCCGAAACTTTCAATAAAACCGGTAATTTCCTTCATTTGCCCGGATGGACGGGGAATTTGCGTCAAAGCATAAAAATGCTTCCAAACATTGGCCGGAGCCAGATTCATGATTTCTTTTGCCATGATATTATTTTTTTACCCCTAAATCCCCTAAAGGGGACTTTGGTATCATTGTTCTATTATGTTTGTAAAAATACTTTGTTTTCTTCAATTGAATTAAGATCTGTCACTTGCCAAAGTCCCCTTTAGGGGATTTAGGGGATTTAAATGAAAGTGCAAATATTCCAAAAACGCCACAAATTACCACCCAAATGGATTGAAATGCAAATACTCCTGTGGCGAAAGCTTTTGCCTGGTCGAAACTTACCATGTAAATACACAAACCAAAAACAACGGCTGCCTGCCAGGGACCGAGTCCCCCGTTTGACGGAATTCCCATGCTTACACTACTGATTGCAAAAATAAATAATGCTGCGGCAAATCCCAAATGAGAAGTGAAATCAAAAGCATAGAAAGTCACAAAAAAGTATAAAAAGTACGAAATCCAGATGCCAAACGAATAAATAATGAAACGGGTTTTTTCTTTCATCTGCCAAACAACCAACATATCATTCCACATGGAACTCAGAAAAGTCCTGACTTTCTTTACAATAAAGTTATTTTTTAGGAAGACAATAGCCAAAATGAATAAAAGTAACAAAGTCAAACATCCTAAATAAGGATAAGGTGATGTTAAGAAAGGAGGTAAATCAAACTTGCTGATATTTTGATAAAAAATGGAAATATTGAAGACAAAAGCAAGGAATGTAATCAATATAACCAAAAGCATATCGAATATCCGGTCGATTATAAGGGTTCCAAGCAATTTTTTGAAAGGAACTTTTTCTTCTTTGTTTATGATTCCGCATCTCCAGATTTCTCCTGCCCTGGGAAGAGCAAAATTGACGGCATAATTACCTAACACGGCATATACCAGATTTTTCCGTTTGGGATTATATCCTAATGCATTGATTAATAGTTCCCATCTTAATCCACGGATAACATTCCCCGACAATCCGAAAACCAGGGAAAAAGTTAATATAGCCCAATTAGCTTCTTTAATGTGAAGCCATAATTCTTCAAAATCAGTGCCTTTGTATAAAAAATACAATATGACAATTCCCAATGCTAAAGGAATGGTTACTTTCAATACTTGCTTCAGCTTAGGAATAAAACTTTCTGACATATATCCTGTATTTTACTTTTTTTGTATATTTTTGTAGCATCTGCAAAGATAAGCAAAGATTATTTTGCTCCAAACAATTTTATAATCAATGACATCACCTGTAAGACCCAAAAAATCTCTTGGACAACATTTCCTGAAGGATATGGAAATCGCCAAACGCATCGCCGATACCATCAGCGATTATCCGCTGCCTGTTCTGGAAGTTGGGCCAGGAACCGGAGTGCTTACCCAATTCCTGTTGGGAAACAATGCCGATTTGACTGTCGTTGAATTAGACAGGGAGTCTGTTGTTTATCTGAAAGAACACTTTCCCCAATTATCGGGAAAGATCATTGAAGAAGATTTCCTGAAACTTGATTTAAGTAAATTGTTTCCCGAAAAATTCTGTGTCATAGGGAATTATCCATACAATATATCCAGTCAGATTTTTTTCAAAGTATTGGATTATAAAGACCGGATTCCGTGTTGTTCGGGCATGATTCAAAAAGAAGTTGCAGAGCGGATTGCATCTAAGCCCGGCAAAAAAGCATTCGGGATTATCAGCGTTTTATTACAAGCATGGTATGATATAGAATATTTGTTCACCGTGAGTGAGCAGGTATTCGACCCTCCGCCGAAGGTAAAATCGGCAGTCATCCGGCTCACACGAAACGGACGAACGAGTCTCGACTGTGATGAAAAACTTTTCAAAACAGTCGTTAAAACTGCTTTTAATCAAAGGCGAAAAACATTGAGGAATTCTTTAAAACCGTTGTTGGGTAAAGATTGCAAGATTTATTCAATGCCTGTTTTCGACAAACGTCCGGAGCAACTTTCAGTAGAAGAGTTTATTGAATTAACAAAATTAATTAATGGAGAATTGAGAGTGGAGAATTGAGAATGAATTTACATACAAAATCATTTTTATATTTTCAGTTTCAATTGCCTGAAGGACGAACGTTGTTTCTCAATTCTCCACTCTCCATTCTCAATTAAATTACTATGTCTGAAATAAAATTATTTTATCATAAAGATGGAGCGGTGAGATTGAGCCGCAGCATAGATTTCTTAAAGAAAACGCCCATCAACCAGTTTCTGTGGATTGATTTGAATGATGCTGATGAAGAAATTGAATTACAGTTGGAAGATTATCTGAAAATTTATATTCAGGAGGAAGAAGAAATGATAGAGATTGAGACTTCTTCCCGTTATATAGAAACGGCTGATACTTTGGTGGTTAATTCAAACTTTCTTCTCAATAACTATGATAAAAATCCGGTATCTTTCATCATAAAAAATAATATCCTGATTTCTGTCCGTAGCGAAGATTTGGCATCTTTCAGTGAAACAACGAAGAAACTATTTGCCAACCCGAAAAACTATCCTACTGGTTATCACGTTTTCCTGGGACTGTTGGAAACTCGTATCGAATTTGATGCCGATATGATTGAAAATATCACGCAGGAAATTACAACTCTGAGTAATAGTATTCAGGATGCTGATGAAGATGTCCTTTTGCAAATCAAAGACTTACAGGAAAAAACAATGATGCTCCGGGAAAATATTATCGACAAATACCGGGCGGTTTCAAATATGTTGAAAAGTACTTTAATCCCGGAAGACCTTAGCCCGAAGCTAACTATATTGATTAAGGACATTAATTCCTTGCTCGAACACATCCGTTTCAGTTTCGATCGCCTGGATTATCTGCAAGACACATTCCTCGGTTTCGTTAATATCCAACAAAACAGGATTATCAAGATATTTACTGTGGTATCAGTAATTTTCATGCCACCCACATTGATTGCAAGTATCTATGGAATGAATTTTGAATTTATGCCCGAATTCCACTGGAAAGGAGGTTATCCGTTTTCCCTCCTGTTGATGGTTTGCTCTTCATTGATTATTTTGTGGTATTTTAAGAAGAAGAAATTTTTGTGAAAGAGTGAGTTTCCTTTGTTGGGGTCAAGAAGAAAACCCGGTTGGAAAATTCTATCATGCAAAAATTTGAGCAGTCTGAAAATAAAGAATATTTTTGAACTTAAATACATTCAGTTCCTTGACAAACGCTTTTTTTGTTGTATATTTGCGTTGTTGTCCAGCTGTTCGCAGTAAGGAAGTCGGAAGAAGTTAAATAAAAATCGTTACCCATGGTGAATGGCATGTGATTGTTATAGGATTGGACAAAAAAGAGGCAGGAATTGGAAAAATATCATTTCAATTCCTGCCTTTTTTTTGTTGCCGGCAACAGGTTTCTTTTCAATTTACAACCGGTTGTAAATAAATTTTCTTGTACTATAATTAAAATTACTTGTGGAAAATCCAGTTCAGATTGCCCCCGTAAACCAAACGAATTTGCCCCCTTGCTCTAAAATAAGGTTGACCCTTCTAACCAAAATAAAAATGACCCCATTGAGATGTATACCAACATAGGCTATTACGTAATTCCATAAT
>JAVBLO010000093.1:0-12427 GCA_031553415.1 Bacteroidales bacterium | reverse complement strand
ACAATGCGTTACTGTTAATACGATTTTTTAGCAAGTTCGGTATTTCCACGAACAGGCCTAAAAATCAAAAGATTTTCAAAGAACTACTGTTATTCGGCACCCTAGCAGCATAAAATATCATGAATTATAAACGAACTATTGAAAATTTTCCATTAATCACAATTGATTCCTTTTTTAATATTACAGAGTCGCTAAGTTCATTATTTATTCCTAAATAAGTTTTTACAAAAACAGAATCAACAAAAATTGCAATATTAGCCCTTTTATGGCTATCAAGTCCATATTCCTGACTATGACCTTTTGCAAAACAAACTATAAGTAGAAAGACAATACAATATTTTATATCTTTTTAGAATTTAAATAGAGGAGAATCATTATCTGGCAAAGTCCAATATGAACATACAGATTTTCATGGATAATTATAAGCCATCAATACCAGCACCTTCCAAAACCTCCCTGTTTTCTTTTTCTTTTAGTTCCGGCATTTCAGCCTTCATTTTCTCCATCCAATTTTTCTTAACGGATTATAAGTATTTCAATTTGATTTGACAAAAAAGCTTAAAAATTATTTTGCGAGAAAGAAAAAAGAAATGACATTTGCAAACAATTGCTTAAAAAATATAACTTGTGAGTCTAAGGAGGCAATGCTTTCACTTCAAGGAGGCGACGGCTCCGCTCCTAAGGGACCGGTAGCTTAGCTTCCTGGAAGCGACGGTCACGCCTCCTTAGAAGCGTGAGGGGTACCAATATAGTGGCATCAGAGAGGTGCTTGAGATTATTGGAAGAAAAAAATCGCAAATAAAAATCAAAACAAATAAGAGATTATTTCTTTTCTCTCATTAATTAAAGTTTTAACAATATATTTATTTTGCATTTTAGCTTTAATGAACAGCACATTATCATAAAATTTGAAGAATCTTTTCCTATATTCAAATGCGAACTTCCCCATAATAGGAAAACCCACAACAAAAGAAAATGAGGCAAAAGCCGATTGGAAAACCAACCATAAAATAAGAAATATCAACAGATAATAAACAGGATAACTTATGAGCCACAAAACAAAATTAAACGAGCTTTTAAAATCATCTGTTATCTTCAATTTTTTTACGATTAATTGGGGAAAATATGAAGGAATAGCATTGACAATCCATCCATAAGCAAAAAATGGGAATCCTAATATAAACAATACAGATTTCAACAGGATTTGAATATAATTATCGTGATTAACAACTATAGAATCATCCAATTTAAAAGCCTTTAATTTTTCTGAATAGCTATTATATGATTTTGATATTTTTTCGATAAATACGGGATTATTTCCTTTTGATTCTAACTTTTTTGTAATTGTACAACGAGCCTCCAACAAGTTAATAAAATTTGTTTTTTGACCTTTTTCCCGGCAAAAATCATTATCTGCTATTTTTGATATTTCATAAAAAAGTTCATAGTTTTCTTTTGAACGGATATTTTGAATTAATTTACTTATACCTTCATAAACCTCATTGCGCAAAATATTCAACCCCTTCGCTTCATTTTCCTCATAAGCAGGCAGATAAGATTTGACTTCGATTGGTTCTCCAAAACGAATAATCCAATTCTTGCCCGGTTTAATATAATCTTCATAATCAATTCCGACAGGAACAATAACAATATCTTTACCAGATTCTTGTTGTGCTTTAAAAGCAATCCGGAACATTCCTTTTACTAAAGGCAAAAGAGTACGCCTAAAACTTTGTTGGCCTTCGGGCATCAGGCAAAGTTCCACACCATCTTTCAAAACATCTACGGATTTATCGAAAATTTTCTGATTTTTATCCAATTCATTCCGGCCATCACGGATACGATAAACTGGCAGAATATTGAAAATATAAAGAATTCTGGTAATTATTTTTTGTTTAAAAATATCTGCCCTGGCAAGAAAAACAGGTTGTCCGGGTCGAGCAAGTAAAATAGCCAGAGCGTCCATCAATGCATTCTGATGATTAGGAGCCAAAATAACAGATTTATCTTTAGGAATATTTTCTAATCCCAAAACACTGATTTCACCATAAAATTGGCGGACAACAAACCTGACATAAAACTTTAAAAGCGAATATTTCCAATCAAATTCCTGTATCTTTTTCATAATTCAATTTTCGGAAAAAATATGCGATGGAAAGGCCGGAAAAAATATGCCAAACACCCCACCAGGCCACGACCAAAAGCATGCCACCGGTAACAGTCCCAGCTGGAAATATTTTAGGATTAAAAAGCAAAGCCAGTCCTAATCCGGAGTTCTGTATCCCTGTTTCAATCATAACAGTCACCCTGTCTTTTTTAGGCAACTTAAATGAAGAAGCAATCGTATATCCCGATAAAAACGCCATCCCATTATGAATTAAAACAATAATAAAAATATATTTCAGATTATTAAAAAATATATCCAGGTTATTCGCCAAAGCAAATGCAAGAATCAGGAAAAAAGCAAAAAGAGAAACAAACTTAAGCGGTTTTACCAACTTGTTTTTTACTCTGGGTAAATAATTGGAAAAAAGCATTCCCAAACATAAGGGTAAAGCCAGCAAAATAGTCATAGTGAACAACATCTGTGAAAAACTTATTTCCAATGGTTGCAACATTTCAAAAGAATGCCGGCTCAAAAAACGCAAATACAATTTTCCCCAGATTTCAAAATTCAAAGGAGTCATAAAAACCGCCAAAACAGTCATAAATCCCGTGAGGCTTATTGATAAAGCTGTGTTTGCTTTAGCTAATGCAGTCATAAAATTCGACATATTTCCTCCGGGACAAGAAGCAACCAAAATCATTCCCATGGCAACTCCCTGTGGAATATAATCATAAGCGATTATAACAATCAGGAAAGTAACTGCAGGGAGTAAAATAAATTGGGAACAAAGTCCGACAATTAATGACTTCGGATGTAGAAACACCTTTTTGAAATCAGAGACCTTAATATCCAAGGCGATTCCAAACATAACCAATGCCAGAATGACATTTACAATATGAATCCCTGATTCATTAAAATTGATTGTTAAGCCATCAAGAGACTGTAATCCTTTATACATTTTATAACGTTCCGAAATAATTGTTTAGACAGAAATTGGGACAAAGATATATTTATAATTCTAAAACATTGTATCTTTGCGGCAGATTAAGCAATAAACAGTTATGCCCTTTAAAAAAGAAATAGAGCAATCTTTAGAACAAATACAAATACTGGAAGAATGTTTCCGGCAGGCAAGAAACTCAGAAATATTACCTATTTCTTTTTTCAGTAATTCCTATGATATTGTCAGGGAATTAGCCGGAACGCTCCATTTCATCGAACAAAAACAGTTGCATTTCATGCAAGAACAATTTATTGCGAACAAAATTTCGTTTCTGGAAACAACTGATTTAATTCCACATTCAAAAAATAAGAATATTTCCCAACCCGAAAATTTCAATAAAGAAGTAAAAGAAGCGCTCGAAGAGATAAAGAAAACAGAAGAAGTAAAAGAAACAGGAAATATTGGAGAAACAGAAAATTCATCGAAAAAAACAGAAGAAATATTATCTAATTTATTATCTCAATCAGAAGAAGAGCAACTGAAAAACAGTTTTTTCCCTGAAAGTGAAAATGGGAAAGGGGTAAAAACCGGAAGTGAAACAAAGATATTAGCCGACACAAGGAAATACATTTCCTTAAATGATAAGTTTCGTTTTCAACGGGAAATTTTCATGGGTTCACCTGAAGAAATGAACAAGGTCTTTGATATTATCAATGAATTTTCAACCATTGAAGATACATGGTCTTTTATCGAAACCCAATCATGGAATGATGATTCGGAAATCGTAGCAGAATTTAAAGAATTTATCGAAAAAAGATTTTCTTAGATCATGGCTAAATTATATCTTGTTCCAACTCCTGTAGGCAATCTGGAAGACATGACATTCCGCGCCATACGTATTTTGAAGGAGGTAGATTTGATTTTAGCAGAAGATACCCGCACAACAGGTTTTTTGCTGAAACATTTCGATATCCGGAACAAGATGCAATCGCATCATAAATTCAACGAGCACGAAACAACAGCTAAAATAGTTTCACAAATCCAGGCTGGAGAAAATATTGCTTTGGTTTCAGATGCCGGTACTCCGGGAATTTCCGACCCTGGCTTTTTTTTAGTAAGAGCATGTGTTGAAAAAGGATTGGAAATAGAATGTTTGCCGGGAGCGACAGCATTTGTTCCAGCCTTGGTCAATTCAGGATTTCCAACAGATCGTTTCTGCTTCGAAGGTTTTCTTCCCCAGAAAAAAGGAAGGCAAACAAAACTAAAACAATTGGCGCTTGAAGAAAGAACAATTATTCTCTACGAATCGCCATTCAGGGTATTGAAAACATTGACACAATTATCCGAATTCATCGGAGAAAATAGAAAGGTATCCGTGTCACGGGAAATCTCCAAATTACATGAAGAAACTGTAAGAGGAACATTTAATGAATTAATTTCTCACTTTCAAGTGAACGAACCGAGGGGAGAATTTGTTATAGTTATTAGTCCGGTTTAAATATTATTAATTAAAATAGATTGAACACATGAAAAAGTTTTTATTAGGAATGACGATAATTACTTTGATTTTATCGTCTTGCGGAAAAAATTCATCCGAATACAAAGATTTGCAAGCACAAAATGACTCATTGAAATTGGCACATCTTCAAACAACCAATGAGCTAAACGAAATGCTTTCAATATTGAATGATGTGGAAGACGGTTTTCAAAATATCAAAACCGCTGAGAATTATCTGACCATTGCATCGGCAAAAACCGACGAAATGACTCCATCCACACGCGATCGTATTACCAGCGACATGCAACTAATCACAAAAACTCTTCAGGAAAACAAAGACAAAATCACAGATTTGGAGAAAAAGCTGAAAAGTTCAGGCATTCAATCTTCTGAATTAAAGAAAACAATCGAACGCCTTCGTGCTGAAGTAACCGACAAAACAATTGCACTCGCTGCTTTACAAGAAGAATTGGCTAAAAAAGATGCACAAATTGCGGCCCTTTCAGAAAATGTTTCAAATTTATCAACTTCTGTAAGCAATTGGAAAGCTCATTCCCAAGACCAGGCAGAAACAATAAAAGCACAGGAAAAGATAATTAAAACTGTTTATTATTGCTTTGGTACTGATAAAGAATTGAAAGACCAGAAAATCCTTATAAAAGGAGAATTAGGAACAGATTTTAACAAAGATTACTTCATAAAAGTATCTGACCCAGAAACGCTCACTGTTATTCCTTTGTATGCTAAAAAAGCAGAATTGGTTTCAAAACACCCTTCCGGAACTTATCAGTTTACAAAAGATGCCGATGGAAAGGTTAATTTAATAATTAACGATACAAACAAATTTTGGACATTAACCAAATATTTGGTTGTTAAAGTAAACCCTTGATACGAAACTGAATAGAGCACACAGATTATAGCCACAAATTGCATGAAATAACACTAAAATAGAAGTGTAAAATTCGTGTAATTCGTGGCTAATAAGTCTGTATGTTCTGCGTTCTAATTTCATAAAGACTATGAAAACAATAGCTAAAAAATTAACCGATTTAATCGGGAAAACTCCTTTGCTGGAATTATCAAATTACAATCAATCTCACCAATTGGAAGCCAAAATAATTGGCAAATTGGAATATTTCAACCCAGCATCAAGTGTCAAAGACCGGGTTGCTTTAGCAATGATTGAAGATGCCGAAGCAAAAGGATTGTTACAGCCGGGAAGCGAAATAATCGAACCAACAAGTGGAAATACTGGTATAGGTTTAGCTTTTGTTTCTGCCGCCAAAGGATACAAGCTCACTCTCACTATGCCGGAAACCATGAGTATGGAACGCCGCAATTTACTCAAAGCATTGGGAGCAAATATTGTGCTGACTCCCGGAAGCGCGGGAATGAAGGGCGCCATCGAAAAAGCCAATGAACTGAAAATCCAAAATCCGAAAGCGGTTATTCTTCAGCAATTCGAAAATCCGGCAAATCCTGCCATTCACAAAAAGACAACCGCCGAAGAAATTTGGAAAGATACCGATGGGAAGGTAGATATTTTCGTTGCAGGTGTAGGAACCGGAGGCACCATCAGTGGTGTTGGAGAAGTATTCAAAGAACGCAATCCAAATATCAAAATTGTAGCAGTTGAACCTGCAGAATCAGCCGTTTTATCGGGAAAACCTGCCAGTCCACATAAAATTCAGGGTATAGGTGCAGGATTTATCCCTGAAACATACAATTCAAAGGTTGTTGACCAGGTCATCGCAGTTCCCGGAGATGAAGCAATTCGCACCAGTAGGGAATTAGCGCAAAAAGAAGGTCTTTTGGTCGGTATTTCATCCGGCGCTGCGCTTTATGCTGCCACACAGTTGGCAAAATTACCAGAAAACAAAGGAAAAAATATCATTGTCATATTTCCCGATACAGGAGAACGCTATCTTTCAACAGCACTTTACGCTTTCGAAGACTATCCTTTGTAACCACAATTACTCATAAGGCAAAATGATTTTAGAGATTCAACATATTTCTAAAAAATACGGGGAGCAAAAAGTTTTGAATGACATTTCCTTTTGTGCAAAAAAAGGAGAAATCATCGGGTTTCTGGGACCTAATGGCGCAGGAAAAACAACCACAATGAAAATTATCACCGGATGTCTTGATGCAGGTGAAGGAAATGTTTTCATCGAAAATTATGACATTTCAAAGGATATATTGAAAACCAGAAAACTCATTGGTTACCTACCCGAAAACAATCCCTTATATGAAGAAATGTTTGTTCAGGAATATCTGGAATATATCGCCAAATTATATCTCCCGGATAATTCCAAAAATAGAATAAAGGAAAAAGTAAAAACTATCATAATCCGGGTGGGGCTTAAACCTGAAGCTCACAAACAAATTTCGCAATTATCAAAAGGTTATAAACAACGGGTGGGATTGGCACAAGCAATCATCCATAATCCCGATTTATTAATTCTGGACGAACCAACTTCAGGGTTAGATCCAAATCAAACAGAAGAAATCAAAAGTCTATTACTTGAATTAAGTAAAGAAAAAACAATTTTATTTTCTTCACACACATTGGCCGAGGTTGCATCCGTTTGTACCCGCATTATAATTATACACAAAGGAAGTATTATAACAGATAAATTTATCGATGAAATCGACGATTTAGAAGTTTTATTCAAAGCGCTAACAAAAGATTGAATGAAAATTGCAGCTGATGATAAAATCCCATTTCTCCGGGGAATTCCGGAAACTTTTGCGGAAGTAAAATATATCCCAGCAAAAGATTTTACACATAACAACATAAAAGATGCCAGCATATTACTGATACGTACTCCCAATAAATGCACACGGGAATTATTAGAAGGAACAAACGTCAAATTCATTGCCAGTACAACCATTGGTTTTGATCACATCGACATTGTATATTGCAAGGAAGCAGGAATCAAATGGGTAAACTGTCCCGGGTGCAATGCTGTTTCCGTTTCCCAATATATGCTTTCCACTCTAATTGAATTATCCGAAAAAAAGAATTTTTCTTTACGGGATAAGACTTTGGGTATTGTTGGTGTGGGAAATGTTGGGAAACAAGTAGAATTAGTGTATCAGGCTTATGGGTTAAAATATTTGAAATGTGATCCACCACGGGCAGCAGTTGAAGGGAAAAATGATTTTGTCGATTTACAAACCATTGCCAATGAATGCGATATTATTTCATTTCATGTACCTCTCAAAAAAAAGGGAGATTATCCGACTTATCATTTAGCCAATGAAAATTTCTTCCAAACATTAAAAAGGAAGCCAATTTTTATCAATGTAGCACGCGGACCTGTACATGACACTCAAGCCCTTATAAATGCAAAAAAATCCGGTTTAATCGAAGAAATGATTATAGATTGTTGGGAAAATGAACCCAAAATCTCAGTTGAGTTATTGAATGAAGCACTCATCGCCACTCCACATATCGCCGGTTTTTCAGCGGATGGGAAAGCCAATGGAACCCGGATGTGCCTGGAAGCTATTGCCAAAGAATATAACATCGAAATCAAAAATCTGGACATTCTCACACAACCTCCTCTCCCATCCAACCCAATCATTGATTTGAATAAATTCCCGGAAAAAAGGATAGAAAATGCTATTTTATCAACATTTTCCCCATTACCAGAAGATGAAAGGTTAAGAAAATTTCCAGATGGATTCGAATATTTACGCACACATTATAATAACCCGCGGGAATTTCATGCCTATACCATAATTAATGCCACAGAAGAAGAAAAAAATATTTTAGAAAAATTGGGATTCAATTTTCTTTAACCAATATATTCCAACAGATACTCACTTGCCGTTAAGTCTGTCAGGTTTCTAATAATGACAGCATCAATCTTTTGTCCTGTCATTTCAAAATTGTGAATCAAAATGAGCGATGTCAATACTTATTTTTGTTATTTCCAGCATATCATAGAGCCAGATACATTTACTGATTGTCTTCCTCAAAAGAAATCGATACTGAATATTAGTTAGTTATGGCTTTGCGGTACAAATGCGATACAGATAAAACGATAATCATCGGTAACCTTATCACCTTCTTATTGCGCGATAGTTATTCGTTCTCCTCATAATAATAGGAATAGTAGATTCCTTTCATGAACATTTCACGGCTGTTGATTTCATCTGTGAGGGCATTCTCCAGCAGATGTTTTATATCTGCGCTGTTTGTCGCACTTTTTATCATCGCGTTCATATACTCGGTTTTACCGATTTTACTCCAATCCACACATTTTTTCAGGCGTTTTTTCAGAATCAAATCCAGCCAAATGCGTGTGCTTCGCCCGTTGCCCTCCATGAATGGGTGCGCGATGTTCATTTCCACGTATTTATTAACAATTTCGTCAAATGTATTCTCGGGCATTTCTTCAATTTGCTTTAAGGTATTGCTAAGAAAGTGAGACACTGCAAATTGAAAGCCGCCTTTTGAAATGTTTTTTTGTCTAATTTGTCCGGCGAAATCATATAAGCCGCCGAACAGATAAGCGTGGATTTGTTGCAAGCCTTTGGCTGTTCCCACTTCTATGCTGTCGATAAAAGAACTTTCAAACAGGGCGTATGCCTTTGTTTTGCTTTTTCCATCGATACTTTCATCGCTGTAAGTAAACCATTCGATAAAACGGTTTGCCTTCTTGCCGGGGAATTGCTTGCCGAGCGCAATGATCCCACTATAATCAAGCATATCAGATAAACGCTTCTTGCCATCAGGTGCGAGAAGTTTCAACTGGGTAGTGATACTAACCACTTCACTGTTTTCTTTTTTCAGTTTGGCTTTGAGATATTTCCAATAGTTTCGCGTTTTTGTATAATCGTCTTGGTCGGTAAGAACAGCGACAATATCCAAAACGGAAAACCACCATTTGGAATTTTCCTCATCCCAAACAGCACGAACTTCACGGTCGTCGAAGAATCGGATTGATATCTTTGTATTGTTGCTCATTGCTGTTTATTGAATTGAGAACCCATGTGCTATGGTTTTTTCATCAAACGATATTAGAGTCTCTCTTCCAATCATTGATTTATTTAGTCTTATAGAACATTGAAAGGTCTTATTTGGGTTAACGATCAAAGAATCAACCGACAAAATTTGACCATACAAATTATATTGTACTCTTGCATTTTTTTCTAAAGTATCTTTGTTGATAATTTCTGCTCGTTGAATTGCTCCTTGTACAATTTGTATCCACTCTATTATCTGATATTCTAAATGTTTTTTCATGTCTACTTGAACACAGGGAATTGATTTGAATAGAATAGGAAGTAAATCTAAATAGTCGATTTGTATCCTGTCAATATCTAATCCTAAAAGATAATCCCTTTCTGTATGGAATAGTTCATCTTTCTTTCCGATATTTAAATAGTCTATGGTTGAACCTTTGAAATAATGTTCCAACTCTCCGTTAGGAATAATAAAAAGATTTGCCTTTTCAAATGCTTCGCATATTTTTCTAAAACGAGGCATAATATAGGTTACATCATTTTTTTGATTTGCATCTACTGTGTTTTTTATTTTTTCTTCAAATCTTACAACAGCAAGAAACATAGAACAAATAACATCATGGCGTTTTTCAGGTTCTGATATAATAGGTTTCAAATAATTTGTTAACGCTAGAATGTCAACATCTGCAGTAATTTTTGTCACAATATTATCGGCGATGCTTTTCAATTTTTGTTCAATTTCTCCGATTGCTCTTGCAATATCAGTACCTAACCCGGCTTGTTGAAAAAAAGTTGTTGCTCTTTCATCACATTGAACGACCTCCCGTATTTTACCTCTAAAAAAGGCGTCATAATCGGCTATAATCCGACAATCTAACTTGAGCTTTTTACTGATTTTGAAGAATACTCCTAACTCATCTTTTCCTCCAACATCAATAACACTTGATCCGGATGCACCTATATTCATTTCGCACTTCTCAAATAATATTGTGATTATTTGTTGGTCTGTATATCCCTCAACAAAGACAGGATTTGGGGAAAAGAAAAATTGTTTGTGATGGGTATTGAAGCGAGGTAGAAATCTTTTCAATACATATTCGTCTTGAGTGTCCAAAGAATCTATGTATATGGGGACTGAATTGTAATTGCATACGACTACACTTTTCAAATCGTCGATACTCCTTAAATCAAGAAAGTATGGGGAATGAGTTATTATGAAAAAAAATTTCTTACTTGGATCTTCTAACGGGTTCCCTGCTATTTTTCTGACTTCATTAAGAAAGAATGATTGAAATTGTGGGTGCAAATGCAATTCTGGCTCATCCAAGATCAAACAGTTTTTTGTTTCATCATACAGAAATGTTAATAGAGTTAAAAGCTCTTTCAGTCCGTGGCATTCTTGTTCCTTTAGACCATATTCAGCACCTCCATTAATGTTTTGAATTTTGGGTTTCAAAAATCCCCCTTCTTCTACTAATCGAATTGTTTTCTGGAAAATATCGGAAAGAAGAGCTTCAATTTTAATACGAATGTCCATTCGCTCCTTTAAAACAACAAATGCAGATGTTGAAAGTCCATATTGTTCACCTCTGCTTTTTAAATCTTTAAAATGACTAATGTTTAATCCTTGAGTTAAATTGCTACTAGAGTAATAACCGTAATCCATTTTTTCGAATCCAGCCAAACGTTCAGCTGTAAGCAATCTTGATTTAAACCCTTTTTGATTTAACTGATTCTTTAATTGTTCAGAAAACAAAGATTTTCCGGTCCCATTCGCTCCTACAATGAAGTTAATCGGATTCCATTGATCTTTTGTAAAATTTCCTTCCCAAATTTGAGGAAGTGAAATGTTAATAGGTATGTTTATCATATTTTTTATTTACTTTTCGTTGAAACAACCAACAAATCCTTCACACTCACCTGCAATATCTGGTTCAGAATTTCGAAACTTGGCTGTTTCTGGTATTTTATCATCATAACAACTGTTTCAACTGTTCCGCATCTGGCAAAATATTCTTATACTCATCGGGAAGTTCTGTAGCTACTTTGTAGGTAGCTACTCCCATTGGCTTTGTCATATCACGAAAAGCATATTCCACAATGTTTTGCTTTTGCGATTTACAAAGGATAATGCCAATAGAACGGTTTTCGTGTGGTAGGCGCACCAAATCGTCTATGGCTGAAAGGTAGAAATTCATTTTACCCAAGTATTCGGGCTTAAAATCGCCACGCTTCAACTCAATAGCCACCAAACATTGCAGTTGACGATTGAAAAAGAGTAAATCTATGAAGTATTCCTGTTCCTCAACAATCAAACGATGTTGATTCCCTATAAAGGAAAAATCTTTTCCAAGTGACATGATGAATTTCCGGATGTTACTCACTATCGCACTTTCCAGCACACGTTCGTCCGGCTCGTCATCGGGCGATTCTATATTGATATAGTCTAATAAATACTCATCCTTGAACGAGAACAGCGCTTTTCTTTGAAGATTTATATCGGAAATAGTTGTTTTGAAATTATTGGGCAGTTTTCCCTGTTTTGCGTATAAATCGCTTTTGAGGTTGTATTTGAGCTTTTCAACGCTCCAAAATTCCGTTGCACAACGCTGGATATAAAACAGACGTTCTTCCAATGAATTGTTTTTTGCCAATATTTCGTAATGATGTGTAAACCCTATTGATAAAAAGTGTTCTATGTCAGAAGGTTGTAAATCGCCAGTTGGCAACTGGCGATTTACAGTCAAAAGATCTGTTTCTATTTCGTCCATTGGTAACGGACGAATTTCGCCAGTTATTGGCTGGCGATTTACAAAAACGCGTTCCCATGCCTCATAAAACTGACGCATATTTTTTAGATTACTTCTCGAAAAACCTCGTAATCCGGGCAGTTCTTGTTGTA
>JAVBLO010000019.1:0-144276 GCA_031553415.1 Bacteroidales bacterium | reverse complement strand
GCTATCCCACTTTGATGGATTATTACAGTAAATTGCATCGTAAGTAAAGAACCGCCGTATGCCGAACGGCACGTACGGTGGTGTGAGAGGTCGGAAAACGAAAGTAGGAAGAAAACTACTTCGTTTTCCTCCTACTCGATTATTTTCTGCATGTCCCCAATTAGAAAACTTACAGATCGGATGCTTACTTTACATGGTTTACACACTGGTTTACACAAACCATCTAAAATGTACCATGACCGTCAAAAAGTCCTCAAATTTTGAAACAAAAATACAGCCGAAATTTCTTGTAACTGCCTTATTGTCATAGAGGAGCACAGTGTAAAAGTATCGAACCCTTTCTATGAAGACTTTGAAAAAATTATTAGCTTTGTGAATAATTAATGTTGCATATTTTATTTTTTGAACCAATTAAAATAACAGAAATACAAGATACTATGATTACTATAGTATTGATAATACTTACATAAACCTCATTATTTTCAATCGAAACATACCTATAAATGGTAGGCATATTGCCGATATTCTCCATGTGAAAACAACAGTTAACAACATTAATTACGGCATGGCTTAGCATTCCCACAATCAAAGTGCCACTTCTATATACCATTACTGAAATAAAAAGACTTATTGAAAAAGTAGCTGTTAAGTCCAGTAGGAAAAGAATAGAAGTGTCTCTAAATGCTGCAATATGAAGTAAAGTAAATATTATTGAACTAATAAATACAGCTCTTTTTCGATTTGACACAGCTTCTATACTATACATCATTAATCCTCTAAATATCAACTCCTCCACAATCCCAGCCCCCAAACCTTTATCAAAAAAGATTATTAACAAGTTATCAATCAACTGAGACTTATTTTCCCAACCAGCCTCCCAGTGTCCTTTTCCATTTACGATTAAAAATGAAATAAAAGTCCAAACAATAGGAAATAAAATTACAAATACAGCCCAAGTAACTAACCGTATTTTGTTGTTAAATAAAGGTAGCCTTATTTTTTTAGCGTAAAGTAAAACGCAAAAAGAAGCGACAAGGATATAAAATGTGCTGTTAAGAATTATTGCAAGAGGTTTTGAGGAAATAAAATAGGATATCCCTGCCGAAAACATAAATCCTAAAATTTCCACACCATATAAAATAAGAAGTCCTACAAATAAATTAAGGATACATTTATTAATTTTTGATTTTCTTCCCATTTATTTTCTTTGGGATATATGGAACCAAACACATTTTAAAAACGAAAAAATTCTACATATATTGTTATGTAGAATTTTTTGTGGAGCATAACCTCCAAATCTCGAACTCTTTTATAGATGATTTTGAAAAAATAGTTGACTTTATAAAAACTAATATTTATTGAATTAAGATATCAAACTATCACTATTAAGTTTCTGTAAATCTGTTTTATGAAAAGAATTGAGAATTGGAAATAAATACGGATTATCAGAATTTGAATACTTATTAATCAATTCAATTGCTTTCGGTTGCAATGGTATAATAATTTGTTTCTTTGTCTTTTTACGGACATATACAATCCTATTATCTAACAAATTATTATGTGTCAATTCCGAAATATCAATAAAATTGATTCCTGCTGTAAGATAAGAGAATGTAAATAAATCAATTGCCAAACGTTCATAATCTGTTTTCCCCTTATATTCCAATATTTTCAAAACCTCATTTTTCAGAATAGAACGTTTTGCCGTTCTCTGTTTGAATTTGGACACTTTGAATGTCTTAAACGGATAATATTCAGGTTTGACAATCTTTTCTTCAATCGCAAAATTGAAAACAGTTCTTAGTCTAACAAATCTAGTTTCCAATGTATTCATAGCCAGATTTTCACTTTTCATAAACAATTCATATCGTTTTAACCAAGCAATATCAATTTCATGAAAATAAATATCCAAATGTCCATTAAATCTTAACATGGAGTTGAGAGTTGTTTTATACATGTGTGCATATCGCAAACGATTTGCAGTCATTAATTGTTGTATGTATAAATCAAATACTGCTTCTACTGTTTTCGCTTTAATCGGATTACTGACCTTTTCAACTAGAGAAGTAGAGGTAAATTCTTTATTGGTTATTTTGTACTCCCAAATTTGTTCTTGATACTCTTTTTTTCTATCAAGAATAATTTGTTCAATTTCTTCTTTATTAGGGCAATTTTTCTTTGGTTGATTCTTTTCAAAATCCCAATGTTCAAGTTTTACTGAAACTCCAATGTTTAAATAAGTTCTTTTTCTGTCTTTTGTAATTCTTAATTTGATTGGTAATTCTTTGTTTTTAAGAGGTTTATACTTATAACAAATAACCTCAATTGTTGCATTTTTTGCGTTCATTTTGGGTAACACATTTGAGAACACAACCCGTGTTTCATAACGTATAACCGTATCTCAAATAACCAACTCAATACAAAAAAAAACAGCCACAATTTCTTGTAACTGCTTAATAATCAAGAGCCGCAAGCCGGACTCGAACCGGCGACCTATTCATTACGAATGAATTGCTCTACCAACTGAGCCATTGCGGCCTTTTTATTTGCCTGCAAAAATAATCACAAAAATGAAAACTGTCAAATTCTTAATTCTTCATTTTTATTTTTTCATTTTATTGGTGTTCTTTCCGCAACAAATCATTGACTGTCTTCACCGGATTGAATGTTTCAACCGGGACTTCCACAAAGATGGTATTCCAATCCGACATGGCGCCATTCCATAAACCGGGAAGCTCAAGCGCTTTCAATGCTTTTCCGCTTTTCGATTTCAGGGAAATAAATCCGGTGTTTTTATCTACATATTCAGGTAAGTTGTAGGCTTTTCCTTTGTTATTTTTTAAAGCACAAACCAAATCAACAGGATTGAAATGAGTGCCTTTTTCAAACAAGGCTTTCTTTTCCGGATCTTTTAAATCAATTTGCGAACTTTCCAGAATTTGCAATGAGGTAGTTCCATCAGGATTGACCGCCAGAAACGGACCTCCGCCGGGTTCTCCTTCGTTTTTCACCATACCGCAAACACGCAACGGACGATCTAATTTTGATTTGATGTATAACACAAGTTCCACATCTTCGAGTACTTTAGTCTCAGGATTTTTGATACACAAGTCGTTCTGCAGAAAGTGTATCATTTCCAGTAACTGGTCGTGCGTGTATTTTCCGGTTTCTATCAAATCTAAATAACCGAAAATTTTATTTTGCAAGTGAACTAAAACTCCTGCAATTAACTTTTTATATTGAACCGTAATTTGTTTGAATGAATCGGGAACAACATTATCAATATTCTTGATGAAAACTACATCTGCATCCACATCATTCAGGTTTTCGATTAATGCCCCGTGACCTCCCGGGCGGAATAATAATTTGTCGCTATCCCTGAACGGTTGATTATTTTCATCAGCTGCCAATGTATCTGTGGATGATTTTTGTTCACTGAAACTCACATCATATTTTACACCAAACTTTTTCTCATAAACAGGAGCTTTTTCTGTAGTGAGTTTTTGAAATAATTCCTTGTGTTCAGGAGAAACTGTAAAATGGACATTCACCTTTTTAGCCGCATTGCAGGCATACATGGCTCCTTCAGCCAAATGTTCTTCCATAGCAGTGCGGGGTACTTCAGGATAATTATGAAATTCGAGCAACCCTTTAGGTAATTGTCCGTAATTCAAACCTGCTGGCTCCAATAAATTTTTGACAATTGTTTTATAAGAACCTTCTTCAATCAGTTGGTCGATATTTTTTTGCGTATTTTTGATGCAAACCTGATTCAGTTGGTTATAAAATGCGAAATTTTTGATATCATCAAAAAACTTTTTTTCAAATGCGTTTGATGGCACGTCATAACCAGCATCAATAAACTCAAATAAATCTTTGAACATACGGCTTGCCGCTCCCGATGCCGGAACAAATTTGAGTATTTGTTTGTTCTTTTCCAGATAAGCATTCCATTCGTTAAGATAAACAGATTGTTCTGATTCGGGAATCCGCATGATGCCTTTTTCTACCGAAGCAGAAACTGCGATAGGCAAAAAAGGGAATCCTTTTTGAAAAAAAGACAATTGTTCATCAATTTGTGCAGTGCTTATTCCTTTTTTGGAAAGTAACTCTAAGTCGTTTTGTGTTAACATATAGATGGCAAATTAGTTGATTTCATTTATCTTTGTTTGCAAATTTATGTAATTTGCCGGATAAAAGAAATATTTCTGTGTAATTTTGCAGAGGTTTATGGGAAGTATATTTACAAAATCCGAACATAAAGAATATATCCACACATACCGCCGGTTGTTAAAAAGCGCCGGGGATGCGTTGGAAGCGGGCGATATTAAAAATCTGCGCCGGGATATTGAATATGCCTATGTTCAAGGCGCTTACGGAAAAGACATCTATGGTTTGAATGTTTTGTTGAGGAATATGCAAACTGCTTTGGTTGTTTCCGAAGAAATAGGATTGAAAAGAGCCTCTATTCTTTCCGTATTGATTTCGGAAGCTGTTTTCGGTGGAAAAATATCCATTAGCGATGTTGATAAAAAATATGGTTCTGATGTTTCGGGCATAATCAACGGGTTAATCAAAACGCAGGAATTGTATGCCAAAAATGCAGCTATCGAAACGGAAAATTTCCGCAAACTATTGCTTTCTTTCGCTGAAGATGTGCGGGTAGTGCTTATTATGATTGCCGACCGGCTTTACCTGATGCGGGTTGCCAAACATTTCCATGATGAAGAACAAAGGCTCAAAATTGCAGCAGAAGCATCATATCTATATGCTCCCTTATCTCATAAATTAGGGTTATACAAAATCAAATCTGAGCTTGAGGATTTATCCCTGAAGTTCAGGGATCGGGAAGCTTATGGCTTTATTGCCCATAAAATCAATGAAACCAAAGCTTCACGCGATAAATACATCGCTTCTTTTATTGCTCCGATTGAGGAAAAATTAAAAGAAACGGATATGAAGTTCGATATTAAAGGGCGTACAAAATCTATACATTCTATCAATAACAAGCTTCAGAAACAAAAAATAGAATTTGAAAATATATATGATCTTTTCGCTATCCGTGTAATACTGGATTCGCCTTTAGAAAAAGAAAAAGCAGAATGCTGGCAGGTTTATTCCATTATCACTGACATGTACCAACCTAATCCCAAACGGATGAAAGATTGGTTGTCAATCCCCAAAAGCAATGGTTACGAATCGCTCCATACTACAGTTATGGGGCCTGAAGGCCGTTGGGTGGAAGTCCAGATCCGTACCAAACGCATGGACGAAATCGCTGAAAAAGGTTTGGCCGCCCATTGGAAATACAAAGGAGTAAAAGGCGAAAACGGGTTGGATGACTGGTTGAACAATGTTCGCGAAGTGTTGGAAAGCAAAGATACATCTCCAGGCGATTTAATCCAGGATTTCAAAATGGATTTATACGATGAAGAAATTTTCGTATTTACACCTAAAGGAGATTTATTCAAGTTGCCGAAAAATGCAACCGTATTGGATTTTGCTTTTGCCATTCATACCAAATTGGGTGCCAAATGTGTTTCTGCCAAAATTAACGGAAAAAATGTTACCATCAAGCACAAACTAAAAAACGGAGATCAGGTCGATATACAAACTTCACCTAACCAGTCGCCCAAACAAGACTGGCTGAATTTTGTTGTGACTTCCAAAGCGCGTGTCAAGATTAAGCAATCGTTGAAAGAGGCTGAAACCAAACAGGTTGAATTTGCTAAAGAGCTGTTGCATCGCCGTTTCAAAAACCGTAAAATTGAAGAAGACGAATCCAAGATGATGCGTCTGATTAAGAAGAAAGGCTACAAAACGATTACTGATTTTTATGGTGATATAGCGAGTGAGAAATTGGATGTTAATAACATTATTGACCAATATCTGGAATTAGAGAAAAAAGAAGCAGAAGTTGAACATTTCGACAGAAGCGTAGAAAATTATCATACAGTAACTGAAGCAGAAGAGATAACGAGCAGTGATGATGCTTTGATTATTGACCAGAATCTCACAGGAATCGAATACAAATTAGCCAAATGTTGCAATCCGATTTTTGGCGATGAAATCTTCGGTTTTGTTTCTTCGCAAGGCATCAGGATACACCGGAAAAATTGTCCGAATGCTCCTGAATTATTTAATAAATATGGCTACCGCGTGGTTAATGCCCGTTGGTCGGGAAAATCAGATGGGAATTATCCCGTGACATTAAAAATTATTGGTAATGATGATATCGGCATTGTAACCAATGTCACTTCGGTTATTTCAAAAGAAAACGGAATGACTATGCGGTCCATTTCTGTCGATTCGAGTGACGGTTTGTTCCAAGGGAATATTACTGTACTTGTAAGTAATACTTCTGCCATGGACGCTTTGATAAAGAAGATTAAGGCCGTGAAAGGGGTGAAGCAGGTGACGAGGGTTTATTAATCTCCCAACTCAATTACTTCCAAATCTTTAATCTGTTTTCCATCAATAACAAACCGAACCAGTGTTCTTACCTGATGGAAACCTTGTAATCCTGCGGCCCCAGGATTGATATGTAATAGTTGAAGTTTATTATCGTATTGCACTTTAAGGATATGGGAATGCCCGCAAATAAATAATTGAGGAGGATTGGTGAAAATCTCAGGACGGACTTCCGGTGCGTATCTGCCCGGATAACCGCCTATATGTGTAATCCAGACATCTGCTTCTTCTGCTTTGAACCGCAAATGTTTCGGGCACTCACTTCTAATTAAATGTCCGTCGATGTTTCCATAAACTGCTCTCACCGGTTTGATTGCCCGTAATTTATCCAATACTTCCGGACTCCCAATGTCACCTGCATGCCAGATTTCATCACATAAAGCAAAATATTCGGCATATTTGTTGTCCCAATAAGCGTGGGTGTCTGAAAGCAATCCGATTTTTAGCATGATTTTTTGATTAAAATTAAATAATACATTTCTTAACTGCAAAGTTACTAAATTGACAAAAACATGTTGAAAACTAATTTGAAAAGAATTATCTTTGCATAATAAGGAAACTAAAAATAGCACAATGATGACTGCTTTGGAATTAAATACACAAAAGGTTGAATTGGCAAAACAAATTCTGGAGGAAAGGAATGAAGATGTTTTAAAGAAAGTTATGGCATATTTTAAAAAAGTAAAAAAAACTACACTAAAATTGCCTTGCCAAATGACACTTGAGGAATTGAAAACAGAAATTACTCAAGCTAAAAAGGATTATGAGCAGGGAAATTATATTACAAATGATAGCATGCGTAAAAAACATTTAAGATGAAGATAATATGGACTGCATCTGCTCAGAAGCGCATGGATGAAATATTTGACTGGTATGCAGAAAAAAGTGAAAAAGTTGCAGTCAAAATATACAATGAGATTTTAGATGCAGTTGAACCTCTCACGAAATTTCCACAAATGGCTCCAATTGAATCTTTTCTCGTAGATTGTATTGAAGATTATCGTTCTTTGGTTGTAAGAGATATTTTTAAAATAATATATTTTGTTGATTATCAAAAAAAATAACATTGTAATTGCTACAGTCTGGGATTGCAGACAAAATCCGGGAACTTTGAAAAGTGAAACAAAATAAAGAGTTGAACTGTTTATAGATACCATGGAAACTCAATATAAATACTTTAACCGCGACATCAGCTGGCTTTCTTTCAATTACCGTGTTTTATTGGAAGCCGAAGACCAGACTTTGCCTATTTATGAACGCATCAAATTCCTGGCCATACATGCGTCCAATCTCGAAGAATTCTACAAAATCAGGGTAGCTGAACACCGGGGTATTATCATGAAAAAAAAGCATGTATACGAAGATTCGGAAGATTCGGAATTGGTGTTGTCTGAAATAAAAACAGAAGTGACCCGCCAGCAAAAAGAATTTTCACGTATTTTCGAACAATTAATTATCCTCGAATTACAACAAAACAGGATTTTCCTTTATTTGAGCGGACAGGTTAATGATTGCCACAAAGATTTTATACATAGCTATTTCAACGAAGAAATATTCCCTTTCCTTGAACCGGTATTAATATTGCAGGATGAAATACGCTTTTTTATTCGTGATAACCGTATATATTTAGTTATCAGATTGATAAAAAACGAGACTAAGGAAATTTATTATGCTATAATGAAGATTCCTTTCACTAAAGTTCCCCGCTTTGTTAAACTTCCCGTGTGCGATAACAACTATTATTTCATGTTTGTGGAAGATATCATCAAAGCCAATCTGAAAACAGTTTTTCCCGGATTTACAGTCGATTGCAGTTATTGCGTCAAGATTTCACGGGATGCTGATATTTACATGGATGAAGAGAAAACCTCCGAAGATGACTTGGTTGAAACAATCAAGCAAAAAAT
The DNA here is from genome assembly GCA_031553415.1 of Bacteroidales bacterium. Taxonomy (GTDB): domain Bacteria; phylum Bacteroidota; class Bacteroidia; order Bacteroidales; family Azobacteroidaceae; genus JAIRVZ01. The sequence goes on along the minus strand of JAVBLO010000019.1, from coordinate 135,898 downwards.
AAAAAAACGGAAAATAGGCGATTTGAGCCGGTTCTCTTATGACCATAATATTCCCGATGATTTCCTGGCGTTTATAGCCAAGGCATTTAATATTTCTACGGAAGATATGGTTCCTGATTACCTCCATCTGAATATGCAGGATTTGATGAAATTACCTAATCCTGTAGGAGAACAATTGGTTTCACAACCACATGCTCCAATAGCAATTCCTATTGTGGATGAGGCAAAAAACAAAAAGATTTTCCCGGTTATCCAAAAGCAGGATATTTTCTTGTTTTACCCGTATCATTCTTTCAACTATTTTCTTCAGTTTTTAAAAGAAGCAGCTTCGCCCGACTCGAATGTAGAAAGTATCAAGGTAACTCAATACCGTGTAGCTGAACGTTCGGATGTTATCAACACATTGATTTATGCCGCCCAGAATGGGAAAAAAGTTACCGTTTTTGTTGAATTGAAAGCCCGGTTTGATGAAGAAAATAATCTTGAAACAGCCGAACGCATGGAGAAAGCCGGAATCAGGATTATTTACAGTCTGCCCGGATTGAAAGTGCATGCCAAAGTAGCTTTAGTTACCGAAAAATATGGCCTGGTGCGCAAACAAAGCCGAAGTTATGTTTATTTGAGCACTGGAAATTTCAATGAAAAAACAGCCAAACTTTACTCAGATATGTCAATTTTGACTTGCAACAAACAATTAACCAACGAAGTTAACCGTGTTTTTGATATATTGGAAGGGGCACTGGCAGAATACAAATTCAAGCATCTTTTGGTAACTCAGTTTAATCTGGTACCTAATCTGAAACAGATGATTCAGCGGGAAATCAAACATGCCAGACAAGGCCAAAAAGCCCGTATCATTTTGAAAATGAACGGACTCCAGGACCATATTATGATTGATGAATTATATGCCGCAAGTGAAGCCGGTGTTGAAATAGATCTAATTGTACGAGGCATCTGTTGTTTGGTTCCTAATCAGCCTTACAGCCAAAATATCCGTATCACACGAATTGTAGATGGTTACTTGGAACATGCTCGTGTTTGGTATTTCTACAATAATGGCAAAGAAGATTTATACCTGACTTCGGCCGACTGGATGAAACGCAATTTATACAGAAGGATAGAGACAGCCTTTCCTGTTATAAATCAAAATATCAAAAAGAAAATCATAGATATTCTTGATATACAACTGAAAGATAATGTGAAAGGTTGTTTTATTGATGAGAATCTGCATAATATTTTCAAAAAAGGTAGTGGGGAAGAACTGGTAAGGTCGCAGGAAAAAATTTATTCCGTGTTATAAGGTTTCAATATTATTTGTACTTTTGTATATGTATATAACTATAAAATCAAAAGTGACATGAAAGAATTAACTTACGAAGAAATAGGCAGGCTGAAAGAAGAACAGGAGAGGTTGATAGCAGAAGGAAAAATAGAAAGGCCTCAAATTATCAAAGGATTTACTCCTGAAGATAGAAGAGAGTTCGAAAATGGAATTAAATTAGAGGATTATATTAAATCAAGAGGATTTTCTATATGATTCAAATTGTTTTATCACCCAAATCCAGCCAAACCATAAATAACTATTTTGAAAATTATATTGGTACTCAAAATAACAATGATATACACCGAAGAGCTTATCATTATTCAAGAATACTAAAATGTTTATCTCAAATAAATATTTTAGATACATACATCGTAGAGAATAGAAATTTTGTAGATATTGATGATATTTGCAGAGTTGAATATAAGATGGAAAGTAATGATATGGAAGTTGTTATCAAAAATATACATTTCAATAATGATAATGGTATTCAGGAAAGAATAAGACCAGTCTTTGATTTTGCAAATGATTTTTAATTTAAAATATTACTTTTTTCTTTGGTATTTAAAAAATAATTGTTTTTCTTTGTGCTATAATTGTAACAAATAGTTATAAAAAAGAGATGAAAAATATCGTTGTATCTAAAAATTGGTGGTGGCTGTATCGATCTTAAAAGGTGGATGCTCCATTGCGTATGTTTTTAGTTCAATAAAAAATATAAACCGTAGGAATCCACTCCTGCGGTTTTTTTATTGCCAAAAATTCGATCGAACAATAAATAAATGATTAAAAATTAAACTTATGAGTACGAAAACGAAAAGATTTATTTTGCCGGAGAGAGAAATCCCAACAACATGGTATAATATTGTGGCAGATATGAAAAATAAGCCACTTCCGATGTTAAATCCCGGAACCAAACAACCATTGAAAGCGGAAGATTTATATCCTCTTTTTGCCAAAGCATTGGCTGACCAGGAAATGAATCAGACCGACAAGTTTATCGAAATTCCGGAAGAAGTCAGGGAATTGTATAAAAATTATCGTTCGACCCCACTTGTACGGGCTTATGGATTGGAAAAAGCCTTGGATACGCCGGCACATATTTATTTCAAAAATGAAAGTGTCAGTCCGGTTGGTTCGCATAAATTGAATTCGGCATTGGCACAAGCCTATTACTGCAAAAAAGAAGGTGTTACAAACATTACAACAGAAACCGGTGCGGGACAATGGGGAGCAGCATTATCGTATGCCGCTAAAGCTTTCGGATTGGAACTGGCTGTTTACATGGTAAAAATAAGCTATGAACAAAAGCCTTACCGCCGTTCAATCATGCAAACATTCGGTGCTCAGGTGATTGCTTCACCTTCTATGTCAACAAAAGCCGGAAGAAAAATTCTTACAGAACATCCGAATTATCAGGGAAGTTTAGGAACAGCTATTTCTGAAGCAGTAGAATTAGCCATGCAAACTCCCAATTGCAAATATACGTTGGGGAGTGTACTTAATCATGTGGCTTTGCATCAAACGGTTATCGGTTTAGAAGCCGAAAAACAAATGGAAATGGCAGGAGAATATCCTGATGTGGTAGTGGCTTGCTTTGGTGGAGGTTCTAATTTTGCCGGAATTTCATTCCCTTTCCTTCGTCATAAATTATCAGGAGAAAAAAATACGCGGTTTGTTGCTGCAGAACCGGCATCTTGTCCTAAATTAACCCGTGGAGTTTTTGAATACGATTTTGGTGATGAAGCAGGTTATACACCACTTTTACCAATGTTTACCTTAGGACATGATTTCTCACCCGCGCACATTCATGCAGGAGGTTTACGTTATCATGGGGCAGGAACAATTGTCAGCCAATTAAAAAAGGACAATCTGATAGAGGCGGTTGATATCAAACAATTGGATTCATTCAAGGCTGGGATATTATTTTCTCAGGCGGAAGGAATCATACCGGCTCCCGAATCATGTCATGCCATTGCAGCTACGATCAACGAAGCATTGAAAGCCAAGGAAGAAGGTAAACAGAAAACAATCCTTTTCAACCTGTCTGGTCACGGTTTGATAGATATGACTGCTTACGATGCTTATTTATCGGATGATTTGACTAACTACGAATTAAGCGAAGAAGTGATTAAGTCGAATGTGAGTAAGTTGGAGAAACTTGTATGAAATGTGCCAATAAAATAGATTTCTGAAAAATTGGCACATTGGCATATTAAATTATTGGCACATTTATTAAAACTCTAAGTAAAAATCAATATTCTCCTGTGTCAAAATATCGATGGGAGTATAGTTAACCTGATTTATCTGTTTTTTGAACACCAAATAATCACTCAAAGCCTTAATTCCTTTATAGCCTTGCTCTTCAGGACGTTGTGCTATCAGATAAGAAATGGTGTTATCTTTTAGCCGGACTATATTTTTATCCAACAAGTCATATCCTAAAAATGTAATATGCTTCAGGTTATGTTTCTTTAAAAAGTTGGCGACAATATAGGCTCTCGATGAAAAAATAATAGCTCCGTCAATTCCTTTGTTATTGAAAAACAAATTATGCATTGTTTCTTCATTTTGGTCAGGATTTTCTGCATTGAGAGTAACCCGGTGTAATTTGCAACCGGTACGTTTTTCCATTACATATTCGCTGAATCCGGCCATACGCATACTAATCTGGTTGGAAGGTTTCTGCCCGATATGAAAAAAACTGAATACGGCAATTTCCTGCAAATCTGACTTTTGAGTGAACAATAATTTTGCTCCCAAATACCCGCTTTGATGGGAATTTTGTCCGAAATAAGCCAGTGGATGAGCTTCCTCAACGAAAGAGTCTATGAAAACATAAGGAATCTTCTTTTGTTCCAGTTTACAAGTAAAATCATAAGTAACCGATTTCAGGGAAGGAGTCAGCAACACCCCGTCGGGTGAATCTTTGAGAACCCTTTCCATGGTTTGGCAAAATGATTCAATTTTATATTGGTCGAAATAAATGATGTCGATAGATACCCGGAAATCAACAATTTCACGGGCAGCTTTAGTTATTCCTGATTCTATTTTTTCCCAATAATCGCCCGGAAAATATCTCGGAACTACAGCTAAAAGGGAGAATGTTTTCTTGGAAGCCAATGCGCTGGCGTATACATTAGGTGTATAATTAATGTGTTTCAGCACTTCTTCAACTTTCTTTCGTGAAGCTTCAGACACATTGCCCCGTTTGTGTAATACCCTGTCGACCGTTCCCGGAGAAACCCCGGCTTTTTCGGCAATATCTTTAATTTTTATTTTTTCAGGAATAGAATTCATTGGATTTGCACAAATAGCATGTTATTTTGCAAAGGTAGTATGAATTTTTTAAAACCATCTATTAATTTTCAACCTGATATCCAAGGGTATTTGCGAAAGCCAGGATAGAAGAGTTGATTGCTTTACCTAAATCATCATTTCCTTTACCAGATTTCTTAGTTTCGGCATCAATATATGCCTGCCTTTGTTTAGCTAATATATCTATCTCTTTCTGAATGGCTTCTCTTTCTTTAGATTTTTGAGCGATAAGGGCATTCAGTTCTTCTGTTGATTTGTTTTGAAGTTCTTTGGGTAGTTCTTCTTTTTTGATGGAAGATAGAGCTTTTGAATCATTCTTTGTTTTATCTACCAAATCCCAGGAATCGTTTTTGTAAACAGATTTAGACTTGCTTACAACCCGTTCCGCGTAATTGGAAGACGACATTTTCTGTGCATTTGCATCCTGTGCTACCTGATTCCTTTGTTTTGCAGTTCCTGCTGCTCCATAACTGATATAAGTTTTATTAAGCCGTTCATTGCAAGCTGCAATTCTGTCATCATAAGGAGTTGATATAAACAATACTTGTTCGTCAGAATTGATATTGAAGTATTTGCCTTTTCCTGCATCAGCTCCAGATTTCCAAAGTTCACGGATTCCCTGGTCATATCCTCCACAATAAATGGTATTGACATAAATATTTTTTGCCAATGAACTGCGAATAGCCTCTTTATAATTGCCATTTCCCTGGTTAAATTCTTCATTCCCGGCGATGTAAATCAGTCTCATATCGGCATCATTATTACCCCATTCTAATTGCTGAGTTGCCTTTTGGATAACAGCGCCGCAATATTCCAAACCTCCATTGGTTGTTAATGCAAAAAGTTTTTCTGAAATCAGGTCTAAATCGGTAGTGAGTGGTGCGACTTTGCGTATGTATCCTGTTTTAGAAGATAGACCGTCATTTCCATATTCATAAAGGGCAATTTGTATCTCTGGTGTTTTCCCTTTATATTTTAGAGTAGTGAGTGTGTTTACAATATTCCAGAGCCGGGATTTTGCCTGGTCGATTAATCCATCCATACTGTTAGAAGTGTCTAAGAGAATTGCTACCTGGATTTTCGGTTCATTTTTCTTACTATTGTCTTTTCTTTCCTGTGAATTTCCCGGTTGGCAATTGCAGAAAATCAATGCAAAAAGCATAATGCTTAATAATTTCAAATTTTTCATGACTGATAATTGTTTTTTATTTAGTTAATGTTATTTTCAATTGGACCCGTATCGAATTAAAAATTAACAATGAAAAATGAAAAATTATATGGCGTAAATTATTTGTTATCAGGCGTAAGCCCCATTTTTCATTTTTCATTTGGTTCAAATTGTTCACTGGCTGAATCATTTTCTCCTCAAAATTAGCCCTTAAAAAATTATGCTTTTGGCAAGAATGTGTGAAACCCCAAATTAAGTTGGTGAAATATGAAGCATAAAATGTAGAAAATTATTTACTTTACATTCTCAAATGAAAGAGTTGATTTTGATGAAATTAAAACTGTTAAATATTTTTCTGTCTTTACTCCTTATTTTTTGTTATAATTGGATTTATGCCCAGGATAACTCAAACTCGAGTTGGTCAAAAAGCAAGGTGAATAAAGCGGCTTCCCAATTGTCTCGCTCATTGGATGAAGATGCCAATGAAGAGCGGATTGCCGGAGAATATGAAGTCTTGGCAAAAGGACTTTTTAATACAGGAGAATATGCCAAAGCAGAAGAATACCTGAAAAAATCAAAGCAAATTTATTCCAAACTAAATAAAAGGGAAAAATTATATAACCTCAACCGCGAATTAGCCAGAGTTCTGGAATTGCAAAAAAAATATACTGAGGCTGTCAAAACTTATGGAGAAGCTGCTGCATCAGCTAATGACAAGGAAAAAAAACAGATTTGTGAAAATGATATCAACCGGGTGAAGCATAATTTGAATCCTGAAAAAAAGGCTGAATATATACAACAAAATGTTTCATTGATTGAAAAGAAAGGCACTGCCTCCGAAAAAGCGGAAGTTTACCAGCAAATGGCGGAAACTAATATGCAATTGAACCAAAAGGACATTGCTATCGAAAATTATGAGAAAGCGCTTTCAAATGTAAGTAATTCGATAACAGAAGATAAACAGGTTGAAGTCGCTAAAATTCAAAATAAAATGGCGGAAGTCTATGTTGCAGATAAACAATATGATAAAGCTATTGAAATTAATAAGGATCTGGTAAAAGAGGCTGCTAAAAATGCTGATGTAGAAATGCAAATCGGACAATTACAGTCTTTATCAAATGTTTATTTCATTGATGATAAAAAGGAACAAGGCATCGCATCATTGAAGCAGGCTTATGATTTGGCTATCAGTGAAGGGCGCACGCTTGACGCGAAAAAGAGTCTGGGATTATTAACTGAACAATATCTCAAAGAAAAAAACTACAGGCAAAGCATTGATTTGTATAAAGATTTCCTTCAAAAATTGGATGTACTTATTCAGTCCGACAGCACATTGATTGAAGCTAAAGTTTTCCAGATTACAGAAGATAAAATCAAACAGTTGGAAAAAGAGAAAGAATTGAAAGACCGCCTGATTCAGGAAAAAAATACTTTTAATACAGTTCTGATTGTTTCGGTATTTTTGATGGTACTTTTGTTGTTGTTAATTGCCAAAGCATTGTATTCAAATAAAATAAAGAACAAAAAAATTGCTTTGCAATCGTTAAGACGGGAAATGAATCCACATTTTATCTTCAATAGTTTGAACAGTGTCAATCAGTTTATTGCACAAAGCAATGAATTGGAAGCCAATAAATTCCTGACTTCTTACTCCAAACTGATGCGGAATGTGATGGAAAATTCCAACAAGGATTTTATCAAGCTAAATAAAGAAATTGAACAATTGAGGGAATATCTGGAATTGGAATATTTACGTTTCAGCGACAAATTTTCTTACGAAATTATTGTTGATGAGGCGATTGTTACAGAAACTATATCAATTCCAAATATGTTGATTCAACCTCATTTGGAAAATGCTATTTGGCATGGATTACGTTATAAAGAAGAAAAAGGTTTTCTCAAACTTCAATTTTCTCTCAAAAACAATTGCTTGGTTGTGACGATTGATGATGATGGAATCGGACTGATAAAAAGCAAAGAAATTAAAACAAAAAATCAGAAAGTACATCAGTCAAGGGGGTTGAAAAATATTAATGAGCGCGTTGAATTGTTGAATCAATTATATAAGACCGATATTCATTTCGAAATGAAAGAAAAAGAAGACAACAATGGTGTAATTGTTGAGATTTATATACCCAACCCCTAAATCCCCTAAAGGGGACTTGGAGAGCAAAAGACCTGAATTAACAATGGATACAAAACAACGGTCATTCACACACTTAAAGTCCCCTTTAGGGGATTTAGGGGTAGGAATTAGAAGTGTTATAGTAGAAGATGAATCGGCCGCCCGCGAAGCGTTGAAAAATTATCTGGCCAAATATTGTCCACAAATAGAGTTAGCGGGAGAGGCGCATAATGCCAAAGAGGCGGTTCCTTTGCTGCACGAATTAGCGCCTCAATTGGTTTTCCTTGATGTGGAAATGCCTTTTGGAAATGCTTTTGATGTATTGGAAGGTTGCAAGGATTTATGCTTTGAAACGATCTTCGTTACGGCATTTTCCGAATATTCGTTGAAAGCCCTGAATCAAAGCGCCGCTTATTATTTATTGAAGCCGGTTAGTATTGAAGAGTTGATTCTGGCTGTGAATAAAGTGCAACAGCATATTTTGAAAGATGAAATCTTCAATAAAAACAAGATTATTGTTGAAAATTTCAGGGAAGAAAAACCTGAAAGACGACAAATTATTTTACCGACATTAGGTGGATTTGAAGTGGTTAAGATGGAGAAAATCATCCGGTTGCAAGGCAATGGGAATTTTACGGATATTTATCTTTCTGATGGAACAAAAAAAATGGTTTGCCGTTTCCTGAAATATTTTTCCGAAATTTTGCCTTATCCTTTTGTGAGGATTCATAAATCTCATATAATTAACATAAATTTTGTGAAGTCATATCACAAAGCAGCAGGAGGTTATGTTTTATTAGAAGATAAATCAGAGATTGAAATTTCTCCTGCTTACAAGGAAGAGTTTTTAAATACATTCAAAGCATAAAACCATAATGATATGAAATCTGTTGCTGATTTTTTCCGGATGTATGTCGAAGGTTTCAAGAGCATGACCTGGGGAAGAACCTTGTGGATAATCATACTGATTAAACTCTTCATCATGTTTGCTATCCTGAAAGTATTCTTTTTTCCGAATGTCTTGAATTCAAATTTTGATACGGATAAGGAACGGAGTAAGCATGTTTCGAAAGAACTAACCGACCGATAGGTTCAATTCTTTCCCTACGATTTCCCTTACCATTTCCTTCAGTTCTTCAATAAATACCTTGGCTTCATATTCCCCTTTTTCAATCTGGCGGAGCTTTTTCTCCCAGAGGCCTGTCAGCTCTGCTGATTTGAGCAATTCGGAAGGAATCGTTTGAATTAAATCAATTCCGGTTTGTGTAGCCCGGAGATTTTTCTTTTCTTTCCGCATATAATTGCGTTTGAAAAGCGTTTCAATGATAGCCGCACGGGTGGAAGGACGTCCAATTCCGTTTTCTTTCAGGGCATCGCGCAATTCTTCATTGTCGACTAATTTTCCGGCAGTTTCCATGGCTCGGAGCAAAGTTGCTTCGGTATAATATTTGGGAGGTTGAGTCATTTTTTCGGTCAAAGACGGTTCGTGCGGACCACTTTCTCCTTTTTCAAACATAGGAAGTGTTTTTTCTTCGTCGGCATTTTCCTTTTCTTCGTCAGTATTCTCTTTTTCTTTAGCAAAAACGACGCGCCAGCCCGGTTCCAGGATTTGCTTTCCGGTGACTTTGAACTCTACTTTGGCAGCTTCTCCTAAAACAGTGGTTGTTGAAATTTTACAATTAGGATAAAAAGAAGCAATGAAACGGCGGGCTACCAGGTCAAAAACAACTTGTTCTTGTGCAGTGAGATTCACCGGATTTACTCCTGTCGGGATAATTGCATGGTGGTCTGTAACTTTCGAATTATCAAAAACTTTCTTTGTCTTCGGTATTTTTGTTTGCAATAATGGAGAAGTCAAAGATTCATAAGCCTTTATTCCTCTCAATATTGCAGGAACTTTCGGATACATATCATCACTCAGGAAAGTCGTATCAACGCGGGGATAAGTTGTTATCTTTTTTTCGTAAAGCGATTGGATATATTTTAATGTATCATCGGCTGAATAACCGAATTTTTTGTTGCATTCAACCTGCAAGGAAGTCAGGTCGAATAAACGGGGCGGAAATTCCTCTCCTTTTTTTGTTTCGATATTTGTGATTACGAAAGGTGCATCTTTGATTTGTTCAAGAGCAGCTTCTCCTTTTTCTTTTTCATCTTTATTGAAACGGCCTTTAGTAACGGAAAATGTAGTATCGCGGTAAACCGTTTTGAGTTCCCAATAAGGTTCAGGTTTGAAATTAGCGATTTCCAGTTCGCGGTTTACAATCAGTGCTAAAGTAGGTGTTTGCACACGGCCAATAGATAATACTTGTTTATTTTGTCCGTATTTTACCGTGTATAAACGGGTAGCATTCATGCCAAGCAGCCAATCGCCAATGGCGCGGGAAAGTCCGGCTTCGTACAATTTATTGAAATCGGCTTCATGCTGTAATTTTTGGAAGCCTTCACGGATAGAATCTTCTGTCAAAGATGAAATCCACAAGCGGTAGACCGGACATTTACATCCGGCTTTCTGCATTACCCAGCGCTGGATTAATTCTCCTTCCTGGCCGGCATCACCGCAGTTTATTACTGCTTCGGCATTGGTCATCAGGCTTTCAATGATTTTAAATTGTTTTTCTATTCCGTCGTTGTTAAGCAGTTTAATCCCGAAGCGGGGAGGAATAAGAGGCAGGTCATATATCGACCAGCGTTTCCATTGAGGATAATATTCATGCGGTTCTTTGAGTGAACAAAGGTGCCCGAAAGTCCAGGTAACCTGGTATCCGTTTCCTTCCAAATAACCGTCTTTTCTATCTTTAGCACCCAGGATGGCAGCGATTTCCCGCGCCACACTTGGTTTTTCTGCAATACAAACTTTCATTTAATTGGTTTCAGGTCTTTGGCAATAATTTCCTTCGTTTTATCTACCAATATCCTCATGTTGGTAGCCGCTTCCCGTAGATTATCAGCTTTATATTCAGAGGTTTCAATCGGTTCGTGGATAATTACTTCCATTTTGTGCGGGTTGATACGGAAAGTATCTTTGGGCATCACGTAGTAAGAACCATTAATTGTTACAGGGACAATCGGTAGGTTTAAGTCCATGGCCATTTGGTAAGCGCCTTTCTTGAATTTTCCTAATTCTCCGGTTTTTGTACGCGAACCTTCAGGGAAAAGGAATACTGAAGCTCCGTTTTTCAACCTTTTTTTTGCTTCCTCAATGGCTTTGGCTGCCGCTTGTGGGGAAGAATTATCGACAAAAATAAATCCGGCTTTTTCACAGGCATATCCTACCGCAAAAATTTTACGCAGGCTTTGTTTCATCAACCATTTGATAGGTTGTCCTAAATATCCGTAAATCAAGAAAATATCATAAGCTCCCTGGTGATTGGCAATAAATACATAAGATTTTTTTCTGTCGACATATTCCCGGCCGGTTACTTTGACTGGGCAAAACGTAATGATACAAGTCAATTTTCCCCAAATCATTCCGGGATAATATGAAAATATCTTTTCACCGCCACACATACACCCGATGCTGGTAAATAGGGCTGTAAGCATGGTCGCTGTAAAAAAAATCGGGAACCAGATAAAAATCTGGTAAATCAGGAGTAACAGCCTTTTCATGCGTAAATTTTCCGCAAAAATAGTCTATTTTGAGCAATAAAACAATCAATCCAACCCGAATAATTCTAAAAATCCCAATGAGAAACTGATGCCCCAATTCGAATATTTGAAGGAATCGAAAGAAGTAAAAATGCCGACAGATCCCAGTACCGGAACACCGATTGAGTATCCCCATTCATTATAATAAGGCTTATCCGGCGTATATAAAAATTTGGCATGAACTGATTCTGTGAATATTTTTCCTTGTAAGAAGGGTAATCGTTTCAATAATAAATATTGGGTTTGATAAGTTACAAATGCCTGTGCCCAATGTTTATAGGTTGAATATTTATAATATCCCAACAATGAATAGCTCCATTCAAAAGGTTTGGCTGTAAATAAATCATGAGCATTATTAAAATGCTTATAATCAATATAGTTGAATTCATTTTTATTTAGGAAACCTCCACCTCTTACTTCATACATCAACCGGTCGAAAACTCCTAAAGAAACATATTGGGAAACAGCTCCTTCCAGACTTGAAAAATCGGAAGAATGTTCCATCAATCCCGGAATTCCCTGGTTATAAGTCAATGAAAATGTAGGATAACGTGATTTTACATATCGCTTTTTACCCTTTTCTATCGAATAATAATACTCCGGAGTATATTTTAATTCAACTGAATACCGGTTTAATCCTGTAAAATGAGCATTCAAGTTTTCATCGTAATCAGGGATATTTGGATGGGCATCTTCCGGATCACCGAAAAAACTATAGGTCGTATGATTCCTTAACGGGTTTCTTTTGGCAAAAGTCAATCCTAATGCCAGGTTCAATCCATTGGCAATATCAATTTCATTTTTGATTTTCAAAAAATTATTTTCGAAGAAGCGGGAGTCATTGATGCCAAAGAACAAAGAATATAGAGAGTTTCCAATCGGCAACATTCCATTCAGATAGTTGTAATCTTCTGTTTGGGAGCCTGTATACAAACTTACTTTTCCCTGCCTGAGCGGAGCATAGGAAAGTGACATGTCGAGGCTCCAGACACAAACTTTACGGGCGGTTGTCCAATAAGCAGAAGGTTTTATTTTCCAGAATGAGTTTTCGTTTCTTTTGATGCCGATTTCCATACTTTGCCCTAACCAGGCTCCATCGACAAAACTGTAATTCGGGACAATCCAGATTAGCCCGTCATATTTGAAGTAAACTTTAGTGGAATCGCCTCCAATCCGGCCTCCGAATATAATGTCAGTCGGTTTGAATTTACGATTGTTTTTTTCCTGTTTCAGTGAATCTACAAGTATCTGCACAGAATCTTTCCGTTCGTAACTTTTTAGTTCTTCGTTGTTTAAGGGAGTTTTGCGGATAGAACTCCAGAATGTGGAATCCCGATTCAATGCCAGCGAATCGGAATCAACTTTATAAGTATCATCCTGTTTTATTTCCAGGCTTTTTTTCTTTTTCTTTGATTGAACGATTTTGGCAGAATCAACCAAGGTTTCATCAATTTCAATTGAAGTATATTTGATGGAAGACAAATAATCGAAATATCCTTTTATTCCCATAATCGAAATATCCCAATGCACAGAGTAGGCTATAGGCATGAATATTCCGTTTTTTACATCATTATAAGGAATATCGAAATCCCTTGTGCCTTCTATGCTGTTTATTACCAATTCGGCATGACGGATATCCCATGTATCTTCGGCAATATACAAGTAACCGTTTATCAGCAAAGGGTCTTTCAACTTCGGAATCATTTTGATTTTATTGATGATTTCGCCGTTTGTTTCATCATATCCTTCATATCTGAATCTATAATAGTTGAATGCTTTTGGATTGAGTGGAGATACAAAACTACCGAATTTCGGGTTGTACAAACTGGAAGTAATGACCCCGATTACATCTTTCGGGTCCAAATCATTAGGGGCTGTACTTGAAAAAGCCAGTACATTCTGCTCATATTTATCGGGGGTTGTGAATTTAATTTCACTGTAAGATTCCTGCAGGAACAGTTTATCTTTAACTATTTTGATTTCATCCGCAGGGCCTAATTTTTCAAATATTCCGGGAACATTGGTCAATTTGCCGGAGCCTTTCAGGTAAGTTTCTGAAGTATACGATTTGACTCTTGCCAAATGGAACGGCGCTTTTTCGATTGCTTTCCGCATAATTGCATACGCCGGGTCTTCCTGGTTATCAACTACGATTTCATTTAACGAAAAATCTTTTGGACGAAGGGTTATTTCTTTGTATATTTTTTCATTACCGGTGATTTTTATGAATAATGAATCCGGTTCATATCCTAAGCAACGGATTTCGAAGTGGTAATTTCCGGCAGGCAAATTTATTTGGAAAGCGCCTGCTTCATTACAAACCAATCCCTGTTTGTTCTCCCGGATGTAAAGGGTGCTTCCGGCAATAGGAGCTTTCTTTTCATCAAATACTTTTCCTGAGAAATTTTGGGAAAAGGCGGAAATGGAAAGCAATAATAAATATACTATTAAAAAAGCTTTTATATATTTTGTTTTCTTGCTTTCAATTTCCATATTGATAAAAATGCAAATAGTGGTTTCAAAAGTAGTGATTATTATTGGGAAAAGAAAAATGTTGTCAGGTAGTTGGATATAATTGAATTAGTTATATGAAAAAAAAAGGGTGTGTCAAAAAGCTCAAAGACGCCTTTTAACACACCCTGAAGGATGTTTCATTTTTAGTATTATTTGATTATTTCACAACAACTTTTCCTCTCTCTTGCACTTTTTCATTCGAAACAACCGAATAAATATATTGTCCGGAAGCAAGATATTGAACAGGAACAGTTACTTCATTTTGTTGGTTTTCAATTTTGTGGCGACTTACAATTTTTCCTGTTAAATCTGTTATTTGAACATAGCTTCCCGATTCCATAACCGGATTTTCCAACTGAATTGTAAACATTTGATTGCGACTAACCGGATTAGGATAAGCGAAAGATGCCGGCATTTTTTGCAATGTCAGGGAGTTGCTTGTATTGGTTATTTTATAGCATACAACAGGGTCTCCTGTATTATATTTGTACTCCTCATAGTTCCATGTCAGATATTTGTTTTCTCCCAACTCAAATACAGAAAGAAAGGCGGAAGAAGGAGCCTTTGTAAAAGGATTGGGAATGGTTGCCAAAACTGTACCGTCTTCCGAAACAACCTCTATTTGAGTGATGTTATACTCGGAATTAATAGTTGCAACAATGAATTCCAACTTATCATCATTATTGAATAATGTTTGGGTAAAAGCATAATCTTCGTCATGGATTTCATCGTTGCGGGTATGTCTGCCTAAAACTTTTACTATCCTGTTGTACACATCGTAATCGCCGTCCGGGATTACCACATTCCGCATCGTAATTGTGCGGCCAGGCTCTAACTCGTCATTCAATATTGTAAATTCAACATCCGAACCAATCGTTTGCTCTGTGTAAGCAATAGTAGATGATGTATAAGGATTATCTGGAACATGAAGATTCTGAAACGTTTTTGCCGGGGTTATTTGGGCCATTGCTGCGTTGGCCATTGTGATGGCTGCGATTAATAGTAGGTATTGTTTCATAAGTAAATAATGAAATTTTAAATATTTGACATTCATTTTAAGTTTAGGAACAGGCAAATTTATGTCAGATATCAGCACCCTGCAAGTACAATATCAGTGCTTTTTGTTTAACTGGTATAAGATTATGTTTATGTGTGCAAATTTTATGTTTAAGGAGGAAATTATTCTTCAAACAAATCATTCAATTTGATTTTCAAACCTGGAAGTGTTCTAACCGGAACAAATTCATCATTTTTGTATTCATAAAATATTTCCGGACAATATTTCCCATTTGGTTGGAGAATGAAAACGCTGATTCCTTTTGTAAAAGGCGATACAACCCAATATTCTTTTACACCGGCAAATTCGTATTTATTGAATTTATCGTTAAAATCGTATTTACAATTACTTGGAGAAAGTATCTCAATTACTAAGTCAGGAGCGCCTAAACAACCCCGGCTATCTATTTTTGAAGGGTCGCAAACGACAAATATATCAGGTTGAACCACTGTATCTATTTTGTTATCTTCTATGTCTTCCGGTTTTTTAGGCAAGCGGACATCAAATGGGGCAATAAATGCTTCGCAATCTCCTTTTCTCCTTTCCAAATATTTATAGATAGGGCCAAATATGTCACGGCATAATCTGGCATGCCAATAATTTGGCCCAGCCATTAACCTTACAATACCATTGATTATTTCACGCCTTTTATCATCCAACCATGTCAAATAATCGGCATATGTATATAATTTGTTTTCGTAATCAATTGGTGGCGAGAGATAACCGGTGGCTGGTTCTTCTACTTTTAATGATTCAGAAGGCTCCTTTATCTCATACCTTTTAGAAGTTTTGGTCGTTTTGGATGTTTTTTTGTCTTCTGTTTTCATACTAATCAATTTATTATTTAAGCATTTTGGCAAAAATAGCAAATATTATTGTATTTTCCTTACAACAGTCGGTTCGTTTAACCTTAACCAAAAAATAACAACCGGTTCATTTCTTTCGGGAATGCCATTTTGGTTGGCATCATATCTGGCATAAATATACATGATGTCATTTTTATAATCATACGAAGACCTTATGGCAGAATATCCCTGTGGTATCAAAAGTGTTTTTTTGCTGTTGAATTTATCAATATGGTAAATTTTCCTCAAATCTTTTTTGTTTATTAATGAATCCAGGTTTGTGTCTTCATCATACACCGAAACCATAAAATAATCGCGGGAAATGGGTTGATAATTCAAAGAATCTTTCTTTAATCCCGGAAAGTATAAGTTTTTAATCAGCACCGGACTTTCAAAAAAGTAGGATAGAGTGTCTTTTTCAATATCATAATGAGCTATATTTATCATGTTGTATCCATATATAACATCAACTCCGGGCATGAAATATTTGTAATAATCTTCGTCATTCCGGTCTCCATATTTACTATAAGTTGTTTCATCATAAGTTTGAACATCCCTGTCTGATTTTGGATTTACTTTGAAAACAGGAATCAGCCTGAACCTGTCTAATCCTGTTAAAATTACGTCACCCGAAGCGCCTGCAAATTGGATTTGTGTGGAAGAATCTTTATCTGTTGGTATTCCATAAAAATCCCCTTGTTGAATTTCTGCAATTGAGAGTTGCTCTGTCTTTTTCTCTTTTTTACTGCATGAAACAATGAAAAGGACAGTAATAATAATGATGGTTGCTTTTTTCATGTGTATTCTTAAATTAAAAAGCGAAAGATAAGAAAAAAATGGTAAGAATTCTTTATTTGTATTATTTTTGCAATTTATTGCTAATTACCCTGAAAACTTACAGGCCATTTCCCTTGATATACTTTATAAATTTCTATATCCATGAAAAAAATCTTATTATTATCTTGTTTGTGTTGCATATTGGCAATTCACACAAATGCGTATTCCCAGCCCGCACAAAAGTTAGTCAATGTAGTTATTTCCCCAGATCATGCCGACTGGAAATATACAACAAAAGAACAGGCTGTTTTCGATGTACAAGTGTACAAAGACAATGAATTGGTAAAAAATGTTGTTATAGATTATGAGCTTGGACCGGAGTATTTTCCTGTAGAAAAAAAACAGGATATACTGCTGAAAGATGGTAAACTGACCTTGAAATCATCAATGAAAGAGCCGGGCTTCCTGCGTTGTAAAGTAACAGCAAAGGTCGATGGCAAAAAATATGAAGAAATGGCAACCGCAGGATTTGAGGCCGACAAAATACAACCGGCCGGTTCAGACCCCAAGGATTTTGATGAATTTTGGTCAGGAGCAATTAAGGAAGCTCAGAAAATACCATTAGACTCAAAAATGATTCTGCTTCCTGAAAAATGTACTTCAGCACTGAATTTTTATGAAATCAGTTTCCAAAATGAAAGATTGGGTTCCCGGATATATGGAATATTGTCGGTGCCTAAAAACCCGGGTAAATATCCGGCTGTTTTGAAAGTGCCGGGTGCAGGTATCCGGCCTTATTCTGGTTCCAGTTATGGAGATGATATCATTACTCTGGAAATCGGAATCCATGGATTATCTGTAACATTACAACCCGAAGTATATAGCAATTTAGCTGCAGGAGGATTGAGAGATTATAATAGAATCAATATGAACAACAGGGATACACATTATTACAAGCGTGTTTACCTGGGATGTGTGCGTGCGATTGACTTTATTTACTCCCTGCCTGAGTTTGACGGAAAAACTGTTGGTGTGACCGGAGGTAGTCAGGGAGGAGCTTTGTCAATTATAACAGCAGGGCTGGATTCCCGAATCAAATTTCTGGCAGCTTATTATCCTGCTTTATGCGACTTTGCGGGTTACCTGAATAAACGTGCCGGAGGATGGCCGCATTATTACAGGGATGCCAAGCCTCAACCCAACGAAGTGGAAACATTGAGCTATTTCGATGTGGTTAATTTTGCCCGCAGGGTAAAAGCGCCCGGATGGTATAGTTGGGGATTCAATGATCTCACTTGTCCGCCAACATCCATGTATGCAGCTTACAATGTAATTCCGGCAGGAAAAGAATTACATCTGTATCTGAATACCGGACATTGGACTTATCCAGAACAAAGGGAAGCTGGTGATAAATGGTTGAGGGAGCAGTGTCGGTAAATTTTTATTTCAAAATTCAGTTTATAAGTTAAGTAATAGAACTGATGTTATATATCAAAAAGGGTAAATTCTTTGAATTTATCCTTTTTTTTATAGCTTAACATTTAACTTTTTCAAGACAAAAACACTTTTTTTCAAGACAAATTTACACGTAACCAGAACCTGAAAGCATCTACTTTTGTAAAAGTATTTATTACCTAAATGCTAAAAAAAATTTACTACTAATTTTTAATACAATTTTTCCATGAAAAAAATTACATCTATTTTAGTCGCCTTAGTTTGCGGCTTGTGTACCTATGCGCAAGATTACACAAACCGTATTGTTAATGCAAATTTAAACTCTAGTGCAGTGGAGCCAACTTATGCTGACTTGGAGTCATTATCAGTAACCGGAGCTACCTTAGAACCGGCATTTAGTCCAACAGAAACGAATTATACTTGCACATTACCACAAGGAACAACCATGTTTTTGGGTTCTTCTATTGTTGCTACTTCTTCTGCTACTATAAGTAAGCAAGTGGGAAGTGTTGATGTAACCGGTGGCTCTGATACGTATAAAATTTCTGTAACATCATCAGATAAATCTGTCACAAATATTTATACGATAACCTTTAATGCAGCCAAGGTTGCTCCTATCGCTAATGCTACCGATTATACAAGTTCTATTATCAATAATGATTTTGACTATGTAGCAGATGGGATTGTATGGAATGCAAATACAGATCCGAATTATCCAAAGCATCTCGATGGGAGAACCGCTTATCAAGGGAATGTATATCGTCCGGTATTAGCAAACTATTCCAAAAAAGATAACCACCTAGAATATTATGGATGGCAATTCTCTGATTGGGACTGGTTGTTTAAAAAAGGCGATGGATCTGATATTGTTACTGGTGGAATGACAGACAGCCAAGATATGCGTATATATGCGGGGGTTGCATCCACCCATGGCAATGCTGCTGCGTATATAAATGGAAACAAAAATTGTATCATGCCTGATAATTTTGAATTTTATCAAACAGTAGACAATTTACCGGCAGGAACATACAGAGTATCTTGTTTGATGGGAGTTCAAGCAGCCCAAAATCTGACTTCACAACGCCTTTTTGCCAATAACAATGTTCAATTTTATGCAAAAGAATCAGATTATGCTACATATCCTAGTACCCCAGGCGAGACAAAGACTTATGCCGGTTATGCGGTGGTAGGTAGTGCTGTTGACGATCACAAGGCAATGAAAGTATATGTTACGATTTCTGACAATGAACCCTTAAAAATAGGCATTCGTTCAGGTAATGCAAACAGAGGTGTTCCAGGTACTGCTAATATGCACGGTTGGGTTAAATTTGATAATTTCCGTCTTTTCAAACTTGCAGATGCGGATGCAGCCGATGCAACGCTTTCGAATATCACTTTAAGTGTAGGAACTATACCTGATTTTTCTCCGGCGAAAACTGCTTATAATGTATATTTGCCAATTGGAACTATGACAGTAACTCCTACCGTTACTACTAATATGCCTGATGTGAAGGTATCCGGTGTTGATGCAATTGATTTTACTTCTTCCGGTTCAGGTAAATCTATTATCACAGTTACTGCGCTTGATGGAACCACTACACAACCCTATACAATTAATTATACTATCGGTAATCCTACCGGAATTAACGAAACTCCAATTGCGAAAGCCACCTATTTTGTTAACGACAACATCTTGACGGTTTCAGGCGCTGATTATACCATTTATAATGTGAATGGCATAAAAATTGCTGACAAAGTATCTGACACTTCCGTTGAACTGGCTCAAGGCGTATATATTGTAAAAACAAATGATGCACAAACATTTAAAGTAGTGATAAATTAATATCTCTTTCAGGAAATAGAGCTGTGTCAAAATTTCTTAGTTTTTGACACAGCTCTTCCCTCTAAATTCTTAACTTAATTATTTCCATGAGAAAAATTACATCTATTTTAGTCGCTTTAGCTTGCGGCTTGTGTGCTTATGCACAAAAGGAAGTTGATTACACATACCGCATTGTCAATGCAAATGTAGACTCTGTAGCACCCGATATCGCATGGAATGCTCCCACTAATGCAAATTATCCAAAACATCCTAATGGAACATCGGCTAATTCTGATGGCACATTCCGTCCGATATTAAAAAATTATACCACAGTGGATAACCACCTTGAGTTTTATGGATGGCAACTCTCTAATTGGGAATGGTTGTTTAAAGACGGCAGTGGAAATCCCATCGCAGCTGATGGAAAGACAACTGACCAGTTGATGGGTATAAGTCTGCTTTCGGGCACAAATGGCATGGTAACTATTACGGGAGCCAAAGCTTGTGTAATGCCGGAGAATTTTGAATTTTATCAAATAATAAATGGTCTTCCTGCCGGGAATTACAAAGTATCATGCGGATTGGGAGTTCAGGGAGCTGATGCGAATTATCAATACCATACTTCGCAACGGCTTTTTGCCAATAACAATGTTCAATTTTATGGTAAGGAATCGGATTATGCTCAAAACAAAACAGCAGGGGAAAACTATACTTATGCAGGTTACACTTATAGTAGTAATGGCAGTCCGGTTTATGCGATGACTGTATATGTTACCATCGCAGAAAATGAACCTTTAAAAATAGGAATTCGTTCAGGAGCTAAGAACGGAAAAGGAGTTGTAAACACTTATGGAAGTCTGATGCAAGGATTTTTTAAAGTCGACAATTTTACCCTTACCAGAATAACTGATGATCCGGTAGATCCGGAACCGACAGAGCCGACCACCTATAGATACAATTTATTGGAGCTACTTACTCATACTGCAGACAGTGGTTTTGAGGCGGGAGCCCCTGTTTATAACTTGTGGGATGGTCTTGGAACTGCTGCTAATGATACCAAAGCAACCGGAAATACTGAAGCTTGGGTAGAATTTGATTTTGGCAAAGAGGAAGAACTTGCGGAAGCCGGTCTTTTTCAGGATCACGCGGGTGCACATGTATCAGAATGGAAAGTGATGTACTGGACAGGAACAAAATGGGAAGATATATTTCCATATCTTACCACTGTTGAAGCCGGTTGGCAGAGAAAAACATTTGATATAACAACCCGGAAAGTAAGATTTTATGCCAAATGTGCTACCAGTTTTGTTAGTATTCATGAAATCGAACTTTTCACGAAACCTTCTGCGGAACAAAAAAAGATTGTCATTGGTTGTGTCGGAGATAGTAATACCGAAGGTGCCGGTTCTTCTATCAGAGGAAAATATGCATGGCCTTTCCAATTAGGAGGAATGTTGGGACTTGATTATCAGGTAAGCAATTGTGGTTTAGGGGGGACTACTCTTTTAAAAGGTGCAGACAAACCCTGGATTGTTCAACCTCAATACACCAAACATAAAGGATTGAATTCGAATATTTCAATCATCGCATTAGGAACAAATGATACCAGGCAAATAAATTGGAGTGGTTCTTTAATATTCAAGAATGATTATGTTAGCTTAATACAAGAGTTTCAAAATTATCCCTCTCATCCGGAAGTGATTATTTTTGTTCCCATAAGAAATTTCAACAGTCCTGTAAATGATCAGATTACCATTGATCAAATTCGTCCGACTCTTCGGGCCATTTCGAAAGAATATGGAATAGGCATGATAGATGGTTATGCAACAACTGAAAATATGAGCGCTCTTATGCCTGATGGCGTTCATGCTAATGATGAAGGATTCAGGATTATTGCAGAAAAAGTACGTTCAATAATAACAACTCCCAAACCTGTTCTTTTAGTTGATGGCAATCCTTCCCCTAATGTTTATGCAGAGTATCGGTGGTACCGGAATGGAGCATTTATTTCCGGAGCAACTGGTTCCAGCTATATAACAAGTCAGCCCGGTGTATATAAAGTTGCAGTAAAATTGACATCCGGAACCGACGATGTTGTTGTTTCGAAAGGCATTGAAGTCACAGAATCCGGTGCCAGATTAATTGTTTCTGATGGAATGTTAACATCTATACCCACTTTAGAAACCAATCCGGTGAAAGTTACTAACCTTTCTGGCATGATATTGGTAGAAAATGCAGAAGGATCAGATTTTTTCTTGTTTGATATGTATGGGAGAAAGGTAAAATCAGACAAAATACAAACAACTCAAGCTAGTGTGGATATCAGCAATTTGCCCTCAGGAATCTATCTATACAAGGTAAAAGAAAGCACAGGGAAATTTTTCCATACTCACATTTAACTTTTTCAGGACAAAAATGCGTTTTTCCAAGACAATTTTACACATAATCAAGGCTTGGAAGTAATTAATTTTGTAAAGAATTATTTAATTGTGTGTCTGATATCTAAATAATCTGAAATGAAAAAAAATGCTGTTTTATTAGCTTGCTTATTGCTGATAGTTGATATTGCTTGTTTGGGAACAGAGCTTCCCCGTCCTGAATATCCCCGTCCCCAATTTGAGCGGGCAGAATGGATGAATTTAAATGGAGTATGGAGTTATGAATTTGATTTTTCAAAAAGTGGTGTCGAGGATTCTTTATTTACTTCCAGGGGACTTGGAAAAACGATTGTTGTTCCTTTTTGTCCTGAAAGTCCGCTTTCCGGTGTAGATCATAAAGATTTTATCAATGCAATGTGGTATCAGCGTAAGATTTCAGTTCCGGCAGCATGGGACGGCAAACGGATATTGCTCAATTTTGGCGGAGTAGATTATAAATCGACCATATATATCAATGGAATGCAAGTTTTTGCTCATTATGGCGGCTCTTCCTCTTTTTCTATTGACATAACAAACTATGTGAAAGCCGGTTCTGATAACAATTTAGTGGTTTATGTAGAAGATGATCTGCGTTCTCAACAACAGACAGGCGGGAAACAATCGCGCCGGCTTTATTCATACCGTGCTTATTATACGCGTGTAACGGGTATCTGGCAGACTGTATGGCTGGAAGCTGTTTCGAAAGGGGGATTGAAAAATTGCCTCATAACACCTGATTTGGATAACTCCCGGTTTATATTCGAACCTACATTTCATGATTCAGACCCAAAGACTTTATTTAAAGTACGAATCCTGGATAAAGGAAAAGAAATTTTTTCTCAACAAGTACCTTCCAGTAACAGCACGTTTGTTACTGCCGGTTTGAAAAATGTCAAAACATGGTCGCCCGAATCGCCATTCCTTTATGATATAGAGTTTTCCGTACTGGATTCCGGAGGAAAAGTCATCGATAAGGTCAATTCATATGCGGGGATGCGTAAAGTTGAGATTCGGGGAAATGTTTTTTACCTGAACAATGAGCCTTACTATCAACGATTAGTACTTGATCAGGGGTATTATCCTGATGGACAGTGGACAGCTCCTGATGACGCCCAATTAAAACGGGATATTGAACTGGGTAAAGAAGCCGGATTTAATGGTGCCCGTTTGCATCAGAAAGTCTTTGAACCACGGTATTTTTATTGGGCGGATAAATTAGGTTACCTTACCTGGGGTGAATCGGCAAGCTGGGGAATGAACTGGACTGATCCTGTGGCTGCCCGGAATATGATCACCGAATGGGAAGAATGCGTTTACCGCGACTACAATGTAACTTCACTTATTGCATGGTCACCTTTGAACGAAGTCTGGATGGACGATGTGGACGGTCAGCGCGCGCGACTGACAAACGATCTTTATTTTATCACTAAGCGCATTGATCGCACCCGTCCTGTTGTAACCGCAAGCGGCGGTTACCATGCCGGATTTACCGATATATATGCGGAACATACATATGTTCAAGATCCTGTTTTGCTTTATAAACAACTTTGTGAAGGGGAGACTGGAAACCCTCTTATTCGTCGTCCCGACATAAGCGCACCTTATAAAGGAGAAGCTTATATGATAGATGAATTTGGAGGCATTCAGTGGCTCAAAGAAATGCAAGCGCCTGAAGTCAAGAGTCAGCAAACATTCTGGGGATATGGGGCTCCACCCGTTACTATGGATGAATTCTACAAAAGACTGGAAGAGCAGGTCAATGTGATTCTGAGTTTAGATCATATTTCCGGATTCTGTTATACACAGATTGTGGATGTGGAACTTGAGAAGAATGGAATTTATACCTACGACAGAGGTGAAAAATTCGATATGGAACGCGTTAATAAAATCTTTACCAAATCTCGCATGCAGGCGAAAGATGAAGTGAAGAAAATGTTATCTGAAAGAACAGAGGAAATGAAAACAGCGGATTATGCTGATTAGGAACGATTTGTATGTGCCAATTACATAATGTGCCAATATGCCGATTGGCTCATGCACTAAATTTATTGGCATATTAGCATATTGGCATATTAGTTCATTATGCTCCCAATCTGAATTTATTAAAGTAGAATTAATAGTTAATCATTTAAATTTTGAAAAACATGAAAAAAAAGACTTTCTTATTTTTAATTTGTATGGCGTTTGTAGGAGGAGCTTTTTCTCAGACATTGCCTGAAGGGATGACAAGTCTCCTTCCAGCCGGAGTAACGGTCAATATTGATGGTGTGATGCAAGGTGCCAAGAAGAAAAACTTAGTTGTTGCAGGAGATAAAACGAAAGGTTACAAGGCTTTTTTCGCCGCTTCTAATGAAACTAATGGTGAAGAATTATGGGTAACCGATGGAACAACAGCCGGAACCAAGTTGGTAAAAGATATTTATCCCGGACCATCCGGCTCGGATATAAACTACATTACTCGATTCAATGACAAAGTTGTTTTTGCTGCTAATGATGGAGCGAATGGCATGGAATTGTGGATTTCAGATGGAACAGAAGGTGGCACATACATGGTGAAAGATGTTCATGAATTCGGATCTTCTGACCCACGCGGATTTACACAGTTGAATGAAACTCAATTTATATTCTGTGCAAAGGATTATGAAAGTGAAACTTATGGTGAGGGCCGTGGTGAACAGTGGTGGTTACATGTAAGCAATGGAACCGAAGCAGGAACCGAAAAAATTTACGAATGTGACACAAAATTCCCCGGAACTTATGCAACGACTTGGGTTACTCCATACGTCCGTGTCGGACGCAAAGTTTTCTTTAAAGCGGATACTAAGGATGGAGAAGTTGGAACAGAATTGTGGGTAACAGATGGAACAGCAGCCGGTACAAGATTAGTCAAGGATATCAATCTGGAACAATTGACTTTAGGAACCGGTAGTGCGTCTATTGACCAAATGGTGAATTTTTATAATGAAAAATTATTCTTCCAGGCCTGGACTATTGAATATGGTAGTGAACCTTGGGCTACTGATGGAACTGAAGAAGGAACATACATAATTAAGGATACGGATCCAACAGTGGTAGATGGAAAAGGCGTTGGTGGAGGAATCTCTACTCCGGGAGTTTATCCTTACAGAGGAAAAGTTTATTTCCGCGGACATTCTCCGGAATACGGGAAAGAACTGGCTTGTACGAATCTGGAACCGGGAGATTATACTGTTTATGATATTAACAAAAACGATCCTACGAGTACAAACTCAAGTACCCCCGACCCAGGAGTTGAATTTGACGGGGTATGGATGTTTTGTGCTACTACCGGTAGCGACGCCGCAAAACCAACGACCAATTTCGGTGGAGAACAACATTATTTCGATGGAGATCTGAATCAGGTTTTTACGCAATCGGATAAAGCTCCCGGAGCCTTGAGCCATTGGGTAAAAGAACCTGTTGTGGTTTCCGGTAGTTTGTATTGGTATAATGGAGGAGCTGCAGTACTTGAAGATAAAGAAAAAATATTCAGAATTAATGATAAAACACAGTTCCCTGAGCGTGTTACCAATTTCAACCCGGATGGTGATAAAGTTCAAACACTACGCAATTTAAATGGTAATCTCCTATTTTCCACCAGTGACACTAAATCATTATATACTTATCATTATCGCAAGCCTGGTTTCGACCCGGTAAAAGATGCTGATGATTTGGATAGAAAATTAGAATTCAGAACCCGCGCAGAAATTGCCGCCGCTGGTGTGAAAGAAGTGAGACAATCAAATGTTATTGCTGTTTACCCTAATCCGGCTACCGATAGATTCTCTTTCGATATGGAAGGTAATTGTTTGAATGTCAAGATTTTTGACTTGACAGGAAGAATAGTGAAAACAGAAAACAATCCGGTAAGTAATTCTGTAAATGTTAATGAGCTTGCGAGCGGTATTTATAAGGTTATGATCACAAGTTCTGAAGGTACTTTTGTATCAAGCCTGGTTAAAAAATAATCATTAAGTTTTGATAAGGGGGTTATCTCAACCCCCTTATCCTACTTCTTTTTGAAGAGTCAGATTAACTATCACTAATTGTACCAAAATGATCAAAAACGAATTTCTAAAAATAACAATGTTCTTTGTTGCCTTATTTTGTTCCCAGATTTCATCCGGACAAAATACGGTTTCTATATCCGGAACAGTATTAGACAGTAAAACGAGAGAACCACTTATCGGGGCTTCCGTTGTAGAAAAGGGAACTTCTAAAGGTTTGATAACCGATATGGATGGAAAGTTTCTTTTAACCACAGCACCTGATGCAACCCTCGTTATCAGCTATATGAGCTATAAAACTACAGAGGTATCCGTGAAAGGAAAGCAGGTATTAACGATTTTATTAGATGAAGATAATCAATTGCTGGATGAAGTGGTCGTAATCGGATATGGAGTTCAGAAAAAGAGTGACGTTACCGGTGCTATATCGTCCATTGCAGGAAAAGATATCAATGATGTACCCGTTTCATCTGCACTACAAGCGATACAAGGGAAAGCCACCGGCGTAAATATCATTCAGAATTCCGGTTCGCCCGGAGGCAAAACAACGATTAAGATCAGGGGAACAGGTACGATCAATGATGCCGATCCTCTTTATGTAGTAGATGGTTTTATTGTCGACGGAATAGAACACCTGAATCCGAACGACATTGCCAATATGGAAATATTTAAAGATGCAGCTTCGAGTGCTATCTATGGTGCGCGCGCTGCGAATGGCGTTGTCGTTGTAACAACAAAAAGCGGTGAAACAGGAAAGGTAAAAGTTACTCTTGATACCTATTGGGGAGTTTCCAATCCTTGGAAAACAATACCTGTGATGGATACGGAACAATATGCCCTTATGTCGGACTACATTAGCGGACTGACACAATATTCGGTTGATGGGAAATTATATTATTCAAAAGATAAAGTAACTCAGGAACCTTATTTTGATGACTACAAGTATTTCTTAGCAGACACAATCAGAAGGAACTCTCCTTCGAATTGGTGGGATGCCATAACCCAAACAGGAATCAAACAGCAATACAACTTGTCGGTATCAGGTGGAAACGAGAAAAATAAATACCTGGTTAGTGCAAGTTTTTATGATGAAGAAGGAATTATAAAAACTTCTGAATACCAGCGTTTCAATACACGTATCAATTTAAACAATCAGTTGACCAAAGCTTTGAATCTAACAACGAGTATCACGTATGCCAATGAGGATAGACATATTGTACCGGAAGAAAACAGAACTGAAAAAACTACCAGTATTCTAAAGACTGCATTGTTCCAAAACCCGATGATATATACTTATGATTCGAAAGGATATTATTCCGAGGACCATCCGATTGCTATCCTGGATCGCAATCATAACGACATAGAAAAGCATCGTATTGATCTCAATATGAGTCTTACTGCCCAACTCTCAAAACTTTTTACCTATCAGTTCAAAGTATCGGATTATCTTATTCCGGAAACCAGATCGAAATTTACCGAAGTAAACAAATTAGATCAGGATTTTCTTATGACTGACCTGACAACAGTTTATAAACGTCAGAATATGACCAACAAATGGGAAATCAACAACCTGCTCACATTTACATGGAAAAATGATAAACACGACATAACGGCACTGGGAGGTCAGACTGCGGAAGGATATAAATTATCATGGCAGGAATCACTCCGGAAAGGAACTCCGGATAATTCTCCTGAATCACAGTATTTATCGTCAGCCTATACCGGCGATAGAGCACTTGGACTTGATCGCCACTGGACTGCAATAGGTTTTATCGGCCGGGTGAATTACAATTTACTTGATCGTTATTTGCTCCAGGTAAACTTCCGTGCTGATGGATCGTCTGTTTTTAATGAAAATAACAGATGGGGGTACTTTCCGTCTGTTTCTGTTGGTTGGAAATTTTCGTCCGAAGAGTTTATGCAACGGTTCAATTGGGTTTCTTTAGCTAAGCTCCGTGTCGGATGGGGAAAATTAGGAAACAACAGAATTGATGAACTTTCCCGCTATACTCTTTTATATTCACAATATAACTATTCGTATGGGGTAGGCAATCATATCATGTACCCCGGTAGTTCTGCTAAGGGGCTTGGAAATCCGGATATCAAATGGGAAGAAACAGAAACTGCGAATATCGGACTTGATCTTGGCCTCTTACAAAACAAGTTGACTCTCGGATTTGAGGTTTTTAATAAACTAACCACAAACATGTTAATTGGTCTCCCAACTGTAATATCAGCAGGCTTGGACGACACTCCGATGACGAATGCAGGTTCTGTCAGGAATCGTGGTGCGGAATTCAGTGTCGATTATAAACAAACAATCAATAAATTCAGGTTCTCAGCCGGCTTCAACATATCTTACATTCAAAACAAGGTGGTAAGTTTGGGTACAGGCAATGAACCTATTTATGGTTCTTACCTGGGTGTATCAAGCATTTCTGATTATGTAACTAAAACAGCAGTGGGAAAACCTATCGGCAGCTTTTACGGCTATGTAACTGACGGTATTTTCAATACATATGAAGAAGTAAAGGCAAGTGCTCAATATGAATACGGAAAGAATGAGTTGGATCAGATAACGAAGCCTGGTGATTTCCGTTTCAAAGATTTGAACGGTGATGGACGTATCACGGCTGAAGACCGGACTTATCTGGGTTCTCCGTTACCCGATTTTGTATTCGGAATACCATTATCTTTCAGTTATTCAAATTTTGACCTGAATATATTCTTTCAGGGACAGACCGGAAATAAGATTTTCAATGTGATGGATTATTATCTGAACAACGCAGCAGGAAGCAATAATCTCTATGCCGACATACGGGATAATCATTGGTCAGGACAGTTGGCTCAAAACAGAGCATTCTTTCCCCAGAACCTGAATGCTACAGTTCCCGATCTTGATCCGTCCGATGCTCCCCGTAATTTCAGAGCATCTGATTTTTTTGTCAAAGATGGTTCTTACATTCGTTTGAAAGAACTTCGCCTGACATATAATTTTGGTCAAAAAGTGACTTCAGGATTGCATTTGTCGAATCTATCCGTATTTTTAGGTGGGTATAACCTGCTTACTTTTACGAAATATAATGGTTTTGACCCTGAAGTGGGAAAACTTACCGATACAGAAGGTAATAATCTCAACATGGGAGTGGATCATGGAAACTATCCCCAATCACGCACATTTACAATGGGATTTAAAATTGTTTTGTAACTCTAAAATAGGAACAATTATGTATAACAATATATTTAACAAATTACTTATTTTGGGCTTCTCGCTGATTCTTTTAACCGGATGCGCTGATTTTCTGGATCAAGAAGTTCTCGGGTACCCAACTGATGAGAATGGATATGATACGTCATATAAATTACAGTCTGCGCTGAATGCGACTTATGATGTATTACAGATGGATCTTTTCAACGAATGTGATTGGCGTTTTGGAGAAGCCTGCGGCGATGATGTGGTAGGAAGGGATGAAGGTTTGAGCAGCCAAATGGGCCAATTGGTTCAGTTTAGATTTAATACTTCGAACAATTGGATAAGAGATAGATACGCCATTAATTATAAAGGCATTCATCGTGCAAACCAGGTAATTGCCAATGTGAATAGCGTGCGATTGTCTCTTGACGACTATAACTCTTATAAAACGGTGAGAGAGATATTGGGTCAGGCGAAATTTCTAAGGGCTTTTTACTATTTTAATTTGGTTAAAACTTATGGTGGTGTACCTATCCGTCCGGAAATAGAGACAATGAAAAATCTTGTCGTACCTCGTAGTTCTGTGGAGGAAGTATATGCCTATATAGAAAAGGATCTGAGAGAAGCCGCCATCATGTTGCCGGCGAAATATACGGGAAATGATGCCGGTAAAGCAGGCGGCGGTGCTGCGGTTGCATTACTGATGAAGGTACTCATGTATCAGGCTACTCCCGGAGAGAAATCTGAAACATGGCAGGAAATGGTACACTTAGGGGAGTTTTTTATCGATGGGCAATCAATGACTTTTGGAGATATACTCAAATACGATGGTTCGAAAGAAGATTGGGAAGATCTCCGCAAACGCCTTTGGTTTAAACCCCAGGAATTAAATACCCCAACAGATCCATATGAAACAGAAAATACGGCATTGCCGCAATTACATAATGCCTACTCGCTTGAATATAAGGATTATTTTGGTGCAATCATGACGTATGATGATCAATTCTATAAGAAAGGTGAATTTTGTAAAAATTCCATCTTTGAAACTGTATTCAAAGAGTCCGGTGATGGTTCTGTCGACGATACGAACGAAGGGACTTCCGTTTATGGTAAATTTTGGTCTATCATGAACACTGCCGTGGTATGGTGTAAAAGTGATATAAAGTCGGAAATATTTGTCAACAATGACCCCCGGGCAGCTTTTGTTCTCGGTCATCAGGAATATACTCCCGATGGCGAAATAAATAATTGTGGTTCCGGCCTCATCCTTTCCCTGAAATGGTATACGCCTATCAAAGACCGTCCGCACTATAGTGGAGACAACGATAAAAACCGCCGGTTGATACGTTTTGTTGAAGTTATACTGATGTATGCTGAAGCATTGAATGAATGTGGTGAAGGTGCGCGGGCTTTGGTTCAACTGAATAAAAGCAAAGCACAAGCTAATACTATAAATAAAAGCGGAACCTTATATATAGGCGGAGGTTATGGTTATATGCGTAACCAAATATGGGCGGAACGTCGTATTGAGCTTTGCTTTGAATGGGATCGTTTCTTCGACCTGGTCCGTCAAAAAAGAGCTGCAAGTGTCTTACAAACTTTCGGCGCGAAACAGTCCAATAAACGTGGTTACTTTTTCAGGAAAGGTGTGAATGAAATATTTCCCATACCTCAAACTGAAATAGATATTTCCAATGGAGTTGTGAAACAAAATCCTGGTTATTAATTCCTTTAAAATTTGATAAGATGAAGATTTTTATAAATATACTGTTGGTCGTATGTACCTATTTATTTATTATTTCTTGTGAAGACGATAAAGCTCCGACTCCTCTGGCTTCAATAACGATTGATAAACTTCAGTTGGATATAAACGAATCAATGGTTATTCGCTTTAACGGCGTAGCGGATCAAGCAGTTGTTTACACCGGAGATGACATGCACAAATATGAACTTCGGGACCAAAGTAATACCGGATTTGTGGTCAATAAAGATTTATTTACTTATGCGTATACCGTTCCGGGAACATACAAAGTTGTGTGTGTTGCTTCCTCTTATACAGATCGCGCAACCGATTTGAAACGCGACACATGTTCTTATACTGTGACGGTAATTGATGATGAAACCGAGATTCAAAAACTTTCTTGTGCCCAGGTATTATATGATGAAATTTTTGCAGAAAAACTTGGAAATGACGAATGGTTGATGTTATTACCACATAAAGTAAAATATAATACCGCAACACCTTCAATCACACTTTCCCAGAAATTGAGCATTGTTATTAACTCGGACTCAACTAAAACTTTTATCAACGATAAAGAATTTTCAAATAAGGCTACGACTAAATATGACTTATCAAAACCGCTCGATATAGTGGTTAAGTCGCATTTTGGAACAGTTCGTCCATATAAGTTATATACGTTGTATTATCCGGAATTTAATACATTTAAACTCCTTGGTACTAATGGTACACTTGTACGTACCGAATTTGATTACAGTTCATTTGAAATGCAAATAACATTACCGGTGGGTACAGATATCAGCAATCTTATCCCTGAATTTACGACACTATCAGCCACGGATAAAGTATATATCGGAGATGCGGAACAGACATCGGGCTCCACTCCTGTTGATTTTACCCAGGAAGTTACTTATCGTTTAGTATCAACATTACCTGAAAATCCGGCTATGCAGTCAGAGGCTACAGTAGTTGTAAAAATAAAATACCAGTAATATGTGTAAACGTCTGTTGTTTCCTATCCTGTTCTTTCTGATGCTAAACCCATTGATGTTGATGTCATCGGGGAGTGATTATCGTTTTATGCATATCACAAGCAAAGAAGGACTGCCTCATCAGCAAATTGAGAAGTTGATGCAGGATGATAAAGGCAGACTTTGGATAGGAACACGCAGCGGACTTTCGCGTTATGACGGTTACAACATTGTAAGTTATTTTCATCAGGAGGGTAATCCTTACTCGCTGAATCATAATTTTGTAAAAGCGCTATATCAGGACAGTAAAAAGCGGATATGGATAGGTACTTACGAAGGAATATGCATGTATCAACCTGCCACGGACGACTTCAAATGCTATAATTTACCCAATGTGAAAATTTTCTCGATACTGGAAACCGGCAAGGGGAAAATTATATGCGGAGGAACGAATCTTTATGTATATGATGAGGCAACTGACGAGTTTGTTATGCAACCCCGTCAGGAGCCCCATTTTATCATATCGATGGCAATAGATGCAAAGGACCGGTTATTTATTTCTACTAATTATTCCATATATTATTACGACGATTCTTTCTCAAAAACAACCCAGATAAATCCTGCCTATTTTTCTGATTTTATTACAGGGGCGGATGGGATAATTCCATTAATTTTCGACTCGAAAGGACTTCTTTGGATAGGTTGTAATGGTAAAGGGGTAATGAATATTGACCTGACTACCGGTAGGAGCACAAAATACAACTTATCATTGCCTTCCAATGGAACTGTGCGCGTTATCACCGAGGATAAAAAAGGCAGGATATGGCTGGGTACGGAAGAAGGGATTACCATATTGAATCCGGATAGTACTTCAGAAATACTCCGGCAGAATTTTGTGGATAACAGTAAACTCAATGATAACGCCATATATACGATTTTATCGGATAAGGACGACAATATTTGGATCGGAACCTATTTTGGAGGAATCAATGTATTGCTTAAAAATAATGAACAGTTTCATTGGGCTGAGGCAGGATACACTTCGAAAAATATCCGGGGGAAAGTGGTCCGCAAAATAGTTGAGCCGCAAAAAGACATTCTTTGGGTAGCGACTGAGGATGGCGGCTTGAATATTTATAATACGGTAACGGGTGAGATCAAGGCTTTTGACCGTATTCCTAATTTAGGTCATAATATACACGAGCTTTTTTATGATGACATCAATCAGGATATATGGATCGGTACTTTCAGGAATGGACTTTTCTGTCATCATTTATCAACCGGAACATCTGTAAGGTATATGCCGGATAACCAAAACGGGTTATCGTCGGATGCCATATTTTCCATTAAAAAACAACAGAATGGAACGCTTTGGATAGGTACAAGCCTGGGATTAAGGCATTATGATCCCGAAAAGAAAATCTTTCTCAAGATCAACCATCCGATACTCGATACTGAGTTTATTTATTGTATCCTGATAGATAAGCAGGATGATGTTTGGGTTGGAACCCGGAATAAGGGACTTTTCCGGATCAATACGCAAACCGGCGAAATCAACGAGTGGATGGCAAAAGCGGATAATTCCCTTAAAGATAATTATATTACCTCACTTTATCAGGATTCTAATAATATAATCTGGATAGGAACGAGTAATCATGGATTGCAATATATCAATCCTTCGGATCTGGCAATCAGGACATTACCCGATGGACTTTCATTATCTGAAACAACAGTCTGTAATACGATCGAAGATGAATTCGGTCGTTTGTGGATTGCTACAAGCCGGGGATTGTATCAATTCAGTAAAGAGCGTAGCGCTTTTGTCTGCTATACGGTTGAAGACGGATTACCGATCAACCAGTTCAATTTTGCTTCATCTATGCAGGCTCAAAACGGGTTGTTGTATTTTGGTAGTGTAGATGGATTAATTTCTTTTACCCCGAAAATTATAAAGAAAGGCAGAGGCCCTTTCCATGTTCATCTCAACCGCTTGATTATAAACAATCAGATCATTACTTCAAGAAGCCCTGAATCTCCTTTAACAGCAGCTTTGGATGATCTGGATGAGATCACTTTTTCTTATGCTCAATCCCGGTCATTCAGCATTGAATATGCAGCAATTTCTTTGGGAAATACGAGTACTATAAATTATCAATACCGGCTGTTGGGTGCCGACGATGCATGGAGAAATGTAGGCCAGGAACGTAAGTTTGTCGGGGCGAATCTTCCATTCGGATCATATACCCTGCAAATCAGGGCTAATAATTCGAATGAAGGTTGGGATGAGGTTCCTTTAAAGGAAATCAAACTCATTATACGCCCTCCGTTTTATCTGTCTTTATGGGCATTTCTTTCTTATTTCATCATATTTATGTTGGTATTATACTTAACCTACCGGATATTTTCCATCCGTTTGAGAGAAAGAAATGCAGTTAGGTTAGCCCACATGGAAAAAGAAAAACTGAAAGAAATCGATAATGTCA
Organism: Bacteroidales bacterium; assembly: GCA_031553415.1. Taxonomy (GTDB): domain Bacteria; phylum Bacteroidota; class Bacteroidia; order Bacteroidales; family Azobacteroidaceae; genus JAIRVZ01. Next base: position 101,021 of record JAVBLO010000019.1, on the reverse strand, counting down.
AAACGGATTTTTTTACCACTATTTCACATGAGTTGAAAACGCCTCTTTCATTGATCATTGCACCTCTTAAGTATATCTCCCAGCATCAGGGACTATCAGGGGAATCATCTGAGAAATTGGATATAGCCATAAAAAATACAAGTAAGATGGTTGGATTGATTGATGAATTAGTTACATTTAACAAAATAGAATCCGGGAATTTTCAATTTTGTATTCAAAAGGGAAACCCGCTGGATTTTATTGAAAATATAGCGTACTTGTTCAAGGAAAGCGTTCTCGAAAAGTCAATATCTTTTTACATTCACTGTGAAGATAATGGTGAAGAGGTTTGGTTTTCAACTTCCTATGTTGAAAAAATTGTCAATAATCTTTTGTCGAACGCTATAAAATTTACCTTTCCGGGAGGGAATGTTACGATTAACGCAGCTATAACAGATAATCCGGATGGTTACACTTATTTACGTATTGAGGTAAAGGATACCGGAATAGGAATCGTCAAAGAAGAACTTGACAATATTTTTGACAGATATTATCAAACTAAACGAGGGCAAAATGTAAATAGTAAAGGATGGGGGATCGGGTTGGCTCTTGTAAAAAAACTGGCAACCATCCATAAGGGAACTGTCAGTGTTGAAAGTAATGCCGGAAAAGGTAGTTGCTTTGTTGTAAACCTGAATGTCTCCGAATCGGCTTTCAGCGCACAGGATAAAATCAATACAGATAAAATATTGGTGCCTATCAATCAATATGAATTCACTACACCTTATTCGGAACATATTCAAAAAAACTCTTCTCATGTAGACAATAAAGAATTCTCTGTTTTGCTTGTAGAAGATAATGTGGAGTTGCTGAAATTCCTGTCGGATATTTTTGCGCCGAAATATAATGTATATCTGGCTGAAAATGGTGTCGAGGCTTTAAATATCACCCATAAATATCCCATAGATTTAGTGATTTCAGACGTAATGATGGCTGAAATGGATGGAAATACCTTGTGCCGGACCTTGAAAAATGATATTTCGACTTCTCATATACCAGTAGTACTCTTAACGGCCAAATCCGATACGGATGACATAATGAAAGGTTATGAAAGTGGGGCGGAAGCATATATACCCAAGCCTTTCGACCCTATTATCCTGGAACTTCAGGTGAAAAATATCATTCAGGTAAAGCAGGTACAACGCGAAAAAATTGTAAAGACCCTGGGAGCTGATGTCGAATCTGCGTCTTTGAGTAAGTTTGATGAAGAGTTTATCAATAAGATTAATGAGTTTATTGATAAAAATATTGCTAATGAAGACTTCTCTATTGCTGATATAACCCATAATCTGGGTATCAGTCGTAGCGTTCTCCATGTAAAAATGAAAAGTTTACTGAATATTTCCATGGGTGACTATATTCGTAAAAAGAGATTGAAAAAAGCCAGTGAACTGCTTCTTGAGGGATATAATGTGTCGGAGACCTCTTATAAAGCCGGATTTGCAGACCCGAGTTATTTCTCGAAGAGCTTCAAAAAAGAATTTGGAGTCAAACCGACCGAATATCAAAAAAAATAAACCTATTTATAAATTTGAAAATGAAAAACATTAAAAAAGGACTTGTAGGTGTCATTCTGGCATTCTTTACATCATTTTTTCCTGTATTTGCGTGGCAAAATCCGATGAATCTTTCCGGGCAAGCGGAGATGGGTATAGGCGATCCTTATATATTTAAATTCAGAGGGACTTACTACTTATATTCAAGCAGCCGGAATCAGGAAGTTTTATGCTGGACATCAAAAGACCTGGTTAGCTGGACAAAAGCGGTTGTCTGTTGCTCCAATTCTACCACTAATAACTCGTATGCACCGGAAGTGGTGTACTGGAATGGGACTTTTTATATGTATGCTTCCCCGGCTGGTAATGGTCACTATGTATTGACCAGTAATAATCCGAAAGGTCCTTTTACTCCTGTAACCGGAAACCTGGGGCATTCAATTGACGGATCTGTTTTTATTGATGACGATGCCAAGTGGTATTTCTATCATGCTAATAGCGCCGGAATTTTAGGATGTGCAATGGCTACTCCGACTACAATCGGACAGACCGTTAACCTGAACGCGCAGATGGCCGGACAATGGACAGAAGCTCCTTGTGTTATCAAAAGGAATGGAATTTATTATTTATTGTATACAGGTAACCATGTATGGTCCAGTGGATATAGGGTCGATTATGGCATGAACACAGCAGGTCCTATCAGTAGTTATACTCCGCAAAAAGTGCAAAATCCGATCCTGATAAACACAGAAGGAAGTTTTTACGGACTTGGACATGGAACGGCTTTTATCGGGCCCGACTTAGATACGTATTATTTTACCTACCATAATCTGGAACGAATAGGTGGAGGAGCAGCTCCAAACAGACATTTCGACTATGATCGTATGGCATGGAATGGAGACAAGATGTTGATGTTAGGCGCAACAAACTGGGCGCAACAAAATCCTGCATTAGCAACTTCCGATTTCTTCGACAGGGATGATATTGGCGCAAACTGGACAATGTTTGATGGTGGTAACTGGAATATTGTAAATAAAGACCTGATGTCTCAGGATAAAACAGATGCTGAATATAAAGCTGTTTTTACTTCTTTCTCAGCATCTGATTATAGTGCCGAATTTACTGTTAAGAAAGGAACTCTAAACGGAAATGATCCGAAACTTGGTGCCATTTTCAGTTATACCGATGAGCAAAACTATGGGATTGTTTTATTGAATAGTGCTATTAATCAGGTAGAGATTAATTTCTTAATAAATAATGTATGGGGAACTTCTCAGAAGTATGATTTGCCCTCAGGTTTCGATCTCTCTGTCTGGCACAGTATCCGGATTGAAAAATATGAAAAGAATTATAAATTCTTTGTAGACGGATTGGCTAAAGCTACTCTAACAAGTAATTTGGATGGAGGAAAAATAGGTTATATTACCCATAATTGCGAAGGTCATTTTTCTTATATTGCCATAAATGACAAGGTAAATGGATCTGGTATTTTTGATACTTACAAACCTATACCGGGAGATATTCAGGCTGTTCATTACAATACCGGAGGAGAAGGAATCGGATATCATGATCTTACCAAAGGAAATGCCGGTAACCCGGGTAATCAGTACTCCAGGAACGATGATGTGGATGTAAGTAAAAATAGCAACGGAGGATATCATATCACTTCTATACAAGCCGGAGAATGGTACAAGTATAATGTAAATGTGAAATCGACAGGTGTGTATAACGTAGGTATCAGATATTCAACATCAGATGTGTCTTCTCAAATAAAGATATTCCAGGGAGATACAGAACTGACCGGAGCCATTACACTTCCTGTTACAGGTAATACATGGCAAACATATACTATCAAAGGGCTTAACCTGACAGCTGGTTATCAAACCTTAAGAATAGAAGCTGTTCAGGGCGAATTTGAATTATACGAAATGCAGTTCAAGGAGGGGAATAACAATCCGGTAACTATTACAGATACATTTGATACGAAATTCGGCAGTAGTTGGAATTATACAGATGGTAGCTGGTCAATCGTTGATGGAATGGCAAATATAAACGGCTATGGAAAGCGCGCGATGGGATATACCGGATGGACAGATTATACCATCGATTGCGATATAACATATATAAACGGGATGAATGCCGGACTTCTTTTCAGGGTAAACAATCCGGCGAATGGCGGAGAAAACAACAATTCACAATTAGGAACCGATTTCTTGCAGGGATATTTTGTCGGAATCGGAACTGAAAGAATAACCCTGGGAAAACATAATTACAGTTGGACATCTTTGACTACTTGTCCGGGTAACTATTACCTGAACAGGAGTTATCATGTCAGAGTGATTACGAATGGTGCGAATATCAAAGTGTATGTCGATGATATGACTACACCCAAAATTGATTATACCGATCCGGATCCTATTATCTCCGGAAAAGTAGGCTTCCGTTCCCATTCCTGTCACGTCCGTTTTGATAATCTCGTGGTAGCAATCGCAGATTCAGGAACAGGCATCAAAACAGTAGCAAATGCAGATCAGGATTGTATATTTTATCCCAATCCTGTAAAGGATATGTTATTCATTCAGGCGAATGAGAACATAGGCAGTATCCGCATTTATAACCTGACAGGAAATCTGATGTATGCGCAACAGGATTTCGAACCTGTTGATATGAAAGGCTTTCCCGCCGGATTGTATATATTGGAAGCAAAAAGTACATCCGGAATAAGTAGTCAAAAAATAATGAAAGAATAATTTTCAATGAAAAACATATCATTTAGTAAATACAAAATCTTCTTTTCAGGAGTATTGATCTGTCTGTTTGCTTGCCCGGGAATTATATTTTCCCAACCGCAGGCAGACAGGCTCAGCAATCCGGTAATACTGGGTTTGCGGGATGGTTGCGTGGAGCGCTTTATGGGCTATTATTATGCGATGGGAGCCGGAACCAGGGGAAAGCTTTACCCATCTAAAAACATGGTAAACTGGGGAGATGGAGTGCAATCAATAACCACCAACGGGGCGCTTTGGTTGAATGACCCAAAATGGACACAGGCAAGTACTTATAAAGAAGTGCAGGCCGGTGACATTGCATACCGTAACGGAGTTTTTCACGCCTATTGGAATGGTATCGGTCATGCTTATTCGGCTACACCGCTTGGTCCGTACAAAGAAAGCTCAATCAATGAGCCTTTCGATGATTACGGGATTGATGTACAGGTATTCCAGAACGAGAACGGCGATTTTTACTGGGTGAAGAAACGAAATCCGGCAGATCCGCATCCTTTGACAGGCGCCGCTTCCAATATCAACGGTCCCGAATTATGGACAATGAAGATGAATTCACCCTTTGTACGTAAAGATATCACGATTGGAAGCGTGCAACTAACACATCAGCCGGGACATCCTACCAGTGTCAGTCATCACAATTTTGAAGGACCGGAACTGTTCAAGCATCGTGGAAGATATTATCTGTCTTTTGCGGTAAACCGGATGGGAGCCCGTTCCGGTATGTATGAAGTCGGTGTTGCGGAAAGCGACCAAGTTATGAACTTTAACAACTCGAAAAAATATCCTCATCCGATCTTGGCTCGCAATACCGAACAACACTTGATTGATTATAAAGTGATTTTAAACACAGCAGAACATGGCGGTTGGACTTCCAAATATAAAACCACGATAACTCCGGGTACAAACTGGACGGATGTTAGCTTCGACGACAGTTCATGGACAACCGCTCAAGGAGGTTACGGACGACAAGAATACGATCTTTACTCCGCTACAGTGGCTACAAACGCCAAAGTACGAGCCCGAAAAACCGCATGGACTACACCTAGTATTTACATCCGGAGAAAATTCACTTTGGATCAAGTACCTTCAAGAATAGCGCTGAAACATTGGGCTTATGCCGATGCCAATTTCTATATCAACGGAAATAAAATCAACATCAATACCCTCAACCACACATATAGTGCGATGCAACTTGATCCTTCATTGTTTGTTAAAGGGGAAAATATTATTGCCGTGGAGGCTACCAGTCCCTGCTCAGATCAGGCTTGCCATCAGTTTATCGATTTCGGATTGTATGATACAGGGGATAAAGATATGGAAGATATCGTGATTTGTCCTGCCCAGCCGAATTTTGTGACCGGTCCGAATGGTTTCGAACGCTGGATGATGTACATGGCTTATTTCAATGCAAGCCAGCAACAGGGAGTCGACCGGATTCATTTTTACAATAAAGAAGTTGTTGTAGAAAACAGTACGGTTAAAAACACTTACGGTTATCGTCCTAAACCTGCCTTGCCGACTTTTATAACATACTGCGATTATTCGATTTATTATCCTTATCGTTTTTTGGGAGATACTTCATGGAAAGTTTATGGAGGTATACTCCAACCGGTTTCTGCTACGGGTGGAGAATTGATTTTCCGCAAGGAGCCTGAAACCAATTATCGTTTTGAAGTTCCTTTCCGTATCAAGGAAGCCAACGGTAGTGCCGGAGTGTATGCCTTTTACCAGGATGAACAGAATTGGTTGAAGATAACTATCAAGCGGGATAAGACATGGAAAATTCAAAAAAATATCAATGGAACTATCTCGGAAACAACGGCAAACTTACCGGAAAAATTTGCTTTCTTAGAAGACAATCCGTTGGTATCTGCTTATGACGAACCATGGCATACGCTGACGGTTTATAAAAATGATAACCGCTTCAAGGTGGAATTAGATTATTTTAATCTAACTTTAGACGGAGAAATTATCACTTCATTCGATGGTAAAGGAACAGTGGGACTTACTGCCTCTTCCGATAAGGTTTCTTTTGATGCGATTCAATATACAATGGGTTGGGATGAATATGATCAAAATATCAGCGGATGGAAAAATACCTCAGGAACCTGGAATGTATCTGCAAACGGGCTGGTGCAGTCAGCTGCTACAGGGTCTTCTGCAACATTCAAAGGCGATCCGGCATGGAATTATGAATTTTCGACGTATATGAAGAATGTTCAGCTCCCTTCTGTCGGGAAAGTAGGATATTATCCACTGTATATAGATGAGCAGAATTATGTCCGCGCAACCGTGAATTATGCAACAAAAATGTTAGATATAGAAGGAAAAGAAAACGGGTCTCCTATAGCAACCCAATCCATATCACTGAAGAAAAAAGTCCTTCGTTATTATACACTTAATGAATATCCTACCACATCTTACCGGTATGATTTCAGGAACGAATCGCTTATTTCGGGAATAGATATCTTGTGGTTCGAGGGTAGTTACCCGTATCTGAACCAGACATTCGATCTGCCAAAAACCGTACAGTTTTATGCGCTGCAAAATGATTCATGGGCTTTGCTGAATACTCAATTGGAAGGAGAATTACGCTTCTCCTATATGAATCATTTCAGTTTTCCTGACGTAAAAACTACAGCTATCCGGATGGATGTGACTAATAATGCAGGCAAAGCCTCCCGTGCATTTTCTGCTTATTTTGATGAAGAAGCTTCTTCAGGATACTTCCTTCGTTGCCGCCGTGAGTCGGATGGTTTACATCTATTTGTGGATGATGCTTATATTGCTAAAGTTGAAGGCAATTGGGGGAAAGCAAGTGTCGGATTATATACGGAAAACCTTCCGGCAATTTACAATGGTATGCTACATTACCAATCCGGTGCGGTAGCAGTGAAGAGCATTACAATCGATCCTGTTGAGTGCGCTCCCGGAGAATCCGTGAAGCTCAATGCAACGATTCTGCCACTGAATGCGACCAATCAGACATTGTACTGGGAAAGCTCTGATCCTTCCATTGCTTCTGTTAGTGAAGATGGAACACTTACCAGACATGCATCGGGGAATGTGAAAATTACAGCATACACTACAGACGGAGGTATTGTAAAAGGATCGGCGGAACTTCATGCGACCGGATTGAAAAAGATCATCCGGGAAGCATTCAGGGTATTCCCTAATCCGGCCAATCATGTGCTTTATTATTCCCCGGAAGATGCCGGAGAAATAACGATATATTCCCTTGCAGGTGAAAAAGTATTACATCATATTCCTGATGGTTCCGACCAAATATGTATAGATAGATTGAATCCCGGAATGTATTTTCTGTTTGCGCAAAATAACGATCAGGTTTACACCTCCCGTTTTATTGTAAACAGATGATGGTAATAAAAAATGAAACCATGGATAAGATAGGCATATTATTCCCGCTTTTGGCAGGAAGCTGCGGCTTCCTGCCTGTTCAGGCCAAACAACCTAATATTGTATTGATCCTTGTCGACGATTTGGGTTTTTCCGATTTAGGATGTTTCGGCGGAGAAATCAAAACTCCGGTACTGGACGGCTTAGCCGGACAGGGAATCCGGTTTACAGAAATGTACAATTCTGCCCGCAGTTGCCCTTCCCGAGCTTGTTTACTTACCGGGTTATATCCGCACCAGGTAGGTGTTGGACAGATGGAAGGGGGAAGAGAAAACTGGCCGCAGGGCTACAATGGATTCCGCGACGACAACAATGTAACAATTGCCGAAGCATTGCGACTAAACGGCTATTACACAGCCATGTCCGGCAAATGGCATTTGGGAAAACAAAATCCTACCGACAGGGGATTTGAAGATTATTATGGTCTGCTGGGAGGTTTCGATTCTTTCTGGGATCAGAAAAAATATACTAAACTTCCCGATAAATCATCGGTAAAAGTGTATCCTGAGGATGAATTTTATGCAACCAATGCTATTACTGACTATGCGATTGAATTTGCACAAAAAGCTGATAAACAACAGAAACCTCTTTTCTTGTATTTAGCTTATAATGCACCGCATTTCCCGTTGCAGGCTCCGAAAGAAAGAACTGACAAATACATGGAAATGTATATGAAAGGTTGGGATACAATCCGTGATGAAAGATACAAACGTGTGATGGAAATGGGATTGATGCAAAACAATCCCGGAAACAGTCCCCGGGGAATCGTGCCTCTATCTATTGGAGAAGATAAAATACATCCTATTCCTGCATGGAATAGTCTGACAACCGACCAGCAAAAAGACCTGGCCCGGAGAATGGCTATTTATGCTGCTATGGTAGATATCATGGACGAAAATATCGGAAGATTCCTGGATGCGTTGAAACAAACCGGACAATTGGATAACACACTGATTCTCTTTATGTCCGACAACGGAGCGTGCGCTGAATGGCATGAGTTTGGATTTGATTACAAAACCGGATCCGAGTATAACACGCATGTTGGCGCAGAACTGGATCAGATGGGCTTGAAAGGAACATATCATCATTATGGCACCGGCTGGGCAAACGCTTGTTGTACTCCACTTTCATTGTACAAACACTTTGCACACGAAGGAGGTATCTCTACCCCCGGAATTGCCTGGTGGGGTAATAAGATAAAGAAAAAAGGAAGTATAGATTTCCAACCCTGCCATTTTACCGATTTGATGACCACTTGCTTAGATGTTTCCGGAACAAAATATCCGGCAGAATTCAAAGGACATACTGTTTTGCCAATGGAAGGTGTGACTCTGGTTCCTATGTTCAACGGGAAAAAGATAAAAAGCCGGCCGGTTTTTGCCGAACACGAAGGCAACCGGATGGTACGATCCGGAGATTGGAAATTAGTTGCTTCCTATTTTAACGGGCAAAAATGGGAATTATATAACATCAATAATGACCGGACAGAACAGCACAACCTTATACAACAATATCCGGAAAAAGCCAGGGAACTGGAAAACTTATATGATGCATGGGCCAAAAGATGTCATGTCGAGTCATTCCCGGAACTAATGAATACCTATCGTCCCAACGGACCTAAGTACGAAATTTATAACGAAAAATAAATGTAATCAAATATGAAACGATTGTTTTTCTGTGTATTTTTATTATTATCAGGTTTCACACTTCTTTCGGCAGACGAAGGAACTTCAGGAAAACCCGATGTAAATCCCTTGGATTTATCATTCCAGAGATTGGCTGTCCGGCGGTTTATTTTTTCGAATAATATTATCCTGAACGAATTTGTACCATCAGAGATTGTTGCATTTGAATCGATGCACCCAGCCTTTACGGTTTCAGATAATAACAAACCTAAAGTAGATGAAAGTTTCAAAAGTATAATCGAAAAGGGCAAGTTAGTTTTCAATGCAAGTGCAGGCACTCAAAGTGCAAGTATTTATATGGGAGGCGTGAATCCTTATGCGACTTACGAAGTAGATATTGATTCTTATGCCCCGGGTAAAATCCCTTCAGAAATAGGCATTGAATTGGCCCGCATGGGTTTACGGGACAGGATACAGGTGATTTCAAAATTATCCGCCCGGGGCAATGAGATATTTCTCAGGATATATGAAGGAAATGTATTGAAAAGAGAAACGAAATACGGAGACATTCTGCCACAAGGACCCTTTATCCTGAGGGCTCAGTTGTATGGCCGTACACTTGGGATATTTGTTACTCAAAACGGCAATACCCAATACATTGGACATATTCCTGTAAAAGAACATTTCGGAGATATTCTCGATTTCAGGAATATCAAAACCGCAGGAGAATGTACATTCAATTTAGTTTCGAATTTACAAGGGAAAGTTGTTATAAGTGGAGCGCGTTCATTTCTCTCTTCGGGCATGGGGCAGGCAGATATACGACTGATATCTAACGAAGATTTAAGTCCCTATATCGAAAATGGAAGACTTTGGTTTACATTCAGTTGCAGGGGAATCGACACCCCGCAGTCGGCGCAAGGCGTTATCAGTCTGGATCCTTCCGTTTTTGATGTGAAATTTGAAGGAATGATTGTTTTCGATCATGGTGATGGCTTATTAAGGAATGATTATGCTTCCCATTTGTTTTACGACCGGAATGCTAAAGAATGGAGGGCATACGTTTGCGATTTCGGCGGTAGCGCCCATAAAGAAGGAAGAACGGGTACCGGTTTGATAACAGCGTCTTCTCCTAAAGACCCAAGAAAAGGATATTCTGTAATGAAAGCGGCGCTTGTAGATACATCTTTTATAGATGGACATAACGAGGATCCCTGTATATTTTATGATGAAACTGCAAAAAAATGGAGACTGCTGACTTCTGCTTTTGTTCACGGAACCATTACATCACGGACTTTCGAATCTGATGAATGGAATGGAAAATTTAAAATCGTAGCGCCACCTATCAAAATAAATTCTACAGGAACTTCCATTCAACGAATCGGAAATAAACATTATGCCTTGATGGGAGGACTTGGAGGAAACCTAAGGATACATAATTATCCCGGCCTTGAAGAACTCGGCGAACTGAAACTTCACCTGCAACCGCATTGGCCGGAACCGGCAGGACGTGTATGGGCAAGTGTGGTTCCACTCCCGGAGGGATATCCTTACAGGTATGTGCTCCTGACAATGGACAGGCCAACTTTTCCGGGAATAAAAGTGCAGAGCTGGAGTTATGGCGCCTTATATTTTTATGGGGCAAATCCGGATGATATATCTTCTGGTAAATATGAATTTTGATCTATTTCAATAAAAGAAAAACATTATGTATAGACGTGATTTTTTAAAAAATAGCTCATTGTTGGCAACCGGATTGTTGCTCAGTGGAGTGAGTTTAAATGCTAAAAATCAGGCCTCAAAACTTAAACTCCGGAAAATTGGGGCTGGTGAAAAGGTAAATCTGGCTTGTATTGGCATAGGTAACAGGGCTGCTGATATCATCAAAGACCTTTATAAGACAGGACATTGCAATATTGTTGCTCTTTGTGATGTGGATATGGGAGCGCCTCAGACTACTGAAGTTATGAAGATGTTGCCTGATGTTCCGCAGTTTCAGGATTTTCGCAGGATGTTTGATAAAATGTCCAACGAAATCGATGCTGTATGCATAGGTACTCCGGATCATAGTCACTTTCCGGCGACCATGCTTTCCATGTCTTTAGGAAAACATGTGTATGTGGAAAAACCGATGGCGCACACATTCAATGAAGTGGAATTGATGATGCGTGGCGCTAAAAAATATGACGTAGTAACCCAAATGGGTAACCAAGGGCATTCGGAAGCAAACTATTTCCAGTTCAAGGCTTGGAAAGAAGCCGGTATTATTAAAGATGTAACAGCTATCACCGCCCACATGAACAATCCGCGGCGGTGGCATGGATGGGATGTAAATATGAAGAGTCTTCCGGCGGGAGAGTCTGTTCCTTCTACATTGGATTGGGATTGCTGGTTAGGTACTGAATTTTTCCACGATTATAATCATGATTATGTCAATGGACAATGGCGTTGCTGGTATGATTTCGGAATGGGAGCTTTAGGTGATTGGGGTGCGCATATTCTTGACACAGCACATGAATTTCTGGATTTAGGACTTCCAACAGAAATAAATATGTTGTATGCGGATGGACATAATAAATTTTTCTTCCCCTATTCCTCAACAATTCTCTTTAAATTTCCACAACGGGGAGATATGCCTGCATGTGATGTTACCTGGTATGATGGAATTAATAATTTACCCCCGGTACCTGCCGGTTATGGAAATGTGGAATTAGATCCTAATATTCCGCCTCCCACTACAGGGCAAATCCAGCCTTCGCAATTGAATCCGGGTAAGATAATCTATAGCAAGGAATTGACATTTAAAGGAGGTAGTCATGGAAGTACGTTGTCTATTATTCCGGAAGAAAAGGCAAAAGAAATGCAATCCCGGTTACCGGAAGTGCCTAAAAGTCCTTCCAATCATTTTGAAAACTTCTTATTAGCATGTAAAGGTCAGGAACAAACACGTTCTCCTTTCCATATTGCAGGACCATTGTCACAGGTATTTTGCCTGGGAGTTTTGGCGCAACAACTGAATACTAAATTGCTTTTCGATCGGAAAAAGAAACAGATCACTAATAATAAAATGGCCAATCAGTTGCTGATAGGGACTCCTCCCCGCAAAGGTTGGGAAGAATTTTATAAACTCTGACGGATAAATTATAAACAGATGAAAAAGATAATTTTGCCTTTATTGTTTTTATTTGCGGTAATTCCTCTGTTTGCGCGAATAGAGCTTCCTCCCATATTCAGTGATAATATGGTTTTGCAGCAGCAGTCTGATGCCCCAATCTGGGGAAAGGCTTCTCCCAATAAAACTGTAAAAATTACTACTTCCTGGGATAATAAAACGTATAGTTTAGTAGCTGATGCTTCCGGGAATTGGAAAATATCTGTTCAGACTCTTGCTGCCGGAGGTCCTTATTCAATCTTAATTTCCGATGGGAAAGAAGTGAAATTGAACGATGTGATGATTGGTGAAGTGTGGATTTGTTCCGGACAATCCAATATGGAAATGCCTTTGGCTGGGTGGGGTGAAGTCAATAATTTCAAGGAGGAAATAACTGCTGCCAACTATCCGGAAATAAGATTGTTGCATGTGGAAAAAGCTACCAGTACTCAACCTCAATCAAACCTGAAGGTTCGCGACGGAGGATGGCAGGTTTGTTCTCCGGCAACAATTGGTTTGTTTTCTTCAGTAGCTTATTTCTTTGGTCGCAACCTGAATCAGAATCTTCATGTACCAATAGGATTAATCAGTACATCATGGGGTGGTACTATCGCCGAAGCTTGGACCAGTGCAGAATCACTGGAAAATATGCCTTATTTCAAAGATGCGGTAAAGAAAGTGAAAAGTATGCCTCAAAATGAATCGCAGGCTGATTATGAAGCCAAATTGAAAAATTGGGAAATTCAATTGATACAAAATGATGAAGGCTATAAAAATAATAATCCTGTCTGGGTAGATGTAAATGTTGATGATAGCGACTGGAAGAAGATGTCAGTGCCCGGTATTTGGGAAGACCAGGGGTTGGACGGTTTTGACGGAGTTGTCTGGTTCCGCTATGCATTGGATATCCCGGCAAATTTTCAGGGACAAGACCTGGAATTAAGCCTGGGGACTGTTGATGACTGGGATATAACCTATTTCAACGGAAAACAGGTCGGAGCTACTAATAATCGTGCTACGAAGCGGGTTTATACCATTCCCGGAAATATGGTAAAAGAAGGTAAAGCTGTTATTACAGTTAAAGTAACAGATACAGGAGGCCGTGGCGGTTTTTACGGGGATAAAACCAGTTTATATCTTATTAAGAAGAATAATTTGGAAAACGAAAGTATTTCTTTGGCCGGCGATTGGAAATATAAGACCACGGTAGATTTCGCGTCTTCTCCCAGAAAGCCAAGATTACCGGATGACCCGAACAGATCTACAGTTCTTTATAATGCGATGCTTCATCCGATTATTCCTTATTCTATCCGTGGGGCTATCTGGTATCAGGGAGAAGCTAATGATAACCGGGCAGTTCAATATGGAGAATTGTTTCCATTGCTGATCCGTGACTGGAGAAAGCAGTGGAACAGTGATTTCCCGTTTTATTTCGTTCAATTAGCTAATTTCAGGGAAATGAAGTCCGAACCAACAGAATCGAATTGGGCGGAACTTCGCGAATCGCAAATGAAGACATTGAATCTGGAAAATACGGGAATGGCTGTAACAATTGATATAGGTGATGCGAAAGATATTCATCCGAAGAATAAACAAGATGTAGGTTTACGTTTGGCTTTAGCAGCAAGAGCAAATACCTATGGAGAAATGATAGCTTATTCAGGCCCTGTATATAAAGGTTACAAGCTTGAACAGAATAAAATCAGGATTTACTTTGAACATACCAATGGAGGCTTAAAAACGAAAGATAACCTGCCATTGAAAGGATTTGCCATTGCCGGTTCCGATCATCATTTTCATTGGGCGGATGCAGTGATTGAAGGTAATGAAATCGTTGTTTCTTCTCCTCAGGTTGAGTTCCCTGTGTTGGTACGTTATGGTTGGGCAAATAATCCCGATTGCAATTTATACAATGGAGCAGGGTTGCCTGCGAGTCCTTTTAGAAACTAAGTTATTTACTTATAAAATGAAAAAATGAAAGAAATGAAAAAGGCAATTTTATTTATCTTGTTATTCATAACAAGTTCTGTTATGCATGCGACGAATCAGGCTGACAATACAATTTCAGCAAAAGAAAAAGCTGAAGGTTGGAAACTTCTTTGGGATGGGAAAACCACCAATGGTTGGCGTGGAGGCAAATTGACAACTTTTCCAACCAAAGGTTGGGTTGTAGAAAATGGCGTATTAAAAGTGGTTAAGTCAACCGGAGGAGAGTCTACCAATGGAGGAGATATTGTTACTATCCAAAAATATAAAAATTTTGAATTGAAAGTTGATTTCAAAATAACTCCCGGAGCAAACAGTGGAATCAAATATTTTGTTGATACGGAATTGAACAAAGGAGAAGGATCTTCAATCGGCTGCGAATTCCAGATTTTAGATGATGATTTACATCCAGATGCCAAATTAGGTGTTGCAGGTAACCGTAAATGTGCATCCCTTTATGATTTGATTCCGGCGCCGGCAGTGAAACCAATGAACAAAGAAGGATGGAATACCGCGCTTATCAAAGTAAATGGTACACATGTTGAACATTGGTTGAATGGTGTGAAAATGGTAGAATACGAACGTTCCAATCAAATGTGGCGCGCTTTGGTAGCTTATAGTAAATACAGAGACTGGCCAGCTTTTGGTGAAACTGTGGAAGGAAATATTTTGCTTCAGGATCATGGTGATGAAGTTTGGTTCAAAAATGTGAAGATTAAAGTTAAGTAATACACCCAATATTTCCAATGCACCAATTGAATTGATATCAGATTCGATTGGTGCATGAAAAATCAAATCACGCACAACAATGCATGGGAACAAGTTTCTCAGAGTTGTTCTTGTGCAATGCGCATGGGCAAGCTCCTTTCAAAATCCGATTATTTCAATTTATATACTTCACTGGCGCCCAAAAGGAAACATCCCGTACCAAAGTCTTCGAAATTAGGAATTTTATCAACTGCTAAGGGCTGTCCGTTTTTCGGCTCTTGTGCAGAACCCTGCACCCATCCGAGAAATCCGTTGTCTTGAACAGAATAGGTTACTAAACCATTCCAGGCTTTAAGTACCACAGGTAAATACTCTTTTTTATCTAATATGCCTTGATTAATGCCCCATGCCATCCCATAAACAAATAAAGATGTTCCGGTGGTTTCTTTTCCTCCATAATTCGAAGGATCATGTAAACTGACATTCCAGAAACCATCTTCCCGTTGATAAGTTTTTAATGATTTAGACATAGCAATAAAATCAGTCAGATATTCAGCCCGGTGTTGTTCTTCAGCCGGAATATAAGTCATTACCCTTGCTAAGGCAGCATATACCCAACCATTACCACGTGACCAATAGCAATTTTTCCCATTAGGCTCTTTATACGGAGGTATGAATTGGGAATCCCGCCACCAAAGCCCGTCTTCCGGATTATACAAACCATTCTTACCTTGTTTATTTTTTGTATAAGTGTACATTTGATACATTTTTTCATAGTAACGGTTATCTTTAGTTATATCTCCCAATTGAGCAAATATCGGCATTGACATTTGCACGGCATCAATCCACGACCAATCATCATTTTGTGGAGTATTAACCAACATATCCATACAAGTCTTGATATTTTTAATACGTTCCGGTTTCGGCTCTATTTTATAAAGTTCGATGTAAGTTTGCCCGCAGCATTGGTCATCTGCATTACGGGTAGTATTTCCACCCCGTAGTCCCCACTGATGAAATTCTGCCCAACCCAAAGCATAATCATAATATTCTGACTTCGGATAAATCTGATACAATGCCATCAAACCCTCATAATATACTCCGCGTGTCCATATATTACTCGGACGAAGCTTTCCTACATTGGATGGCTGTTTGTAATCCGCATATTTTTTCATGAAATGGTTATTTACTTTAATCATGATTTGTAAAACTTCATTACGGTTGGGTAAATCACTGGCTGGTAATATGTCTCCCAATCCCAACAAAATTATTGTAAGCAACAGATATTTTTTCATTTTTCATTGATCTTATTTGTCCACAAAATAAGAGAATTATTCATTCATTAGGAATAATTTCCAGCACTAAAATATGTAATATTTAATCAATGCATGGAAATAGAATTCATCTTATCATTTCTTTACACTAAATATGTCAATGAAACATAAAAAAATATTAAATTTGTATCAATCTTAAAATCTGTCATCAAAAATATGTTACGTATTCATTTTGCCTTATTTCTATTATTTTTCTGCATGGCAGTATCAGCCCATGATATACTTCGCATCAGCACCATTACCGATCGGGATGGTTTATCTCAAAATACAGTCCGCTGTATGATGCAGGATAGCAAAGGATTTATGTGGATGGGCACTGTTAATGGTCTGAACCGCTATAATGGGAAAGAATTTGTTGTGATACAACTTAAAAACGGTTCAACTCCATCGCTCCCCGACAACAGGATACGTGGTATCATGGAAGATAGCAATGGTTTTATATGGGTACGCGCTTTTTCAAATACCATGTTTTGTTATGATCCGAAATCAGAGTCATTTATTGACTACGATCCGGAAAATGAATCGAAAATATTCTCCAATATTAAAACCATGACCAATGGAGATGTTTGGCTGTGGGGTGAAAAAGGTTGTTGCCGAGTAAGATTCTTTGATAACAAATTACAAGCCTGGGTTCCTGATAAAGATAAAATACAAAACCAACCAGTTACATTTGTATTTGAAGATTCAAAACAAAATATATGGGTTGGAAGTAAAGAAGGCTTGGCTAAGGTTACAGACGAACAGGTTTCTTTTTTGAAGAACAAACGATTTTTCAATGCGCAGGAATTGGAAAATCGTTTGTTTTTCATTACAAGTAACAGTATTGTAACCTTTGATTGCCTCCAACAATCCTTCTTACCGGAAATTACGTTCAACTCCAACCTGGAATTATCAAACAATCGCTCCTGCCTGATTAATAATGAACTAATTCTGATTGCCGCAAAAAATGACATCTATGCTTTTGATATAAAAAAGAAAATATTAACGTCTGCCGCACGGTTGTTCCAGGGCAACCAATTGAAAGATGCAAGTTTCTATACCGATAATAAAGGATATTTATGGGTGTTTAACATGTCAGGAACTATATGGCGTCATCTTCAGAATAATACTTTTGAACCTATCAAATTGATTCCGCAGGAGATTCTTTCTTTAATAAATCTCGAACGATACCAGGTTTATCACGATTCACGGGATATTATCTGGATTACTACTTTTGGGAATGGACTGTTTGCCATTGATCAGAAAAATGGTCAAACATTTCACTATTCAACAGAAAAAGATCTGGCAACGGATTATTTACTTAGTATTACGGAAGATCGCTCAGGAGAAATATGGGTTGGAACAGAATTAGCCGGAGTAGCCAAGATTTCACTGACCAATTATCCTTTCGATATTTTTTATCCCACTCCAAAGGGTAATAGTGACCGGGACAATGCTGTCCGGCTGATATACGAAGATTCAGACAGAAGGTATTGGTTTGGAACCCGTGACGGTAATTTACATGTATGCGATTCTTTATTACATCAGGCCCATACACACCGGATAACCGGAGGTTTGCCGTTTACTATGGCAGAAGATACTTCAGGCTATAAATGGTTAGGTACCAAAGGTGATGGACTCCTGATATTTCCTCCGAAAGGGAATGGTAATCCTCAAACATACCACTTGAATGACCGGGATGGGCAAACATCGTCAAGTAATAATATTTATACTGTTATGCGTGACTCTAAAAACCGGATGTGGACAGCCAGTTTCGGGGGAGGATTACATCTGGCGGAGCGTAGCAACAACAAGTTAACTTTCCGGCAAATTTATTTCCAAAACAAGCATCTGAATATGATGCGTTCCATGATACAAGATCATTCTGGTTTGATATGGGTAGGATGTAATGAAGGAGTTATTGTATTCAATCCCGATGAGATTATTAAAAATGAAAGTAATTATATCAACCTGCATCTGGATACGAAAGAACAACAATCGCTCAGTAGCAATGAAGTAAGGGTAGTTTATGAAGACAGTAAAGGAAGAATCTGGTTGGGAAGTACGGGCGGCGGGCTCAACTTATTAATAAAAAAGGAGCCGTTTGAGCAATCTTGGTTTAAACATTATGATGCTCAAAACGGTTTGTCAAATGAAATGATCCAAGCCATCCAGGAAGATGATGAAGGGTATATATGGGTGAGTACGGAAAGTGGTATCTCAAAATTTGATCCTCAAACAGAACGTTTCGAAAACTTCATTTTTTCGAATAACCGGCAATCAGCTATATTCAACGAATTAGCATTCTGGAAAAAGAAAAACGGTGAATTGATGTTTGGCAGTTACAATGGTGTTTATATATTCGATCCTTCAAAAATCACGTACAATATATATGCTCCTCCTGTAATTCTTACCGGATTAAGAATCAATGGTAATAATATGAGCCCGGGAGGCCAGGATTCTCCATTAAATCAAAGTATCTCTTCTACAGAGAAAATAATATTGAAACATAACCAGAATTCTTTCAATCTTGAATTTACGATGATGAATTATAACGCTCCCGAGTTCAATCAATATATGTATATCCTGGAAGGGTTTGAGAAAAACTGGAATGCCATGTCACGCAACAATATCGCAACATATCGCAATGTTCCTCCAGGTTCATACATCTTCAAAGTGAAAGGATGTAACAGTTTCGGGGTCTGGAGTGATCAGGAAACTACATTACAAATTGTTGTAAATCCTCCCTGGTGGAAATCTGGTTGGGCCATTTTTTTGTATGTGGTCGCAATTGCAGCCATTGCTTTTTTTGTATCCAAAATGATGATAAAAATGCATAGGTTAAATATGGCTGTAGAGATAGAAAAACAGCTTACAGAATATAAATTGCGTTTTTTTACGAATATTTCACATGAATTCCGTACTCCATTAACGATTATCAGAGGCTCGATCGAGAATCTTAACAACATGGAAAACTTGCCTTCACCGACAAAAAAGCAACTAAACACACTTACTAAAAGTTCCATCCGGTTAGTTCGGTTGATTGACCAGTTATTGGAATTCCGGCGTTTACAAAATAATAAAATGGAATTGAATCTGGAACCGACAGAAGTTAAAAGCTTTTTCCATGATATATATCTGACATTCAAAGAAATGGCAGAAAAGAAGCAAATAGAATTTTTATTCGAATCCAATGAAAGTGAATATAATATGCTGCTTGATAAGAGTAAAATGGATAAAGTAGCTTATAATTTGCTTTCTAATGCATTCAAGCATACTCCGGGGAAAGGTAAAGTTGTTATGAAACTTCATTTTTCAGAAACTAACGACAAATTCACTTTGAGTATTTCAGATAGTGGCCCCGGCGTTCCAAAAGAACAGCGTAACCATTTGTTCGAAAGATTCAAACAAATCAATTATGCCTCCGATGGCACCGGAATAGGCTTACATCTTACTTCTGAGTTAGTTAAAGTCCATAAAGGCAATATTGAATATACTGAGTCGGAATATGGAGGCGCATATTTCGTAGTGTCAGTTCCTTTATCGGATAAAAATTATAACAAAAGTGAAATCGTCAGCAATCAATCGGCCGGAAAGGTTATATCTACCATAGAATTGACTTCAGATATAGAACCCGGGGAAGAAATGTTTGAAGTTTCCGTCGAAAAACCTTATAAAGAATACAAGGTTGTAATAATTGAAGATGATGATGAAGTGCGGGCATTTTTAGAAAGCCAACTGGAACAGTATTTCACAGCTCGTACAGCTTCGAACGGAGTTGAAGGACTTGAAAAAGTGACAGAAGAACAACCCGATATTGTCGTATGCGACGTTATGATGCCTGAAATGGACGGTTATGAATTCACTAAAAGGCTGAAAAAGAATTTTGACACCAGCCATGTTCCTGTCATTTTACTTACCGCTTATTCTTCCGAAGAGCACCAATTGAAAGGAATTCAGGCCGGAGCCGATTCTTATATCACTAAACCATTTAGCGCTAAATATTTGCTAACACGTATAATAAAACTCATAGAACAACGTGAAAAGCTGCAACAAAAATTTGCTACTGAACCAGGCTTGATACGTTCATCTATTGGGTTTACCGACAGAGACAAAGTGTTTCTGGATAAATTACACGATATCATTGAAGAGAATATCAGTAATGCAGATTTCAAGATTGAAACTTTTGCCCAATCATTTAACATGAGTCGTACCACTTTCTTCAGGAAACTGAAAGGCATTACCGGATATCCTCCTAATGAATATCTACGGATTGTCAGAATGAAGAAAGCAGCAGAACTTTTAATGACTACAGACTTAAATGTATCAGAGATTTCTTATAAAGTAGGAATCAGTGATCCGTTTTACCTCAGCAAGTGTTTTAAGGCTCAATTTGGAAAATCACCTTCACAATATAGGAATGGACAGTGAATTTGAGTTTGAAATTCGGAGGTTTTTCCTATCTTTGCATTATAACAATTAAGGAATTAGTCGAATGTCGAATGTTACAAATGAGATACGAATCCGGAATTTCAAGTCGATTTATGATGTTTATCTAAAAGATTGCCGTAGAATAAACTTAATAATTGGAAAACCGAATGTTGGAAAAAGTAATATATTGGAAGCTTTGGCAACATTCAGTCTTCCATTTGCCCGCTATATGAATAACAAAAGCCTTCTGCAATTCATACGGGCAGAAAGTGAAACCGAACTTTTTTTCAACGGGAACACAAATAATGATATTGAGATATCCGTTGGGAATGACACTTTTTATCTGTCTTCAAGTAAAACAAGCTTTATTACCCGTGTCGCAGGATTCCTTAACAAAAAATCGGTTGTTGAAATCAGTAAACTAAAAGTATCTTCATCAACAGAGAATCAACCCAATCCGAGTAAAGATATAAAGAGTTACTTTTTTCATTCCCCCTTTTCTTTTGAAAATACTCCAGTCAGGTTCTTACAACCGGGTAACGGATGTAATCTTTTCAATATATTGAATTCATTGACTGACCTGAAAATTGAAATATCTGAGATTCTCAACGGGTATGGTTTAAAATTGTCTTTTGATAATAATAGCCGGGAAATCAAATTCTGGAAAGAATTACCTTCCGGTGAAGTATATATTGTCCCGTTTAATTCTATTGCAGATACCTTGCAACGGATGATTTTCTACAAAACTGCCATTGCAAGCAACCAGGATTCTATTATTACCTTTGAAGAGCCGGAAGCGCACGCTTATCCCCCATATATTTCGAAAATAACAACAGATATTATTTACTCTGAATCGAATCAGTTTTTCATAACAACACATAGCCCTTATGTTGTTAATGATTTCATGGAAGCAGATAGGCATGAATTAGCAATCTATCTTGTTGATTATAAAAATGGACAAACAATTGTCAAAAGATTAAGCGATTCAGAATTGGATAAAGTCTATGAATTTGGTGTTGATTTGTTTTTTAATACTGAAATGTTTCTAAGTTAATGGAAGAATTGGCTGTTATCCCGGAATGTTATGTAGATACTTGTTTGACTGAAACCATTACTTCTGCCAATCATTTTAATCATCAAAAAGGTTGTGGTACTGTGTGCAGTCGGATGAAGGAAAAGTTTAGAGATAAATTTGCACTGGGTATTGTTGATAAAGATAAACACAAACTACCTTACCTTAGCGAATTTGAATTAATAGGAGTTAAAGGCTCTATTTATCTACATAAACATAAAACAAAATCACATTATATTATTCAGATTTCTCCTGCCATCGAACGATTCATTCTGAATGCAGCCCAGGAAAAACATATTAAATTGTCGGATTATGGATTCCCTGACGACTTAAAAAAGCTTACAAAATTTACAAAGCAGGTAACATCCGACAACAATCCAAAATTAAAGATTCTTTTCAGGCATTTGTCAGATGCTTCTGAATTTGTTATTTTATCAGATTTAATCAAATACATTGCTACAAACAGGTATGAGTGTGATTTGAATGATTTAAAGAAGATATTGTTATAATTAGCGATCCGTTTTACCTCAGCAAGTGTTTTAAGGCTCAATTTGGTAAATCACCTTCACAATATAGGAGTGGACAGTAAATTACCGAATCAGTTAATAAGCTCGAACCACTTTTCCAACGTGGCCATCCACTGGGATTTATAGATAAAATCATCACTAAACCCCCAACCATGTCTGCCCGTCGGATAAATATGAAGTTCTGAAGATACCCCATTCTTTTTCAGTGCTAAATAGTAATTCACACTATTCGGCGAAGATACCGTTTTATCATCATCGCTCAAAAGGATAATCGCTTTGGGTGTTTCAGGAGTCACCTGCGATTCATTGGAATAAAGTTGAACTAATTCTTCTGAAGGATTTCCTCCTAACAGATTTTCGCGGGAACCTTTATGTGTGTAGGTGCTATCCATCGTGATAACAGGATAAAAAAGAATTTGAAAATCGGGACGGGTTTCCGCATCAAAATGAGTAGCAAGCGTAGATGCTAAATGTCCTCCGGCCGAAAACCCCATAACACCCACTTTATCAGGAGCAATATTCCATTTTTCTGCATTTTGACGAACCATCCTAATGGCTTGTTTGGCATCAGACAAGGGAATCTCATGATTACCTTTGGGCATCCTGTATTTCAATACAATCAGGGCAATTCCTTGTTCGTTAAGCCAGGGCGCAAAATATGTACCTTCTTTTTCCATCGACAAACGCCTGTATCCACCTCCAGGACAAGCAATAATAGCTTTCCCATTGGGTTTCTCCGGAAGAAATACTTTAATTACCGGATTGTCTTCATATTTTTGTGACCAAAGTGCTATTTCCTGATATTGTTGAGAGAACAGATTAAATGCTGTCAACAAAGCAACTAAACTTAATATTAACTTTTTCATCTTTATGTTTTCTGATTTTTCTTATCTCGGATTTATCGAATTCAACTCCCGAATCACGACCGGTCCTAACAATCCTGAAGATACTGTACTCCATACGTCAAAATGGACATTTTTATCCAGTATTCCGGCAATATTCGCATCATGAAAAATTCGCCATTCAACCCCGCGACGGTCAAAATCGGCAATGCGATTGGCGGGTAAATTGGTCACATCTATTTCAAGCATATTTTCCCCGTCTCTCAACAAAGAACCGATGTTGATTTCAAAAGGAACGGTAAACAAAACACCCGCATCTTTACCGTTTACTTGTATCCGGGCGCTTTCTCTGACATCACCCAAACAAAGCCGGTATTCCTTGCCGGTATCTTTTTTGAAATTAAACTTGATTGTATAATGGCCCATACCCATATTTCGTTTTAAATCAGCATTATTCAAGTCGGTCCATGAACCTAAGGATTGCAGTTTGAAAGTTTCGGTTACGGCGGGTTCGCTTTCCATGAATTTAAGTTCCCATCCATTCTTTAAGGCTGTTTCTTTTCCGTCGGCTTTATAATAATTCCAACCGGCTGTGTCAATATCAATATCCGCAAATGTTTTCAATATTACCGACTCTCCCGGTCGAATTTGCATATACACTTCACATTGTCCGTTTTGCATTCTGGCTGCAGCTTTTCCCGTTTTTCCGGTCATCGGATCCATAAGTAATGCGCTTTTTGCTTTTACACTTAGAGGCATCCAACCATCAATGGCATTGTTTTTCAACATGGCAAAAAAGTAGTAATGACCGCTTTCGTGGCTTCGACGAATAAGTTGTCCACCCAAACGGGATACAAATACTTCTTCCCCGGCTCCGCATTTGGCGAGTATCGTTTTATAGTCATTTCCCGTAACAACCGTTCCTTTTCCCGATTTATTTACAAGTACATTATCAAAGGAACTTACTTTTGGGAATTGTTTCATCACATTATTGAACCGGGTTCTTCTTTCCTCCAATCGAAATAATCCGGGAACATCCGAAGGATAGTGTTGTGCAAAGACAATTGTCGCTCCTTTTCCGGTCAGTTCTTTTATCTTCGACATTGTTTCAAGAGGTATCAGTTTCACGGCAGGCAAAATCAGTGCTCTGTATGTTGTTCCTCCTTCCGTTTTCAACAGTCCGTTTTCAACGGTTGTTGTCTGTATGAATCGGTCTGAAATATAATCTAAGTCATATCCGCAATCAATGATTTTTTCCACGGCATTGCAAAAACCGGGCAATCGTTCACGCATTCCATGTATGGCGAATGTTGTGAAGTAACTGCCTCGTTGTTCTTCCCAAACATCATACATCGGAAAATAAAGCAGAAAATCATTATCGGGTTTTCCCGATTGAAGTACGGATTGCACCCGGGTCACATAATCGAAAAATGCCGGTGCATCCCGCCAAAACGGATTTGTCGGAGACATGTCTATCGACGCATAGAATTTCCAACCGGGCCAGGCCGCATCTTCGGGCGAATACGTTGTTCCGTGAAAATATACATGATTGACACCCGATATGAATATTTGGTCGATTTCGGGTTTACATTGGGAAAGAGATGTTCTGAAATGTTCGCTCAACCACGTAAATGTTTCGCAGGAAGTATATTGTTTTCCCGTTATATGTGCTGCGGAGGATGCATATTTCAGGATGGCAGGGTCTCCGTCATTTTTCTTGCGGATGGAATCTTTCCTTAAATACGGAATATCGAAATCGGAAATTCCGTAAGACTCACATTCGGGAATATCGACAGCTGCATATAAATCCAACAGATTTGCAGGAGAACCATGCGCCTGATTTTTTGTTTTGGAATGATGAGCATGCGCCCATGCCGTCCATGGCAGTGTGAAATTGTCTCTCAAAATTTCACCGACAGTTTCCCGGTAATCCGAAATTATACGTTTGGAAGTATCATTATTCCCGTCGGCCAATAATTCAGGGAAATAATTTTGCAGTTTGTATCCTCTTCTTTTCTCGAATTCCTCCAACAAATCACGAGTCCAGTCTCCGCCATATACTTCATACGAATCATTGAAAAAATGTTCGGGAAAAGGCGTTTTATTCTTGGCAAAAGCTTTATCGTATTTACCGAAATAGCGCATTACGGCATCTTTATCAAAGTGATTCAATACATATCCTTCGCCGCCCGGTGCTGCTCGTTTTACTTTTTGCAATGTTTTACCAACAAACAAAACAATCAGATTATAATCGGCATTCTTCGGAGCCTTCCAGTTAAGTATTCCTGTCGATGAAACCTTATCCGTAATGTCCAATCTCTTCCCGTCGGATGAATAAGCCATTACTTTACTCAGGTAAGCAAAGTCTTTTTGTTTGTCGTCATTTACCTGAATTAATTCCTTCAACCGCCGGCCGGCTTTAATTTCATATTTTTGAAAAATCGCTTTTGTCGCCGCGTCTTCAATTGTAATTTCAGGGCCACCGAACGGCCACCCCGTTCCGGTGTTCATATCAGTCCCCATGTTCAATCGGGCTGTTTCCGATTCCGTAAATCCCAACATGTTCATCCATTGCGGAGAAAGATATTTTATGTAATGACTTTCACGTCCTTTCACTCCGTAAACCGGAGTAATTTCAACACCGCCGATGCCGGCTTTTCCGAGGGCTTCCAGATTGTATGTGAGGTTAACCGAATCCACGTCGTTTCCTGGCCACCACCAACGAGTCCACGGTTTACATTTTTTGGTTATTTCCGGCCAACCGGCATTATTTTGAGCACCTGAATAACTTGACAATAACAAAAAAATAACAACCGGCAAATACAATCTTCTCATGATACACAATTTAAGCATCTGAATACAAAAATAAGATTTTTCAACAAGTTGTTTTGTTAAAAAACAAGCGAATTAATGAAACGGGATAAAGGTTTTTTCAACTCAAATAAACACTCAATCTATTCCATGTAAAAAACTTCCGGCAACGGAATCGATACGGGAGAATTATCCTGATTTGTTTCCATAATATCTGCCATATATTCCCACCATTTTTGAACAACGGGATTGTCTCCCAGATTTTGGGAATTATTATCACCGTCTACGAATTGGAAGGCAAACAAAATATTGGTGTCTTTATCCCAAAAGATACTGTAATCTGATATGCCTGTTTCTTTTAACAGGCTTTTTAATTCCGGCCAGATTTCATTATGCCTTTTCTGGTATTCTTCTTCGAAACCAGGCTTTAAAAACATCTTGAAAGCTTCTCTTCTCATGTGTTATTGTTGTTTTTACTTTTTTACGCTCCACACACAAGTATCTTCCAATACTTGTTTTCCTGATTTACCTTTTACAACAATTTCATTTTCACCAGGAAATAATATAACATCATCCCAGACGATGCGATTGAGGTTATCTTTCTTTGCTGTACCGATTTTCTTTCCATTGATATACAATGTAGCTTCTTTCAGGTTACCATATACCTTGATTTGCGTTTGCGGATTTGTACGCTCAGTAAAGCGACGGCTACAGATATAAAGCATTGGCTCAGGATTCCAATTGGCTTTATAAAAATAGAACGCGTCTTTCTTAGTCTTTCTGTCATAAGTAATCAATCCTTTATCGTTAACACCATTTCTATCCCCTTCCTGACGGATTGACGATTGATAATCTGCAAAAACCCAAATGAATTTACCCCACAAGTAAGGACGTTCAACAAAAGCCGACCAGTTGCCTTCATGACAATAAGACTGTGCTTCTTCCGGGTGAAAGGAAGCCGGAAAATTTCCATCAACGATGTTACTGCTTCCGGACATATTATTCTTATCTAAAGGCCATTGATGATGATGAATACTGGCTCCGGCTCCATATTCAGAAACACCCACCGGTTTATTATTGGAATCCTTTTTTGCATTATCGAAAAACTTTCCGGCACCAACAGCGGCATCACTATACCATCCGAAATATTTATTCCAGGCAATTAAATCTGCACAATCAGCATATTTTGTTTGGTCTGCACAAGTAGCGAACGCGGTCAAACGAGTAGCATCTAATTCTTTATATAAGGCATTTAATTCTTTGGTAAATGGAATAGGGTTGTCATATTCTTTAAACTTAGTACCGTCATTGACTAATATCTCGTTAAATACTCCCCAAAAACAAATGGAAGGGTGGTTGAATTTTTGATATACTAACTCTTTTAATGTCTGACGCGCATTGTCTTCAACATTACGCACGTAACCGGTATATGCATATCCTCCGGGACCAACAAACGGGATTTCAGTCCATACAACAATGCCGTTTTCATCACACAAATCATACATTGTTTCCGCATGTGGGTAATGAGCCAGGCGCATGGCTGTAGCTCCGATTTCATTGATCATTTTCATATCAAGGTCATAATCTTCGCGAACCAAAGCACTACCTTTACCCTCCACATCTTCGTGGCGATTGAACCCATATAGATTCAAATATTCTCCGTTAAGAAAAAAGCCTTTATCCGGATCAGCGTGAAAGAAACGAAATCCTGTTTTTTGTTGTACTTTGTCAACCGGTTTCCCATTATCGTAAAGTTCTGCTACAACTGTGTACATATAAGGATTTTTCTTCCCGTTCCACAACATCGGTTTCGCTATATTGAAAGGTTGTTTGAGGAATTCTCCGGTTACTGCGGTTTCCTTACTTTCCACAACTTTTCCGTTGGCATCAAGAATGGAGGTTTTCAATGTCAGTCCGGTTTTATTGCCTTTCAAGGAAAAAACACTTTCAACGGTTATATCCGCAGACTGTTTTGAAATATTATTTTGATGAATAAATACTCCTGGAGAAGCATGGAATAAAGGAGAAATACAATTCTTTTCCGTGATAATCAAATGACATGGACGATGAATACCTCCATATATATTGAAGTCTCCGCTTATAGGTAATATATCCGTACGATAAGCATTACTTACCCAAACTTCCAGTTCATTACTCCCTGAATTTACGTAATCTGTAATTTCCAAACAGAAAGCGGTATATCCTCCAAGATGCCGGCCTGCCGTTTTGCGGTTTACAAATACATCTGCAGCAGAATTTACTCCTTCGAAGTAAAGGAATAACCGTTTATCTTTCATATCTGGAGTTACTTCCAGATTCCGTTGATAAACCATCATTTCCCGGTTATACAAAGTTGTTCCTTCTATATAATTGGCATTCCAGGTATGAGGTAAAGTGACTGCCGTTAGCGGAGTATCTTTCTTGGTAGAAGAAATGGGTTTATATCCCCAGCCTTTATCCAACAAGATAACATTCCGGGGATTATCAGATTTTGCATAACTGTTAACCATTAACAGGCAAATCAAACATAAAAGGCTACTGATTCTGTTTTTCATTGTATATTTTCTATTTCTTGGCTTTTAATTACGATATATCAGCCATACCTTATTCATAAACCGTAAATTTCACATTGTCAAATATGATATTTTCTCCGTCAATAATTTTCATTGCACTATTTTTTGCATTGATATTCAGATTCCGAAGGACAAAACCGGTGACATCATCCATAGAACCTATAATTGCATCACAGTTAACATGTCCGTTTTCAAGCAATACGTTATTCAGCGGCACTTCAGGAATACAATTCGCCCTGATAAAAAATTGGGAAGATTCGACAATAAAATCTTTCACATGAATGTCTTTCACAATTGGTGTCAGATGATTGATTTCCCGGGGAGGATAACGTTTGGCTAAATCTCCCACATATCGTTCGCTACCTAATAAATCCCATGTAAAAGCTTCTTTCACATTAATCATACGTATTCTTTCGTAAAATATATTTTCAGTTCCTCCTCCTCTGCTTCGACGGGTTTTAAAGCGGATACCTCTTGATGTTCCTTCAAAAACACAGTCATGAACATAAACATTTTTTATTCCCCCGGCAGTTTCACTTCCACAAGTAATACCTCCATCTCCTTTTAAAGCTAAGGAATAACGGATAATAATATTTTCGGAAGGTTTTCCCACACGAAGTCCGTCCTCTCCTCTGCCTGCTTTCAATGTAAAGCAATCATCTCCATTATTCATTGTACAATATTCAATCAACACATTTTTACAAGATTCTATATCGATGCCATCTCCGCTGGGAATTCCGACAGAATTCACTGTTACTCCCCTGATAATTACGTTTTCACAGTAAACCGGACATATATTCCAAAAAATACTATGTTTTAAAATAACTCCTTCAATCAATACATTTTTACAATTGATTGGAGATATTGTTTTAGGAACGTATAGTTGTCTACCATTCATGCCATCAAACAATCTTTCCTCCATTGGCGAATCTGCCTTTACTTTATTTTCAACAACCACATTGGAAATGGCCAATTGTCTCATGGGAGAATCTAATTCAGGACCGCTTATAATTCCTTTGCCCGTTATGGCAATATTTTCTTGTCCATTGGCATATATAAAAGCGCCGGGAGCCATCACCTCAACTCCTTCATGTCTTGTAAAAACGGCAGGAATATACTCTTTCACATCATCCCTGAATGCTAATTCTGCACCTTCCTCAAGGTGTAAATTTACATTACTTTTCAGAGTGATGCGTCCGGACTGCCATTTTCCCTCCGGAATAACAACCGTTCCTCCACCTTTTTTGCTTATTTCATCAATAAGTTTATTTACAATCCTGGTAATTGGTTTATTTTCTTTAGCTCCTTTTTTAGTAATATTTACCGTTAAATCCGGGAAGACAAGTCTGGTAAACGAAATTGTTTCGAATGGAGCATTTGTAACTTGAGCTATAGTGTCGGGCATGGCACATGCTCCTACTTTGTCTTTGGTAAGGATTGAAGAGTTTTCTCCACAAACTACAGTAAAAGACAAAGATAAAATCATCGATACAAAAATCTTTTTCATTTTTTATTTTATTCAATTATTAAAACTCAAAATCCCCTAAAAGAGACTTATTGCATGATAGATCATCATTTGCCATTCTGCTACCCCTCTATGAGATTTAGAGTTTATTGCCTAATCAATATCCCGGATTCTGCAAGGCCTTTCTTTGTTCCGGCGTTAACATTTTACCATCCTGGTTCAATAAACCATCAATAAAAGTTTGCGGTATGGGACGGAGCAAATGTTTTTCTATGATATTGGGAGCTGCTTGTTCATTGAAAGTTTTAGTCCTCTTGAGTAATAATTTGGTACGACTCAGTTCTTCCCAACGATTCCATTCTCCATTTAATTCACGGGTACGTTCATTCATGATGAAATTAAGCATACGATCTTTATCTCCACTACAATTCAAAGCCGTAAGAATAGCTTCATCTTCATCCGGCAATTTTGTATAACTTGCAATTTGCAAATTGGAAGCATCCATTGTTTTTGTAATACCTGTTGATAAATAATATGTATTTTTTTGAATGAATGTATATTTGTAATTTTCTTCGTAAGTTCTTCCGGTAGTCGTATTAAATACATCTTTATACAAACCATTAGTAGGGAAAGCCATGCTGCCGTCGGTGTAATACTCACGATCCTCTCCGGATTTCCATTCAGCGCGTTTACGTAATTCATTTACCGTGCTAATTGCATCCTGATATTTATTTTGACGTACTTGTGCTTCTGCTTTAACCAAATAAGTTTCTCCCGTACGAGCCATAATCACGTCACGGTGAGCGTCACCCTTTTCTGCTGTCCGTGTGCCATCCTCGGCTTTATTCAAACCGCAAAACACATTGGATGTAGCCGGCATTCCGCTTTGTCCGTAATTTGTCAATACATACTGTCCGTTCATATACAAAGGAAATGCATTCGGAACCCATTTGTTTGTTTCAGGGTTAATAAATTCCGAATCCTGAGGACGACCGAATTTACCATAAGGATTGCTGTCAAAACGATGATCGTTCTTTTTATTCAATATGAAAATAATCCCCTGATCCCCTAACTTAACGGCACTTTCTTTAAATCCATTATTCTTTAAATACATAGGCCCGGAAGTAGGAACATTATTGCAGCCATAAACTGTTTTGAAAGATTTCCACATACGGGAATCATTAATATTATCATAAGTAGAATAATTGTATTCTGTTGGTCGGCAACGCTGAAAATCCATGCCTCCGATCCAGATACCGCGTTGCACAAAACCTCCGGCGAAAGAAGAAAATTGGGGGTTGAAATAGTTATATGTTTTGTTTCCGTAACGACCAGCTGTTGAAGCATCCCCATTGTGTTGGCACGACATCAAGATTTCTCCCAAATCTTCATTAGGACAATCTATCCCTGTCCATTCCGCATATAGTTTGAGGTAATTATCGGCTAAAGGGCAAGCTTTAATTACTTCATCACATAATTCAACTATCTTATTCAGATCTTCATCATTATACTTTGCATTCCAACTTTCATTCCGTTCTGAGACACGAAATAATAATGCTTTGGCTAAAAAATGCGCAGCGGTATATTTAGTCCAAGTACCGTAACCGCGCCATTTGCTTGTTGGAAGCATATTATAAGCATTAGTCAAGTCGCTGATTACCAAATTCAATGTTTCTTCTTCCGAAGATCGTTCAAAATATCTTATAACTCCTTTGGCCGGAGTAGTCTGCAGGACGACCCCTCCATATTGGGCAAATAGACGATAATAATTATATCCACGCAAGAAATAGGCTTCTCCCAGACATTTTTTTCGTGTATCTTCATTAGATACTTTGTCTGCGTTAGCTATTAGAAGATTAGCACTGGCAATACCGAAATACATCTCATTCCATAAAGCATCCACCCCCGGACAGTTTCCATTAGGTGCTCCATTAGCTGTAGTATAATTTATGGCTTGCAAACGAGAGTCGTATGTATTCCAAATATCACTGGTCAAATCATTTGCAGTAGTAAATTCATCCGTTCCGTATAATGTAATGGCATATGCCCATTCATAAGCAAAATGCCAGCGAATATTTCCGTAAAGTGCAGTAGCCAAAGATAAAAGGCCTTCTTCTGTTTCGAAATATTGTGTATTGTATGAAGTCGTGTCCTCTTCATGTAAGAAATTGTCATTGCAAGATGTAAAGTTCATTACAGCTACCAACGCCAATATTCCCGTTAATATTCTATTTAATTGTTTCATGATTATTCTGTTTTTAGTAAGTGGAAAATGATTAGAATCCAAGTTGAAGTCCAAAAGTGATACCTCTGTTATAGTAGCGTGTGCCGAGGTCTTGGTCTCTATATGGCACTTCGGAATACAAAGTACCCGGATTCTTTAATTGAGCATATACTTTCAGATTGTTAATATGTATGGATTTGCAAAGCTGATGAGGAAATACATATCCCAATGATACATTGCGTATTTTGATGAATGAACCATCCAAATATCCCAACAAAGATGAGTAACTGTCTCCACCGGATTGGCTGTAGATAGGTTTTTGCCATTCGGCACCCGTATTGGCAGGAGTCCAATAATCAATCTCCCGTTGATTATTTATACCAGTCTGCCCTTCACCTCCTGTTTCAATCATATACTTCAATCGCCCATAAAGCTCAATATATAGCTCTAATCCTTTATAAGAGAATGTATTGCTCCAGCCCAAGGTCCAGCGTGGATTTTTATTGCCTAATATAACACGGTCTTCTGACGTTATTTTATCATCACCGTTTTGGTCTACAGGCTTTACCATACCTGGTTGGAACGTATGACCCTTTGCATTGAACTTAGCCATTTCCTCAGCATCAGATTCTTGCCAAATTCCTGCATTTTCAAACCCATAACTAACAGAAATGGAATTTCCTATAAACCAAAAATTATCAGGCATATCCTGTTTCCCATTCGCCAATGATACGATTTCATCTTTTTGGTAAGCGGCATTCAATGTAGTATTCCACTCAAAGTCATTAGTTTGTACAGGGATGGCATTTAATGTCAACTCCACTCCGAAATTTTTTGTTTCACCAATATTTGCCCAAGACTGACTGTAGCCTGTTAAAGTAGGAATATTCATCAGCATCAATAAATCTTTTGTATGAGAATTGTAAATATCCAACGCTCCATTGATTCTACCCTTGAAAAAACTATAATCCAACCCATAATTAAATGTAGTGGTATATTCCCAACCTAAATCCGGATTTGCCATCAACTGCAATGTTCCTGAATAATAAGGTTCATTAGTTGTATAAGCCAATGTATTTCCTTGTCCTCCGAAAGGAACATAAAACGACATAATATTGCCAAGGGTTCCATAAGGACCTATTGCTGAACTACCAACAGTACCGAGCCCAAGACGTAATTTCAGTTGATTAATCCAATTAATGTCTTTTAGAAAATCTTCTTGTTCCATGCGCCATGCCAAAGCTCCTGAATAAAATGGATGCCATTTATTACCTTCAGCCAACACAGACGCCCCATCATAACGAATGGATGTAGTCAGCATGTAGCGGTCCTTAAATGCATAATGCAAACGTGCCATATAGGATGCCAGTTGACTTTCTTCCAGTCCTGTATCCATTTTAGCTTTTGATTCGGTTGCGATAATATCAACCGACTCCATATTATTCCACATGTAACTAGGTTTTGGTATATTTTCAGCACTCATGGAAGCACTTTCCGTATTCTTTGAAGAAGCACTTTGGAGCAATGTTAAAGTAAAACGGTTGTCTTTATTAATATCTTTATTATACGTAATTTGATTGTCTAATGTCCATGAAAATTGGCGATTATATCCCCAATTGGCAATATTAGTACCACCTTTACGGACAGCAGAACTTTTATCTATATAAACACCGCCACGATAATATCTAAAATCCGGTCCAAAAAATAACTTATAACTCAGTCCATCTAACGGTTTCCATATTTTACCAAAATCAAAATCCGCATAGAAACTTCCCAAAGCCCGAAAAGTTTGACGTTCATCGTTCGATTTATTCCACTCATCTATAACCGTATAAAGTCCAGAATTACCCCCCGGATAATTGATAATATTACCTTCTTCATCATAAGGTAATGCGTAACGATATATATTTTTTGCCGCAGTATAGATATCGTTGGCTCCGGAGCTACTAGTTTGTCCGGTACGGGAATAGCCATACTCTTGTACTGCCCAGGAACCACTAACGGAGCCTCCCATTGTCAGCCAAGGGGTAGCAGTAATATCAGTTGTAATTGTACCATTATATCTTTCATATTCCTGGCCTTTTTGAGTACCTTTATTGTTCAAATACCCAAAAGAAACAAATGATTTTACAAATTCGTTACCGGCATTGGCGCTAATACTATGTTCTTGGGTAATGCCTGTTTGAGTTACAAATTTTGTCCAATCCGTATCAGTTACTTTGGAAGAATCCCAGCTTCCGTTTTCCCATCCTTTCAAAATATTATTGAAAGCGGTCGCATCTCCTGTATCAAAAATAGCTCGATCATTTTCTATTGTCGGATGTTCTGGGGATGCATATCCTTTTCCTGTTTGAGGATCATAAGGAGCTGAATTATAATAGGCCCAACGACGCCACATAATATAATCACTTGCAGACATCATCGGAGAAAGATCATGAATATTTTCAAAAGTGAAAGATCCGGAATAGTTGAGTTGCCGCATACCGGATTTACCGCGTTTAGTTGTAACTAATATAACACCATTGGCTCCACGTGAACCATAAATAGCGGTTGAAGATGCATCTTTTAATACATCTATAGATTCAATATCCCTGGGGTTCAATGCTTCAATGCCCCCCGATTGCAAGGGTACACCATCAACTACATACAATGGGTCTAGGTCTGCATTCAACGATCTTCTTCCGCGAACACGGATTTTACTAACTTCTCCCGGACGTTCAGTGGATGAAACATCCACACCCGCGGCTTTTCCCTGTAGCGCCTGAAAAGCATTATCAACCGGACGCATTGTCAACTGTTCAGAATTCACACGAGTCAAGGCTCCTGTAACATCACTCTTTTTTTGAACACCATAACCAACGACTACGATTTCATCCAACAATGCAGCATCTTCTTTAAGAGTAATATTTAGATGAGTTTTGCCTGCCAAATTTACCGTCTGGACATTGTAGCCCACATAGCTTACCTGAATTGAGCCATTAGCAGGGACATTTGTTAACACAAATTTTCCATCCACATCTGTTATTGTTCCCGTGGAGGTGCCTTTTACTCTCACACTTGCACCGATGATCGCTTCTCCCTTGTCATCTACCACAGTCCCATTAATTGTACTGCTTTGAGCAAAAATTGTGGTATAAGCAATCAGAAATAAAGCGACGAATGTCATTCTCTGGAAATTCCACGAAATACATAAATAAAATCTTTTGTAATTCATATATATTCATTTAAAGTTAGTTATTAACTATTTTTTGCTGCAAATGTAGCGTCTTAATCTTTATTGATAAATATACAGCAATTCCAAAACATGGAAAATTAAATCATATTTGAATGATTTTCGGATATGACACAGTTATACATGTTTTGATATTTTTGTCTATTCATTCACATCAAATGATTTGATAATTTTGTATTCTTTCTCACACAAAATTTTACAGTATAAATTATAATAAATTCATCAAATGAAAAATGCAGTATTTTATTCTATTCTAATGGCATTCTTTTTATTGTTATCATTGCCAATGCATGGAACAAAAAGACAAATGGAAGCACTGGACAGAGGTTTAATCGTAATAAAAGTAAGTAGTGGGACTTATATCAGTTGGCGTTTGTTAGGCAATGAAAAAGAGACAAGTTTCAATATTTACAAAAACGGGACTTTATTCAAGACAGTATCAAAGACGGAAGCCACTAATATCAGTGATCCTAACGGGAAATTGACCGACAAATATTTTGTTAAATCTGTAATAAACGGTGAAGAAAAAGACAAATCTAAAGAAGTAGTACCTCTATCACAAAATTACCTGACATTACAATTAAAACGTCCGGCACCCGGAATAACACCTCCAAATCTTTCGTATAATGGCACCACATCCACGACTTATTCTAATGGAGAATCTTACAGATATTTTCCGAATGATTGCAGCGCCGCAGATTTAGATGGTGACGGTGAATACGAAATCATCGTTAAATGGCAGCCTACCAACTGGAAAGATAATGCACATTGGGGTATAACAGGGCCTACTTATATTGATGCTTATAAATTAGACGGGACTTTTATGTGGCGGATCGATTTTGGGAAAAATATACGTTCCGGATCACATTATAATCAATTCTTAGTATATGATTTCGATGGTGACGGGAAAGCCGAAATAGTTGGTAAAACGGCTCCCGGGACCATTGATGGTAAGGGGAAAAAAGTGGTGATAGGAAGCGATGACCCGGATAAAGACTGGAGAAATTTGGCATTGACAAAATCTGTTTGCGGTTATGTCCTGAACGGACCTGAATATTTGACCATTTTTAATGGCGAAACAGGAGCCGAACTAAGTACAGTACCATATGAAGTAGCCAGAGGAAAAGTTTCCGATTGGGGCGACGATTACGGCAATCGAGTAGATCGTTTCTTAGCATGTGTTGCTTATTTGGACGGAGAACATCCAAGTATTGTTATGTGTCGTGGTTACTATGCCAAAACTACTTTGGCTGCCTACGATTTCAAAAACGGACAATTAGTAAAGCGTTGGGTGCATATTTCCGCAACAGCCGGACAAGGTGCTTATGGGCAAGGGAATCATAACCTTGCTGTGGCTGACGTAGATAATGATGGTTTTGACGAAATTATTTATGGCGCTTGTGCCATTGACAACGACGGGTCATTATTATACAGAACCGGATTGGGACATGGAGATGCTATGCATATCGGTGATTTAGATCCTGATCGTCCGGGATTGGAAGTTTTTCAAGTACACGAAGAAGCAGCTGCATGTAAAACTTACGGATACGAAATGCACGATGCAAAAACAGGTCAGATTTTATGTGGAGCACCCACTACAGCTGATAACGGAAGAGGTTTAGCCGCCGATATTGACCCGAATCATCGGGGATATGAGATGTGGAGTGCCGGAAAAACTCCTGCCGGACAAACAACAGGAACATATAATTGTAAGGGAGAACAAATTTCTTCGAACAAACCGACAGCCGATGGAGGAATTAGCTTTCGTATCTACTGGGACGGTGATCTGCAAGACGAAATACTCGGAGGAAACGTAATTTACAAATGGAATGGATCTAAAGCCAATACAACTCTTATATTCTCTGGAATGAGTAGTTTCGGATCAAAAATGTCGCCTAACTTAGTGGCTGATCTTTTTGGTGATTGGCGTGAAGAAATAATATTATTCGAAACAGCCGATTCCAGCAAAATAAGAATATATACAACAACAACTCCCACAACACATCGCTTATACACGCTCATGCATGATCCGGTTTATCGTTTGAGTATCGCCTGGCAGAATGTAGCATATAATCAACCTCCTCATTTGGGATTTTATATCGGAGATGGCGTGGGGAGTATCCCCTGGCCCGATATGTATATGCCTCAGGCAGCTACCGGAATTGATGATGTAAAAAAAGATAATTCAAACATCAACGCTTATATTGACTCAAACGGTATGTTGAAAATCTATGCAAACAGTAATATAAAAATGGTTCATGTATATTCAATAAACGGCATGTTGTTGCAAAGTATTCAACATTTAAATAACAATGACTTCGAAATTGATTTATCTCGCTTTCAGTCTCCAATGTTGATAGTAAAAGTGACGCTTGATTCCGAAACTAAAACTTTTAAGTTGTTGAAAAACTGAGAAAAGAAATCATTTCATCCATGATATTTTGTCATGAATAAAAAGCCGCAAAGTTCTGAAATATGAATTTGCGGCTTTTTTTATGGATTTGGTGACAAATTGCACAAAAAGTACAATTTTTGGCATTAATAACCATTCTCAAAAGGCTCTCAATATTGTAATTTTACATTGTTTTAACGTTGCAATGAAAACAAATTTATTTATTATAATTATTGTATCACTCTAAAAAATGTTTTATCATGAGAAAAATTAAATTTTCCTTATCAGTATTATTTTCCGCTGTATGTTTAGGCGGATTCAGTCAAACAACGGTTGATATCGGCTGGGATTATGACGGAACGATTAAAGTTGCTCCTGCTTCATTGACTTATTTTTCCGGAAATGAAAACTTTGTTTATCTAGGTACAGACAAAGAAGTTAAAGTATCTATCGGGGGAGCAACTGCTGTTCTTAAAAATGATGATGGAGGACTTTATTCTCCCAAAAACATCCATCGGTATGAATATTTTCAAATGGGGGATGCCGGGATGACCGACTACGTTGAATACTCATTAACCGATGCAAGTGCAGATAAATCAATTACTAAAGTTAAAATCAACGGTACATCAAGCGAACTTTCCAATACCATGTTCGGCGCTATTCTGTTTTGCAATAAAACAACTTTTGACACACAAGGAATTACTGGATACGCTGAATATGACGTAGCCAGATGCCGGGCAGGAAATTCCGGTTTTGAAGTGAAGACGATTCCGGCAGGAACCAAATCATTCCGCTTATATCGTAAAATTACACTTGGAGGTGCAGGTATTTATAAATTAGGTGGTGGTGAGTTTTCCTTAGGATCGAGTAAATATGCCATCAGGATTGGATACCTTTCTGCAACTCTTTCCGGTGGAGCAAATGCGATTTCTTCTGTTAACAATGATGGTAAAATTGCTGTATCCAATGAGTATTTTGATGTGACAGGCAAAAAAGTGAATGAAGATACCAAAGGGTTTGTTATTGTAAAAACAACATATACAGATGGCTCTTGTGATACATCGAAATCATTCAATGAGTAAATTCTAATACTATTATAATTTTTGATCTATTTGAAAAAGCTGTCCGGAAATTTCCGGACAGCTTTCACCCAATGAAAAACTCTAACCCTAAAACTTATAAATTCGTATTAAAAATCTTTTCAATTATGATAGAACCATCCTTATAAATTGTTTTTACTACCAAAATACCCAAAGTATTCTTGTTCACTTCCAAACCTGTCAAGGTATAATATTTTACTGAAACAATTGTTTTATTGGTTGAAACAAAATCAATATTTGTTGGAAGAAGAACTGTAATTGTTCCCGTTTTTGCCGCTACAGGAGTTCCATCTGTTGTAATAGTATAGTTATAAACACCCACAGTTGTTGGCATCCCGGAAATTGTCAATGTCTTACCCACTGTAACTGTATCAATACCCGCCGGTATAGAAATATTATTATCTCCTGCATCTTTCCATGTTACAGTAGCTTTAGTGGCTGTACCGCCAAAAGTATACTTAATATTGGTAATTGCAGTATTTACTGCTACAGATGGTGTATTACTACCTGAGGTCAACAAAAGGGAGGGAGCTACCGCTTCAAGAGTTGCAGATAAATAACCAATACGGGCGACACCACTGCCACCTCCATAGGCAGTACCTCCTGAAGCCACAGCTTCATAAGGTGCGGAAGCATTTTTTAACATTGCTCTGCGATATACCCGATATGATTTACAGTTAGCGGGAGCAGTAAAAGTAAAACCGGTATTTCCTGTTCTGCAATAAGCTAGCTTAGGGTCAACTACAGTATAACCAATAACTTTATTTGGATTAAAAGGGATTTCATCAGAAAAAAGGATAGCTGGAATAGCATCTTTTGTTCCCGAAGTTTGATCGCTTGTACCATTTATCTTAATTTCAGTAATATTATTATGAGTACTGTTTTCAGTAAGAGATACTTCCACATATTGAGCGAAATCAGAGGACATTTTATAAAAAGCATATTCACTACTACCATCATATAAACTGCCGGCGAAAGATTCAACAGTTGCTCCTGACCATGAAACGCTTACTTCATTTTCAGTACCCGAACTAACAAGAGCAGGAGTTGTCATTCCGCTTGTAATGTATGTCCCTGAAACGGGAAGAACTTCGGCGCTACCATCCCAGTCATAACCTATATCAACAATACTGCTGGTTGGTGCTACAACAACCGTAATCGTTCCTGTTTCTGTAGCGGCAGGAGTTCCATCTGTTGTTACAGTATAGTTATAAACACCAATAGTCGTTGGAGTTCCCGAAATTGTCAATACCTTATTAACTGTAGCTGTATCAATGCCCGTTGGCATATTAATAGGATTACTTTCCGCATCTGTCCATGTTACAGTAGCTTTAGTGGCAGTTCCGCCAAAAGTATATTTAATATCAGTAATTGCTTTATTTTCATATACAGTAGGAGTATTATTTCCTGAAGTTTTAACAAGAGTGGGAACTGTCGGAGTTGTTGCTGTGAGTGTTGCTGATAAATAAGCAATTTTGAGAGAAGGAGTAGAACCAGCACTGGTACCAAAAATTGTACCTCCGGTGCCAACAATCTGGGCTGGCACAGCAAGAGTTGGAGTAGCACTCGATAATCTTGCTTTACGATAA
Source organism: Bacteroidales bacterium (assembly GCA_031553415.1). Classification (GTDB taxonomy): domain Bacteria; phylum Bacteroidota; class Bacteroidia; order Bacteroidales; family Azobacteroidaceae; genus JAIRVZ01. Next base: position 60,242 of record JAVBLO010000019.1, on the reverse strand, counting down.
ATCCGATATGATTTACAACCTTCGGGGGGAGTTAAAGAATAACCTGCGTATTCTGCAACGTATGAGCCCCCACTTGTACCTCCAAGTCGACAATAAGGAAAATTAGAAGATAATGTTACAGCGCCGATAACGCTGTTAACATCAAATGGGGCTTTATCGGAAAAAAGGACAGCAGGAGCGGCAACATCAGTACTACCGGAAGTTTTATCTGAAGTCCCATTTATTTTTATATTTGTAATATTATTAGAAGCACTATTTGCAGTAAGAGATAGTTCAACATAATCAGTCTGATCAGCAGAAATTTTTACATACCTAACATTAGCTTGAGTTCCACTATTATTTATATATACTCCTTTTCCATCAGACGCATTAATCGCAGCCGCTCCACCCCATGAAACTCTCAATTCGGGAGGAACAAGCGAATTGACAATAGCTTCCGTACCGCTAGTCGGAAAATTTGTGCCGGAACCGGCTAAAACAGAAGTATACGTGGTATTACTCCAATCATAACCAATATCAACAGTGGTTTGAGCAAATCCGTTCAAACAAATGGCAAATAAAATAGCCATCAAAGTAATTGTAATTTTTTTCATACAATAAAAATTTTTAGTGATACAATAATTTATTTATTTTGAGATAGATTCTCGAAAAGCGTTTCGAAACAATACAAAGTTAGAGTGGGTAAGAAAAAAACGCAATGGAAATTTGTTTCAATAACTATATTTTTTGGTCATAATGTCTTAATAATTGGTTGTTTAGTGGATAATTAGAATTGGTTTAATAAAAAAGCTGCCTGAAAAAATCCAGGCAGCTTCCCTCCAAAAATAAAACCCTATAATTATCCCAATTTATTTATTGAATACCTTTGAAATATTGCAAGAGCCATCTTCGTATGCTGTTTTTACAATAACAAACCCTTTGGTATCTTCATTCACTTTTTTGCCTGTCACATCAAAATACTCATTGGATACGACAATTTTACCATCATTATCAATTGAAGAAATAGCACTTCCTCCACCGGAAAGGGTAACTGAGATATGACCAATCCGTGAGTTTTTACTGGAACCGGCACTCATAGTTCCGAATTCATCTACAAAATAAACACCAGCGAATGTACTTAGCAACACTTTGCGATAAATCCGGAATGATTTGCAATTATTAGGAACACCGGTAAGAGTTGTTCCTGCATTTCCCGCCCTGCAATAAGCCATCTCAGCAGATGTATAGCCGATGCCGCTATTCACATCAAAAGGAGCTTTATCGGAATAAACAATTCCAACAACTCCGGCGGTAACTCCTTCGGCATAAACCTGGTTAGATGTACCATTTATCTTAACAGAAGTGATTTTTTTGCCGGCGCTATTGTCGGTAAGGGAAACTTCAATATAATCTGTTTGATTTTCCAATACTTCCAAATATTCATATTGTTTAATCCGTTTATCTACATATAATCCTCCGTCTGAATTGTCCAAACGAGCTGTGCCTCCACAGCTAATAAAAACCTCATTGGGAGTTCCCGGAAAAATAGTGTTTTCAAGTCCGGAAAAATACGTTCCTGAAGCAGGTGCAACTTCTTTAGTTCCAGTCCAGTCCCAACCTATGTCAGCAACAGTTTGACCAACTCCATTCAAACAAATGGCAAATGCAGCCACTAAATAAATAGTAATCTTTTTCATAAAAAAACAGTTTAATAAATGATATTATAAAATATTATTGATTGTCCTTGATAGCATTTCAGAACAATGCAAAGTTATGGGAAGGGTAAATTTGAAAGAATGGATTCCTGTTTCAATAGCTATATTTTTTGGTCAAAAATGACCTGCAATACTCCTGTTTCAAATTCTATTAAAATTTATTCATTAAATTTGTTTGGTCTCATTCTATTATTGAGATTAATTTTCATCATTTTTAGACATTTCATATAACCAACCTTAACTCAACACAAAACCGTATTGAGCATGCAGGACTATTGGCCAAAACAGTCTATCAACTTTAACGAAAATGAATTATTTTCTGTTATCGAACAAACTACTACGACATTTCTTGATATAATGTCGGTCTGTTGCCATTATGTTTTGACATTGGTTATATATGAAAATGAAGAAGCCCTGCTTGTACTTACTGCCCCCGGTTTTTCCGGATTTTCTTCTTTAGAAATAACCAACATCAAACAAGTGGTGCAAATTATTTTTTCTGATTTCCTTATAGAATTCTTCCGAAAGAAACCATTCAACATCATTGGGGAATTATTGCAACAATCGGCCAAAGGGTTAGTATTTCCAAAAGAAATAGCTTTTCAGGCAAAAGATAAAATATTTGGTTTAGCAATTGACAAAAACCTTAATTCCGGTATGGATTTTTTTGCTGTAATGTTATTCCTTGCCGAATCAAAATATCAGGTAATATTTCCTGAAAAAGAAAATATTCCAGTTCAATCCTATCATAATTTATATAAAATCAAAAAGGTACAGGATTATGTAAAGGATAATTTCAGGAAACAAATAAAGGTAAATGAAGTAGCTGCATTGGTACATCTGTCGGAAGACAGTTTTTCGCGGTTTTTCAAGAAGGTAACAGGCGTAAACTTTATAAGTTTTGTAAATCAAATTCGTATAGAAAAATCTGTCGTCTTGTTACAGAAAACAGACGACAGCATATCCGGTATAGCTTATAATTGCGGATTTAGCACCCCTGCTTACTTTAATGAAGTTTTTAAGCAAATAAAAGGATTGACACCAGGGGAATTCCGGTCAATGGAATATGGACCGATGCTTGAGAGAATCTGAAAGCCCGGTACAAGAGTCGTGAGAGCCGCTCTCAATGGGTGTGAGAGCGGCCTCATTAATTTATTGAAACTCCAAATCATTCAAACGGTTCAACCAACCTTTTTTGAAACGGTTGTTGGCCGGACGTTCCAAACAAATCCTTTCGATGTAAGCCTCCCGTTCGGATTTGATTTGCTCAAATAAATCCTGTTGGGATGGATGATTATTGATTGCATCAAGGGTTGCTTCTCCAACCACTCCATCGACTTTGACATACAATATTTGTTGTGGAATCTTAATGCCAACCACTCCGCTCATCCATAACCAATCGACCAACAAATTTGCTACAGATTGGTTGTCAATTTTATCAGCCTGCCAACGGTCCCAATAATGAGGTTTCAACACAGATTCAATCAAATCCTGTTCAAAAATAAGCTTCAAATCTTCTTCATCGATAATGCCGTCATCATTTTTATCATATCCGATATTTTGCCAGGTTTTAAGTGTTACCCCCATGTTGGTAGGACCGCCTGAATCTTCAGGGTCGTTAACGAATCCACCTTCCCACTTAAGGACGAAGGGGATGAAGTTGTCTATATTTGCCATAAATAGTTAAGAATTAAAAATTAAGAGTTAAGATTTTTCAGGTGCACGGTAAGCGGTACACGGTGGACGGCATCAAAATTCCGATTCGGGCACCGTGCACCTTGTACCGTGCACCAAAGAACTACAACAGCCGATTCAACATGCTATGCTGTTCTTTTTGCAGTCGTAGGATTTCATCCAATACCTGTTGCTGGCGGTCAATGATGCCATCAATAATACGGACAAACCATCTGACAAAGAAGAAAATAATAGCGGCGGAATAAACTAAGTAACCGGCAGCAGTCATCACTACAAAACCAAAGTCCGTAATGTTCTTTCCCATTTCAACAGGATTACTGATAATAGCATCCATATAATCAAACATTAATGGTTTGTTTTAATTCTCCCTTTTGGATAAAATTTCCATTTTTAGTTCTTGTTCTAACGACAATCGTATAGGAACCGGAAGACAAAAGTGGAATCTGAAAGTGAATTTCAGAAGGCTTAATACCTGAATATGCATTCACCCGTACTATGTTTGTGGAATCATCCTCTGAAATGAAGAATACACCTTGGGCCGCATCTGACGAATCAAATTTCATCAGACTTCCTTTCAGGACTCCGATACCTCCAGGGCTTGCCGAAGTGTTTACTTCCTGGCTACTTCCATCAATAAACAATTGTGGAACAGGAATTTGAGAAGAAACATCAACCTTTTCCAGTTTAATCTTGGTCGACAGTTCCCGCAAACGCAAGCCGGAAGTAGTACGGATATTGATTTGATGCCTTGAAGAATCAAACGAATCTTTTTTGTCACTAAATACACCACTGATGGTCGGTTTCACCCTGATTAAAGGAGTAACAACCCGGTGTCCCTGCCCGACAAAATACTCAATGGTTTGCGTAAGTTTTTCGAAATACGCTAATGCCTGGGGGCGGGTAAGTCCGGTTCCTTCTGAAATCATAAAATCAATCACATCATTAAGGCCTTTTACTTCCGGTGATGAAACTACTGCTGTACAGCCATTTTGCTCGTTCGCAATACCACTCTCTACTAATGCATACTTTAGCATACAATAAAAATTTAAGAGGTTAATAAATAAAATTAGAAATACAAGAAACATCTGATCAAATATTTATTGTTGATTACACCGGCAAAAGTAGAGGGAGGAAATAACTTTTCATTTCAGAATTCCGACATGTTATTCAACAATTCCGGCATAAAAAAATCCCTCTGTAAATACAGAAGGATTTAAGCATTCTAAAAAATTGATATTATTCAAAAGCCTTTTTATACAATTTTTCAATATCCTCAACAGAAGTAGATCGGGGATTTCCTCCTGTGCAAACATCATTAAATGCCGCAACTGCCAAAGCCGGAATATCTTCTTTTTTCACTCCGATTTCATTGAGTTTTTGCGGAATATTGATACTCACAGAAAGTTCTTTTACTACTTCGATAGCAGCATTTACACCTTCCTCCACACTCATGTTTTCTGTTCCTTTTATGCCGAATGCTTTGGCAATATCTTTGTATTTAGGTGCTGCAGGAGATTCTGCATTATATTCCATCACATAAGGCAATAACAATGCATTGGCGACACCATGAGGAGTATCATAAAATGCTCCCAGCGGATGTGCCATGGAATGTACAATTCCCAAACCAACATTCGAAAATCCCATTCCGGCAACATATTGCGCCAATGCCATTCCTTCGCGGGCTTCTTTATCTGTCGGATTATTAACTGCATTTTTCAAATGGGTATGAATCAACTCCATAGCTTTGTATTCGAACATATCCGACATATCCCAGGCTCCGAGTGTGATAAAAGATTCAATAGCGTGGGTTAGTGCATCCATACCTGTTGCAGCAGTCAAGCCTTTGGGCATGGAGTACATTAGTTCGGGATCAACAATTGCAACAACAGGTATATCATTCGGATCAACGCAAACCATTTTCTTTTTGTTTTTCTCATCCGTAATGACATAGTTGATTGTTACTTCAGCCGCTGTTCCTGCCGTTGTAGGAATGGCAATGACTGGAATGGATTTGTTTTTGGTACCGGCAACTCCTTCTAACGATACAACATCATAAAATTCGGGATTGGCCGCAATTATTCCGATTCCTTTGGCAGTGTCAATAGCAGAACCTCCGCCTAAAGCGATAATAAAATCGGCACCCGATTTTTTATAAGCATCCACACCTTGTTGTACATTTGTGACTGTAGGATTTGCTTTCAGGTCACTGAAAATTTCATAAGGCAGAGACATGGACTGAAGCTCTTTTTCTATTTTTCCGGCGACGCCGAATTTTATCAGGTCTTTATCAGTTACAAATAATGCCTTCCTGAAGTTTCTACGTTTTACTTCGATTACAATTTCAGCACGGGAACCTGCTCCGTGATAAGATGTTTCATTAAGAATGATTCTGTTGCTTGCCATAGTTTTAAAAATTATTTCGGTAAATTAAACGCTTCTTTCAGTTCATTCATTTGCTCCCGGGATGTTCCTTCCGGTTCGAAACCCATAGATTTGGCGGTAAGATATATCTGAGCTGACTTTGAAAGCGTATCAATCATATCGAAAGCTTCTATAATATCTTCTCCGACAGCGCAAATACCGTGTTTTTCCCACATAACTACATCATACTCTTCCAATTCTTTAATTGTTGCATCGGCTAATTCAAAAGTACTGGGCATTTTATAAGGAATAATTCCCAATCCTCTTGGACAAAAAGCACGGGTTTCGGGTATCATACTCCAAAGTAAGTTAGTAAGCGCATCCTTTTCTAAAAACACAGGATTATGAGTCATGGCAACCAAATCAATCGGGTGGGTATGTAATGCTGCTTTGTAAGTAGAGCCTTTTCCTATTAAATAGTTATGCATGGATAGGTGCGATGCTAATTCGGATGTAGGCTTTACGGGATTGTCAGCAATAATTACATAAGAGATGCAATCTTCCGAAATACGGATAACAGACCCATTTTCCATTGGCCAACGGGCTAAATCACGCATCCGTTTGTTGGTTCCTTTACAAAAGAAATAACAACCTTTCAGGTTTGGTAATGTTCTTCCGATAGGGATATTATCGCTGATTGGGTTCATTGACCTGATTTCATCATCTATTACACTTGTAATATTGACGGTAATATTGCCTCCATTGCGTTCAGCCCAGCCTTTTTGCCATAAATACCCGGCAACTTCGGCAACTTCGGCTACTTGTTTTGCAAGTTTGGGACGATTTTCTAATATTGATTTCATTTTATAATGTTTTAATGTGCCAATATGTTAATGTGCCAATGAAAATGCGCGCGTAAGCCAATTGGCACATTGGCATATTATCTAATTGGCACATTCATTTATTAACTGTGGAAAAATTACGGAAATTATTAAAATAATTAGCCCGGTAATGAGAACAAAGATAGTCTTTTGTCCGGCACCTTTCCATTCTTTTAATGCAATTCCCCAGAAATTACTGAACAAAACGTTCAATGACATTAAGATACTCCAGGAAAATGCCATCATAACACTGCCTTTCTCGAAGAAGCTTTGTCCGACTCCTAATCCGAAGAACTGTGAATACCATAGCAATCCGGCTAATGCACAGAACAATAAATTGTTTATCCAGATGCTTCCCGGTGCTTTTGTATAATCTGTAAATGTTTTGTTTTTATAATTCTGGAAGAGACAATAGATTGCATTGGTAATAAATCCTCCAAAAGTTACCAGTAAAATAACAGGATTTAACACCAATAATTCCCTGGCTCCGGATGCAATCAAATTTGTTTTGATAGAAGCGCCGGATTCAAGTCCAAGGTTGAAGCAAGCACTCATCGCACCGGCTAATAAAGCAATTAAAAGTCCTTTTTTCAAAGCAAAGTCTTTCACCGCTTTCTTTTTTTCTTCTTCCGACATATTTTTGGATTTCAACGAACCGGCATAACCTATCACTGCAATACCTGCAATGGCAATGCATACACCGATAAGCAAAATCAAGCCATTGCCTTCAAACAGGTTTTCTCCTTTCAATAACGCAGGAATAATAGTTCCAAAGGCAGAGCAAGTTCCCAGTGCCAGCGATTGTCCCAAAGCGATTCCCAAATAACGCATGCTCAGTCCAAATGTTAAACCTCCGATTCCCCAAAGAATGCCATATCCTATACTTTTCCAGATATCATCACAGGCAGTCGAATAAAATTCAAATAAAGAATGTCCCGCAGGAATCGCCAGCAAAGCTCCTGACAATGGGAAAATCAGCCATGCAAAAACTCCCTGCGTAAGCCAGAAGCTTTCCCATGACCAATCTTTCACTTTCTTAATCGGCACATACGAACTGGATTGTCCGAAGCTGCCGATTGCAATTATTAATAAACCAACAATTGTGTTCATAATACAAATGTGCCAATGAATCAATATGCCAATATGCCAATGAAAATGCTCTAATAATTGGCATATTGGCACATTGGATAATTAGCATATTATTTTCGTTTTGAAGTTATGTCCTTCTCGTATTGTTGCACTTCTGCAATATAGTCTTCACCTACAGCGATATTATTTTTCAGACAGAAATAATCCCAAACAGCATTCCAGGGCAAGCCTTTGGCTTCTTCGAGTAAAGCCAAACGTTCGAAATATTGTCCGTTAGTTTCATAGTCGCGAAGTTTGGCGATCGGTTCAAGGAGTCCTTGCAGGAAAGCCTTTTGTGTAGCACGAATACCAATAACATAAGCGCCTAAACGATTGATGGAAGCATCGAAATAATCCAGACCGATATGAACACGTTTCAGGGCATCGGCACGTACAATTTCTTTTGCCAAATCAGTAACATCATCATTCAGAATAGTTACATGGTCGGAATCCCAACGAATCGGACGGCTCACATGCAACATGATTTCAGGAGTGAACAATAGTAAAGAGGATATTTTATCGGCAATACTTTCAGTCAAATGGAAGTGACCTGTATCCAATGTTACGATTTTTTGTTTTTTTGCGCCATATCCCAGATAAAAATCATAAGAACCGACAGTATAACTTTCCAGACCGATACCAAATAATTTAGCTTCGATACAATCTTTCATGTTTTTGTAATCTTTTTCGAAGATTGTGTCCAGTGATTGTTCCAGTATCTGGCGGTATTTGTAACGGTTTACTGTTTGGTCTTTCATTCCGTCGTGAATCCAAAGATTCATGATACAAGGGTCATTTTGGAATTGACCAATGTCTTCGGAAATGGCCCGGCAACGTTTGGTATGTTCAATCCAGAAGTCACGGATAGCTTTATCGGGATTGGCTAACGTCAAATCTCCGCTTTTGGGATGTCCGAAAGAAGTGGAGTTAAAATCAAGTTTCAAACCTTTTTCTTTTGCCCATTGCATCCAGCTTGTAAAATGAGAAGTTTCCACCTGGTCACGGTCTACTATTTTTCCTCCGAAATCACCATAAATGGCATGCAAATTCAAGCGGTGGCTACCGCCAACCAAGGTTAATACTCTTTCAATATCCTGGCGGATTTCTTCCATATTGCGGGCTTTCCCCGGATAATTTCCGGTTGCCTGGATTCCACCGCCACCCATATTTCCTAAGTTTTCAAAGCCGGTCACATCATCAGATTGCCAACAATGAATGGAGATAGAAATTTTTTGAAGTTCTTCTAAAGCTTTATCAACATTTACACCAACAGCAGCATAGCGCTCTTTGGCTATGTCATACGATTTTTGAACTGATTCTGTTTTTTTCATGATTGATTATAATTTATATTTAAAAGTCATTTGGAATTATGAATTTTGATTCAATTCGGGCCCTATTTGAATGTTTTTTTTGACAGGATTAACAAGATTTACAGGATTAACCGCTCTGAGGTGAAGATTTCCTAAAATCCTATAAATCCCGTAAATCCTGTCGAAAAATAGCTCAAATCGTTCCCATTATTGATATGAATTTATTATATGCCTCATCTTTTGACAGCTTATTTTCTGGATAAAAGATTTCAGGAGAAACCGAATTACGAATAATCGCACGCATTTCATTTAACGATTTAACAATGCCCAATCCTTTGGCCTGCATCATTACATTGCCAATAGCAGTCGCTTCCGCCGGACCTGCCACCACAGGAATCCCTATTGCATTGGCTGTTAATTGGTTCAATAATTTATTTTGTGAACCGCCACCGATAACATGCAATTTTTCGATTTTGAAAGGTGCAACACTTTGAAGGCAATCCAATACATATTTATATTTCAAAGCCAGACTGTCGAAAATGCAACGGATATACTCTGCATGAGTAGTGGGTAATTTCTGATTGGTTGCTTTGCAATAATCCGCAATGGCTTTCGTCATACTTGCAGGATTGGTGAACCCCGGATAATCAGGGTCGATAAGTATTTGAAATTCTTCCACGGAATGAGATAATTCCACAATTTCAGGATAAGTATATTTTGTTCCTTGCTGTTCCCATTCTTTACGGCATTGTTCCAACAACCACATTCCTGTGATATTTTTCAGGAAACGGGTAGTACCTTCTACTCCTCCTTCGTTGGTAAAATTCAGTTCAAAACTCTTTTCGTTGATAACCGGATTTTTCACTTCGATTCCCATTAACGACCAGGTACCGGAACTCAGGTAAGCGAAGTTTTCATTTTCTGCAGGAACCGCAGCAACTGCCGATCCAGTATCATGTCCTGCCACAGCAACGACAGGAACATCTTTTATATTACATTCTTCTTTTATGCTATCTGATAAATTCCCGACAATTTCCCCCGGCATCACGATCGGTTGTATTAAAGAGGCTGGAATATCGGTTTTTTCCAGGAATTTTGTTTCAATCATCTTTGTATAAGGATTCAATAATTGAGATGTTGAAGCAATGGTGTATTCGCAAACTTTTTTCCCTGTTAATAAATAAGACAATGCATCCGGCATAAACAACAGGCTTTTGGCATTCAGTAAAGCCGATGAATTTTCCTTTTTGGCGGCATACAATTGAAATAAACTATTGAAATTCATAATTTGAATTCCTGTCAAATCGTATACTTCTTTTTTAGAAAAAACATTGGCGAAATAATCTTCAGGTATGCCATCGGTATACGGGTCACGATAAGCACGGGGAAGTCCGCTGAACGAGCCATCTTCCGCAACATACACAAAATCTACTCCCCATGTATCTATACCTATTGAATCTAATTGAATCCGCTGTGAAACGACTGTTTCCAATCCCTTTTTCAGTTCTTCAAATAAAAAGTAAATATTCCAGTAATATTTATCACCGATACGAAGGATGTTATTAGGAAAGCGGGTAAGTTCTTTCAATGTAATTTTGCCATCCTGCAAGGTCGCAAGAATAGAGCGGCCACTGGTAGCACCTAAATCAAATGCAAAGAAATGATGTGTTTTCATGAGGTATTATTCTAATTTGTGACAAAAATAGGGTGATAAAATCCGCTCTTACTTGTAAAAATGATTTGAGTACTTTCAAAAATGACAGTACTTGATTTTGTTTTTCAAAAAATGTATTGTTTTGATGATTAACTATTTATATATTTGTTCCATAATTATCAGATTTAATACTACAAAAAATGATTGATAGAAACAATGAATCTCTAATCAAGTATTTATTAGAAAATGAGCAGGATATTTTATGGGGATTAACCGCCAGTTCTGTCGGTTTTCAACATATTGATCCGGAATCTGTTTACCCGCCGCAACATCATCCCACCCGTTATCTTTTCAGCATTGAAAAAGGGAGAATCCTGAATGAATACCAGTTATTATACATTACGAGAGGTAAAGGAACTTTTATTTCCTCCAATTGCAAGCGAATGAATATCAAAGAGGGAAATATGTTCCTGCTTTTTCCCGGGGAGTGGCATAACTATTATCCTGAAAATGAATCGGGATGGGATGAATACTGGATTGGGTTTAAAGGTGTAAATATGGATTACAGGTGCGAAAATGGCTTCTTCAGCAAACAAAAACCAGTATTCAACATTGGAGTAAATGAAGAAACTGTTCACTTATACAAACAGGCTATTACAACAGCCAAGGAACAAAAAACAGGGTTCCAACAAATGTTGGCAGGAGTTGTCAATCATCTGCTGGGTATTGCGTATTCTTTGAACAGGCATGCTTCTTTTGAAGAACTGAATGTTGTCCATCAAATCAATAAAGCCAAAGTGATTATGCTGGAAAATTTCCAGGAAGATATCAATCCTCAGGAAATTGCACGGCAGGTTGCCATGAGTTATTCGTGGTTCAGGAGAATTTTCAAAGAATATACAGGATTTGCTCCCCATCAATATTTATTGGAACTTAAAATACAAAAGAGCAAAGAATTACTTACCAATACAGATTTGCCAATCAAAGAAATAGCTTATAATGTAGGGTTTGAAAACCCGGATCATTTTTGTACGACTTTCAAACAGCGGGTTCAAATAACTCCGGTTAACTACAGGAATTTCACACAGGGCGGGGAATTACTTCATTGAGTTGTAAATAACATCTTGTATCCTTGAACGGATCTCCATTTGCATCAGTTGTCTGTTGGTGCGCGAAGGATAAACCCTGTTGGACAAGAAAATATAAATCAGCTGGTTATCAGGGTCAATCCAAAAACAGGTGCCGGTAAATCCGGTATGCCCTATAGTTGAAGCGGAAGCCAGGTTTCCTGTCGGACTGGATTTCCCGTTTTGAGGTTCCGGTTTGTCAAATCCCAATCCGCGGCGACTGTTCGGACTTTTTGTCTCCATAAATAACTTGCAGGTTTCAACACTCAAAAACCGGTCTTCCCCATAAATACCTTTATTTAAAAGCATTTGGAATAATTTGGCCAGATCGTTGGCGTTTGAAAACAATCCTGCATTTCCCGAAACTCCACCCATAAATGCAGCAGCTTCGTCGTCAGGAAAACCTATTAAAAGCTGGTTGCGCAGGAATTGGTCGTCTTCGGTAGGAGCAATGCGTAAGGTATCGAATTTTTGCAACGGCTTAAATCCTGTCAAATCAGCTCCTAATGGGGCAAAGAAACTTATTTCCAAAAATTTATCTAATGACATTTTGGATATTTTTTCGACGGCTTCTTTCAGCAACATAAAATTAAGATCACTATAAAGGTATGAGCCTGTTTTTTTCAGTTTTGAGTCTGCAATTTCTTTTATAATTAAATCTGGAAAACCATCTTTCAGGAAAAAACGTTTGCCGACCTGGAGGGAGTATCCCGGTTTTGCAACTTGTGATACCCATTCTTTGTTGTACTCAAAATCAGTGCGGACGTATGTATTGTCATCATACTGAATCCGGTAAGTTGCATCCCTTTTGGAAGAATATAAAGAGCCTGTGTAACTGTTGGGGTCGATGGCTAATCTATAAAATGGAAGAAAAGATGCCAATCCGGATTCATGAAATAGAGCCTGGCGGATAGTGATATCTTCTTTATCAGTACCGTTTAATTGGGGGATATAAGCGCTTAAATGGTCATTCAACTTTAATTTTTTTTCGTCATACAACTTCATAATGGACGGAAGAGTTGCCGTGGCTTTGGTAACTGAGGCCAAATCGTATATGTCGGAATCCTGAACAGCATGAGTCCGTGCGAAATCGAAATAACCGAATGATTTTTTGTAAACCACAGCGCCATTTTTCGCTACTAAAACCTGGCATCCGGGGAATGCTTTGTTTTTTAGTCCTTCCTGTACAATATTATCAATTTCATTTAATTTATACTCCGAAAGTTTTACTCCCATCGGATATTGGTAAGCCAACCGCGTTTTTGAAGTTTCCAAACCATCTCCGGCATTAAATAAACCGGGTATGCTTACCGGAAATTTCCCTTTGGCTGGAATCCCACCCATGATTACCTGTGCTGCGGATTTTTGTATGTCCTGTAAGTTTTCATATCCGCAAACAACGACCTTAGCATTGATTATGCTTTGCTGGAATTTAGACATGATATAAGGTGTGGCAAAAAAACAGAGGTGGACTTCTTTCTCTTTCGATAACTTTTGCAGTTGTGGATAATCGGTTAGCTTATGATGATGAATGCCACAAATAATCAGATTATATTTAGATAAACTCTGAAATATCCTGTTAACTGTTGCATCTGTTGCATTGCGGGGAATATTAAAAAAATCAACTTGTTTATAATTCGCAATCATTTTTTGAAAATCCGTTACGCCGGAATCCCCAATGGAAAGCACTGCTATTTTTTTATTTTCCAGATATTTAACAGGAACAGATGAGTTGTCGTTTTTCAATAAAGTGATCGCTTCATCACTTAATTTACTGATTAGCCACCGGGAATATTCAGTATCGATCCTGGCGCTTAAACCCTTCAGATTTATAGGTTTATATTTATTTAATCCGGCAATATACTTATAGCTTAAAATTTTCCGGCACTTTTCGTTTACCATTTGCAGGCTGATTGTTCCTCCCTGGACAGCTCTCTTAACGGCACCGAATTCTGAAATCGGGTTGGCCGGACTTAACAATATATCATTGCCTGCCAGCAACGCATCCACACAAACACTTTCCGTGCCGGCTGAGGCTCCTTTCATTACCAAAGCATCGGTAATGGCAAGTCCGCCGAAATTCATCTGTTTCTGCAATAAATCAGTAACAATTACAGGAGACAGTGAAGTTGGCTTACCTGTTTTATTATCTAAGGCAGGAACAGTTAAGTGACCTGACATCACACCTGCAAAACCCGAATTGATATAACGGCTGAAAGGCAATAAGTCTTCATTTTTCAGTTGCTCCAGGCTTTTATTGACTTTAGGCGTTGTATTGTGCGAATCTTCTGATGTATCTCCATGCCCGGGGAAATGTTTGGCTACGGAAATAATTCCCTGGTCTTCCAAGCCGGCAGAGTAGGCTTCTCCTTTTTCTGCAACCATGAGAGGAATTTCACCAAACGAACGGTATCCTATTACCGGATTATCCGGATTGGTATTGATATCCAATGCAGGAGAAAAATTAATATGGACACCCATTTCACGGCATTCACGTCCCATTTCTTCTCCATAATTAAATATCAGACGATTGTTTTGTACAGCTCCCAATGTGATATTTTTAGGAAATTGGGGAGTATTCTCTAACCTCATGGCCAATCCCCATTCTCCGTCGAATGAAATCAATAAAGGAATTTTGCTTTCCTTTTGGTATAAATTGGTGCTGGTAGCCTGCTCTTTTACAGTCCCTTTGGAAAAAAGAATTCCTCCGATTTTTTGTTCGTTGATATACCCGATAATCTTTTTTGTATTCAAGTCTCCGGTTCCCGGGTCAGCCACAACCATGAAAAGCTGTCCGATTTTTTCATCCAAAGTCATTTTGTTGAAAATAGAATCAACCCATTGGTTCATTTTATTCAAATCAGCTTTTTTATATAAATCCGGCTGATTTTGGGCTTGGATACTGTTCAGGCAAAAAAATATAATTGGGAAAAATATCTTGAGTCTTTGCATTATACTCTGTTAAATGAAAAATTAAAAATGAAAAATTAAAAGTGAAATGATAACGTATCTTAATTTTTCATTTTCCTATAACGTGCAAAGTTATAATAAAGTTTGCAATTCTGAAATTTTATTTGCATCTTTGCGCCCGCTTTACGTAATCTCTGACGGGAATTTGTGTTGCCCGTGTATATTGCGTTTTCGTTAATACATTAAAAGCTATAATAAAAATGGACTTAATTAAGGTTGCAGAACAAGCGTTTGCTACAGAAAAACGGCTTCCCGCATTCAAAAGCGGAGATACTGTTACGGTAGCTTATCGCATTAAAGAAGGTAACAAAGAACGTATCCAGTTATACCGTGGTGTTGTTATCAAAATTGCCGGACATGGCGACAAAAAACGTTTTACAGTAAGGAAAATGTCGGAAAATGTCGGAGTAGAGCGTATTTTTCCAATGGATTCTCCTTTTATCGACAGTATTACTGTAAACAAAGTTGGTAAAGTGCGTCGTGCAAAATTGTATTACTTGCGTAAACTTACGGGAAAGAAAGCAAGAATCAAAGAAAAAAGGGTTTAAACCTTTATTTTATACAAAGAGGTCATCTTCGAAAGAGGGTGACTTTTTTTGTTTTCACCATTCCATCCGGTAAAGTGATATGTAAAATGGCGGTTCCTTTTACGTTATCCGGAATTGACAGGGTATTCCCGGAATTATTATATACTGCAATTAACGCACCTAATGTATTGTATAGTTCTACCTTGTCTACTTCTTGGGTAAATACGATTTCTCTTGGGGAAGGTTGATATAAAATATCTTTTGCATCAGCAGTTATATGGTTGGATCCTGTAATGAACGGAGACGAAAATCCCAACTTTTTAAGCCCGTTCCTAACATCAGGATGACTCATGAAAAGATTCCATAATAATTGAGAACGATGATTTTCAATCATAACTACAATTGGGCCCTGGTCAATGGCTAAGTAACGTTGCGGATACCAATTTGCTGTTTCGCTGAAAGCATCATAAAAACCAAATTTCCCCCATACCTTATCTTTCTTGTTATTATACAGATAGCGTATCACATTCATTGATTCTTCCGGTGTGTAAACAATTGAAGAAAGAGCTGCTGTTGGAGAAATTACACCTAAGTCTGAAGCCTTCAAAGGAGCATGCGCAGAATATCCATTAACAGAATAGCTGGCGGTTAATCCCCAGCAGTTTGTTCCGTAGCCGGTATATGAATTCGGATTCCGGATGCAATAAGCTCTGTTTGCCAAGGTATAGTTTTTCATCTCGTCGAAATAATTTGTACTGTAACTATCGGTTAATCCCCTTGGGTCAAGTCCTAAAAAGGAATAATGCGCCCAGAAAAGCGGACCTATAGTTGTTCCTCCATATTTCAATTTAAGTTGGATATTTTCCACCTTATGGGAGTTTATAATTTTTCCGTTGTCTGCCCAACCTTTCTGATAAATATCTTTAGAAATGCTGTGTGTAGGAGATGAAGCTGCCAATAGATATGTGATTAAACATTCGTTATATCCACCTATCGGAAGATTCATTTCCCATTCATAATCGGGACTCCAATGCCAGTAAAGTATATTTTGGTTGTTGCAGAACCAGTTCCATTCTACTCTTTTCCACAAGACATCAATGCGGGTAGCCAAATTTTTCTCTGCTTCAGAACCATTGATGTAATATTGGTGTAAAGCCAATAAACCTTGCATTAAAAAAGAAGTTTCAACTAAATCCGCTCCATTGTCCTTTTCACTGAAATCTTTTACTTTTCCTGAAGGTACATGCCAATGCGGGAAAGCCCCATGAAATACATCTGCATTTTCCAAAAACGAAACAATCTTTGACATTCGTTCGAATCCTTGTGCACGGGTGATGTATCCTCGTTCCATCCCGGCAATGATAGCCATGATACCGAATCCGCTTCCCCCGGTAGTAATAGTTGTTTTGTCATTATTGGGGTCATCAATGTGATAACGTTCACGAGCCATTCCTGTGGTTGCCTCAGCTCCATCCCAAAAATATTTGAATGTCTGTTGTTCAACTTCATTCAACAGTATTTCATCGTCACTTGCAGAAGAAGAGCGTAAAGTTCCGGTGTTACCGGATGTTGTAAATCCGCAGTTAAAAATGAATACACCAAGAATACTCATCGTAATTTTTGTCCAGGTTTTTGAAATAATCAAAGTAGATAATCTATTTTTCATGATAAATGCTGATATTCACATCTGAGAACAACATAAAAACTTTCCCAGATGCGAATATACTAATAAATTTAATTATTCGATCACAGCTTTACAAACAGTTTGGATTCCTGTTTTTCTGTCTGAAATTTTCACAATGACGATAGAAGATCCTTTTAGCGGGATATTTTCCTCCTGACTTTGAGCATATCCTTGTTTAATCAAACGTCCGGTAATATCAAATACCTGTATCATATTTCCTTGTTGTATACCTGTGACCTTTAGAATTCTGTCTTTACCAGATACATCAACTCCTTTCATCTTATTCTCATTTATACCTGCGCCACCGGTGTAGGTTAAAATGATGCTGCGAAGATTGATGTAATTCCATCCGTTTTTTGTGCTTGTGCGTGTTACTTCCACATCATAAACACCTTCATTCAGGTTGATTGTTCCTAATGTTTGGGTTTCATAAGAAGCGCCGGAAGTCCCGGAATAGTTCAGGTTATTTGGATCAGAATCGATGTTGAGATGTAAAACACCGGCATCAGTTGCGCCCAATTCGGAAGAAATAGCATAGTTTCCGGCTCTATTGATTTGCATTTTCCAGGTTATAACTCCGGAAACCTCGCCTTCGGCAGTAGCAGCCCAACAGCCGAAGTTTTGAGGATCACCTTCGATGCAAATACCACCTGATACTTTAGAATCTCCGGGAAGCAATGTCAATTTATTGTTTACATCAGGCATGACTATGTTTTCTCCCAATGTGGGAGTTCCGTTAAATACTAATTTTATTGTTGTACTTATGGCAGTGCTAACCCTGTTTGTTGGTAATCCTTTAATGATTAATTCATTAGCTCCTTTTTCGGTTGTGATGGCGGTCGCATTTCCGAGAATGTCGGCTGAAACCGGTAATGAATTAAGTGTAGGAACTGATAACTGTCCGTTTTCCGGCCATTGAGTTACATGCAAATACAAAGTTGTATTGTTGTTTTCATCTATCTTGCGGGTAATTTTTCCCCAAGACATAACCTTGTCAATAGGATTGGCAATGGTGCCGTAAATAGCTTCGTTGTTGATTGACATCCAATTGCCTACAGCTGCTAAACGGTCGATACTTTCTTGAGGGAAAGTTCCGTCGGCTTTAGGGCCAATATTCAATAAGAAGTTTCCTCCTTTGCTTGCAATATCGATTAACTTCAAAACCAGGTCGTTGGTAGATTTCCATTGGCTGTCAACATCAGGAGAGGCATATCCCCAGTTGCGGTTCATTGTCATACAAGTTTCCCAATCGCGTCCGTCAGCCCTTCCTGTAATGGGAACATCAGGTATGCTTTGTTCCGGGGTATTGAAATCTCCTGAGAGGCCATTGTCGATTTTGAATTCCAACCGGTCATTGAAAATAATATTTTTAGCATTCGGATTATCTTTGATTGCTTTCAAAGTACGGTATTGAAGTTCCGGGTATCTATGTTCTCCCATATCCCACCAAATAACATCAATTCCATACTCATTGACAAGCGTGTTTAAATGAGGAATCACTAAATTATCAACATAATTTGTTATGTCAGATAACGGTGCTTCTCCTCCGTTACCATTGTTGTTTTGAGGCATCCAACCCATTCCGCCAGGGTTATTCCAGTCGAGCGCCTGTGAGTAATAGAAACCTATTTTTAAACCTGCCTTTCTCGCTTCGTCCACTAATCCTTTTACCAAATCTTTTGCAGCCGGAGAATGTTGTGTTACATTCCAACCGATATTGGTATTGAACATCGCTAATCCTTCGTGGTGTTTGGAAGTAAAGATAATGTACTTCATTCCGGCCGCTTTTGCCATCCGCACCCATTCTTTCGGGTCGTATTTATCAGCCGTAAAATCGCTTGCTATTTTTGCCTTGTAAGTATCACGCGGAATTTGCGCTCCAAACATAATCCATTCGGCATAAGAGCCGTTTGCTCCGCCGTCTGCGACATAATTAACAGTTTGACCTTTTACGTTGATGCCTTGGAAACGTCCGGCATAAGCAGCATAACCTCCCCAGTGAATGAACATTCCGAAGCGGGCTTCACGCCACCAGGCCATACGTGCATCATGAGCTTCAACAGATTCCGAAGTTTGTACATAAGTGACACCAGGCTGAGATGATTCATTTCCGGCATTTTTAGCTATAATTTTGAATTTATATAATGAAAATTCTTTCAATTCCGGAACATTCAATGAAGTTCCTGTTACATTTTGTAAGAATACATCATCCTTGTAGATATCATAAGAAACAGCCTCTTTCACAGCCAACCAGGTTAAGTCTAAACTTGTAGTTCCTACATTTTGAGCTTTTAACCCGCTTGGGATGCGTGAAGGAAATGAATCATCTCCTGTTTCCATTGCACAGAACATGATATCATCAACGTATGTAATAGTTCCATTTGTCAAGGTGGAAGAAAAGTCTGGTTGTAATCCAAAAGCTTCCACAGCTCCTTTGGGTATTCCGGCAGCCTCTAAATCAAATACTAAATTTTCCCATACATTGATTCCTGAAGGAGCATGATTGCTCATGGGTAAAAAATCTCTCTGATTGCCATTGACTTTGACCATCAGGCGCAATTGGGATTTTGTATCAGTGCGATAATATTTGACATGTACATAGCGGTAATCGTTTGTGTTAATGGTTTGGGAAAGAGTACACCAAAATCCGGCCCAGTCCATTCCGGCTTCCTGTCTGGTGAATTTCCAACTTTTAAGGCTTGTGTTTATTCCCGAAGGGTTTGGATTATCTGTCACTTCAAATTTATTAGCTTCAGGGTTCACATGTACTTCGGTCGTAAAACTTACCAGTCCGTTTTCAAAATCATCGAGAATAAAATTTTGCGCACTTATTCCGCTAATCGTTAGAAAAAGCGCGCCAATAAGCATTATTAATTTAGCGTTCATACTTAATTTATTATTTTTTATTAATTGTATGTTTTTACTTATTTACAGTAGCAGTATTTGTGACAAACAAAAGTATATTGAGAAATTTTCAAATCAAACTTTGAAACTGCTATATAAATACTACTTGCTTCTGAAACTGTGTTTTGGGGTACATTTTTTCTACAACAAACTATAAACAAAAGATTATAAAATATTGTTACATAAACAATAATAAAATCAGTACAGAAAGTTCGTTTTTTGTTCCGGTAAAAGTTTTTTGTTCCGTATTAAATTGAACTATCAGGTGATGTTAAAGAATTTGATTAAATTTGCTTCGAATAACCTCTTCATACCATGAAAACGGCTTACATTATATTGTGCCTTTTATACTGTTGTATTTCTTTTGCTTCTAAAACTTTTTACCCATATATTGTGAACTACAATCCAAGTGAGCTTTCGGGTCATAACCATAATTGGTCGGTTACACAAGATAAATATGGAATCATTTATTGTGTTAACATCCAGGGATTATTTGAATTTAATGGAAACCGTTGGCAGTTGCATGAATTTCCTCACGGAATAGAAGCAAGGTCAGTTGCTTATGATTCGATAAGCAACAGGATCTATACCGGTTATTATGAAGAATTTGGTTATTGGGAACGTAATTCTATCGGTGAGTTACATTATACGTCCCTTATTCCTTTACTGAAAAACAATAAGTTGCATAACGAAGATATATGGTCGGTTACCATTGCCAGAGATGCTGTGTTTTTCCGGTCTTTTACATCATGTTATACTTATAAAAACGGAGAAATAACTAAAACCGTTTTTCCGGCTCTCAGTCTTTCTATGGCTGAAGTAAACAATGTACTTTATGCTTCTACTCTTAATGGAATATATTCGATGGATGAAAATGAATGGCTACCAGTAAAAAACAGCCACATTTTTTCCGGAAATCAAAGGGCAACTGCTATACTGCCTTATTCGAAAGATACCTTATTGGTTGTAACTGAAGTATCCGGATTATATCTCTATCTGGATGGTGTTTGCTTGCCATTTAAAACCAAGATTGATGAAGAATTGAAGAAGGCGCAAATCAATCGTGCCATAATGAGCCGTGATTCATGCATTATATTGGGAACATTAAATAGTGGTATATTTTCATTAGATAAAAAAGGTAGTCCTCTCTGGTGTACCAATAAATTGAATGGCTTGCAAAATAATACGGTGCTGGGGCTTTTTTGTGACAAGGATAATAATATATGGGCAGGATTAGAAAAAGGAATTGACCGGATACAATCGAATTCTCCATTGTATTTTTACCTTAATAACATAGAAATAGGCAGTACGGTTTATGCTATCTGTGAATATGGCGGTTTTATCTATCTGGGAACCAACAGGGGATTGTTTTATTCTCCGGCCGGAAATATAGATTTCAAACTCATCGAAGGAACAAAAGGACAGGTATGGTATCTTTCTGTTTATGATGGTCAATTATTTTGCGGGCATAATGATGGTTCTTATATCATTAATAAAGATAAAGCGCAAAAAATTTCATCTGTAACCGGAGGACTTTGCATGACGGATATGATAACTTCCCGGGGTGAAAGAATCTTACTCCAGGGCACTTATACATCACTTGTGGTTTACCGGAAAAATGCCCGGGGTAAGTGGTTTTTTTATAAAGAGTTAAGTGGCTTCTCCGAACCGGTCAGATATATTGAAATTGATCCTTTCGGGAATATCTTTGCAACCCATCTCCGCAGAGGGCTTTTTCGCCTGAATCTGAGTGGTGATTTATCTTCGGTAATAGTTTTAAATGACTATTTGAAAGAACAACATGAGATTTTTAAAGATAAAGCCCAAGTCAATGTATTCAAAGTGAATAACCGTATTGTTTTTGCTACCCTTGATAAATTTTATACATACGATGACATTGAAAATCAAATCATTCTTTACAAAACATTCAATTCCGAATTGTCGGATTTCATAACTACACAACGTATTATCCATGCAGAGCAGGAACAATATTGGCTGGTAGAGAAAGACAAATTCGGTCTTTTTGATTTTTCCGGAGATAAACCCAGGCTTTTGAAAATAGTGCCATTTTCCAGTTTCAGGAATTTGTTAATCAGGGATTATGAGTATGTTTTCACAGGTGAAAATACATATTTCTTTGCTTTGGATAATGGGATGGCCAGGTTAAACAAAACAGGTAAAAACGACTTATATTTGCCATCTTCCACGCCAATTTCCTTCGAAAACATAATTTCATATACAGGTAATGGTAAAAAGAGATATTTGGAGATTAGCAGTGAAACCGGAAAATCTGAAACCGAAATTCCATTTGAGTACAGGAATTTATTATTCAAAGTAGTTTATCCTTCTTATTCATCGGAAGATCTAAAAATATTGTATCGCCTTGAAGGACTGGAAAACGGATGGTCTGTGTCAGACGGAAAATATCTGGAAAAAGATTATGCACGATTATTCCCCGGGAAATATGTATTCCAGGTTAGGGCAATTGATGAAAATGGTAATGAACTAACTTCGGATTCTTATCCTTTTTACATACTTTCCCCATGGTATACCACGACTTGGGCATATCTTGTATATGTGTTGTTATTTCTGGCATTAATTTTTATATTTTACAAATATCAGTTGAAATATATTGAAAAACAAAGAAGGAGGATTGAAATGGAGCAGGAAAAATTAAGGGAGCGGCAGAAAGAAGCTCAGGAACGCGAAATCATGCGATTAGAAAATGAAAAACTTGAAACAGAATTGCTTTACAAAAGCAAGGAAATTTCGAGTACGGCTATGTCGGTTATACAGAAAAACGAGTTGATAGCTGGATTGAGTAAAGAATTATCCGGATTAAGAAAAGATGAAGACCTTGAATCAATCAAAAAGAAACTCAGTTTATTAATCAAAAATATCAATAAAAATATCCACGAAGACGAAGACTGGGATGTTTTCAAAACCAACTTCGACCTTATTCATGACAAATTTTTCAGAACACTGAAAGAACGGTGGCCCGATCTTACCTCTAACGACCTTCGCCACTGTGCTTATCTGCGTCTTAATTTCTCCACAAAAGAAATAGCTAATCTCCTGAATATTTCCGTCAGGGGAGTTGAAGTCAGCCGTTACAGACTACGTAAAAAATTGGGAGTATCTCCCGAAAAGAATCTGAATGAATTTATGATTGAATTGAAATAACCCCGTAAAAAAATACAGGAAGTATAACCAAACAAGTTTACAGAATCTTCAATAATTATCATTTTTTATTTGCAAATTGTTTATGTTGTAACTTCTTTTTTAATAGGTTATTATCATAAATTTTAATTTGATTGACGTAGAAAAAATGTATTCCTGAATTCATTGCATTTTTTATGAAGTAGAGTCATTGTAGCTGTTTTTTTTGTTGCAATTCTTCACCTGCTTACATTTGCTCCTAAAAAATTAAACTCAAATACCATGAAAAAAATTCCCTTGTTGACAAGTCTATTATTGACATTGTTTTTTGTTTCAGGCAATATAGTCCATGCCGCCAATCAATCTGTAAATGTAGAAAAGAAGAAGAAAGTACTGATAATCGGAATCGATGGTATGGTACCTTCTGCTCTTGTTACCGAATATGCTCCTAATCTCACACAACTGATGAATGAATCATGGGCAAGTACAAATGTTTTGACAGATGTACCTACATGGAGTATGAACGGTTGGTCGTGTATCCTTACCGGAGTTTCTGCCGCCAAGCATAAACTGACAATCAATGAACAGAATCCTGCAACATCCAATATCGGATCTTACCCTGGTCTTTTTAAATATCTCAAATATGAATATCCGGAATTCAAAACTGCATCCATTGTTTCATGGGGAACAATTAATGATAAAATCAACCTTGAAAGGGATTTGAATATATGGTATAAATCGACATCTCAGGATGGAGGTACCTATAACCGGGTTATGCAAGAATTGCAAAATGCCGATGGGGCGGATATTATTTTTTGCCATTTTGATGCGGTAGACCATGCAGGACACTCTGTCGGATATTCTGTACAAGCGCCTGTTTATGCCGATTCGGTGAAATATATCGACAGGCTTTCCGGGGATTTTTTACAGGCAATCAAAAACAGGGCGACTTATGCTGACGAAGACTGGTTGGTTGCAGTGACGACAGACCATGGCGGCACTTTTTCTGATGATGGAACCAAGACGAGCGGCGGTCATGGAGGTTCTTCTTACGAAGAAAGAAATACTTTTATTATTCTTAATAATCCGGCTGTTTCTCCTGAATTAATCAGTGGAAAACCTGCTGTTATTGCTACAGATCCTATTACTACAGTGCAGTTCAAGGAAAATGTTTATGGAGCTTTGCCAGCAATTGATCCTGCATTCCTGGCAGCAGATAAAAACATTACAATAGAAATGAATATCCGTGCAAGCGAATCGGAAAGCAGTGACCCTTGTATTTTCGGAAATAAAGATTGGGATAGTGGAAGCAATAAAGGAATCGCTTTGGCCAATCAACGGGGAACTTTGAAAGTCAATATCGGAGGAGGTGGCCGCACCGATATTGAAGGTAGCGAGTCTGTTGATTTGGAAGATTATGCCTGGCATTTTGTTTCGGTAGTCATTGACAGAACCAATCAAAAAATGAAATTATATCATAATGGGGCATTCCTTTCAGAAACAAGTATTTCAGCATCAATAGGAGATTTAGCGACCAATTACGGTTTCTTTATCGCGCAAGACGGTACACAAAATTATAATCCGTTCAAAGGAAATATTACAGAAATCAGATTCTTCAAAACGGCATTATCAGCAGAAGTCATTGCCGAATATGCAAATAAGAAGTTGGATAACCAACACCCTGCAATCTCCGATTTATTGGTTTATGCGCCCGGAACCGACGGAAGCGGAACTAAATTCGCCGGAGCGTTGGGTAGCGGAGACATTGAACTTAAAACAAAAAGCGGAGCAACTATTGAATGGAAAGAAGTAGCTACCAAATATATTACTGATTATCATGGAGCTCCTAATTCGTACGATTTGATTCCGACTGTTTTCAACTTCCTTAATTTACCTGCTAAAACAGAATATAGTTGGGATGGTAAAGCATTGATAGAATTTAATAATCCGGTTATACCGGCTAATCCTGTTCCGGACCCGTCTGATGAATTATCTATCCTTGATGATTTTGAAAACGGAATAGTAAATTACACTTTCGCTTTCGGAATAATGGGGGATGTGGGGTTGGAAGTAGTTGAAAATCCTGTGAAAGATGACGTGAACAGTAGCCAATATGTATTGAAAATGACAAGAACAAAAGCTAATACCGAACCTTGGGCAGGTTTCTTTGCAAATCCTAAAGCTTATGCTTTTGAAAGGACAATAATGAATCCATATAGTTATGGCCGTTATAAAATATTAAGAACTGTTGATGGCGCGACTGCAAATTTCAAATTGGAAAACTCTGCAGTTGGAGGTACTACTCAGGAAATAGGTCCAATCACAGCTCCATCTAAGGTAGACCAATGGGAAGAATTAGTTTTTGATTTCAAAGCAAAAAATATGGCAGGCCCTTACAGAACAATTGTAATAATGCCTGACAATGCAGGGAACCGTCCTGCGGAAACTGTGGTTTATATCGATGATATTGCTTTTTCTGTAAATGAAGTTGTTGCACCATCTTCTAATCCCCAAATAAATTCCGATAAAGAAAAAGGATTGACTGTAATTAATTCCGGAAATGGAGAAGTGGCTTTCTGCTTTTCCTCTGAAACGGCTTCGACCGGAACCCTGGAGATTTACAACATATCCGGGCAACTGGTAAAAAAACAAGTAATTGCTGTAAATTCCGGGGTAAATAAAGAACAATTATTATTCAACAAAAAAGGAGTTTTTATTGTTAGAATCAACACAGGAAATGTATTGTACACTTTAAAATTCGTTATTTGATATGAGAATCATAAAGTTTTTATTATTGTGCCTTTCTTTTATACTATTAGGAAGCACTGTTGTTTTTGCACAGCAAAAAACGGTTACTGGAACAATAACAGATGAAACCGGAATGACTCTTCCGGGAGTAACTGTTAAAATAAAGGACTCTACGACCGGAACTATTTCAGATTATGATGGCAATTATTCAATTGCTGCCAACTCCGGGGATATCCTTGAATTTACTTTTGTAGGAACGCGCTCACAAAGCATTACTGTAGGAGCGAATAATATTATTAATGTGGTGATGAAAGAAGAATCAACCATGTTGACTGAAACAGTAGTAATTGGCTATGGTAGTGCCAAAAAACGCGACTTGACAGGTTCAATTGCCAGCATTAAAGGTTCTGATATTGCTGATTTGCCTTCATCCAATCCGGTATCATCTATACAGGGAAAAGTAGCCGGGGTACAAATTACCAACTCAGGTAAAGCCGGAGAAGCTCCCGATGTGCGTATTCGAGGAACAAACTCCATTAATGGAACAAAACCTTTATATGTGGTTGATGGATTGTTTAATGATAACATTAATTTCTTGAATCCTTCGGATATTGAATCAATGGAAATCTTGAAAGACCCTTCTTCATTGGCAATCTTTGGAGTGCGTGGGGCCAATGGTGTTATCATTGTTACTACCAAAAGTGCTAAAGAAGGAAAGACTGTAGTCTCTATTAATTCATCTGTTGGAGCAAAAATGGTTCCCAATAAGATGGAGATGACGAATGCTATGCAGTTCAAGGAATTATACAATGAACAACGTATCAATGAGGGAATTACTATCCCTTATGACTATACCAACTGGCAAGCGAATACAGATTGGCAGGAGGAAATATTCCAAACAGGATTGGTAACCAATAATAATATCAGTATTTCCGGATCCGGCGAAAGAAGTAAATTTTATATGGGCGTTGGTTACACGATGGAAGAAGGCATTATCAAGAATGAAAAGATGGATAGGATAACCATCAATCTGAATAATGAATACAGTGTAACCAAAAACTTGAAATTCGGATTTCAGGTGAGTGGTTATAAAGCCAATTTGGCTAATTACAAAAGTGTAACAGCAGCTATTCTTGCAGCTCCGGTTGCTCCTGTATATAACGAAGAATATGGATTATACTATTCGCTGCCCGATTTTCAACGGGCGCAAGTCTCTAATCCAATGGTAGATATAGAATTGAAAAAGAATACGTCTAAACCTGTTGAATATAGAGTTGTCGGTAATTTGTATGCTGATTGGACTTTCCTGAAAGACTTTAATTTCAGGGCATCTTTTTCTGCTGACTATGGTTTTAATTTGGGACGTACTTATTCTCCTTTAGTTGCAGTTTACAATCCTGATATTACTAATGGGGCGCCAGTTGATTCTATTAGTAAAAAAACATCTGTTTCTCAGTATCAAAATTTATACACAAAAACTCAAACCGATTTTTTATTGACTTATAAAAAACAATTCAATGAAGACCACGGATTAACATTAACAGGAGGCTTCACTACCTACTTTAATTCTTACACGCAGATAGATGGTAATCGTATACAAGGATCTATGGCGATACCTGACGACCAACGTTATTGGTATTTAAGTATTGGAGACCCAAGTACAGCTACAAACGGTAGCGGGCAATGGGCTCAAACAACAGCCTCAGTTCTTTTCAGGGCATTGTATAATTATCAAAATAAATATTTGCTTAATGGTTCGTTCCGTAGAGATGGGACTTCCCAGTTTTACCTTACAAATAATGCATGGCAAAATTTTGGCGCAGTTGGCGCCGGTTGGGTGATAACAAATGAAGATTTTATGAAGAATCAACATGTTTTCGATTTATTGAAATTAAAAGCTTCATGGGGAGTTCTTGGAAGTCAGAATATTGATGAAAGCTGGAGGTATCCTGCCTACCCTGAAATGTTAAATACGTCATCTATTTTCGGTAAAGAAAAATCGGTTATTCCGGGATATAGTCCTCTGTATTTGCCCGATGCTGATTTGAGATGGGAACGAAACTATGCATGGGAAACCGGATTTGAGGCTTACTTCCTTAAAAATCAATTACGTGTTGAAGCAGTGTATTATAATAAAACGACAAAAGGATTTTTAGCAATTATTGAGACCGGTATGGGAACGACTGATGGATTAAAGAATGTGGGAGATATCCATAATAACGGTTTTGAATTATCCGCATCATGGAATTCTACAATTGGTAAAGATTGGACATATTCTGTAAATGCCAATATTACAACCCTGAATAATAAAGTGAAAAATTATACGGGAGTTCCTGTAGGTATGTCACGAACAGCCGATGGATATCCTATTGCATATTTCTATGGGTATAAATCAGCCGGTATATATCAAACACAAACAGAAATTAACCAATCTCCTGAGAATACAATCGGAACAGTTAAACCAGGGGATATTAAATTCCGGGATATTGATGGCGATGACAAGATTACACCTGCCGATCGCACCATGATTGGAAATCCGACTCCTGATTTTACATACGGAGGTTCTATTACTGTAGGGTACAAAGGCATTGATTTAGCAGTTGATGTAATGGGTGTCTATGGAAATGAAATCTTCAAAGAGTGGAATCGTAAAACGTACGGACAATTTAATTATCAAATACAACGGATGGATAGATGGAATGGTGTTGGTACTTCAAATTGGGAACCTTCTTTGAACAGTACCAATACAAATGCCCAGGAATATTCCGATTATTATATTGAAGATGGGAGTTTCTTCAGAATAAGAAATATACAATTAGGATACAATTTTAAGCCTGAGTTGTTGAAAAGTTTGAAGATACAATCTCTCAGATTATATGTAAATGCTCAAAATCCTGTAACTTTTGCAAACAACACAGGTTATACACCTGAAATACATTCAACAAGTGCTGTTCAGTTTGGAGTTGATACAGGAACCTATCCTCTTCCGGCTATATATACTTTTGGGTTTAATCTGAATTTTTAAATATCTGGTATTATGAAATATACATTTAATATAAAATCAACTAAAATACACATCATTGCGGTACAATTATTACTTGCTTCGATGGTTTTATTCACTTCTTGCTCTGATTTTTTAGATCAAAAACCGGAAGGACGTTATATCGAAGATGATTATGAAGGAGGTAGTGCAGATGGTGCTATAATGGGTATGTATGCCAAGCTAAGAGGTGGATATGTTACCGGGTTGCCATTCGTTCTAATTCACAGTATTCGTTCGGACGATGCAGACAAAGGAAGTTCAGTGGGCGATGGTACGCCTGCGGAACAAATGTATGATTATTTCCATTATGTAGCTTCTGATAATATCATTGGCCAATATTGGACAGGACTTTATGAAATTGTTATTTTGGCAAATAATACCCTTTCGGATATTGAAACTTCCGGAGCGACAGACCATGCTACAATGGTTAATAGAGCCGAAGCTAAATTTATGAGGGCCTATGCCTATTTCAATTTGGTAAGGGCGTTTGGTGATATTCCTAAGATTGATTTTAAAGTAGAAAGTTCAACCGATGCAAATATTCCAAAATCGCCTGCATCAGAAATATATC
Source organism: Bacteroidales bacterium (assembly GCA_031553415.1). GTDB lineage: Bacteria > Bacteroidota > Bacteroidia > Bacteroidales > Azobacteroidaceae > JAIRVZ01. Next base: position 30,786 of record JAVBLO010000019.1, on the reverse strand, counting down.
AGTTGATTAACAGTGATTTGCAAGAAGCTGCAACTGTTTTACCAATTCAATGGGAGTCTAAATATTTGGGAAGACTTACTGCGGGAGCTGCCAAAGCATTACAAGCACGGGTATTTTTGACTCAGGAAAATTGGTCAGGAGCTTACAGTGCAGCAACAAGTGTAATCCATTCGAATATATACAATTTGAATACTCCTTATGATAAAATATTTAAAGATGAAGGAGAAAATAGCAGTGAATCGGTATTTGAAATTCAAGCGAAATATACTCAAACAGAAGACTATGGCGTTGAATACACTCAAGTTCAGGGAGTAAGAGGTGCAGGTGATTGGAATTTAGGTTGGGGATGGAATACACCTTCTGGTAATTTCGTTTCCAATGGATTCAAAGACTTGAATGATCCACGTAAAAAAGCGACTTTATTGGGAGCCGGAGAAACAACAGAATATGGAGAGACTGTTCCTGCCAAAACTTCGGATATTCCCCGTGATTACTGGAATAAAAAAGTATATACGAATCCTGCGAAACGGAGAGAATACAATTCCAATTTCGGTAAATGGCAGAATGTTCGTATCATTCGTTATGCGGATGTGGTATTAATGGCTGCCGAAGCTGCAAATGAATTAGGTGGCGAAGAAAATATCAAGGAAGCATTGGGATATTTGAATATGGTAAGAGAGAGAGCCGGAGGCGGAAGTTTGGTGCCGCCTAAAAATACAACCGACCAGAATGTATTAAGAGGATATATCCGTGACGAACGGAGAGCTGAATTCGGTATGGAAAACGAACGCTTTTATGACTTAGTTCGCTGGGGAAAAGGAACTATAACCCCGGATATCGATGTAACAACTTTCCACGCATTGGGTAGTAACTATGCCGGTTATGCAGTCAAAAACAGAGAACTCCCTATTCCGCAAGCCGAAATAGATAAATCAAAAGGCGTATTAGTTCAAAATCCTAATTATCAATAACAATTGACAATTAAAAAACACAGACATGAAACAAATCAATAAAATAAAATGGATATCGGGAGCATTACTTTCATTTTGCTTTCTTTTTGCTTGTCAGGAATTTGACAGGCCTGATATGGTTGTTATTCCCGACCCGGAGCCGGGGCCTTATAGCCCGCTGAAAATGTATTTTCCTTTCGAAAATGGAAGTGTGGCAGATAGCAGTATTTACGGATTCCAGACTTTTCCAACGAATGTAACTTTCACTGATGGATACATAGGAAAAGCTATGCAATGTAAAGACGGTTCTTACTTTCTTATAGATTCACCTGCAATTGAAGAAAACAATGTTGATATGATGGATTCTATTTGTAATCTGCCTGATGGCTTTACCATTGCTTTCTGGACGTATGTGAAAAAGAATCAGGTTGGAAACGGAGCTTGTGGAATTTTTGCCGTTGCTGATAGTCTGGACGATTGGAAAGGCAACCTGGATATATTCACGGATGCAGTTTCCGGAGAATCTGTAACTATCAAAATGCACATGAAGAACTATAGAAATGCTGTAGGTGATATCTGGATTGGTGATAACGCCGTAGTTTCTAATATTTTCGATAAATGGACACATTTGGTTTTCCGTTATAGTGCAAAAAGTTCCAGGATTACTTATTTCAGGGATAACGAGGTTGTTTATGAACAAAATGTGACAGGTGGAGATCTCCAGTTTAAAAATGTCTCCGGAATAGTTTTAGGTACTTTTCAAAATTTGACAAATCCCAGCTTAGCTAAAAAAGGGTACACTAAGGAGACCTGGCAAAGATCGTATGGAGGAATAATAGATGAATTCCGTTTTTATAACAGATACCTGACTACATTCGAGATAGATGAACTTTACAACTCAAAAGAACAATAAATATTTGTCGTATGAAAAAATATTTTAAAAGATATAACGCCTTATTAATCATTATATTGGTTATTGGTTTCTCCTCTTGTAAGGAGGATAGTGATACCATTGATAATTCATTTAAGATAGAAACGCTAATCGTTGATGGTGGAACGAAATACGATGATGTAACTTATACGGATATAAACGCAGCATCTCCGATAAAATTGAAATTCTCTCAATCTGTTGACCGTAATACGATTACCGGTAATATTGCATTGATTCCATTTGATTTTAATGAAGATGTGCCGGGCAATGTGCCTGTAACCATAGAGTTTGAAGAAGACGATCGTGTGGTAGCCCTTTATCCTGTTTATGAATTGGACCTTTTTGCAAAATACAGTTTGAATGTGTGGCAAAAAATATATTCCCAACAAGGTACTTTATTGAACACAGGACGTAGCTACACCATTACTACTGCAATTGATTCGACTGATAAAAAACCCCGGATTTCTGATGAAGAATTGTTGACTTTGGTACAAAAGCAAACATTCAATTATTTCTGGACAGGAGGACATCCGACTTCGGGGATGGCCCGCGAAAGGAATACTTCAGGAGATCAGGTAACAACCGGAGGAACAGGTTTTGGTATCATGTCGATGATTGCTGCCGTGAATCGTAATTTTATTACTCGTCAACAGGCATATGATCGCGTTTATAAAATTGCTAATTTCTTAAAAATGAAATCTACTACATATCATGGCGCTTATTCTCACTGGTTAAACGGAAGTACCGGCGCAACCATGAAATTCAGCGACACCGATAATGGTGCTGATATTGTTGAAACCGCATTTTTAATTCAAGGTTTGTTAACAGCAAGGCAATATTTTGACCAACCCTCTGAATCGGCATTGAGAGCTTTGATTACTGTTATCTGGGAAGGTGTTGAATGGAACTGGTTCAATAAGGATAATGCAGGAACATTGTATTGGAACTGGAGCCCTGATTTCGCATGGGCTGTGGGATTGCCGGTTCAAGGGTGGAACGAAGGTTTAATTACTTACATTCTGGCAGCTTCTTCACCAACCCATCCGATTAGCAAAGATGTTTACATCAAAGGTTGGGCTAAAAATGGGGCTATGGCTAATGGTAAATCTTTCTATGGTTATACATTGCCTTTAGGTGAAGATTATGGTGGCCCTTTGTTCTTTTCTCATTTTTCATTTTTAGGGTTGAATCCAGATGGACTTTCGGATACTTATGCAAATTATTGGGAACAAAATAAAAACCATACATTAATTCATTATAATTATTGCATTAATAATCCGAAGCGGTATACAGGATATAGCAATACCTGCTGGGGATTAACTGCAAGTGATGGAGATCAGGGCTATTCTGCGTTTTCACCTACAAATGATTTTGGGGTAATTGCTCCAACAGCAGCTATTTCTTCCATGCCTTATACTCCCGACGAATCAATGGAAGCATTGCGTTTTTATTACTATAAGTTAGGCAATTATTTATGGAAAAATGATGGATATGGATTTTACGATTCATTTAATTTTTCAGCGCGATGGTTTGATAATCAATATTTAGCCATTGACCAAGGGCCAATAATTGTAATGATTGAGAACTACCGGTCCAATTTACTTTGGCATTATTTCATGAAAGATTCTGAAGTCCAAAAAGGATTGACAAAACTTGGATTTACTTATAAAGTTCCGGAAGTTAAGTAGTTAATTCAAATCGTTCCCAATATTATAATAGAATTGAAATGAAGAAGATAGTAACAATATTTTTATGTGTTTTGGCAATCGCATCATGTAAACAAAAAAGTAACGATCCTGATGCTGAAATGAACCGGTTCATCAATGATTTGATGAGCAAAATGACATTGGAGGAGAAAGTCGGGCAACTGAATTTGCCTGCTGTAGGGTTTGATGTCACCGGTCCGGTATTGAGTAAAGATGTCGATACAAAAATCAGGAAAGGAATGGTGGGAGGTGTATTCAATACGTTTACTCCCGATGCAGTAAGGAAACTTCAATCCATCGCAGTTAATGAAACACGTTTGGGTATACCGCTCATATTTGGTTATGATGTAGTTCATGGCCATAAAACAATATTTCCGGTTCCATTGGGATTATCATCGTCATGGGATATGGAATTGATACAAAAAGTAGCTCATGCTTCGGCGGTTGAAGCTTCAGCTGATGGATTAAACTGGACTTTTTCCCCTATGGTTGATATTGCACGTGATCCGAGATGGGGAAGAGTGAGTGAGGGTAGTGGCGAAGACCCTTATCTCGGTGCGTGTATTGGCAAAGCTATGGTAAAAGGCTATGAACCACTCATTTTTTCCTGTGTAAAACATTTTGCCTTGTATGGAGCTGGAGAAGCCGGCCGTGATTACAATACTGTGGATATGAGCCGCCAACGGATGTATAATGAATATTTTCCACCTTACAAAGCTGCTATTGATGCCGGAGCTTCTACTGTAATGACTTCTTTTAATGAAATTGACGGAATGCCTGCTACAGGATGTAAATGGCTGTTAACAGAAGTGTTACGCAAAGAATGGGGATTTAAAGGATTTGTGGTGACTGATTATACTGCCATGATGGAAATGGTCAATCATGGAGTAGGAGATACACTAAAGGTAGGTGAGCTGGCTCTAAATGCCGGGACGGACATGGATATGGTCAGCGAAATTTTTGCCGATCATGGAGTCGAGTTGGTAAAATCCGGAAGAGTATCTGAAAAAACTGTTGATGCGGCTTGCCGGCGCATATTAGAAGCTAAATACAAGTTAGGATTGTTCAAAGATCCTTATTGTTTTGTGAATCAGGAAAAAGCTGATAAAGAAATCATGTCGGCCGATAAGTTGGAATTAAGCAAAGAAGCAGCTATAAAAAGCATGGTGCTGTTGAAAAATGATAATCAGGTATTGCCATTAAATCCCGGACAAAAGATAGCTTTCATTGGTCCGCAGGTTAAAAGGCAACGCGATTTGATTGGAAACTGGAGTGGGGCGGGAGACTGGCATAAATCCGTAACCCTTTGGAATGCATTGGAAGAAGAATACGGGAAAGATAAATTCCTGTATGCTTTGGGGTGTAATCTTATTGATGATAAAGGATTAATTGACAAGTTAAATCCTCATGGAGCGGAATTGTATCCTTCGGAAAAAACACCACAACAATTAATTGAAGAAGCGGTGCATGTTGCCCGGCAGGCTGAAGTTGTGGTTGTAGCGCTTGGCGAAGCCTTTGGAATGAGTGGCGAAGCCGCAAGCCGCAGTAACATAGGTTTATTGAATAACCAGGTGGAATTATTAAAAGCATTGAAAAAAACAGGTACGCCTATAGTATTACTACTAATGAATGGGCGTCCTTTGACGTTGGAATGGGAAGATGAGAACATGGATGCCATTCTCGAAGCTTGGTTTCCCGGCACACAAGGCGGATATGCGATAGCTGACGTACTTTTTGGAAAAGCCAATCCTTCCGGGAAAATTACGATGACTTTCCCTCGCAACACCGGACAAATTCCGATTTATTATAATCATAAAAATACGGGACGCCCATTCGATGCAAACCAGAAATATACAACTAAGTACCTGGATATCTCCAATGAACCTTTATATCCGTTTGGTTATGGATTGAGTTACACCACTTTTGAATATGGAAAAATTGTATTAAGTGGTAACCAACTGGATGCCGGACAGTCATTGACTGCCAGCATTGATGTACAAAATACCGGAAAATATGCCGGAACTGAAACCGTACAATTGTACATCCGCGACAAAGTAGGTTCAGTAACCCGCCCGGTAAAAGAATTGAAAGGATTCAGACAAGTAACTTTGAATCCAGGTGAAAAGAAAACCATTAGTTTCACAATCACCGAAAATGATTTGAAATTCTATAATGCAGATTTGAAATTTGTCGCTGAACCGGGAGAGTTTGATGTATTTATCGGTGGAAACAGCCGGGATACAAAACAAACAACTTTTGTGTATGATTAAATTTAAATTAAAAAATTATGAAGACTAAATTTTTACTAGTTGTTTTTATATCATTGTTTATGACATCTACTGTTTTTTCGCAAGTTAAGCTTACGGGATTTGAAGCTGCGCTTAATAGTCAGGGTTTACCGTCAGACTTAGCCTGGACTGCCCAAGGCTTGGATGGAGAATCCGGTTGGGACTCTCACAATATGACTTATGAAATTTCAACAGAGAAAGCATATACAGGAGAAAAATCCATTAAATTAATGTCTCAAGGAGATGGATGGGCAAGATTGATGTTTTGGGATATGGTTAAATGTTATGACACTTTTGCATATAAACAGATTGAAGTGAAATGTTTTAGAGAGAATAAAGATGTTGAACTTAAAATGTCCATTAGAGGGAAAATGGGAACTGCCGGTTGGGGTACAGAAACGGAAATCGAGGCCACTTCTTCAACTCCGGCGAATAATGGTTGGGAAACTTTGATTTTTGATTTTAGTGCTGCTGCTCCTGGTACCTATAGTTCTATAGCTTTTTGTTTTGCAGGAAATGTCCCTAATCAGACAGTATATGTTGATGATGTTTATTATGTGGGAGAACAAGTACCGGTAACTGTAGCCACAGATTCTCCTACTGTATTAAATGCTGCGAATGGCTATGTGGGTCAAAGGGGTATAAATATTGGTGACGGAGGTATAAGTAAAGGAAGTGTCTTTGGAGGTAATTGGAAAGGAGGAGATTATATTTATTGGAATATAAGCGTTCCCTCCGGATATGTTTATCATGTTACCGGAAGAAATCAAACAGATACAAACGTTTCTTTTGTGGTGGATTTAGTAACCACACCTGCAACTCAGGCTTTGAGAACTGCATACAAATCTGGTTCTGGTTGGTCTAATTACTATGACGTGACTTATGGTGATTTAACTCTTCCTGCAGGAGATTATCAATTAAAACTTAAGTACGACGAAAGTGCTTCTACTGGTTGGCATGGAATGAATCTGGATAACATTACTCTTACTCCGGTTGCTGTTATTCCTGAAATTATTGAAGAAGAATCAGGGAAAATTGTGGCTCTGGCTGGAAAAGCTAGTTTAGGTCAGGGTATCATTGTGGAAGGCGATCCTAAAAGTATAGGATCTTGGTTTAGTGGCGGAAATTATGTATACTGGAATGTGAAACCTTCTGCAGCCGGAACATTTAATGTCATAGCAGATTATGAAGCTCCACAAACAACATATTTTTCAGTAAATGGAACACGATTAGATTTTCCTTGTATTGAACCCGGTTACCGCAAGTTATATCAAGGAGTATTCTCTTTTGGAGATAATAACAATAAATTATTAGCAGTAAATCATGATGGCAATTGGATTAACCTTCGCAACTTCACTTTCTTCCGCCAGGGAGTAACACAAGATATATCTAAAAACATTATAATGCCTGTTGTTAAAGGTAAATTAGGAGAAGGTGCGAATATTACAGCTGCCACTCAAATTGAAGAATATAATCTTTCTTTGCTTTCAGGAAAATCTATTTCATTCGATGTCACAATTACTGAAGAAGGAACATTTATAATCCCTGCTACCCCGGCAAATGTAACTTATACTTTTACTAATGCGACTCCTTCAAATGGAAAAGTTGATTTGTCTGTAGGAACAACCACTATTACCGTTACCGCAACAGCAGATGTATCTGGTATTAGTCAATTTGCCCTTACTTTCGATGATACAGGAACTTCTATCGGCATCCCTGTTTCCGATGCCCGGCTCATCTCCCAGAAATATTATAATATCCAGGGAGTAGCAATATTGAACCCGGCTTCAGGCATCTACATCGTGAAGAAAACGTACGACAATGGTGTTGTAAATGTAGAAAAAGTGTTAATAAAATAATAAATAACCAATCACATGGGCACATTAATTCTGTGTGCCTGTGTGGTTTCAAAAATGAAATGTATGAAAAAAAGATTTTTACTATTAGCGGGATGTTTCTTTGCATTATCAGCAGGTCTGAATGCACAGGAATTATTTATTGATGATTTCGAAGGAGAAGCTAAAGATTGGCAGGTAATCGGAGATGCAGCATTAACTGTTGAAAGTAATCCTTTTCCCGATGCAATGAACAGTAGTGCCAAAGTACTTAAAGTTGTTTGTGAAGGACCAGACGGTGCTATATACAATGGTATATCCGGTCCGATATTGAATCAATTGGCTATTCCTGTTGGCATGGGAGCCGGACAATATCGTTATGCACACGTTAAAGTATATTATGGTCAAACAGAAACTCTTGTTCTTTCATTAGAAAGCGGTCCTTCAGATAATTTTGGAAGTCCCTGGTCTGATGTTGGTACTGGAAATCTTAATAAATGGGTTGATTTGGTAATTGATTGCCAGGGAGCTCCGGCAGGAAATTATGGAACAATATTCGTTATGCCGGGCAGAATAAACAGCGAAGAGTGGTATGGAGATAAAAAAGCATCTCAGGTATTCTATTTGGATGACATCCGTTTCTCTAACGATCCCAATCCATATAACCCAAATCCAACACCGAATCCAATTCCGGAACCGACAGATGATTATGCTGTTTTAGATAATTTCGAAAACGGATTGGTAAACTTTTCTTCTCAATTGAACGAAATGGCGGATGCATCTTTCTCTGTAGTTGAAAATCCTTCTAAATCAGGAATTAACACAAGTGATAAAGTATTGCAGGTAACCCGCAATGCAGACAATACCGGAGCTTGGGCAGGATTTTGGGCTGACTTGACTGTAGCTTCTGTGCCCCGATGTGATATGAATAAATATCATTATGCACATTTTAAATTACTTCAGGATATTGGCGCTGATGGCCTTACTGCCAGTTTCAAAGTAGAAGGTGGTGCAGGTACTCCTCCTGCCCTGGAAATGAATGCAATGAATGGAAGTATTTTAGTGAATGAATGGCAAGATGTCATATTCGATTTAACTGCAGCTGACGGAGGCGGAGAATATACAAGAATTGCAGTCATGCCCGATCGTGCAGATAACAGACCGGCTCATTCTGTATATATTGATGATATTATTTTTACAAAAACTCAGAATTTACCAAGTGGGATTTCCAATGTATTAGCTGTTATCAATAGTATAAAAGTTAATGTTGAAGGAAATGTGACTGATATTACATTCAATCTGGAACAGACTGCCGTAACAAATGTTTCTGTATACAATATTTCCGGTCAGCTTATGGATCGGCAAGTTATTAACGGGATTAATGGTATCAATTCAGTAAAAACTGTTGTCAATACTCCCGGAGTTTATGTGGTAAAAGTAGCTGTGGGTAACAAAGCGCTTGTAACAAAGTTCATTAAATAATTAAATTTATAAAGAGGAAGTCTAAAGAGGTTGTCTCAAAAGTAAGCTGATAGCACACAAATTACTTTTGAGACAACCTCTTTTTCTACATTGTTTTTTCAACTTTCTAATCATTTAACAAATCATTTAATAAATATTGATAATTTTGCCTGTCGAAAGCATCTTTGACGATGAAATATTTGCCAATTATTTTTCTGATGATTTTCCACGTAAATGGATTAACTTACGCTGGAATAGAAACTCCTTATATCAGCAGCTTTTCGAAGCTTGATTATGGAGCGGCAGGACAAAACTGGTCGGTTTCTACCGATACAAAAGGAAAAGTGTATTTTGGAAATTCGAAAGGCTTGCTCAAATACAACGGAAATACATGGAAGTTATATCCTATGCCGGGGAATAACTATGTACGTTCTGTTAAATGTAGTCCGGACGGACGAATATATGTAGGTTCTTTCGAAGAATTCGGATATTATGAACAAGATATTTATGGGGAATTAAAATACACTTCAATCTCCGCTTTACTTAATGAATACGCTTTTCATAACGATGAAATCTGGAGTATTGTCTTGTTTAATGACAAGGTGTATTTCCGTTCTTTTTCCACCTATTTCGTATACGACGGTAAAACCGTGGTTGCAAAAGGGTCCCCCCTTATATTCAGGCTCCTTACCCGGGTGGACGATACCCTTTATGCTTATTTCCAGCAACATGGCTTATGTGTTTTAGAAGGAAATGATTTCAAACTACTCATTCCGGAAAACCGGTTGAATGGTGATAATGCCATCGCAGTATTGCCTTATAAGAAAGGAAAAATAATTATTCCGACAGCCAAAAGCGGATTATTCCTGTTTGACGGGGAAAACTGCATTCCCTGGCAGAATGAAGCAAATAATGATTTGAAGAATGCCACAATCAACCATGCGGCAATGACACGCGATTCCCTCTACATATTTGGAACTATAACAGATGGTGTGTATTCACTTGATAAATCAGGAAATCTGGAATGGAAGATTAATTCTTCCAATAAATTATCAAATAATACGGTTTTAGGATTGGTTTGCGGTGAAAGTAATAATATATGGCTGGCATTGGATAATGGGATAGCTTATATCAAGTGCAACTCCATGTTTAGTTTTATCAATTCTTTCAAACAGGATATAGGGAGTGTTTATTCTGCTGCTTTCAAAGATAACCAATTGTATCTGGCAACCAACCAGGGCTTATTTTTCAATAATCTGGAAGATAATCAGGCTCATCTGATACCGAATACATCAGAACAGGCATGGGATTTGTCGGTTATTGATGGACAGTTGATATGTGGTCATAACAGCGGCACTTATGAGATTACAGGTCAGAAAACTATTAAAATGTCAGATGTACAGGGAGCTACATGTATCAGGCGGGCATATATCAACCAACAGGAAGTATTGGTTCAATCTACTTACACTTTCCTGAGTATTTATAAGAAAAATGAAGCCAATAAATGGGCATTCAGCCATATCGTTGAAAACTTTATGGAACCTATCCGTTATATCGAAGTCGATATGATGGGGAATATCTGGGCATCACACTTCTATAAAGGACTTTATAAAGTTAAGTTAAGCCCTGATTTACGCGAAGCCGAATCTGTCGAGGTATTTCCCTCTCTTAATAAAAACACATCAAACGGAGAAATTTTTGTGTTCAATTTATCAGGAAGGATTCTCTTCAAAGATTATCTGGGCTATTATACCTATGATGATTTATCCGGTTCAATAAAACCATTCAAAAAATTTGATGATTTCCCGATCCTGAAAAATAATATTACAAAAATTTTCCCGATGCCGGACAATACATGCTGGTTCGTGGGGAAAAATGAATTCATACAGGCAAATCTTTATGAAAATAATATTGAAATAAAAAGGCATGTACCCTTCCGCCGCTTGTATGGATCGATGCCTGATAATAATGAAAATGTCATCTTTATAAAAGAAGGTAAATATCTTTTTTGCCTGGATAACGGGATTGCTTTAATGGATGAAAAAATTCATTTTTTACCGGATACGGTCTATGAAAAAATTGAAATAGAATCGATACAGGCATCTGGTAAAAAACAAATGAAAAAATTACCTGTTTTAGCAGCAGGAATAAAACAAATAATCAATTTTACCTATAATACGCTGACATTTGAAGTATCATATCCACATCCGCCAACTACTAATGTCGGGTATAAATATAAATTATCGGGAACCGAAGAAGAATATTCAGCTCCGTCTGATGATTTTATAAAAACCTATAATAAGCTATCTCCCGGAAATTATACTTTTGAAGCAACCGCTATCGACAGTATGGGGAGGGAATTGTCTTCAATATCTTACGGGTTCGAAATTGAGCCTCCTTTTTACGCAAGTAATTTAGCTTTAATTTTGTACGTTATATTGGTTGTCATCATCCTTTTTACCTTATGGTTCAGGATTAAGCGTTATATACATAAAAGTAAAGAGAGGATAGAACATGAGCAAAATATACTCAGGCAAAAAGAAAAAGAAAAGCAGGAACAGGAAATAATCCGTCTGCGTAATGAAAAGCTAGAAGCAGATTTAACATTCAAAAGCAAGGAACTTGCCGGTTCAACCATGTCGATAATAAAGAAGAACGAAGTTTTATCGGAAATTAAGTCCGAATTGCTGTTACAAAAAGACAAATTGGGTGCTCAGTTTCCTAATAAATACTATGATAAACTTATCAGATTAATAGAGATAAATTTATCTTCGGAAGATGACTGGCAAATATTCCAGACAAATTTCGACAGGATACACGAGAATTTTTTCCGGCACCTGAAATTGACATATCCGGATTTAACCCCCAACGATTTAAAGTTGTGCGCTCTCCTCCGGCTGAACATGAATACCAAAGATATTGCTAACCTGATGAATATCACCATCCGGGGAGTTGAAGTAGCCCGTTACCGGTTGAGGAAAAAATTAGACTTGCCTTCAGAAAAGAACTTAGTGGATTTTATGATAGAGTTTAAGTGAAAATCTGAGCACAATCATATATCTTTGCAACTCGTTTTACGTTTTACATTCTACGTATTACGTATAACTTACAACGTATAACTTATAACAGGAAAAATGGCTCAGACACCACTTTTAGAAAAACTTGATGCATTGGTTATCCGCTTTGAGGAAATCGGTAAACTGATTACCGACCCGAGCGTGATTGCCGATATGAAACGTTTCGTCAAACTCAATAAAGAATACCGCGATTTGGAAAAAATCGTGACAGCAAGGAATGAATACCAGCGGATACTTTCCAATATAGAAGAATCAAAAGAAATCCTCGACAAAGAATCTGATTCGGAATTGCGTGAAATGGCCAAGGAAGAATTGGAGACAGCAACAGAACGCCTTCCCCAATTGGAAGAAGAAATTAAAATTCTGCTTGTTCCTGCCGATCCTCAGGATGCCAAAAATGCCATAGTAGAAATACGAGGCGGAACCGGAGGAGACGAGGCTGCCATTTTTGCCGGTGATTTGTTTAAGATGTACCTCAGGTATTGTGAATCAAAAGGATGGAAAGTTACTGTAACGAGTAGTAGTGAAGGCACAATCGGAGGTTTCAAGGAAATTATCTTTACGGTAGAGGGAGATAATGTTTATGGAACGATGAAGTATGAATCAGGAGTTCATCGTGTACAACGGGTGCCCGTAACTGAAACACAAGGCCGTGTACATACTTCAGCAGCAACAGTTGCTGTACTTCCCGAAGCGGAAGATGTAGATGTTGAAATCAATCCTGCTGATCTTGAATACCAGACTGCCCGCTCAAGTGGCGCCGGTGGCCAGAATGTGAACAAAGTGGAAACCAAAGTACAACTTTTTCATAAACCCTCAGGTATCATGGTACAATGCCAGGTTACACGTTCACAAATGGAAAACCGCGAAATGGCCTTGCAAATGTTGCGTACCAAATTGTATGATATTGAACTGCAAAAACACAATGATGCCATAACACAGCAACGGCGCACGATGGTTTCGACTGGAGACCGTTCGGCCAAAATACGCACATACAATTATCCGCAGGGACGCATCACAGATCATCGCATCAATTATACTATTTATAATTTGAATGCGTTTATGAATGGAGAGATACAAGGAACGATCGACCAGTTGATTATTGCCGAAAATGCGGAGCGGTTGAAAGAAAGTGAAATGTAATTAATTACGAATTACGAATTAAAAATTATGTAGTGAAACAAGATAATGTCATACAAAGAAACAAGAGAAACTATATATTGGTTAAAGTTGCTTGAAGCAACTGATTATCTTAATGAGAAACAATCAGGTGATTTACTTAAAGATGCAGAAGAAATATGTAAAATCCTTGGAAAAATCCAAATCACTATAAAAAATCGTAATTCGTAATTTTTAATTCGTAATTGACAACAGTAATGACTAAACAGCAATTATTCGAAAACATCCTCAAAAAACAATCTTTCCTTTGTGTAGGATTAGATACAGACATTAAAAAGATTCCTCAGCATTTGTTAAAGGAAGAAGACCCAATCTTTGCTTTCAACAAAACGATTATTGACGCCACAGCTGATTATTGTGTGGCCTATAAACCCAATCTGGCTTTTTACGAGAGTCTGGGAGCCAAAGGATTATTAGCCTTTGAAAAGACGGTTGATTATATCCGTAAAAATTATCCTGACCAATTTATTATTGCGGATGCCAAACGGGGAGATATCGGAAACACCTCCGAAATGTATGCCCGTTCATTCTTCGACTTTATGGACTTGGATGCGGTAACAGTTGCCCCCTATATGGGAGAAGACAGCGTGAAACCATTCCTGATTTATCCTGAAAAATGGGTGATTTTGTTGGCTTTGACTTCCAATAAAGGTTCGCAGGATTTTCAAATGACAGAAGATAAAATCGGAGAACGTTTATTTGAAAAAGTGCTGAAAAAATCGCAGGAATGGGCAACCGATGAGCAAATGATGTATGTTGTCGGAGCTACACAGGGAAAAATGTTTGAAGATATCCGTAAACATGCTCCCAATCATTTCTTATTAGTTCCAGGAGTCGGAGCACAGGGTGGTAGCCTGGAAGAAGTTGCTAAATATGGGATGAACAGCCAATGTGGTTTGTTAGTTAATTCATCACGGCAAATTATTTATGCTGATAGTTCTGAAAAATTTGCAGAAGCAGCCAAAAGTGAAGCAAGAAAAGTGCAGGAAGAAATGGCAAAATATCTGGAAAGTATAATTTAATCTAAAACAACTTGTTGATTGTGCTTGTTTAATTATTGATGATTTCAATACAAAGTATAATTTTATGTTTTGCATTTTTTCTTTGCGCATCGTTGCTGTGTGCACAAGAAAGAGATTATTTGGTTTTGCAGCATGATTCGGTTCCTGTGGTTCCTGTAAAAAAAGCCAATCATATTAAAGCCATGGATATTGTAGGAGTTGCAGTTCCTGTTACTATGATAACTTATGGTATTCTCTCATTGGAAAGCCACGCAATTCAGGAACTTGATTATTCAACTAAAGGAGAATTGCATGAAGACAATTATATAATGCATAACCATGTTGATGATTTTATGCAATTCTCACCGGCTATATTAGCTTTCGGATTGAAATTGGGAAAAGTGGAAAGCACCCACAAATTATCAGACATGATCATTCTCTATGCATTAAGTAACGCATTGGAAACTGCAGCTGTTTATACAACAAAAACTGTTACAACGAGGGAAAGACCAGACGGTTCATCAAGTAATTCCTTTCCGTCAGGACATACGGCAACTGCTTTTGTTGCTGCACAGTTTTTACATGAGGAATACAAAGATAAATCACTTTGGGTTAGTGTCAGTGGATATACCGTTGCAACTCTCATCGGAGCTTCAAGAGTATACAATAACCGGCATTGGGTAAGTGATGTTGTTACAGGAGCAGGCATAGGTATTTTATCAACCAAAATTGTTTATTGGACATATCCTTATCTACAGAAGTCATTCTGTAAAAAAGATAAGAAAATGCAGACATTTATTTTTCCAAGCTATAATGATGGCAATTTGAGCCTGAATTTTTCCAATATGTTTTAAGTTTCCTAAAATAAAATGGATAACAAGCGCAAAATAATCAATGACCCTGTTTTCGGATTTATCAATATCCCGAATAATTTCATTTTCAACCTTATAGAGCATCCTTATGTGCAACGCCTGACAAGAATCAAGCAATTAGGCTTTGCATCTTTAGTCTATCCCGGAGCCCAACATACCCGTTTTCATCATTCGTTGGGAGCAATGTATTTGATGAGTGAAGCCATATCCCAGCTTCGCTCGAAAGGAAATGAAATTACAGAAGAAGAAGCTGATGCCGTTTTATCCTGTATTTTACTGCACGACATTGGGCACGGACCTTTTTCTCATGTCCTTGAATTTGCTTTGGTGAACGATGTTTGCCATGAGCAGATTTCCCTGATGTTGATGGACAGGATCAATCAATCACTTAATGGGAAATTAGACAAAACGATTGCTATTTTTAAGAATGAATATCCCAAAAAATTCCTGCATCAACTCGTAAGCGGGCAATTGGATATGGATCGCCTGGATTATCTCCGGCGCGACAGTTTTTTCACCGGAGTAACAGAAGGTAACATCGGTTCTGCCCGGATTATAAAAATGCTCAATATAAAAGACGATCGCTTGGTTGTTGAGGCAAAAGGAATCTATTCTACAGAAAACTTCCTGATGGCTCGCCGGTTGATGTATTGGCAGGTTTATCTTCATAAAACTACGGTTGCTGCCGAAAAAATGTTGATCAATACCTTTAACCGGGCGAAATTCCTGATCAATCAGGGAGTTGACTTATATGTAACTTCGACATTACTTTATTTTTTGCAGAATCAGGTTGGCTTTTCTGATTTTATCAATAATCCGGAAACCCTTGATAATTTTATCAGTTTAGATGATAACGATGTCTGGTGTGCATTAAAGATATGGTCGAATCATCCGGATAAGATACTCGCTGCATTAAGTGATGGATTGATTAACAGGAATTTATTTAAAATTGAAATCAAATCTGAGCCATTTGAAAAAGAAAACTTGCAGAATAAAATTTGGGAATATGTGAAGCGTTTGGACATTACTGAACAGGAAGCCGGATTTTTGATTTCTTCCGACGAAATATCTACGAACATGTACAGCGAAACAGACGACAGCATAGATATCCTTTTCAAAAATGGTGAAACCAAAGACATTGCCGAAGCATCCGATATGCTTAATATACAACTGTTATCGAAAAAGGTAAAAAAATATTATTTTTGCTATTTAAGATAAAAAATGAACTCTTTGCTTCGTTCAGGTGTTTAAATGTATCACTAAATTAAAATTATGAAACAAAAATTAATCTTGTCACTATTAGTCATTTTCTTGATTTCCGGCAACATTCAGGCAGAAGAGTCAAACGACTCCACACAACAAAAAATGTCGTGGATAAAGAGATGGCAGATGAATACCAAAAAAAAGGAACAGGAGGGCAAGTTCCTGATAACTCCTTTCGTTGGTCCCGGTTATACGCCTGAACTTGGATTCAGTCTTGCCGGAGGAGCCTTATTATCTTTCAAAACAAAACATTCGGACATGATTTCGCCCCGTACATCTGTGCCTGTTACTTTTGGGTGGAGTACAAAAGGTGCACTTTTTGGCTCAGCGATAATTTCCAGTTATTGGATGGAAGATAAATTACGTGTAAACGCCAATATCTGGTTCAAGGATATGCCCGACAATTATTTCGGAATCGGTTATGATAACGGAAAAAATGTACCTAAAAGCGATACGACTACCTATTATAAACGGCTTTGGGTTCAGTTTAATCCACAGGCTTTCTGGCAGTTCAAAAAAGGATATTTTGCCGGTGCCGCTTTGGATTTGAATTATACGAAAGGACGTGATGCTTGTGAACAGGTAATGGAAGACGATAATTATAAGGTATTTAATGACAAACCTTTCAATACCGGTTTGGGCATTCATGGACTAATCGACACCCGTGATATTCCTGTAAATGCGTGGAAAGGAACTTATGTGCTGGCACAAGCCATGTTTTATGGAAAATATGTAGGTGGACAAAATAATTATCAGGTATATACGATTGATGCCCGTCATTATTGGCAGGTACATAAACCAGGACAAACCCTTGCGTTTGAAGTGAAAGGCCGTTTTGCAAAAAATGATGTACCTTATGGAGAAATGTCTCAATTAGGAACACCATTCGATTTAAGAGGATACTTATGGGGACAATATCGTGATAAATCAATGATATTTGGTATAGCCGAATACCGCCATTCATTTTATAAAAGCGATGGAACCCGGAGTATTCACGGCTTAGTTGGCTGGTTAGGTGGTGGTTCGATAGCTCCAAATGTAGGAGAAATGAAACACTGGCTGCCTAACGGAGGCATAGGTTATCGTTTGGAAGTTCAACCCCGTATGACACTCCGGCTCGATTTCGGAGTTGGCCAGGGAAATTCAAAAGGATTCTATTTCAATTTCAACGAAGCTTTTTGAAAATAGTTCAATTAGATCCCAATTTGAATCAAGTTATAAGATTATCAAGATGAAAGAGCAGCTTGAAAAAGGAGAGCAGATTTTAGGGAAAAAATTAGATTTATTGTTGCGGACAGGCCAGCTATTGATTCAATCATTAGCTGACAGTAACCGTGTAACCCGTAACTTGCTTAGGGTTGCTACTTTCATGGGGATTCCTTCCGATAAATTCCAGATGTATATCAATTATACAACCATACTGATTAATGTTTCTGAAGAAGGGCGCTCATTAACCAAACTGAAAAAATGCAAGAATCATGGTGTAAACATGAATATCATAGCCGGAATCAGTAACCTTTCCTGGCAGGCTATTGAGAAAAATTACACATTGGAGCAGTATGAAAAAGAATTGGAAGCCCTTGCTTTACGAAAGCATAATTATCCCCGCTGGTTAGTTATATTGGGTGTAGGATTGGCTTGCGCAGGATTCTGTAAGCTGTTTGGATGCGATTGGCCGGCATTTGGAATAACCGCAGTTGCTTCTGCAGTTGCTGTTTTTGCCCGTCAGGAAATGCATCACCGTCAGCTGAATCTCTACATCACTGTTGGAGTTTCTGCATTGATTGCTGTGGCAATTGCTTGCTTAGGAGTTTTTCTTAATATCAGTCAAACCCCAAACCATCCTGTTTTTGCTTCAGTTTTGTTCCTGATTCCCGGAGTGCCACTTATCAACAGTATTGATGATATGATGGACGGATATACAATTATTGGAGTAACACGTGCTGTTATTGCTTTTTTCACCATTGGAGCTATTTCTTTCGGAATGATTTTCTCCTTGAAATTATTCCGGTTTGAAGATTATAGCGCCATACTTACTCCTCATGCCGGTTGGCTGTTTATAGCCTTCGCCGCCATGATAGCTGCTGCCGGATTTGCCATTTTATTCAATGTGCCGCGTCATACATTGTTTGTATGTGCTATCGGAGGCGCTGTTGCCATAGTTGTAAGGAATGTTTTACAATATCAATTCGGACTTTCTTTACCAATGGCTTCACTATGCGGAGCTTTGGCTGTTGGTATTTCTGCAAATTTTTTCATACATTTGTTGCATGTACCAGCCAAAGTGATAGCGATTCCACCGGTTATCCCTATGGTGCCTGGAGTATTAATGTACAAATCTCTGATTGGGTTGTTGGGAATTGATGCTTCAGGAGGTTTGGAACAAGTGCCCATGCTATTGCAGACTACGGAATCGGTCATCAAAGCTACCATGACAATTTTATGTATCACATTGGGAGTAACAATCCCAAATGTAATCACGAGGAAATACTTTGAAAAAGGGAAAATGCATTAACTCTTATATCTTAAAAACACTTATAATAACATGAAATTATGAACGAAATCAGTACCTCTCTGATTGATTGGTCACGGGCGCAATTTGCCCTCACGGCTATGTATCACTGGTTGTTTGTTCCCCTTACTTTGGGTTTAGGTCTGATTATGGCTATCATGGAAACGGTTTATTACCGTACAAAAGACCTGAAATGGAAACGGACAACCAAATTTTGGATGAAACTATTTGGCATCAATTTCGCTGTCGGGATTGCCACCGGGCTTATCCTTGAATTTGAATTTGGTACCAACTGGTCGAATTACAGTTGGTTTGTGGGCGATATTTTCGGAGCGCCATTGGCTATCGAAGGTATCATGGCTTTCTTTATGGAGGCGACTTTCATTGCCGTTATGTTTTTCGGCTGGAATAGAGTAAGCAAAGGCTTTCATCTGGCTTCTACCTGGCTGGTATTTCTTGGCGCTACTCTCTCTGCCCTTTGGATATTGGTTGCCAATGCCTGGATGCAATATCCTATAGGAATGAAATTCAATCCGGATACAGTCCGTAACGAAATGATTGATTTCTGGGGAATATTACTTTCTCCCGTTGCAATTAACAAATTCCTTCACACAGTACTTTCCGGATGGATGCTTGGCGCCGCGTTTGTTGCAGGTATAAGTTCCTGGTTTTTAATCAAAAAACGGGAAACTATTTTTGCAACCGACAGCATAAAAATTGCATCCATAGTAGGAATCACCGGAATTTTGTTATCTGCCTGGACAGGCGATGGTTCTGCTTATCAGGTGGCGCAAAAGCAACCCATGAAACTGGCTGCTATGGAAGGACTTTATGATGGAGGAAACAAAATTGGCTTAGTTGCTGTCGGCTTGTTAAATCCAGATAAAGAATCATATAATGATGGGAAAGACCCTTTTCTGTTCAAGATAGAAATTCCGCAGGTACTATCTTTCCTGGCGCAAAGAGATTTAAACGGATATGTTCCCGGTATCAATAATCTGATAGAAGGTGGCTACGAAACGCCTGAAGGAAAAGCATTATCTATACAAGAGAAAATGGATAGGGGAGTTTTAGCTAAAAAAGCCCTGGAAAATTACCGGAAAGCCAAAGAAGAAGGCAATGAAGCTGTAGCTGCGTCAGAAAAACAAATACTCGAAGCAAATTTTCCTTATTTTGGTTACGGATATTTTGAAACACCCGGAGATGCTGTTCCAAACGTGCCATTGACTTTTTACGCATTCCATATCATGGTTATTTTAGCCGGATATTTCATTTTACTTTTCCTGCTTGTCTGGTTTTTCAATTATAAAAAGAAATATACAGGAATGACATGGCTCCAATGGATTTGTTTATTATCAATACCGTTGGCATACATCACTTCTCAGGCCGGATGGATAGTTGCCGAAGTGGGACGCCAGCCTTGGGCGATACAAGATATTTTGCCTGTGCAGGCTGCGGTTTCCAATATCGACACATCTTCTGTCCAATTAACATTTTTCATTTTCCTCGCTCTTTTCACCGTTTTACTTATTGCGGAAATCGGCATTATGGTAAAACAAATCAAGCAAGGGCCAGAATCTAATGAAGAATTAAAAATTAAAAATTAAAAATTGGTTTGCTGAATTGTTGCTGATTTTCATTTTTAATTCTTCATTTTTAATTTTTCATTCTTATGGATTTTTCATTTTATCAACATTATTGGTGGCTCATCATTTCTTTGTTGGGCGCTTTATTAGTCTTCCTGCTTTTTGTGCAGGGAGGACAATCATTGACTTATTCGTTAGGAAAAGATAATAAACACAGAAGCATGCTGCTTGCCGCTCTTTCTAAAAAATGGGAGTTGACTTTCACAACTCTGGTTACTTTCGGTGGAGCATTCTTTGCTTCGTTTCCTTTGTTTTATTCTACCAGCTTCGGCGGAGCTTACTGGCTTTGGATGTTGATACTTTTCAGTTTTATCCTTCAGGCAGTTTCGTATGAATTTATCTCTAAAAAAGGAAATCTGCTGGGCAGGGGAACTTACCGGTTTTTCCTGTTTCTTAATGGATTATTAGGACCTTTACTCCTTGGTGTTGCTGTTTCGACATTATTTATGGGAGCCGATTTTTCCGTTAACAAAGGAAATATAACAGGATTGATGCCCATTATATCTTCCTGGCAAAATCCGCTGCATGGATTAGAGGCTTTAGGTGTAGGCTGGAATCTTATTTTAGGTTTGGCAGTATTTTTCTTAGCTCGTTGTTTGGGATGTTTATATTTTATCAACAATATAGATGATTACAGTGTAAGGGAAAATGCACGTAAACAATTGCTGATAAATGCTTTGGGATTCCTCATTACTTTTCTTCCTTATTTAATAAAAGTATTGCTGAAAGACGGTTATGCCGAAAATTCCGCAACAGGAGCTATAGCTGTTGAATCTCTCAAATACTGGCACAATTTATTGGCAATGCCTTGGGTATTAACATTAGTAACAGCCGGAGTGGTACTTGTTTTATATGGCTTTATCCGTTCATATTTACAACCTTATTTTACTAAGGGAATCTGGTTTGCCGGTATTGGAACAGTTTTGGTAGTATTTTCATTGTTTGTTTTGGCCGGATTCAACCACACAGCTTATTATCCTTCGTTGACCGATCCTCAAAGTTCGCTAACTATTGCCAACAGTTCTTCAAGTCTGTTTACACTTAAAGCAATGTCAATTGTTTCATTGATGATTCCGTTTGTACTTGCTTATATTTTTTATGCCTGGAGGGCTTTGGATAAAAAGAAGATTACAACCGAAAGTATGGATCATGAAGAAACGTATTAGCAAAAAAATTCTACCTTTGCAACTTGATTTATAAATAGAAATTGAGGATAGAGAAATAAAGGAGTAAAGAAATAAAGAAGAGAGGAGAATACTATTCTAACCCTTTAACTTCTTTACTTCTCTATTTCTCTACTTCTGGTAACTCCTAAAAAACATGCAAACAGTATTAAGCGGTATCCGCTCCACAGGAAATTTACATTTGGGAAATTATTATGGCGCCCTTCGTAATTTTATAAAAATGCAGGATGAATATAATTGCTACTTTTTTGTGGCAGATTATCATTCATTAACCACACACCCTGACCCGAAAATGCTACATGAAAATGTAAAAAATGTATTGACGGAATACCTTGCTGCGGGATTAAGCCCTGAAAAGTCAACCATATATATCCAAAGTGATGTCCCTGAAATACCGGAGCTTTACCTTTTGCTCAATATGCATGCCTATATGGGAGAATTGGCAAAAACGCCTTCATTTAAGGAAAAAGCCCGCAAACAACCCGAAAATGTCAATGCCGGATTACTTACTTATCCTGTTCTGATGGCAACAGATATATTGATTCACCGTGCTGATTATGTTCCGGTAGGTAAAGACCAGGAGCAACACATTGAATTAACCCGTAAATTTGGCCGCAGGTTCAATAACTTTTATGGAGTAGACTTTTTTCCCGAACCTAAAGCCTTCAATTTCGGTACGGATTTGATTAAAATTCCCGGATTGGATGGCAGTGGGAAAATGGGAAAATCTGAAGGAAATTGTATTTATTTGAAAGATGACCCAAAAACAATAGAGAAAAAAGTCAAAAAAGCCTTGACAGATCAGGGGCCCACAGAACCTAACCAGGCAAAACCGGAGTGCATTGAAAACTTGTTTACAATTCTTAAAGTTGTTTCAACACCAGAGGTTGTGAATCATTTCGAAGAAAAATGGAACACCTGTGAAATCCGTTATGGTGATTTGAAAAAGCAATTAGCCGAAGATATTACTGCTGTTACCAATCCCATTCGTGAACGTATCATTGCTATTGAAAACGATAATGATTATCTGCATAAGGTAGCAAAAATGGGAGCGGAGAAAGCGCGTGAAAGTGCGTCAAAAACACTGAATACTGTTCGTGAAATGATGGGATTCAAAGCGTTTTAGTGATGGATTATTCTTTTTTTGATTTTTTGAAGCTTGTTGGCTCATTAGGGCTTTTCCTGTATGGGATGAAAGTAATGAGCGAAGGTCTGCAAAAAGTAGCCGGAGATAAATTGAGAAATATTCTTTCGGTGATGACAGCCAACAGAGTAACCGGAGTCCTGACTGGAGTCCTGATTACTGCCATGATACAATCTTCTTCGGCCACAACAGTAATGGTAGTCAGTTTTGTCAACGCCGGCCTCCTGACTTTGGCGCAATCCATCAGCGTAATTATGGGCGCCAATGTGGGCACAACCGTTACGGCATGGATTATTTCAATTCTTGGATTCAAAGTAGATATCAGTATAGTAGCTATTCCCCTTATCGGATTGGCCATTCCTTTTTTGTTCTCAGCCAAAAGCAGGCGGAAGTCATGGGGCGAATTCATTATCGGATTTGCTTTCCTCTTTATGGGATTGGATTTCCTGAAACGTTCCGTCCCTGATTTGCAAAGCAACCCCGAAATGCTTTCTTTTTTGCAGGAATACACTTCCATGGGTTACGGTTCCGTGCTTATCTTCCTTTTGGTGGGCTCATTGATGACGATTATCGTGCAATCTTCGAGTGCGACAGTTGCGATTACACTTATCATGTGTAGTCAGGGTTGGATTTCATTTGAAATAGCAGCTGCAATGGTACTTGGAGAAAATATTGGTACAACGATTACCGCTAACATAGCTGCGTTTTCAGCCAATGTATCTGCAAAGAGAGCCGCTTTTGCCCACCTGATGTTTAATATATTTGGTGTCATTTGGATGCTATTCCTGTTTTATCCTTTTACCGGAATGGTTGCTGACATTGTTATGAAATTAGGTCCGGGCGATCCTCATGCGATAACAAACTTTTTAAGTACGCTTGATGCAGGTACAATTTCCAGAATAACGGGAAAAGAAGAATTAACAGACCCTCATCTGATTGATTTGAGGGAACAACTGCTTGCGTTGCAAACATCTGTTTCATATGCCCTTTCCTTATTCCATACTATGTTCAATATAACCAATGTTTGTTTGATGATATGGTTTGTAAATCTTTATGTAAAGATATGTAAGAAGGTCATCAAAGGCAAGAAGACAGACGAGGAATTCCAGCTTAAGTTCATATCTTCCGGAATGCTGTCAACTGCCGAACTTTCTATCCTTGAAGCAAAAAATGAAACATTGGTATATGCCGAACGCACACACCGCATGCTTGGAATGGTGAAAGAATTATATTACGAAAAAGACGAAACAAAATTCCTGAAATTATATGGCAGGGTTGAGAAATATGAAAATATCAGCGACCGGATGGAAGTCGAAATTGCCAATTATCTCAATCAGGTATCAGAAGGACGTCTCAGTTCGGAAAGTAAGGAAGTAATCCGGGATATTATCCGTGCGGTTACGGAAATTGAAAGTGTCGGCGATTCTTTATATAATATGGCCCGTACAATTAAACGCAGGAATGAAGCCAAATGTGTTTTTCCCGAAGAATTGAATAAGAATGTAGATTCGATGGTAGAGATAATAGATCAGTCTGTTATCCGTATGATTGCCGTGTTGAAGATAAATGAGCCGGCGCCAAACGATGCCAATGAATCATATAACCTTGAAAACGAAATCAACCGGTTCAGGAATACATTGAAAGCACAAAATATCGAAGCTGTAAATGCTAAAAAATACGACTACCAGGATGGCGTTTATTACATGGATTTCATTGCTGAGTGTGAAAAATTGGGTGATTATGTGATCAATGTGGTTGAGGCCTGGTGCGTGAAAGGTGTAAAGGCTAAAAACTAATGGTTAAAGGGTATGAATGTAATCAAGAAATTCCTTCATGCCTGGAAAACCCATTTTGGCTCTTAACTTATTCTTTTGAGCGTGAGCCGACAGTGCGTTGTTATAACCTAAGATAACGGCTATTTCATCGAATTTGAACTCTGCCCGGAGCAGGCAACAGAATTGTATTTCCTTTTCCAGTAAATCGGGATAAGCTTCTTTCAATTTTGTTACGAAACCATTATGTAAATTATTGATGGTTTGATATAAATTATTCCAGTCGCGACTTTTGTTGATTTCTTTGCTGAATACCTTGAAGTAAGCTTCTTTCAAGTTGTTTTCATCTTTATTTGAAGATATCGCAGATATTTGGGCTATTTTTTTTGCCACATCCAATTGTTCCATCAATAAATTTTTAAGAAGATTATTGTTGGCTTTATTATTGGCAAGCATTTCTTTCATAATTTCAAGGTTCTGTTCTATTTGATACATTTTTTCCTCTTTCTTTTTGGCTTTATACCTGAAAAAACAGATTAGAAAAATTGCTATAAGCAATACGAAGACTGCTATTGAAGCTAAAAGTAACTGACGGAATTCTGCTTTTTGTAAGGAGTTTTTAAGTCTTTCGGACTGGTATTTTTCTTGTATGTCCAATACCGATTGATTAATTTTATTATCAAATATGGATGACAGGTACTGATTACTTGTTTTATAATATTCTAAAGCGTGTTTATAGTCATGTATACCACTATAAATTTCGCTCATCAGATAGTGATAATTATGCAAGGCAACCCAATTATCATTTCGGATTATTTCCGGTAAAATCTGTTCAGCATAGTAAAGGGCAGAATCTGGAAGATTCATGGAAAGATAAATATTCGACAAAATATTATAAACAGGTATCATGTGCTGTTTATTTTTATCTGTTTCGATGCATTGAAGCAGATATTGCTTAGCTTTCGAATAATTTCCTGCTTCCCGGTAAGCTACACCAATATTTTTCATGGTAGAGATCATTTGGGAAGTATCTTGGTGTTGTTCTGCATATTGTAGGGCTTGATTATAATAATAAAAAGCGCTGTCGGTTTGTTGAGGCTTTTGTTTTAAATAGATATTCCCGATAGACCTTAACAAGTAACTCGCATTTCTTTCATTTCCTGATTTGACAAAGTAATTATGAGATTGATTATAGTTCCAGAGCGCTAATTGATAGTTGAATTCATCCTCGAACAGAATTCCGAAATCATAGTGAATTAACCCCAACAGATTATTGTTTTTTGACTTTTCGGCATAATCTTTTGATAACAAAAGATATTGCATAGCCTCTTTATCGTTGTTTTGTTGATAATAAAACCGGTTGCAATAGAAACAGGCTAAAGCAGCTTTTTTATAATTGTGTTTTTCCGAAAAATATTTTACCGGAATATGGATAAGGCTGTCTTTGGCAATGCTTATTCCGGCCTTGTCTTTTGCTTCGGTATATAAAAGAAGGTAATTGGCATAATCTTCTGCATTCAGTTGGAAAGGAAAATCAATGGTTTTCAGTATGGATAAGGCAGAATCAGGGCTCTGTTCTACAAATTCTTCTGCTTGTGATAGAATGCTTTTGTTTTTGTGTTTGCAGGAAAAGCAAAGTAAACAAAATAAAAGTAGGACAATGGTATATTTTTTGTTCATTCAATAAAGTTTAAAAATAACACAAAAAGGTTAATCAGTTTTTTTGTAAATAAAATGTACAAATATAACGGATTAACCTTATTTTTAGTCTGAATCTTAATTAATTTATAACAATTTTTCTGCTATATACTTTATTTGCAGTTATTATGTTGAAGACATAATTTCCTTTAGACAATGAAGAAACATCCAATACGGAATCATTATTGATATCTGTGTATGATTTTACTTTCTTGCCAGACAAATTGTATATCTCTATTCTGACAGATTGTACATTTTCGGGTAATTTAACAAACAAAATACCATAACACGGATTGGGGTATATCTCTATTAAACTAAGGTTTGAATCAACATGATCAACATCTGTCACTTCTTCTTCCCATTCTTCATTCAGTGATGACCGCAAAGAATTATCGCAATAATAATTGTAAGAGTCAATAATGGTATTCCCATTGCCTTTATAATCTCTTGCAGTTGCATGAAATCCATTTGTACCTTTAAAACCGGGTTTTAATATGATTTGTTTTCCGGTGTAAGTGCTGGAGTTAGGAGAATTGTTTAATTCGTATTTTGTTGTTTCATAATAATCAGAATATCTGAAATTGAGTTGCTCCCAATCAATAAATACTTTTGATGAATTTGCAGTTTCCGGATTTGGATTTTTTTTTACATTATAAACAGTCTTGAAAATAATCAGGTCATCATATTTATCTGATTGGAATGTCGCCAAAACTGCTAATTGTATGCCTGTATCTTCCGGCACTTCAATAGTGACTCCTTTAAATTGGTTCATGGGGATGTATGGTGTTCCAAAATAAATTTCATCATTGGTTTCGTCATATTTATGAACAATCAATTTTCCTTCTTTTATTGCCTTATATACCACATTAGTGGCTGGTACAGCATATAGTCGCCCGGATAAATCGAAGAAATTATGACATGATATATATGGGGTATTTATTTTATACTTTCGGGTTCCTGTGCCTGTGGGTTTGCAAACAAGTGCAAAACGAATATCTTTTAATGTTAATCCGGAAATTTCTTGTTTGGCAATGACAATATCTTCATCGAATTTATATTTAATGTATCTTCCCGGATATTTTTCCGGATAGTTGTCAGATAAGTTAATATTTTTAGGAATTGTTAGAGGACTTGGATAGCCATCCAGAGAATAAATGTAAGTATCATTACCTAATGCTGTTTTGCTTGTTGCATGAGCATATCTGTCATAAGGAGTGGTGAGTTTAATTGTCGGTTCTTTTTTCAAATTAAGAATTCCTACCGGACAATTATAAGGTTGCCAGGGCAAATTGCTGGGATAATAGCTGAATGCTCCCGGAACAGATAATGTGGCGCTTCTTAGGGGGCGTTGTATAGTCAGAGTTCCGGATAAACTTGCCTGCTGAATATAGGCGACAGGCGGTGTTGATTTAGTCGGATCAGTTCCACCTAAGAACATTCTTGCAAAGCCAAAAATAGAACTCAATGCAGAGGATGCGCTGGATACGGCATGTATAATATCGGTGTAGTTCTTTACACTTTTTACAAGGTTGGCATAATCTTTGAGAAAAGTTTCATTGTTATTATTCTCCAGAATTTTGTCTGCCGACTTATGCATGTTCTCTATAAGTTTTTCCACTGATTGTGCTCTGGTATTAAATGTTGTTAATCCGGCATTGAAAGTACTGCCCGAAACCGGATTGGAAGAGCTGGATAGGGTATAGAGGTTTTGGGCATCTATGGGCATTAATGTTCCATTCAGACTCATCTGTATATTGAAGTTGTCACATGCATAGAATGATAGTGTCCAGTTGTAAGTGGCGCCTCCAACATTTTTAGGGTCGAATAAAACAGGGAATTCTCCGACTGCCCATGAATTTAATCCTATGGAAGGGATTATACATGTCAAAATATCAGAACTGTTTTTTTCATCGCTATCTATTGCATGCACTCCATCATCTGCCAAAGATAATACCCTGAATTTTTCGTTATTATTCTGCAATGTGACTAATATATGTGAATAAATGGGATTTCCTTCAGTATACATGTAAGTGCGTATAATGGATTTATGTGGGTTGTATAGTGCAAAATAAGGATATTCCCCTCCGAAATCAGCAAAAAGCAATTTCCATCCTTTGGCCTTTGTAAAATCTTTTGTTCCATAAATTTCCACCATCAAACCAGCTTTTTCCGTGCTTGGTGCGAATGCCAGCCGAATTTCACGCCAGGGGTTATTTCCGTCTTTACGTTTCCAATTTTCCTGATCGTTATTTTCCCAATCCCAGTTAGAGTAGTTGCCATTGGTTGGCATTTGGGAATGTACATCTTGCAGATAAGCAAAGATGAAAAACCCTAATAATACGATTTTAACAGATGTCTTCATAGATCATTTTGTAAGTTTAAATAAGAGTGAATCTTCCGGCCAATTTACAACAATGGTCATTTTGTCTGGATATTTGTATTCTTTCTTCGCATATTTTTGTTGGATGGTGTCATCGATAATGTATTTTCCACGAAGACGGTAGCTGTCTTCAGATGTGCTGTCGGCATAATATACGGCAAGTTCGAAATAGCGTGTACATCCGATATAAACATCTCCTGTATATGATGTGATAGAGTCATACGGATTAAGTTGTTTTTGGAACATAGATGGATTTTTTTCTTTGCTTTCGGACCATCCCATCCAACGGTCTTCAACAGGAAAATACATTGTACCCGACCATGCCATTCTGTCCAAAGAAGAATCCCCATTATTATAAAACTTAATAACAAAAGTTTCTTTTATATAAAAAGGTTGTATTTCCTGTTCCGGCCAGTGGCATCCTGTGAGGAAAGTCATACATATTAATAATATATGATGAATTGATTTTATTGTTTTCATACGTAAATATACTTGATAAACTCACCTCCCTAAGAGGTATTTTTAATTTATTTTCTAATAAAATTAGAGTTCAGACAAAAGAAAGCACTTGTCATAAGACAAATGCGTGGTTATTAATTCATTTCGGCATTTTATGAAACAGCTAAGAGTATTAAAATTTCATACACGTGTTCGAGACTCAGTCTTTGCCGCTTAGCTGTTGAGGCCAGTTTCATGTTCGACTTTGCTTGCTTTGCAGTAAGCCCAGCCAGTAAAAATCGGCCTTTGTTTGGATTCTGTTTATCCTGCTAATGGAGGTGTTTTTGGAGTTATTTCGACTTGATAACCAAGTTTTTCCAACTCTTTCTTAAGATACACCTTACGCTTTTTGTCTAATCTGTCATTCAGATAATCAGCCCCCAATTCTTTATACGGTGTAGTATCGCTCAACACATGGTAGACAGACTTCAGGAGTGAATGTCCTACGGCGATTAAGGCTCTTTTTTTGCCTCTTCTTGCTGCCAACCGATGGTATCGGGCCGAATAAAACGTATTCTTGGTTCGGGTGGCCGCCCAGGCTGCCTCTGTCAAGACGGCTTTTACCTGTTTGTTTCCATGGGTGGTTCGCCCACTTTTTTTTTACCGGCACTCTCGTTATTGCCCGGAGACATTCCCGCCCAGGAGGCCAAATGTTTCTCGGTGGGAAACACACTCATGTCCAAACCAATTTCTGCTACCAAATCCTCCACTGTCTTCCGGCTTAATCCGGGTATCTCTTGCAATAACTCCAAGACATTGTCGTACTGGGAAAGCATTTCTTTAACACCATGGTTTAATCCATCAATCAACTCCTGGGTTTGGGCAATGTCCTTACGGATAATGCCCAAAAGGTAAATGTGATGCTCTTCAACCAATCCCTCACATGCCTGATACAATTCTTCTTTACTCGCTTGCAACTTGCCGTGGTAAACCTTGTCGATTTCTTCCATGGTAACCGGCTTGCCTTCACACAACAAATCAATCAACCGGGTGGCAACAACTCCACTTGTGCTACTCAATACACTGGACAGCTTAATATTGCAATCCTCCAGGATGCGGATAATCCGGTTCTTTTCCGATGCAATATGCTGAATCAATTTAGTCCGGTAACGAGTCAAATCCCGAAGTTCACGCTGCTCACGGGGTGGAATATAACTCGGTTTCAATAAGCCGGCCAGCAGTAATTTGCAAATCCATGCGCTATCCTACTTGTCCGTCTTATGACCCGGAACATATTTGATGTGCCGGGCATTGACTATCCATACCTTTAAGCCCGCCGGTTCAAGAACATGATAAACAGGTTTCCAGTAAACGCCGGTACTCTCCATCGCTACATGGGTTATCCCGTTGCTTAATAACCATTCTTTCAATTCTGTCAAAGAACTCGTA
>JAVBLO010000035.1:0-5753 GCA_031553415.1 Bacteroidales bacterium | reverse complement strand
CTATCCCACTTTGATGGATTATTACAGTAAATTGCATCGTAAGTAAAGAACCGCCGTATGCCGAACGGCACGTACGGTGGTGTGAGAGGTCGGAAAACGAAAGTAGGAAGAAAACTACTTCGTTTTCCTCCTACTCGATTGAATGATAAGATTTAGGACTTGTGAAAACTGCCTTATTTCTAAACAAAATCGCTTGTTAATGGTTATATATGTAAATATTTATAATCATGGCAAATCTCGATCAAATACTGACCCTTAAAAAAAATATGGGGCAAAGCATTATCGGACAAGACGATGTAGTTTCTAAAATCATTATCGCCTTACTTACTGATGGAAATGTATTATTGGAAGGACTTCCCGGACTGGCTAAAACAAGAGCGGTAAAAGCCCTTGCCAACAACTTGGAATGTAAATTAAGCCGTGTACAATTTACTCCAGACTTATTGCCTTCCGATGTTACAGGAACTGAAATTTACCAGCCTCAATCGGAACAAAAGTTTGTATTCCAACCCGGACCAATTTTCAGTAATCTGGTTTTAGCCGATGAAATCAACCGGGCGCCGGCGAAAGTACAATCAGCATTGCTCGAAGCCATGGAAGAACGCCAGGTTTCAGTAGCCGGGAAAACTTATAAAATGGAACCGTTATTCATGGTATTGGCCACCCAGAATCCAATTGAACAGGAAGGTACTTATCCTTTGCCAGAAGCCCAATTAGACCGTTTCATTATGAAAATAGAAGTAGGTTATCCTAATTCGGAAGAAGAAGCCAAAATTGTAACACTCGTGAGGGAAGAAAGCAAAGGGGAAACGCCCAAAATCACTCCTGTTGATCAAAAAGTCATATTCGAAGCAAGAAAAGAAATCAATAATGTGGAAGTTACCTCTGCTGCTGAAAAGTATATGGTTGACCTAATTGCTGCCACCCGGTATCCTGACAAAATCAATAAAGATTTGGCTCGTTGGATTAGTTATGGTGCAAGTCCCCGGGGGACAATAGCATTGGATAAATGCTCACGTGTGGTTGCCTGGTTAGATGGCCGTAAAAGCGTCACTCCTGATGATACACGCTATATTATACATGATGTATTGCGTCACCGTTTAATCCTCTCTTACGAAGCCAATGCTGACAGGGTTGGAGCAAATGATGTGGTGGATGCCATATTGAAGAATATTGCAGTAATATAAATAGTTAATAGTTAAAAATTAAGAGTTAAGAATTGGCTTACGCATGATAACTAACTCTTAATTCTTAACTCTTGATTCTTAACTCTTGATTTCATGAACGGTTACCCTGTTGAAATAGTCACAAACCTGAACGACCTGATGCGTTTCGAGTATCTGGTACAGGAAGGAAATATACTTCCCAATCATCCGATATACTCCATTCTGGCCGGCCGCCATGCCGCCAAGATGCGTGGGCGTGGTTTGGATTTTGAGGAAGTCCGTTTATATGTGCCCGGGGATGATGTCCGGAATATCGATTGGAAAGTGACTGCACGCAACCAGGAAACTTATTCTAAAGTGTTTAATGAGGAAAAAGAGCGCCCTACATTCACACTTTTAGATCAAAGTTCTGTCATGTTTTTTGGTTCCGTTCGTTATGTGAAATCCGTGACTGCAGCTCATATAGCAGCATTGACAGCTTTTTATACTATCAAACGGGGAGATCGTTTCGGTGGCATTATTTTCAATGAAGAAGGATATGATTATGTTTCTCCTAAACGGAATAAAGCGATGACAGAACATTTTATGCAACTGATCATCGAAAGAAACAAAGTATTGCCTCAACGTAAAATTGTCAATTCAGACGCTTCCCGAATCAATGAAATGCTACTTCGTACACAAAGTCTTGTTACACATGATTATGTTGTAACAATTATTACAAATGCACTGAACCTGAATGATGAAAGCCGGCATCTATTGCGAAGTATGGCGTTTCATAACGATGTAATACTTGTACATATAGAAGACCCGATGGATAAATATTTACCACAAGGAAAACTGGTTTTGAGCGATGGAAACAGGCAAATATCCTGGAACAGCGAAAAAAACCGTTGGGGAGAAAAATATACTTCCGATTATGAATCTCTGTTGGCTGCAATAACCGGAGAATTCAGAAAATATAAGATTCCAGTATCTGTTTTTAATACAGTAGATCCGGTTGAAACCCAGATAAAAGAAAATATGGGAAAACGTTTGAGATTTTAAATTTATGAACGATACAATACCAGCATTAGGACAATTTATGGAACCCGCACCGGTCAGGTTTTCGCCGGAAGCTCCGGGTTGGTACACATTAGGAATATTGTTTTTTCTTGTGTTGCTGGGTATTGCTTTTCTTATATGGAATTCTTACCGGAAAAACCGATACCGGAAATTGGCAATCAGAAGGTTGGATCAGGAAGAAAAGAAATTAGAAGAAAAGAAAGACTACATATCAATGGTTTATGTTGCCAATATGCTTGTAAAACAAATCAGTATCAATCTGGACAAAAGAGAAGAAGTTGCATCGTTGAGAGGGAAAAAATGGCTGGATTACCTGAATAAGACTTGTTCATCTGTATCTTTTTCTGAGTCAGATGAAGCTATACTCAATGCTATATATGGCACAGACAAAATTCCTGATGCACAACACATTTTTTCTTTTATGAATAAAATTAAAACATGGATACGCAAACACCATATACAATCCTGACCGGCTTATTTCCTGAAATAGCGCAAGGAATGCATTTCGAAATAGCTCACAAATGGGTATTCTTTCTATTGCCTTTGCCCATCCTGATTTATTTCCTGCTTCCTACTTTCCGTAAACGGAAATCAGCATTATTATCTCCTTTTTTCAACAGGGCAGTCAGCGTATCTTCACAGCACCCCAGGAAAAATGCGTGGATAGCCAAGAAGGGGTTAATTTCCTTGATTGTTTTATGTTTGAGTTGGCTTCTTTTGTTGATCGCAGCATCTTCCCCACAATTCGTCGGAAAACCGGAGAAAAAAGTGCGAACCGTCCGCAGTTTTCTTATAGCAGCCGATATATCTTTCAGTATGGCCCAAACCGATTGGTCTGTCGACGGAAAAAGAATGAGCCGCTGGGGTGCTGTAAAATATCTGATGAAAGATTTTATTACCGAAAGGAAGAGCGATCAGGTGGGTTTGGAACTGTTTGCTACACATGCTTATCTGCAAGCGCCTTTGACCACTGATTTGGAAACAATCGACTGGTTACTCGACCAAACAGAGGTGGGCATGGCCGGACAAATGACAAACATAGGCGAAGCGATTGCCTTCGGTATCAAAATCTTCCGTCAGGATACCATCAAACAACGTGTTATGCTTTTAATGACTGATGGTGTAGATGGTGGAACGGATATTTCTCCATTAGATGCCGCAGCTGCAGCTAAACGGGATAGCGTGTTGATTTACACGCTTGGTATTGGAAATTCTACCAGTGGCGGTTATGCCATTGACGAACAATTACTTACACAAATTGCACAAACAACCGGAGGAAAATATTTCCGTGCCGACAGCCAGAAAGAAATGCAGGAAGTATATGCAGAACTCAACAAGTTGCATCCTGTCGAGTATGAGGAAAATACTTATAAACCTATTGTGTTATTGTATATGTATCCGCTGGTGGCAACTATATTACTCATTTTTGTTTATTATTTGATAAGCGGGTTATTCAAACTGATAATGAAAAGATGAAAGAACTTATACACAATATTACTTCAATCGATTGGCATGCCTTTCATTTCCTCAGGCCGCAAGCCTTGTGGTTGTTTGTTGTATTGGCTGTTATTATTATCATTCTGATAGCCGGAAATTATGAACAACAAAAATGGAAGAAAATCATTGCTCCTGCTTTGCGTCCTTTTATGTTCAGTAAAGGAAATGCTGCGGCGCTTGCTCCTCCATTAATCCTGCTTGTTATTGCTATGTCTTGTATGATTTTAGCATTAGCCGGACCGACATGGAAAAAGCGTGAAATACCGGGAGAAAAAATACCTTCTGTAGTTATGATTTCTTTGGATTTATCTAAATCCATGCTGGCCACAGATATACAACCTTCCCGCTTGGGACGGGCTAAAATGAAAATCGTCGACTTTCTGGATGACAATCCAAGGGCAAGGGTCGGAGTAATTGCATTCGCAGGAACTCCTCATGCTGTTTTACCGTTTACTCCTGATTATAAACTTGTCAAACACCATGTGGCAAGCCTCGACAATTGGGAAATGCCTGTTCAGGGAACTAATATGCCTTTGAATTTAGCTCTCATTGATACAATGATGCAAAAAGTGGAGGCTCCGAGTACAATTTTGTTGATGACCGACGTAATTGGCGATAGCGAAGCAGTTGCCCTGAGCGACTTCATCAATAACTCTATCCATCATTTGGAAATTTTGTTGTTTTCAACCGAAAATGGAGCCGAGATTCCGGGAACTAAACTGGAATCCAAACAATCTCCAACGGTAATAAACAACCTGAAGCAAAACGATAAAATCAGTGTAACTACCATAACTTTGGATAAATCGGATGTGGAAAGTATTGCCAAAAGAGTAAGGGATAACCTGATATATCAAAAAGATGCCAAAGAAAATGCTGAAGATTGGGATGATATGGGGTGGTTGTTATTAATTCCTTCTTTAGTGATTACCTTATTTTGGTTTAGGAAAGGTTGGATGGTTCAATGGTGCTTCATCCCTTTAATGATATTATCCCTTTCATCCTGTGGAACAAATAGCAAACATCCCGATTGGTGGTATACAAAAGATTACCAAGGAGAATTATGGTATGAAAAAGGTGATTACGAAAAAGCAGCCGAACTTTTCAGCGACAATCAGCACAAAGCTGCAGCTTATTTCAAAGATGGTGATTACCAATCGGCAGCGCAATTATTAGCCGACGACACAACTGCCATAGGAAAATATAATTATGGATTGACATTGAATAAATTAGGGTTTTATGATGAGGCTGTTTCTGCTTTTCAACAAGCGGAAAAACAAGATCCTTCGTTGAAAAGTAATGCGGAACATAATATCAATGTTTCCCAATTGATGAAAGACCAGGCAACAAGCGCGTTGCGTTTCCAACCGCATCCGAATGTGCTTGACAGTATTTTAAAGCATACGGAAAAAGGAAAATTAAAAGAGCGCAAGCCTGAATCGGAGGATGAAGAGTTAAGTTCTGACACTGAAGTAAAGAAAATGCCGACCACAGGAGATCGGGTTTCAGATGAAGTTGTCAGTGATATTCACCGGGCTAAGGAACAGGAATTTCCTCCTAAGGATTTCAAAATGGATAATGTCCCGGTTGAAACGAAAGTCCTGATGCAAAAGACAAATGCCGATCCGGGAGAGTTTTTGCGCCGCCGGTTCGAAATACAGAAACAAAGGTATTATCCCGGAGTTAAATCAATGTCGGTTGATTGAAATATTTATCGAGCTCTATTTGAACTATTTTTTCGACAGGATTTACGGGATTGAAAGGATAACTGTGTAGCAGTTTGATTTTTGTAACCGCGGGTTTTAACCTTACACACGATTTCTGTGATGCAGTGTTATCAGGCGTAAGCGTTCGGCGTAGTTTTCAACTACGTCGTTGTTAGAAGCAAGCCTCCCGGCTTGCCATTTGCAAAGCAGAGCTTTGCTTTTAGATACGACGTAGTTAAAAACTACGCCGAGCGCTTACGCCTATAACGCGCATTGCATCACGGCATGGATGGCATTTATTGACCGTGGGCTGATGCCACACGGT
>JAVBLO010000086.1:0-3566 GCA_031553415.1 Bacteroidales bacterium | reverse complement strand
TGAATATCTACAAAATTATCTCAATGAATTTTGCTATAAATTTAACCGTAGATATTTTGGCGAAAATTTATTCGACAGGCTCATGATAGCCTCTGTATCGTATAAAAATCAATTTGGGATAAATAACGGATAATCATTTTACATTAACTCTATTAAACAATCGGTTTACGAATTTACTTAATTTTATATCACAATATCCAGATGAATCAAGTTGTCGTAAGAAATTCAAAGAATTTCGGGATAATCAGGGTGTTATGTGCCCACATTGTGGTCACCAGGAGCATTATTAGAAAAAGGACAAGGAATGTTACGAATGCAAGCAATGTCGGAAACGTCAAAGTTTACGAGCCAACACGGTGCTGCATGGTTCTCAATTGCCTTTTCGTTACTGGTTTATTGCCATCCATCTTCTAACCTCTACCAAAAAGAGTTTTTCAGCATCTGAACTTCAACGGCATTTGGGTCACCCGTATTATGAACCTATATGGGAGATGGTTCACAAACTTCGTTTGGCGATGTGCAAGCGTGATGAAAAATATACCCTTTCGGGCGTACTTGAATTGGATGAAGGCTTCTTCTCTACAGAAACAGAGGACAATGAAAAGGATAAGCCTTTAAAGCGCGGACGTGGTAGCCAAAAGAAAAGCAAAGTCCTGGTGATGGCAGAAAGTGAACCCACCGACAGCAATAATGTGTCCAAAGGCAAGTCCAAAAAAGTGGGCCATATCAAAATGCTTGTTATCGACGATCTGAAATCAGAAACAATCACATCGTTGGTAGAGAAAAATGTGTCTAATGAATCCGGTATTGATTCCGACCATTCAACTTCTTACGTCAAACTAAAAGATATTGTCAAAGAACATCGGCCTCAGGTAATCCCAAAAACCAAAACCGGAAAAGTATTACCATGGGTACACATTGCCATAAGCAATGCAAAAGACAATTATTGGATATTTATCATCAGATAAATCCCGAATATTTACAAAGTCATCTCAACGAGTTTTGTTATAAATTCAACCGGAGATATTTCGGTGAAAACTTATTCGACAGATTGTTGATAGCCGCTCTATCATATAAAAATCAATTCAGGTACAACATCAGATAATCATTTAAAATTATTAAAATACTCAATGAAAGAAGCATTTCTAATTTTAATTACACCCCCAATAGCCAAAGGAATTAATTAAATATTTAAGTATAAATAACGCTATAATTATATCCTACTGAATTAAGCCATTTTCATCTTGCAATTGTGTTCCAAACGTGTTCCAATAAATAAAAAGGACTCACAATTATTAGTTGTAAATCTCTGATACTCAGCAGTTTGAGTGATACGATTCGAACGTACGACCACACGCCCCCCAGAGGTGTTTAAAATCGTTTAAATATTTTGTAAGTCGTTCTTTTTCATTATCTTTATCGCTGTAATACTGATAGTTAAAAAATAGTGATTTATACCTATTTTCATCCTTTTGTCAGTAAAAACGTCAGTAAAACGTCAGTAATTTTCAAGTGTATTTTGTTATAATAGAAAGAGATTATTCTCTTCTTATGTATCTCAAATTTCAAAAATGGATATAATTATAGTTTCAATACCTTGGTAAAGGTAAATATAAAGTTCGTAACTAAAAAGATTATTTTTAAACAATGAAGCACATTAGTTTTAAACTTTGGACAACAGAGAAATACCTTTATAAAGAAGGTTACGCCATTTGGTTAGTCGTTAGGAAAGATGGAAAGAGAAAAGCTTTTTCTTTGGGTATTTATGCGTATCCTCACCAATGGGATGAAAACAATGAAATGTTTATAACTGATAAGAAGCTTTCCAATTTACATCCTGACCGGAAATCCTTAAATGAATGGTTAACTCACAGGAAAGCAGATATTTTTAGAATTTTATCCGGATTTGAATCAGAAAAAATAGACTGGACCATTAATCAGTTTGAAAATGCATTTTTTAATTATTCCAAGAAAGGAAAAATCAATGACTATATTGAAAACCTGATAACCACATTAAAAGAAACAAATCATGTAGGAAATGCTAAATGCTATGAAGCTACACATCACTTGCTCAAGTTATTTGATAAAAAGTTTGAAGAAAAGATTTTTTCGGAAATTGACATCAAATATGTAAAAGCTTTTGATGTATTTCTTCAGAAAAGAGATTGTAAAGGAAATACACGAAAATATTATTTTAAGGCATTGAGAGCTGTCTTAAACAAAGCAATACAAGATGGAGAAGCGTCTGAAAATACTTATCCATTTGGTAAAGGCGGATTTAATATAGCTTCCCTTGAAGAAGAAACAGTCAAGCGTTATCTTCCTATGGACTGTATGGAAAAAATCAAATCTACAGTAATGAAAAATCCAACAATGGAACTTACACGTAGATTGTTTCTTTTTTCGTACTATTGTTATGGCATTTTTATTATAGATGCAGCTTTGCTTACTAAAAAAAATATTATCCAGTATAACGGAGGTGATTATATTGTCTATAAGCGGAATAAAACAAAAGAAGCCAAGAAGGTTAAAGCTATTCAAATAAAAATAACTGACGAAATTCGAAGCCATTTAGATTGGTTTATCCAAAATACTATACTGATTGAAGATTATCTTGTTCCAATTGTTTCACGAAACGGATATAAAGGAGAAAAGTTATATAACCACATCCGTAGCCGTTTTACAAGGAATAACAAAAACTTAAAGACATTGGCTAAAGAGTTGGAAATAACAGAACTTCCTTTGACAAGTTATGTTAGCCGACATACAATGGCAATGACTTTACAAGAAAATCAGGTTCCACGAGAAATCATTTCCCAAATATTAGGTCATAATGATTTAGTGACAACCAATACCTATTTGGATAGTTTTGCTAGTGGGGTAATTGACGAGGCTGTCAAAGTTTTATAATTATATTGTTTGGTAGTATAAATCGGGATTTAAATGTAGTTTATTTTAGTAAGGAAATATGAAGTATAACTACAGTAATTCAAACTAAAATAAACCAAGTTCTCAATCGAATACAAGCGTTTTGATAAACTTTGGCAATTAAATATTGATTAATTTGTATATTTGTTACAGTCGAAAGGTAATTGATTGACTGAAAACTTATTGAAAAGCTTTTGGATGAAAAACGGCAGTAGATAGGTACAGGAGAAAGTGCTTAGATACACTTAGTTTTTCATGCTTTCAAATAACTCTGTTATCTGTGTGCAAAGATAGTAATTGTTCGTAATATAAACAAAGAATATTCATCCATCTTATTTGTTGATTAGCCCCAATAGATTACGGTGTAACTCGAATTCCCCCTCGTTTTTTCGCCCATTCCGAAAAACATCGCTATCTTCTATATAACAAAATCACTTCACGCCGATTTTTTGAGTTGATTCTGTAGTTTTTCAAGTGTTTGTTGCGTTTTGAGCAGCTTTCTCCTGAGTATTTCTTCCTCGTTGGTTTTTATGCAGTCCTCATCAAATTCCGTTTTTGATTTAACCATTACGTATAATATCCTGCCCAATTTATTGGCCGTTGCAACAATAGCCTGC
The DNA here is from genome assembly GCA_031553415.1 of Bacteroidales bacterium. Lineage (GTDB taxonomy): Bacteria > Bacteroidota > Bacteroidia > Bacteroidales > Azobacteroidaceae > JAIRVZ01. The sequence continues at coordinate 21 of JAVBLO010000086.1, read as the reverse complement.
ATATATCCGCTTTTAGCCTGT
>JAVBLO010000012.1:0-27355 GCA_031553415.1 Bacteroidales bacterium | reverse complement strand
TGGTCTTAACCGTTATCAGGCGTAAGCGTTCGGCGTAGTTTTTAACTACGTCGTATCTAAAAGCAAAGCTTTGCTTTGCAAATGGCAAGCCGGGAGGCTTGCTTCTAACAACGGCGTAGTTAAAAACTACGCCGAACGCTTCCGCCAGATTCCATTTTGCAAAATAGCTCAAATCGTTCCCTAATTAAATTCTTTTATCTACTAAAGTAGAATTAAGTAATATGGAGACAAAATTAATTGATTTCAGGAGATTATGTGTTTGTTTTTGTTTTTATTTTTTTGAAAGGATTGACAACATTAACAGGCTCTTACTTTGTAAGTAATGTCAGCGCACAGAATACGCAGATGTAATTTGTGCGCCGATTAATCATTTTGAATTACTCAACGAACAAACTCTTGTCAAACCGAGCTATTCGTGGTTCTTTCAATAAACTCGCACTATTTGAATATTGTGTGGTAATTTCAAGAAAATAGCTTCCCGAATCTAAAGCCGGTATTGAGATAATCAATTCAGACGGATTGTTCACGATAATTTCGTCTGCAGGAACTTTAGTTTTTTCATTGCTGTTTTCTGAAATAAAATAGATTCCGACATCTTCATGTTCTCCCGATAATTTGATTTTACTTCCATGTATTTTCAGACTTTTATCAGGAGTAAGAATTTCATTGACAGAACCTGACTTTACATCAAAAACATCTGATGGATACCGAACCATTACACCCTTATATAATTTTACATATTTATGGTTATATATCTGATTTAAAAATGTCATCAAAAGAGTTCGCATCTGCATTTTTTATATCATCATCACTGATAATTATGGCTGCAGTCGCATCGAATTCTTCGTTTGTCCGTTCTATAATTTCAATACCATCGGGCACTTGGCTTGAAATCATTACAACGTCTTTGTTATCTCCCGTGTTTGTCGAAGATTTTTTTAGCGCTTGAATAGCCCGTGCCTGTGTTTTACAGGAACTTATAATTTCCTTGATTTCTTTTCCTCCCAACGAAACAATTTGCGGCCCGGATTTAAGATATTTCCCATAAGAGAAGGCATCGAAACCTAAAGAAGGCAGTGCAATTGTGGCGGTTGCTGTCATCAAACTCAAGTTGGCACAATCCAAAAGGATATTAGTCCCTGCAAAAATAAAATCTGCATATTGGGATAATGCCCTCAACGTGTTGTATGTATTGCCGGCATTGTCTACCACTTTGTATTTATATAATGGTTTGCCGGTATCATCTACTTCACCGGTAGGAGCTTGCTCTACTTTGTAATAAATAATACTATCATTGTATGATTGAACACGTGAATATAAAGTATCACAGGTTAATAAATAACGATTAAAATCCTCATTTAAGGTCAATTTGGGAAGTTCCCATTTAAACGGCTTTTTCTCCTTTTGTTTTTTCTCAGCATAGGAATTAAAAGGGAATAAAATCATGCAGGCAATCAATAAAATTACGATTTTAAAAAACTTCATAATGGTAAGTATTTAATATTAGAATTCTATTTAGAGAGATAAATTGTTGTTTTCAAATGTTTTTGTTCCTTCAAAGAAACAAATCCATTTTTTTTGTAATCATTATTCTTATCCGGTGCAAATAATAAACCTTTATACGGTCCGTTTTTTTCTACCTGGATACGGAATTTTCCGCTTTGATCAACTGAACCTAACTTAGTCCCCAAGGTTTTCTTTTCCATGTCATTAGTAAATACGGGAGAAGAAACTCCATAAATACCGACACCGGTAATCATTCTCGTGTTGTCCTGCTTGTCCCGGACGCTACCTTCCACCACTATGATATTGAAGGCTTCCAGGGCAGTATTGGTTTTTTCAATTAAATCTTTATAGGTTGGAGAACTATTCAGCCGGTCTAAGTTAGTATAGCAAGTCAATGCCTGCCGGAAAGCGGCTTCAATCTCATCCATTTTGGCATCCTGTCCGGCTTTTTTCAATTCACGGATATAAAGCATCGCCCGCTTGGCTTGTGTATCAAATTCTTCACATTGTTGCATTTCTGCGATTTTCTTTTCCAATGTGGCTTTTGCATCTTTAGGAGCATCTTTAGTCTTGATAGCTTGCTGGTAAAATCCTTTAGCCGCAGTATAATTAAGATTCTGTACAGATTGCTCCGCACTATCCAATATTTTGGCATAATCGGAAACAAAAACTTCTTTTTCAGTAATAACCGTTTCTACTAATTGTAATAATATCCTGAACCGGAACATCGTTTTTACTGTAAGTTGGCTGCCTTCAGCTAACTGCACTTTCAATTCTTCGGGAAAAGAGCTTTTCAATGTAAAAACCGGATTTCTGAAGTTTTCGTTCCGGGCTTCAGGAACACTTGTGTCAAAAATTAAGTCATAAGTAGTCAATCTTTTTTCTTTTTCTGTTTTTACTGTGAGATAAGAATAGGGAGAGGTATCCACACCATTCGTAACAATATCTTTCCCATTATACTTGATAGTAAGGTCGTCGACTTCAGAAATAAAGGAAACCTTTGCCCGGTTTTCTTCTGCATAAACCGCCCTGGAATTACTTTCATCGGTATACGAAAATTTAAGGGGTATTTCAAAACGCCCGACATAACATTTTCCAGGTCTCAGGACTAATGCAGTCGTTTTACTTCCTTTGGATGTCGCAACAGTAACAGTTGTTTTACAAAAGCCATCTTCCATCTCGTCTTCGCTGAGAGGGTGCGTCAACTCAAACCTGTATTCACCATTTATTTCCCGTCCGGTTAAAACGCCCTTTTCATGTCCCATAGTATGAGATAGTTTTATATCCTTATTAGGAGATATAATTACTATTTTTGCTTCCGGAGAATTGACTGTTAAACCGGGAGTTTCTTTAGGTTCCGAATACACAATCAGATTATTTTGAGCCGGCACCGCAGGAGAAATAACACATAGGAGTACTGTTAAATAAAGCAAATATATTTTCATTCCGGTATCTTTTTTTATAAACCAATCTCAAAATCCCCTGCTGTAAAAATGTCTTCCCGGGGAAGTTCCTGTGTTTTTGCATCATTCAGGTATTTTGGCTGCCAGGTACGTACATGAATCTGCACCTTGTTCTCATTTCTGAAATCCCAAAGCAGAAACAAGTAACCATCATCGCTATAGCCGCTGCTGTTGGAATAAAGTTGATGCACAGTCACGCCATAAAAGTCTTCCTTGGTTGGATGTTTCACAACTTTAACATCATCAAACTGTACATTGATATATTTATTGGCAGCAAAACTTTTTTTCAAACGGGCTAAATATTCCTGTTTATTTTGTTTCCTATAGCTTACTTTGTTATAAGATATACCTCCATCCGCTTTTTCAGCCTTGGTTACAGTTCCTGTGATAATCAAAGCATCATCACTGAATATATTGTTCAGGAAGTCTAAATCTTTCTCATTGTATGCGGTTCGGAAATGTTCTACATAGCCCAATATTTGTTGCCTGCGGTTGATATCCTGAACAGTCTTTCCTTTGTTCATTACATTTTGATAAATATTTGTTCCGAGAGTCAGGTTAAAACGGATAATCTTTCCGTTCGCATCAAAGTTGATTACTCCTTCCTGGTATTCGTCATCGGCAAATGCTTTTTTATCTTCGGGACGCAGCATCAAAGGAATTTGGCGGATTTGGTAATCATTTCCTATATGCAGGCATGACTGTACGACTTCGGAATCATCACAATAAAAATGAACGTTTTCCCAAAGGCTTGCCAATCCTTTGCGCGCCGCATCATCCATGTTAAGCTGAGCTGTATTCAGGCTGCGGTTTTCCTTAAATGCCCGGTTTATTTCTGTTAGCAGGGCGCTGGAAGCTCTTTCAAATTTATTTTTAAGCGAACCATCTGCTCCATCCCGGATAATTAACTCTACATTGTTTTGCGCAAAAGCCGGCAAAACTACCATCATAAAGCAAGCGGCAGATATAATATTAAGAATCTTTTTCTTCATTTTTCCATTATTTTAGAATAAACCAATAAGCTCCACATCCACTGAAATCAGCAGGTTTCACAACCTGATTTGTTTTCAGGTTCAACCAATTATCCCCGGTTTTATTTACAACAGCCCGGATTATGCCATCCCGTCTATAAAACAAGAGATAGCAATTATCAATTGCATCCGGAGATGGATAGGATGCATAAGCAATAGCATCCCGCCCTTTCATATCTGAAAATATCAGTTTCATTTCATCCATTGTGCTGGTTGATAGTATTTTATCCAAATCGCTTTGGGGCTTGACTTCCGGTTGGATTTCTTCTTTTCCGGCAGGTTTTTTTTCAGTCTCTATCCGTAAAGGTTCTGAAATCTCCGACAGGGCTTGTAAGTCCGAACCCCGTTCATTTTCGCTAAGCACAATCTGCCCGTTTCCGTAAATGGGAATAATATCTTTTTTCTTCGTATAGACAAAAGCCCTGTAATTAGAACCCCGCTTCATATTCATTTTCTCTGCACAAGAACTGATATCCTGTAAAACAACTTGTTTAATGGTCTCGCTCTTTCGTTTACTTTTTACCCATTCATTGATTTCTTCCACCAACAACTCATTGGCTAATTTATAAGCATCTTCTTCGTTGGGCATGGTGGCTTCGGCAGACAAGTATGATTGGGATTTTTTGATTTTATTAATCAAGCCCTTCACATCGGTATTGTCCTGTCCCCATGCAAAACAGCATATACACCCAACCATCAGAGATAAAATATTTTTTTTCATTGGCTGTTACCTTATTTTTTATTAAACATGTCGAATTCATCAAAAAGAGACAAAAGGTTATGAGTAGGAATATAAACCATTATATTGGCTTCTATTGTGCCTTTTTGCTCTTTCAATATTGTATATGGTAATTTCAGATTCATTACGTGGTTGTATTTGAATGGTTCATTTACGACAAAAACACAACCGGTCAGTTTGTCTGTTCCCAACTTTTCAATACCTGCATACAAATCGCATCCTTTGCTTTTGCAATAAGAAATCCACTGTTTGAGGGGTACTTTCATTTCGTGGGTTTTAAATCCATATTGTTGTATGGTCAATTTCAGTTCTATCTCACATGGAGTATTTTCCGAAACCATCATATTACAGAAACTTTCAGCAACATGTTCCGGGGAATAAACCAATTGCAGATGATTGTTTTCTTCTACATAGTATTGGTGGTTATTTATTTCCTCTATATAATATACCCCTCCTCTTTTGAGGTACATTCCGAGAGCAGTACGCCTCATTTCATTTTTGTCAGCCTCGTCGGGATTCAAAGACGATTGATAATTCCAGTTTTCCAATTCCCTGATGAAATCATCTTCAAGTTCTTTCAGTTTTTTCCCTGTGATTAGCTGGTAAGACATCGGAAAAGAAATCCGTATCAGGGGAGTTTCTGCATTTACCAGGCTAACAATATAATGATTGGACTGTGTTTTAACCGATAAACTTGTCTCGTCATTGACAAACTGTAGTAATTTCAAATCTCCTTCTTCAATGCGGACACCATCCTGCCGCATTTTTGGAATCCGCTCATTGGGGGAAAGTTGCAGCAGTTGATTCAGGTATTTTTCTGTAAAAGAGTATACAAGGTCTACAAAAGGATATTCTTTTGAGAGTCCGGAAGCTGCCTGTCGCAGCTTCTGGTTCTCAAATGTTTTTTCCTGCGCCCATAATGCTGAATGCATTATGAAGATTGTTATATAAATGGTGACCTTGAACAGACGCATGAAACAAAGTGTTATTAATTAGTGCTGCCTATTATAATGGATTCTACATTTCCATCCGTTTTATACCATCTGCCCTGAACCAGGTGCCCGTTTTCAAATTCACCGATTACTCTGTCTCCGGCACCTGCCACACGTTGTTTGGGATCGCGCGAATCTATTATGTGGCGGCTTTTGAATTTTAAGGTTCCCTGAGTATCATGAGGCAGACCGTTTTTCATTTTTCCTGTCCATTGTGCATAACCCAAGTCTTTTCCACCTCCGCTGCCGGTTCCACCTCCGCCGGTTCCGCCGCCAATTCCTGATTTTCCCTCTACATTTATCGTACAAGAAACAGATTGTTTACTGCCATCTTTTGTTCCCGCATTAATAACTGCCGTTCCTTTTTTAATTGCAGTGACTGTCCCGTTTTCATCGATTGTTGCAACAGAAGAATCCGATGATGACCATTCAACCGATTTATTGGCGGCGCTATCAGGAAGAATTGTTATCTCAAGTTTCTCAGTTGCGCCTTCTTCAAGTTTTAATGTTGTTTTGTTGAGAGTAACAGCAGAAACTAAAACCGGAGCAAGAGGAATTTCTTCCTTTACAACAGTTACAAGACAGGTTGCAGTTATTTTTCCTTCATTTGCCACTACTGTAATTGTTGCGGTACCCGGAGCCAAAGCAGTAACTGTTCCATTTTCAATACTGGCGACAGAAGCGTTGTCGATTGTCCATTGAACAGTTTTGTCTGTTGCATTTTCGGGAAGGACAGTCAGGCCGATTGTTTGCGTTTCTACTTCTTTTAACTCAATTGAACCGGGGTTGAGGATGAGAGAAGAAACCGGTATTTTGGAATCTTTGAGCAGGAAGAAGGCCGCGATGCCGCCACCGAGTAAGATAACTGCCGCAACAGCTATAATGATAATATTTTTATTGGGGCCTTTTTTAGTGTCTTTTCCCTTCAACTCCATTAACTCCTGACCACATTCAGGGCATTTGAAATCTTCTGTAATGTCTAATTCGATAATTTCTTTGCTGTCTGCCTTAGAACAATTATTACCAAAGTTGGTACATTTTCCTTTCTTTATCATAATCTTTTATATTCTTAATTGTTCATTATTCCTTTGAATTCCAACATGAGGGCATCATATATCATTTTGTAGCTATTGTCTGATGCATTTCCATTACATTCATTCATTACTTTTGGAATTATATTGCCGGAAATTAAGGTTATCAATTCCTTCCTTTTCTCAATGTGGAGAAAATCTCCTTTCAGCTTGTTATCTATTTTAGGCAATATCTTTTCAGCAAAATTTTCTCCATTATCAAAATCTTGTCCTAAATATTCTATCATGCCGACAACTGTTTCGCTCATGATTGTAGGTGGCATTGGCATTCCATATTCATTGGTTTCAATAATGCTATATGCATTGCGTCCGGTTCCGTCTTCTCTTGACTGGTGTTTTATAATATCCATTCCTATTGCGAGGATTGATTTCCCAATATTATCGCTGATATATTTATTCCTTCCCGCTGTGCTGGATTCGAGCACAATTTTAGGATATTGGGTACCATCTCCGTCTAAATGCAAAACCAATTTATTGAATGCTGCATTTTGTTCGTTTAGTTTAAGTTCATATTTCTGCTTCAGGAATTTCATGTGTTCCACCATGCGTAATGAGAAACAATAAGTAACACTTAATGCCGTAATTTCATTCATTTTAGTACTTAATTCATCGAATGCGACAACAATGTCACCTGAAACATTTCGTTTAAATGCATCTTTCAAATCATCAATAAATCCTTTGAGTTCAGGACATGGCGGTATAGATACAATTACTGATGATTTCAGAACGCTCAAACCCTTTTTAGGAGTAGCCGATTGATTAGGCAGATTTCTTAAAACTTCTGTTTTGTCGAAGTTCAGATATATTCCACTTTTTTGGATTATGTTCCTTGCAAAATCATTTAATTCTGCTTGCTTTTCTTGTCCTCCATATTGTTCATACAATTTTTCAATGATGTTTACTCCTATTAGTTTATCTTTTTTGGATACATTTAGTTCATTATGGGCGGCAACAGCGCTTTCACGACTTTCAGTATCAAATATTTCCAATAATCTATCAGGATTTACATTTTCGAGTAATTTTGAAAATGAGGGTTCACTTCCGGCTAAACTTGTAATGGATTTCCGGAGATTGGCTGTCTGATTTTTTTGAATATCCTGATTGCGTATTACCTTTTGTGTAAATTGACGGACATCTTCCGAATCATAGTATTTTACGATTGATTCATTGAAAGACTGTGTTGTCATTTTCCCATCTTTACACCTTGAGGCTATCAATTTTTCGGAGTTGGATATGGATGATGCAAGTGTATCGTTAAATTCCCGGATAGTACCACTTAGTATTTGCATTTCCTGAATAATTTCAACAATCAGTTTGGATGCAAACCTCAGAGCTTCTAATTCCGTTTTTTTTGTATATAATGTTTTAAGAAGAACACAATGTTCTTCGTATGCATTTTTTTTGCCTCCGAATACTTTACTTAATAGTCCTACATCTTTATATTTCAATTCACTTTGTGACTTCATCACCTGAAGTTGTTCAACTTCTTCATTTTTCTTTGAGACCTTAGCGTTTATGTCTTTGATTCGACTCTCTGTATGATTAATCAAAGTATCCATCATACGAATCAAATCGTGTGTAGACTTTTGTCCGGTACTCCAATCAGCATAAATTGATTTTTCAATTTGTTTTACTATTTCTCTTGTAATGTCTTTTTTTGCCTTCAATTTATCGGCATAAAATTTGACGACCCCATGATTCCTGAAACGTTGGTCGAAACGGAGATCACATAGTAAACCAAGCTCCCTGGCAGCCTCAGCTTCACCTTTTTCCCATGCGGCATCAGCCAGCTGAGGAATAATTCCGTCCCAATCGTCTTTGATTTTTTTCCATCTCTGTTCTTTATCGCTTTCCAAAATAGGAAGATTCAGCATCAAATGATCGTCTGTTAGCATCCAGGCCGTCTGGTTTGCTTTATCATTTACCACAGCGTGGTAATCTTCATTTTTTGGTTCATCAGAGAAGCCAAAATCGTCATTCCAGTTGTTGTATTTTAATTGTAATAATGATTGGCGGGAGAAACTATATGAAATATATTCTGTTATTTCTTCTTCCGGATGGATAATGCGTTTGATACCAAACGAACCGAAACGACGGGTTCTCACAGGAAATGCACTTTCGGGGGTTTTGGCTTTTTCATTCAATTCTTTTTCGAATTGGTCGATATTTTCGAATGTGATGGGATCCTTGATTTTTCTATCAATTTCATCATTCCCGGTTGGTTTGATATTAATTATATGATGCAAAAAGTCGGATACAATATCGGGTAGGTCTTTATTGGTATCAACTGCTACACCATTTTCATTGACATTCGTAAAAAGAAAACCACCATTGAAAATACGGTCGACATTTTCGATAGGAACTCTTTCAAATTCGCCACTAATATCATGCGGAGTTGTTTTTCCATTGATTTGTCCGAAATTCTTGGTGTGAAGAGCATTTAGTTCTTGCAAAGCGGCATACCCGTTTGCATGATAAAATCCTGCATCCCAACCGGGCAAGGGACTTTGTTCCGGAACTAACAAATAAATCATGATTTTGAATTTCGTATTATCCGTGTAATACTTCCGGGTTTGAGCGATTACATCAACAATAGATCCGGAACCTGTTCCGCCGGCAAGTCCCGTAACGATATGAAATGTTGTATTCTCATATCCAGAGACACTTTTACTGTATGCTACCTGATTTTTTAAGACTGATTCATATTTATTGACATTGCAGGCAAATAAGAAGCGTCCCAATCTTCTTTTTTGAGCAGCAGCGCCATCACTTCCATAGCTTCCCACTAAGTTATTCCATAATTTCCGGTCACCAATCCATTGTTTAATCCCGGGAAAACTATTAACATTATCTAATTGAGAACCTAAATCCGCACCTTTAATGAAAACAAAATGTTCTTGCCCTAATTGAGCATCTTCTCCTAATACTTTCCATGAAATGTCATTAGGTTTCATCAACTCATCACTTGAATCAACATAAACGAAGCCCCACGGGGTTGTTTTTCTTGACTCTTTGCTATACTCAAGGAAGTAACGTTTTCTGAATGCCTTAAGGATTTTGCCTCCTGTTCCTCCTAATCCTATTAAGATGTGATTCTCTACCATGATATTTTATTTTTTATTGATAATCCAATTCGAAATCCCTGATATATTCTTTTTTCTTTGTGCTTTTATTCACTGCCATGAATACCATTACAATCTGTATCAACTGCACCAAAACAATTCCCGCTAATATCTTGAACTTCACCCAAAACAGCTTGTCCAGAATCCCCTGATAACAACTTATTGTTACACAATTAACAATTTGCGCCGTTTTGTCTGTTGCATTAGAAGAAAGTATTGTGTTGACCTGTGATTGTAGTTCGGTGTTTCCTGCTGTTAATTTCAGGATTTGACCGGCAATTAAAGGATACTCATTGCCAATCGCCTTAACAACAGATTCTACATAGTCGTTGCCATTGACTGCATTTGAAGTTATTGCATCTATATTTATACTGGCGGGTAAATTTGTTATGTTAATCGCCAAACTTCCATATTCTTCGACGGTTGATTTCAGGGAAGATGTCAGCGAATAGGAGACAATCAGGATGCACGTAACTATGACCACGGCAAGCATAACAATGTAATGGACAATAGTTGGAGAGAACCTTTTATTAATGGCTCTTCCCAATAACACACACCCGATACATAATAGCGCTGAGATAACTACTCCTTTGATTACAGCGAAAATAAATGCGAACATGGTGACTAAATTCTTTTTGACAGTTTTTCCATTATTTCCCGCAACTTCAAATTCTCCACTTTAATCATCTCTTTGGGCATATGTATTTTACGTCCCCCTTTTCTTTGACCGGAAATAACATAATCTTTTAATGATTGTTTATCTGATATTATTTTATTCAAGGCAACCCGCACGTGATTAGCAGCATCACACGGACTGCCTTTTCTTTGGATTAAACCATCAATGACAACTTCTGCCCGGAATAAATCGAACTGTCTGTCTTTACAGATTTCCAGATATATTTCTATCAACTCATCTTTATATTCAATGAGATCTTGATTTGAAATTGCTTCAGGATTTAACAAGTACAAAACATATAATGCTCTAGCTTGATAGCCTGGAATATCTAATTCCTGATTATTATAGTCAGTAAGGTAAAACCGGCAATCTTTTGAAATTAAAATTTTATTTGTTTCTAATTGATTCCTGTTTCCAAACAAATGTTCCGGCATTATACCAGAATTAACATCTCTTCTTTGTATTTCCTCTTGTATCAATTTAATTAGCAACGGGTCATCGACTATATTCCTGATAAGGCGTCGAAGTGCATTTTCCATAATCATTTCTCCTTAAAAAAGGATAACATCTACAAAAATAGATCAAGAATAATATCGTTTTTATAAAACTATGTTATACTTAGTTTGTAAAATTAAATAGTGAGCACGGTTGCCTTTTGAATAGGTAGCCGTGCTTTTGTTTCTCTCCTGTTTTTATATAAAAAACTATGCAATCTTGCTTAAAACTATATAAGTGCGCCATAATACTTCCTGATGACTAAGTATTATTTATTGATTTAACTTCACAAACCTCAAATCAGAAGTAATTTCATGATATCCAAAACTTTCACCATCTCCCTCTTCGCCTTCAAAAACGGGCCAGGTAAAATGAGTCTGGATTTTATTCCCTTGCACAAAAGATTCCCATCTGTCTCCGGCATAATTCATTATTCCGGCGATTTCGGCACTATCCTTGTAGTTCCCTTTGGCATCGTAACTAATTAAAATTTCCTGTGTGGCATGGTCGGGAATAACAACAATGACGGATTCCATTTTACCATTTACTCCCTGATAAAATACTTTACCTTTATAGAATTTACAACCGGGACTATCTTTCAGGTATTTTTTCTGAATATTGTTGAGTTTCAAAGCCGTTTTTTGAGCTGTTGTAAGAGCAGTTCCTTTATAATATTTGTCATAACCATCGTCAATGCTCATAACACTTTTTGTCTTGGGGATTTTAATTGTGACATCAACAAGATTTTTTTCTTTAGAAATCCTTGAAGAGGAATGAGCTTTCTTGTCTAAGTAATCAGACAAATCCGGAAAATCAAAGAGGTTGCTGCTTGGAGTAAATTTAACTTCAATTTTTCCGGTGCTTCTTACCGGATAATATTCATACTCCAGAGCATAAGGTGTATAATTTTCAAGTTCATACAAACCAAAAGATATGTTATAATTTCCGGCATTTCCTCCTGGCATGTAGTATTCGTAATATAAATATGGTTTGCCTCCTAAAGTCTGTATTTGAATAGAATCAATAGAAGCAAACTCCAGGTCGCCGATTTCAATTGGTTTGATTCCTGCCCAATTATTATCTTTCTTGTCTATTGCAAGCAACAACGCACTTTCTTTATACACACCATAATAAACTACCTTGGTTGGATTTATCAAGAATGATTTTTCCGGCAGTTTGCTGTTTTTACCATATATATCAAGAAAAAGTTGATTCCTTTGTTCGGGAGTCAGGTTGCCATTGTTTGCAACTGTTGCCGTTTTTTGCTGTTGTTCAGTTGTTGTTTGTGTTTGTTCTTGCTTTTGTGCATCAGTGGGTGGAGTAATTAATTCTTTTCCTATTTGTTCGGCAGCTTTTCCCAATTGTTTCCAAAATGATTGAGCGGAAGTTTCCTGAATCGGCAATAGAAAAAAGCATATGACAAATACGATATAAAATTTTGTTTTCATATTTTCTTTCATTTATGGACAATTATAAACTGTGTAATTTGCGGTAGCTTTAGCGCCATCTGCATCAGTAACGGTCAATTCTTGTTTTGATTCATCTGTATTTGTAGAGGTGGTTACTTCAACGCTATATAAACCCTCTTTATTGACAAAAAATCGTTCGACGTAAATTTTACCCTCTCCACTGATGGGTTTGGATTCCACTGTGAATGGTTTGTTTTTGTCGGCAAGAGGTTTGCCTCCCGCAATGGTAAGTGTGAAGCCACCTCCATCGCATGGTTCTTTATCACTGATTGAGATTTTCAGGCCAGTGTTATTTCCTCCGGATAATATGGATGTATCCGGATTGATGGTTTTTCCTTTCCGGACATTGACTGTTACATAGTTTTTAGCGTATGACAACCTGCATTCAGGATAGCCATAATTACATAGCACAGCTCCTTCATAGAGTAATGTTTTATTCAATTCTCCATCAAAAAATGCCTTATATAATGCTTCCATCAGTTCAACTTCCCTTCCTTTTTTTCCTCCTTCCAATGCGATAGCAATGGTATAAGATTCAGGAACATAACCGGTATTCATTTCATAATTAGAAAACCATCCCTGTTTTACCACTGTCCACGGATTTCCGTCCATATTTAAAGTATATTTTACATCTGTTGAAAATTTGCCTTCTTTTAATTGCGTAAAATTTTTGTTCTTGTTAAAATTCGATGCATTCAAATTGTATTTTTCCATCAGATTTTTTACAGAAGCATCGTATGACACGCCATCAATAGCATCTTCCGTAATCATATTTTTTACCTTGTTAACTATTCCTTCTGTGTCAAAATAGTCATTTTCAATGGATGGAGAGTAAAAAAGCGATTTCCCAAAAGCAACAAGTTCAATGATAGATGTTCCTATTCTTTCATATTGTGGATTAACAATGTATTTTCCTTCTTTATTGATAAATCCAACTTTATTGTTAACATTTACAATCGCAATCTCATTATCCAAAAATGAAGTCGCCATTTCAAATTGAGGATTAATAGTATAAATACCTTTTTTATTGATATATCCCCATGTTTTGTCATCATTGCTTACAGGGGCTAAGTCGTTGGTTGAGAAAGGGAACACTTTTGAGAATTGTGGATTAATGATATATTTCCCATCTTTGTCGCACCAACCGTATTTTCTATCCACTGAAAAAATGAATAGATCACCATCAGTCATCATCCATTCAAATTGCGGGTTGATAACATATTCTCCTTTTGTGTTGATAACACCATACTTTTCTCCGAATTTTACGCAAGCCAATCCGTTTTTGCTAAAATCTCCTGCTTCATCAAACTGGCAGTTGATGATAATTTTGCCTGATTGATCGATATATCCTTTTTTATAATCATTTCTGTTTGTAACAATTGCTTTCCCCTGATAAAAATTGAAAATTTGGTTTTCCTGGGGCTCAATAACTGTTTTACCCGATTTGTTTACACAACCATATTTGTTTTTTCCATCATCTCCGATAGTTGTAAAAACAGCTAAACCATCATGGAACGCACGAACACTTTCTGCCTGTTCCAATGTAAATTTTACGTTCCCTTTTGTATCGATTAATTCCGGATGGCCGTTTTCCTTTACAGCCCAGGTAACTCCTTCCGAAAAAGAAAGTACTCTTTTATATTGATTTTCTATAACCTGTTTCCCCTTTTTATTGATAAATCCACATTTACCATCCTTGTGCGATTCAGCAAGTCCATCAAAGAAGTAAGTATATGCCCCATTCTCAGGCTTTAATACAGTTTTCCCTTTTTTATTGATGTACATTATATTGCCATTTTCATCTCCAACGACAATTAGGTTTGTGTCTAAACCTTTATCATTGCAAGCGCCTAATGCTAAGCAAAAAATGATTATTCCGATTATATTTCTCATTATTGTTCTTATTGTTTTATTACTTTCGTTGTTTTATGTCCTTTTTCCCCTGTCATTTTTACAAAATATATTCCCAAGGGAAATTCACTCAATGAAACCTGAATAATTGAATTTCCTTCTTCAATTTTTTGTTTTAGACACATCCTACCATTAAAATCAACAATTTCAATATCCTTAATCATGGAATTCTCATTTTTGATAAACAAAAGGTCTGCTACCGGATTAGGATAAACTACCAGTTCGGAAACTGTAATATCATCAATCCCGGAGACAATTACCGAAAAAGCATGGATTCCCATTGCCTCCCATTGTCCGATACGGTTTTTGCCACGCAGATATAAAGTGTGGTTTCCTGCCGGAATTTCCATTAAACCGGCAGTAAACTCCAACACATTCACATCCGGAGAAAAGGGAGTGATAATAGCTTTCCCCATTCCCGGGTCGGTATCGATATAATATTCGACTGCCGTCAATCCTGAAGCCAAATCAGAAGGAAGAATGGTTTTAACAAACGGACGGCTCATTGTTTGTGACCAATTGCCGTAACGGTTCTGTACCCTGACATAAAGTGTGTGTATTCCATTTAACAAAGATTGGATGTTGGGATTAAAAGTGTGTGTATCTCCTGTTTCCGGTAGATTTGCGGAAATTCCTTTGCCATAACCCGGATCAGCATCAAAGAAATATTCCATATATATTGCTTCATTTGCAGTTTCTCCCCGCAAATTCATTTTTACGAAAGGATGAGATTGCGTTTGTGACCAACCACGGTTGCTTTTAGCACGTATATACAATGTGTGGATTCCATCCTGCAAAGTGTTGAGTGGAGCATTAAAAGTAAGCTCCTCAAATACTTTGTTAGTTGTATTGCCTACTGACACTGGTATTCCGGGATTGATACCCTTGCCATATCCAGGATCAGTATCTAAAAAATACTCTATCTGCTGTACCTGTGCTTTCAACAAGAACACAGGAAACAGCATAATGAGCAGAATAATTTTCTTTTTCATGTTATCCTGTTTTTAGAGTTATTTTTCTGTGCCGATTTTTACTTTTACCTGTAATCCGCTGGCGGCAGAGGCTGCATTAGGGGCATCAATTTCGTAAATATGAGGTATGTTAGCTAAGCCGGATAAGATATATGGGGAAGCGCCACCGAAAGCGCCACATTGGGAACCGTTGGTTCCGGTAATCATACCTTGAGAAGCAGGTGCTAATTGCCATTTGCCATCATTGGAAGAAGAAGAGGTTGTATAATCTATCGTTCCTGTTGTATAGTTATTATTGATAGTACAATTAGTATTTGTAGATTTTATATTGGATCCTGATAAAATGTTATTCCGGATGAAACATCCATCATTATTGTTAATACTAAAACTACTACCAACAAAACTGTTATTTTCAATTGTAGCATTTACAAAATTATTCAAATTGTGATTAAGACCTGCCACTATTATATTATTTACAATCACAGAATTATATGCTGTGTCATAATTAAAGTTATAAGAAATTAAACTTTTTACTATGTAGCATTGCATAATGGTTGTATTTTTTATTTGTAATTTAGTGTTAATATTATTGTCAGTAAAGCAAACAGCTTTTCCAATGTAACATTTACGAATAATCACATCATCCGCGCCAATATTCAAATCATCATAAGTTGCATCAGAGAACACAACGCCCTCAATGAGGGTTTCTTTAGCCATAATTGAAACAGTTCCGGAAATAGTTGCAGATAATTTATTTACCAATGTATTAGGATTGTCTGCCAAATAATAACCTGGACCTAAAACTGCTACTTTTTTAGTTATGGGGTTGCTCAATGTGTAATTTACATTTGAGCCTTCCAAATAAAGTGTATCTCCGGCAGTAATTCCCTGCATGGCAGCATCCAAAGTTGAAAAATTGGCAGTTGCATCTACATTGCTTACTCTCCATGTTTTGGCAGAAATAAAAGAAATAGAACTACATACTGCCATGATAATTAATAATAAAAATACTCTTTTCATAAGATAAAATTAAATGTGTGATTGTTTATTTTTTGATTGCCAGTTCATGTCTCAATATGAAAAAATATACATACTGGTATCATCATAGCTGTACCATTGTCCATTATCATCGTCAGAACAAGAAGTTGTTAATCCTAAAGTTACACTGGCTATTAATGTAGCTGAAATCAATCTGAATGTTTTCATTTTGAAATAATTGTTTGTTAATATGTAAATATTGCCAATAACCCACGCCTATATACAAAACACAGGCGTGAGTGTTTGTAGTTGCAAAAATAAAGCAAGAGTCTCAGAACGAATGTTTACAAATGTTTACAAAAATTCAAAAAACCATCAGGACACAAATCGCCTGTATTTTTTGTTAAATCCGGCTATTTCAGACCCTGATGGCTCTTGTTTTAGGCAATGGTTTGCTTAATCGGAGGTATTGGTATCCGGATAGGAATTATGTTTGCCAATCTTTCAACTTTTACCTTACTGATAACTGTAACATTCGCTCTTGGAGGGAAATCACTATTATTCTCCAATGCAACCTTTTCCCGATTTTCACAGACAAACACGACGCTGAGAGCCAGTGTTGCCATTAAAAAAAACTTTTTCATGTAACAAAAATTTAGATGTTAATAATCTGTTCACATGATTTTATACCGGGAGAAAAGAAAAGGTGACCGGATAGATGAAAAAATCTAATTTGAAAAGCATGTTGCAACCTTTCATAAAAAAAATTACATTTGTCATGTCATAAAACATATTATTACATAAACTACATTCTTTTCAATGATCCTAAAAAGTAAGTTAACAATCAGGTTTTGTCTCCTTTTTTATGTTATTTTTCTGCCTGAAATGATGATAGGGAAAGAAAATGAGTTTTGGATATTAAATCCGGATTCAGCCTTGATGCATTATGCCAATGCTGCTGGTGATTGTATGAGAACATATCGTCTTGATGAAACTCGGTTGTATTTGGATTCAGCTAAAGTTTATGAAAGACAAGTAAGCAACCCTAAAATTTTGGGATATTTCCATAATGCTTATGGGGATTATTTTCTTTATTCGATGAATGATACAGAAGCTCATAAACACTACTATGAAGCTATCCATTGGTATGAAAAAGCAGGAGATAATGAATTACAGATTAGCTTGCATAATAACTTAGCATTTTCATATATACAAAAAAACGATACTCGCAGCCTGAAAAAAATTATTGATAAAATGAAACTTTTAGCAGAAAAACCAAAAGTGGAAAATAATTTTAAAGCAATTGCATACCGGGCTGTAGCTATGTATTATAACTGTATGTACGAAAGAAATGAGAACCAAATTCTTTTTTTGGATTCAGCCATTTATTATGATACAAAAGTCATCTCCATTTCTGATTCTACCGGAAATATAGGAATCCGGCCTGAAGATTTAGCTTATAATTATATTAACTTAGCACATAATCTCTTAAAGAAAAAAGATCCTGACTTCAGACAAATTACCAGCTATCTTAAAAAGGCTAAAGAATCAACCAATCCGTCCGACACTGCAATGATTATTAATGGTCTTTGGATAGAAGGAGAAATTGCATATTGTAACAGAAAAACGGTAGAAGCCGAACAAATATTTCTTCAGCAGCTCGAATTGATGAATCAATGGCAAGCAGAAGAAAACTTGAATTTGTTTTTGGATGTGTATGACCGATTATCAGAAATTTCTGAAAAAAAAAGTAATTACCGGGAGGTAGCATTTTATGAAAGAAAAAAAATAAATTGCCTGAATAATATTCATGATGCCGAAAAATACAAGATAATCAGTGAACTTGAAGCCAAATATGAGGTAAACAAGAAAGATGCCGAAATTGCACAACTGCTCCAAATCAACCGTTTCAAAGAGCGAATAAATCTGCTCAGTATCTGCGTGTTTTTTATGTGCGCCATAGCTCTGTTTGCAATTATCCACTGGCAACGTTCGAAGAAAAAAGCAGCATATTCGCAGTTGCAGATTACTCAAATGGAGAAAGAGGAAGCACTTCTTCAAACTAAATTGAAAGAGGAACAATTGAAAGATGCGGAACGCCAGAAATTCGAGGTATTATTGAAAAATCATTCAAAAGATACTTTGATTTCTAATATGGATGAAGAATTGGAAGAACTTAAGAAAGAACAGGCAAGGCTCATTAACGAAATAGCAACTCATAAACAGAAAGTAGACGAATACGAAAAGAACAAAAACAATAAAATAACATTCGCCACACAAGATCCATATTACCTGGAACTGATTCGCGATTTGTATGACTTGATCTCAAAAAAATTAAAAGATGTTCCGGAACAAAGTGAATACCTGGAAAGTTTGCGACATATTCCTGACGGCTTTTTTGTTAATATAAAAAAGGAATATAATGGGAACCTTACCGTTACAAATATAAAATATTGCATTTATTTTCTTATAAAAATGAAACCTAAACATATCGCAGAATGTATTTCAGTCGAACCTTTGAGTATTCGTGTAATTAAAACCAGGATAAAAAATAGTTTTAAACTTGATAAAAAGCTTGATTTCGAATTGTTTTTAAGGCAAATGATATATTAATGTGTCAATAATTGGTTTTATTTACAATAATGAAAATATCGCTGATAATATGCTTTTGCTTTTTTGTTTTCACTTTTAAAGCGCAAACAAACAGGGCATTATTTGCGGGAATTGATTCATACCCCGAAGACAGTGGTTGGAGTAAAATTCATGCATCGAACGATCTTTTGTTAATAAAATCAATGCTCAAACAATCCGGGTATAAAAATAAAAACATAAAAGTTCTGTTGAATAAAAAAGCGACTAAAGCCGGAATCGTGGAAGAACTGAATAAACTTGCTATGCAATCAAAACCGGATGATTATATCTACATTCATTTCTCGTGCCATGGACAACAAATGGCCGATGACAATGGTGATGAACCGGATGGACTTGATGAATCAATCATTCCATACGATGCTAAACGGCGGTTTTCCTCCGGAAAATATGAAGGGAAAAAACATTTGAGAGATGATGAATTGGATATCCTGCTTGAAAAAATACGAATAAGAATTGGAACGAAAGGAAATTTGACCGTTGTTATCGATGCTTGTCACAGTGGTACAGGAACGCGCTACGGAGATGACGATGAATACATTCGTGGTACTACTTACATATTTGCTCCCGATAATTACACACCTGCGATTATTGACAGTAGCAAACTGAAAATGAGCCTCAAAAAAGGGGAAAAACTTTCACCTATAACTGTATTCAGCGCCTGCCATCCCGAAGAAGTAAATTACGAATATAAATTGAGAAGCGATAAATCGGTAATTTACTATGGTTCGTTGTCATACGCCTTTACTAAAATGTTCAAAACAAAAGATAGTAACATTTCCAATATGGAATTTTCACGGTTGTTGGAAAACGAAATGGAAATAATGTTCCCGAAACAAAAAAGAAAACAAACACCCTATTTTGAGAGTACTGATGAAAATAAAATTTTTCAAATCGGCCGGTAAAAAGGAAGAGCTCAAATATATTCAATCAGCCTTGCTGTCTAATGACAGCAAGAAGATAATGGAACTGTATGACAATTACAGGGAACCTTTTATTGCATTTTTTATCAGCCGGTTTTCTGTAGAAAGAAACGAAGCTATTGATTTATACAAAGAAAGTTTTTCCGACTTTTGTGAAAATATTATAGTTGGTAAATTATCTGAATTGACATGCGCTTTACAAACTTATTTGATTAAAATCGGTCTCAATAAAACACTTAATCAATCAAGAAATCAGGATAAATATGAGAAATCTGTTGACTTGTTGGAATTAAAAATCCTGTCTAAAGATGTGGAATACAACGAACAGCAGGAAATAGTTTACAGGCTTGTTTTAGAATTAGGGGAACCCTGTAATGAAGTATTGACACTTTTTTTCTATGAAGAAAAAAGCCTGAAAGAAATAGCTGTGATAATGAATTACAAAAATGAAGATGTGGTAAAAACCCGGAAATCCCGGTGCATAAAAACATTAACGGAAAATATCCTGAAAGATTACAACAAGGAGGATTTTGAATTATGAATACAAAATATAGTCAGGAAACAATAGAAAATTACCTTCTCCACAGGCTTTCAAAAGAAGAAGAAACAGCTTTTGAAGAAGCCATGAATAGCGATGAACAAGTGCAGGAAGAAGTTGAACTGATGCGCCATATTGTTGTCGCTTTCAAACGGAAAGGCGAGCAAGACGCTTTGGATGCCATCAAAAGGTCATCGTTGAGCGACATTCGCAATCTTATCGAAGAAGCTGAAAAAAGGCACGGAATAGGAGAAAAAGAAAATGGCAAACAAGTGGCATCGCCCGGAAAATCAAAATTCATCATTGGTATAACTTCAATTGCCGCTGCTATTGCTATACTTATTTATATAGGATTCAGACCTGAATACTCTGAAAACCAACTGTTCAACGAATATTATTCCGCTGAAATTTATGAAACTACGCCATTGCGCGGAGAACCCGATGCCGAACAAGAGCGCATGACATCTGCTTTAAACCATGCAATCGGTTTGATAGAAAAACAGCAAATGAAACTGGCAATTGAAGAATTGAAACCTTTAGCTTCTTCCGGAGAATTCGATTACCAGGAAGATGCCCAATGGTATCTGGCATTGGCGTATTTGGAGAATAATCAAAGGGATGACTCCAAAGAAATACTCTCCGGAATAATCGCAGAAAAGGGAGAATATCTGGAAAAAGCTCAGGAGTTGTTGGATAAATTAAACGAAAAGAAATGGTTTTGAATTTTGATTTAAAACACAATACACTTATGACTACACTATTAAAAATCACATGGATTGTCAGTTTGTTTTTTATACTGGTATTGAAAGTATCTTCTCAATCGGTCGGTGATCTAAACAAACAAGGTAAAGAATATTTTGAAAAAGGGATGTATCTGGAAGCTGAGAATACACTGAATCAGGCATTGAAAATGCAACAAAATGACAGCATTGATTATGCATCTACAATTAATGAGTTAGCCAAACTTTATGCAAAACAATCAAAATATGCTGAATCTGAAAATCTGTATAGAAATGCATTACAAATAAGGAAAACAAAAATAGGAGACACTAGCTTAGAATACGCCGAAAGCTTAAATGGTTTGGGAGAGGTTTTGTTTGAAATAAATTTGTATACAGACGCTGAAAAATTATTTAAAGAATCTCTTCAAATAAGAAAAAAACTACTGGGAGAAAATCATCCTGATTATGCAGAGTCATTACATAATTTAGGAGGCTTGTACCTGATATCTGGTGACATGAAAAAAAAACCAGAAGAAATGATACAAAAAGCAGCTGATATTCGCCTGAATACTTTAGGTAAAAACCATTATAAATATGCAAATTCTTTGATTCTTTTAGGACTGTATTATAATTCAAAAGGCGATTTTGAAACTGCAGAGAAGTATTATATACAAGCTATTGATATAAATAAACAAGCATTAGGCATTTCTCATCCAGGATATATCTCAAGTGTTATAACTTTACCTTCTTTATATTTAACACAAGGAAAGTATGAAGAAGCAAAACTTTTACTTATTGATATTTTGCCAATAATAGAGAGCGTATATGGGAAGGCGCATCCTAAATATGCAGTTAATCTTAATAATCTTGGATTAACATATTTTTATCAAGGATTTTATTATCAAGCAGAACCTATACTCAAAGAAGCAATGTCTTTAATGAAGGTAGTTTTTGGAGAAGAACATACAACTTATTTTAATATACTGACTAATTTAGCAATACTTTATCAGGAAACTGGTTATTATGAACAATCAGAAAAGTGTTTGAATTATTCCTTAAGATTGTGTAAAAAAATATATGGAGATTCTCATTTACAGGTCTCTGAAATCACTACACAACTGGGAAATTTATATTTCAAATTAAAAAATTATGATGAATCAGAAAAATTCCTTCAATCATCCTTGGATATATTGAGATTGAATGCAGAATCTCCATTAGATAGTCTTTATGTCTTGCATACCATGGCACATATATATGCCATAAAAGGAGAAACTGATAAAGCATTGAATTTATTTACTGACATCAGTTTGACTCAGAAAAAATATCTGGGAGAAAATCATCCGGATTATTTTAGAACTATTAGTAACATAATTGACACAAAAGGGAATGACCCCAAAGTGGATAAATCAGATATTGTAAATATGTGGTTAGACGTATTACAAAAACAGAGATCAGCTTTTGGAGAGAATCATCGTACTTATTTAAAATCTCTGAATAATCTTGCCGTTGTTTATTTTAGACAGCAAGATTATAATAAGTCACAAGAGTTATATATGCAAATTTTGGATTCTTTGAATCCAGAAGAAGGTGTTACTTTTTATTCAGATGTTGTTTCTAATATTGGAGCTAATTACGAAATGATGAATAAATGTAAAGATGCTGAGTTTTATTATTCCCAATCTTTTGAAAAAAAAAGGGAATTGACAAGAGAGGTCTTCTCATTTCTTTCTGAATTAGAAAGAGAATCATATTGGCAAGCAGATAATTTTTATTTAGAATATTATCAACGGTTCTCAAATAAATACAAAAAAGACATTCCTTTTGTTACAGTTTTAGCTTATAATTGTGAATTATTTTCGAAAAATTTATTACTGAATTCATCCAATCAAGTAACACAAACCATTTTAAATAGTGAAAATCAAGAACTTATAAAATCATGGAGACAAATAAAGGATTTAAGAGCAAGTATTCAAAATGTTGACAATCAATTAATTAAAGATTTAAATTTAAATTCTTCTTCTCAAATAGAAGATGCTATTATGAATAGTGGAAATGACGAACTTGTACAATATTGGAAAGAGTTAATTGAATTAAAAAGATCAATTGGCCAACAGGAGAAAGAAATTATGAATAGCACAAAAGCATATAGGAATCAACAACAAGATTTTAAGTTACAATGGAATGATATTATGAATGCTTTGAATAGCGATGAAGTTTCTATAGAGTTTATTAATTTTTATAATTATGATTTAGGTAATATTACAGCTATAGAACGGTTGTATTGTGCATTAATTCTCCGTCCCGGTTATGAATATCCTGAAATGGTAACTCTTTGTTCTGAAGATGAATTAACAACGGCATTTCAGCAATCAAAAAATATATATTCGCTGATTTGGAAACCTTTGGAAAAATATCTGGATGGTGCCAAAGAAATCTACATAGCTCCATCCGGCTTATTACACTCGGTTTCTTTCGCTGGAATAAAACCGGGAAGTGGTTATCTTGGAGACGAATATAATATTCATAATTTACTTTCTACAAAAGATATCATAAGACTGAAATCGGAAGAAAGCAAAGAGATAACCAATAATAAAGCTGTGCTTTTTGGTGGCGCTGACTTCGGATTATCTAATACCGAATTGTCACAATTGGATGCTGATTTGAAGAATTCATCCTCAATGAATCTGACAAGAAGTATGTTCGACGATATGGATTCTTCGAGAGGACAAGGATTTGATTATCTTCCCGGTTCAATGAAAGAAGTGGAAGTCATAGCAACACAATTATCCGGTTTAAAATGGGAAACTTCTTTGTATACGGATAAAAATGCAACAGAAACTCGTTTTAAATCCTTTTCGTCCACGAACTCCCCTAAATTGTTGCATATATCTACTCACGGATTTTATTTTCCGCAACTGAAGCAAGATGTTAACGAATTAAATTTTACAAATACAAATACGGAAAATATATACAGAATATCTGATAACCCATTGATACGTTCAGGCTTAGCATTCACCGGAGCTAACCATGTCTGGAGTGGAAAAGAACCCGACGAAAGCACTGACGACGGAATCCTCACAGCTTATGAAGTGTCGAATATGAATCTTTCTAATACCGAATTAGTTGTACTTTCAGCCTGTGAAACCGGACTTGGAGATGTGGTCGGAAGTGAGGGCGTTTTTGGTTTACAACGGGCCTTCCGTTTAGCAGGAGTGCAGTCCATGATTGTCAGTCTTTGGAAAGTGCCCGACAAAGAAACAACAGACCTGATGCAGGAATTTTATACACAATGGATAAATGGAGCATCCAAGAAAAAAGCTTTGAATATTGCTCAAAACAAATTGAAAAAACTATATCCGGATAATCCTGAAAAATGGGCAGGATTTATACTCATTGAGTAAGATTGATTGACTATGATATTTGCTCAAAGCGACAACTCCGGTTTGATTGCTTTCACTTCAATCACGCTAACAGGCAATGGCTGAAGCGATTCTTCCCGGTCGGAAACAATTCTTCCGGCTGATACGAAACGGGTTCTGTAATAATTCTCTTCACTTTCTGAAACAGTAACTCCCAATTTACAGGAAGCATGGATAAATTTAAAATTTCCATTTCCATCTGCTTCAACAACCATACCCACATGGCCAATCCGGGTTCCTTTGGAATTTCGACCTTTAAAAAATACCAAATCGCCCGGCTTCAATTCTTCTTTTTTGACTATTTTAGATGTATTTTTTATTTGGTCGCATGCTGTGCGATACAAGTTATAACCAAAATACCGGTATACATAACTTGTAAACCCCGAACAATCGAAAGCTTTCGGACAACTTTGCCCCCTGCGGTAAGGAGTTCCCATATAGTTATGGGCATATTGGATAACAGAATCCCTTAACACTTCATCATTAGATTGGGAATAAGCAGGTAATGCCGAAACTATGGAAATAATAAAAAACAGTCCGGATATTTTGAGTTTTGAGAAAGTATGCATGGGATTTAATATTAATTCAAGGTTACAAAAATAAAAAATTAATCCAAACGGAGTTTAAATTCCTGTACTAAAGAGTTTAAATTTTCATTAACAGAGGCCATAAGGTCAAATTTTTCCTTATCGGTATATGCTAATTTCTTTGTATTTTCTTCGGTTATGGATACTTCCATACGGATAGATGTATTTTTCAGTTCTTTCCTTAAAAATTCCATCAAAGAAAGAGCTTCATCTTGCAAAGCCTGTTCTTGCTGAGGGTTATAAACCTGCACTTCGATTTGATAATTTTCCTTCAGGGTAGGTAAGTTATTCAACATCGTATTTTTCAGGTGGATTTTTTCGCGTAAAGTTTCTGCATATTTTTTCCAGGCGGTATTCAAATCTGATTGGGAAAAAGGAGTGACAACATTCAATTGGGATTGTTTTGCAGTTTCCTGTTTTTCTTCCTGTTGTCCGGCAGGATTTTTAAGTGAAACGCTTATCACACTTTTAGGAACCGATTTCACAACAGATTTATCGCCCAATAACGAGGAAGATGGAGGTGATGCCGGTTTCTGTGGAATCTGGGTTAGGGCAGGAGCTACTGTTTGCGGGGCTGAAGCCGTGGTTTGCGGCTGCACAGGAGCATCTGCCTTAGCCGCAATTGGCTTAATTATAGTTTTTTTTTTATCCTCCTCTTCGTTTCCGTCGGGAGAATTCAGTTGGCAGAGTTGTATCAGGAGCAATTCGCTCAGCAATCTTTTGTTCCGGCTTGCCCGGTAATTCAAATCACAAATATTAGCCAGTTCAATAGCCTTATACAAAAACTTATTACTGCAACGGGCGGCATAATTCAGGTATTTATCTTTGACGGCATCGCCTACTTCAAACAAAACAATGGTTTGAGGGTCTTTAGCGACAAGCAAATCACGGAAAAACGAAGCCAGGCCGCTGATGATATGTTGTCCGTCGAAACCTTTTCCAAGGATTTCAGATAAAATCAACATGCTGTCGCTTACTTTATCCTGGAGTATGGCTTCGAGCATTTTGAAATAATACTCATAATCCAATACATTCAGGTTTTCAATAACCGCTTTGTAAGTGATATTTCCTCCGGTGAAACTGACTACCTGGTCGAAAATAGAAAGGGCATCCCGCATACCTCCGTCTGCTTTCTGTGCAATCACATTCAACGCTTCTTTTTCAGCGGCAACACCTTCCTGTTGGGCTACATATTCCAGATGTTCGACAGTATCATTGATGCTGATGCGACTGAAATCGTAAATCTGGCAACGGGAAAGAATGGTCGGAAGAATTTTATGTTTTTCGGTTGTTGCCAACACAAAAATCGCATGATGAGGCGGTTCTTCCAATGTTTTCAAAAATGCGTTAAAAGCCGCTTGTGAAAGCATGTGAACCTCATCAATGATATATACTTTATATTTACCGATTTGTGGAGGGATACGGACCTGTTCAATCAATGACCGGATGTCATCGACAGAGTTATTTGAAGCAGCATCCAATTCATGGATATTATAGGAACGTTGTTCGTTGAATGCCATGCACGATTCACAGGCATTACAGGCATCACCTTCGGGTGTCGGATTCAAACAATTGATTGTTTTGGCAAAAATACGGGCGCAAGTAGTTTTTCCCACACCACGAGGTCCGCAAAACAAATAAGCATGAGCTAATTTATTGTTGCGAATGGCATTTTTAAGTGTTGTAGTTAAAGATTTTTGCCCAACTACCGATTGAAAGGTGGTAGGGCGGTATTTTCGTGCCGATACAATATAGTCTTCCATCAATTAACTTTTATAACGAGGCACAAATTTAAACAAAAAATTGGAATACCCATTTAATTCTACATTTAACAGATTCAAAACGGGCACGATTTGTGCTAATTTTAGAATGTTGTAATTAGTGTTATAGGCGTAAGCGTTCGGCGAAGTCTCTGACCAATGTCGTCAACTTCAACAGTTCGTTCAAAACATAAATAAATGACTGATTAACAGTAAAATAAGATGTAATTTATTTGGGAAAAACCGCAGAGATTCGTACCTTTAAAGCAATGATTGACAATCGATTGCTGTAGATATGACCCCTGCGATTTAT